>CAMFBH010000006.1 GCA_945948515.1 uncultured Clostridia bacterium
GTATGGTATATGCCGTATCTGCTTCAGAGAGCTTGCTCACAAGGGCGAGATTCCCGGAGTAAAGAAATCATCTTGGTAAGAACTAAGCTATTGCTAATTATATAAGGAGGAAATATCAATGCATATTACAGACCCTATCGCTGATATGCTTACAAGAATTCGTAATGCTAATTCAGCTAAGCACGAAACAGTAGATATTCCTGCATCTAACATGAAGAAAGCAATTGCTCAGATTCTTGTAGATGAAGGTTATATCAAAGGATTTAAAGTAATCGACGACGGAAAACAGGGCGTTATCCGCGTAACTCTTAAGTACGGTGAGGGAAAAACTCAGGTAATCACAGGACTTCGCAGAGTTTCAAAGCCCGGTCTCCGTATTTATTCAGACGTAGAAAATATGCCGCGCGTTATGAAGGGACTCGGTGTTGCAATCGTTTCAACTTCAAAAGGCGTTATGACCGATAAAAATGCTCGTAAGCAGAATGTCGGCGGCGAAGTTTTAGCATTCATTTGGTAAGGAGGTAAAAGTATATGTCTCGTATAGGCAGATTGCCGATTGCCATTCCGGCAGGCGTAGAAGTTAATGTTGACGATACAAATACTGTTACCGTTAAAGGTCCCAAGGGAACTCTTACCCAGAATGTTCATCAAAACATTACAGTAAATGTTGAAGGCAACGAAATCCTTGTTACAAGACCCAACGATCAAAAGGAGAACAGAGCGCTTCACGGCCTCACCCGTTCACTCCTTGCAAATATGGTTAAGGGTGTAACAGAAGGTTTCTCAAAAACTCTTGAAGTTAACGGTGTTGGTTACCGTGTTCAGATGCAGGGTTCAAACCTTGTTATGAACCTCGGTTTCTCACATCAGGTTATCATGGAGCCCATCGACGGTGTAAAGATTGAGACTCCCAATGCTAACACAATTATTGTTAGCGGTGCTGATAAGCAGAAGGTTGGACAGCTCGCAGCTCAGATTCGCGAGAAGAGACCTCCGGAGCCTTATAAGGGCAAGGGCATCAAGTATGCCGGAGAGCATATCCGTCGTAAAGAGGGTAAAGCAGGTAAGAAATAAGAGAAGGAGTGAGTACAAATGGTTTCAAGACAAGACAGTAACAAAGCAAGACAGAAACGTCATACCCGTGTTCGTGGTAAGATTTCAGGAACTGCTGAGCGTCCGAGACTCAATGTGTATCGCTCTCTCAGCAATATCTATGTTCAGTTGATTGATGATGTTGCAGGCGTAACTCTTGCAAGCGCATCAACAACAGAAAAAAGCTTTACAGAGTATGGCGGAAACATTGAAGCAGCAAAAGCTGTTGGAAGCACATTGGCAAAAAGAGCCGCAGAAAAAGGCATTACAGAATGCGTATTTGACCGCGGCGGTTATGTTTATCACGGCCGCGTAGCTGCAGTAGCAGACGGCGCTCGTGAAGGCGGACTTAAGTTCTAAAGAAGGAGGTAATACTTTTGGCTACAAAGATTGACGCATCTTCAATGGAACTTGAAGAAAGAGTTGTTACCATCAACCGTGTTTCAAAAACGGTAAAAGGTGGTAGAATTTTCAAATTTTCCGCACTCGTAGTTGTTGGTGACGGAAACGGCCTTGTTGGTTTCGGCATCGGCAAATCCGGTGAAGTTCCGGATGCAATCCGTAAGGGTATAGAAGACGCAAAGAAAAATTTAATCAAGGTTTCACTCAGAGGAACAACAATCCCTCATGAAATCGTTGGTAAATTCGGAGCAGGTGAGGTTCTCCTTATGCCTGCACCGCAAGGTACCGGAGTTATTGCCGGCGGTCCCGTTCGTGCCGTTGTTGAAACAGTCGGCATTAAGGATATCAGAACAAAGGCAATCCGTTCAAACAATCCCTGCAATGTTGTTAGAGCAACAATCGACGGACTCTCAAAGCTTCGCAATGCAGAAGAGGTTGCTGCAATTCGCGGCATATCCGTTAAAGAAGTAATAGGTTAAGGAGGGTGGAACTATGGCAGATATTAAAGTAACACTCAAGAAAAGCTTAATTGGTAGCAAAAAAGACCAAATTGCCACCGCCCATTCTTTAGGCCTTCGTAAAATCGGCGATATCGCGGTTCAGCCGGATAACGCTATGACACAGGGTAAAATCAAAAAGATTTCTCACCTTGTTGCAATTGTAGAAGAATAAGGGAGGTGCAAAGATATGAAATTGCATGAACTTTCTCCTGCCGAAGGCTCAAAAAAGGCAGTTAAGCGTATCGGACGCGGTGCCGGTTCAGGCCAGGGAAAAACAGCAGGTAAAGGTCATAAGGGTCAGAAGGCCCGTTCAGGTTACAGCCGTCGTTTCGGATTTGAAGGCGGTCAGATGCCTCTCCAAAGACGCGTTCCCAAAAGAGGTTTTAACAACATCTTTGCAACAGAGTATGCAATCGTTAATGTTGCTTCTCTCGAGGAAAGATTTGAAGCAGGCGCAACTGTTAATGCAGAAAGCTTAAAAGCCTGCGGACTTATTAAGAAAGAGCTTGACGGTGTCAAGGTACTTGGTAAAGGCGAAATCACTAAAGCATTAACCGTTCAGGCAGCTGCCGTTTCGGAAAGTGCTAAGGCTAAAATTGAAGCAGCAGGTGGCAAGGTGGAGGTGCTTTAAATGATTAAAACCTTCATTAATGCATGGAAAGTACCCGACATTAGAAAAAAGCTTTTATTCACTTGTTTTATCATTCTCATTTTCAGACTCGGTTCATTTATTCCTGTTCCGTTTCTTAACATTGCAACTGAGATTGATACCGGTAAGGGAAACACAATTTTAACTTACCTTAGTTTGATGACAGGTAGTGCATTCAACTACGGAACCGTATTTGCAATGTCAATTACCCCGTACATCAATGCTTCAATTATTATGCAGCTCCTTGCAGTTGCAATTCCCGCTCTTGAGCGTCTTCAGAAGGAAGGCGAAGAAGGAAGAAAAAAGATTGCATCAATTACTCGTGTTGTAACAGTTGCTCTCGGTCTTCTTCAGTCTCTTGCTTATTTCTTCTATCTCCGTTCAAGTGGATATCTCCTTAAGAATGCAGACGGCACAGCTTTCACAGGCTTTGCAGCTGTTTTCCAGGCTATCGTAATAATTCTTGTTCTTACAGCAGGAACAGCCGTTATTATGTGGCTCGGTGAGCAAATCACTCTTAAGGGCATCGGCAACGGTATTTCGATTATCCTCTTTGCAGGTATCGTTTCCCGTTTCCCGACTCTCATCAAGCAGCTCTTCCAGTATCTTGACACAGGAAGAACAGTTTATAAAATACTTGTTCCGGTTGTATGTGTATTCTTCCTTCTTATGGTTGCATACATCGTATTTATGGATAATGCGGAGAGAAGACTTCCGATTCAGTACGCAAAGCGTGTTGTAGGCCGTAAGCAGTTCGGCGGACAGTCAACTCATATGCCGATTAAGGTTAATATGAGCGGCGTACTTCCCGTAATCTTCGCTTCCTCAATCCTTTCAATTCCGGCAACAGTTCAAATGTTTATCAGCTCAGATAAATACACAGGAACCTTCTGGGAAGATTTCTTTAATGCTTTCCAGAGCGATTCGTGGTGGTACGCAGCAATGTACTTTGTAGGAATCATCTTCTTTGCATATTTCTATAGCACAATTCAGTACAACCCGATTGAAATGGCTAACAACCTTCGTAAGAATAACGGTGCAATTCCTGGTATCCGTCCCGGTAAGCCCACCTCTGACTATATCTTCAGAGTGCTCAGCCGTCTTACTCTTATCGGAGCATTAATGCTCAGCGTTGTTGCTCTTGCTCCGCTGATTTATTCACTCGTTTGCGATATGGCAATTAAGCCCTTGACCGAAAACGGAAATGACGGCGGAATGTCAATTTCACTCGGCGGTACATCAATCATCATCATGTGCGGCGTTGCTCTTGAAACTGTTCGTCAGCTTGAGAGCCAGCTTATGATGCGCCACTACAAAGGATTTCTTGATTAATCGAAAGGATGTTAACTTATGAAACTTATTCTTCTCGGAGCTCCGGGTGCCGGTAAAGGCACTCAGGCAGAAAAGATTTGCGACAAGCTTGGCATCCCAACAATTTCAACCGGTAACATTCTTCGTGCCGCCGTTAAAGACGGCACGGAAATGGGACTTAAGGCTAAGGGTTATATGGATGCCGGAGACCTTGTTCCCGATGAGGTTGTTATCGGAATAATTAAAGATCGCCTTGCAGAAGACGATTGCAAAAACGGCTTTATTCTTGACGGATTCCCGAGAACCATTCCTCAGGCTGAGGCTCTTGCTCAGGCAGGAATTGATATTGATAAGGTTATCGATATTGAGGTTCCCGATGAAAAGATTACCGCAAGAATGAGCGGCCGCCGTGTTTGCGCTAAATGTGCAAACTCTTATCACATCGAATACAAAAAGCCTCAGGTTGAAGGCGTTTGCGATTCATGCGGCGGCGAATTAATTCAGCGCAAGGATGATCATCCCGATACCGTTTTGAAAAGACTGGTTGAGTATCATAAGCTCACTGAGCCTCTTAAGGATTTCTACTCAAATCTCGGAAAGCTCAGAATCGTGGAAGGTCAGGAAGAGGTTGCAGACACTACTGCACTTGTTTTCAGCGCTTTGGAGGATTAACATGATAGTGCTTAAAACCGGTCGTGAGATTGAGCTTATGAAAGAAGCTTGTAAAATCTCCGCCGAAGCATTAAGAGTAGCGGGCGAAGCGGTTAAACCCGGTGTCTCAACAAAAGAGATAGATAAAATCGCTTATGACTTCATTATTAAGTGCGGTGCGAAACCGAATTTTCTTAATTATGCAGGCTATCCCGCTACCGCATGTATTTCCATAAATGATGAAGTAATTCATGGCATACCGAAGAAAGACAGAATTATTAAAGACGGCGATATAGTCAGCATAGACCTCGGCGCCGCAATCAATGGATATAACGGCGATAATGCTGCAACTTTTGTTGCGGGGGAGTGTTCTCCCGAAGCACAGCGGCTGATAGATACCACCCGCGAAAGCCTTTATAAAGGCATCGAGCAGGCGGTACCCGGCAACAGAATCGGCGATATTTCCAATGCGGTTCAAACCTATTGCGAGGAAAGAGGCTTTTCTGTTGTCAGAGATTTTGTCGGACACGGTGTCGGAACAAAGCTTCATGAAGACCCGAGCGTACCTAACTTCGGACACGCCGGCCGTGGTATCAGACTTTTACCCGGAATGACATTGGCAATTGAGCCGATGATAAATCAGGGAACCTACAAGGTTAAACAGCTGTCAGACGGCTGGACCGTAAAAACCGCAGACGGAAAGCTTTCCGCTCATTTTGAGCATACTGTGGCTATAACAAGCAACGGTCCCGTAATTCTGACAAAAGTCTGAAAAAGGTTCATATCAATTGCATCAGTGATTAATGTGATTCCGGCTAAAGCAAAAACAATCATCAAATCGTTTTTATTATTATTCAGCGAGGTAAAATGATGTCAAAGTCAGATATGATTGAAGTTGAAGGTACTGTGGTTGAGGCAATGCCTAACACAACCTTTAAGGTTGCATTAAAGAACGACCACATTATTTTAGCCCATATTTCGGGAAAGCTCAGAATGAATAACATTCGCATTCTTCCCGGAGATAAGGTAACAATTGAGATGTCACCGTACGACCTCACTAAAGGCCGTATCATTTGGCGCTCAAAGTAATAAAGGAGGATATTCAAATGAAAGTCAGACCTTCTGTTAAGAAAATTTGTGAAAAATGCAAAATCATTAAGCGCAATGGAAAAGTAATGGTTATCTGTGAAAATCCAAAGCACAAACAGCGTCAGGGCTAATCCCTGAAAAATAATCGGAGGTGCAACTATGGCACGAATTTCAGGTGTTGACTTACCTAATGATAAAAGAGTAGAAATCGGTCTTACCTATATTTACGGTATCGGCCGCAAAACTGCTACTGATATTATCAAAGCAACAGGCATCAATCCGGATACCCGCGTAAGAGATCTTACCGAGGATGAAATTTCAAAAATCCGTGATTACATTGAAAAGAATGTAACTGTTGAAGGTGACCTTCGCAGGGATGTTGCTTTTGATATTAAAAGACTTATTGAAATCGGTTGCTATCGCGGCGTGCGTCACAGAAAGGGACTTCCCGTTAGAGGTCAAACTTCTAAGAACAATGCACGCACACGCAAGGGTCCCAAGAAGACCATAGCAAACAAGAAGAAATAATCGTAGGAGGAAATTTGCAGTATGGCTACAGCAAAAAAAGCCACCGGTTCACGCAGACGCCGTGAAAAGAAAAACATTGAACGTGGTACAGCCCATATTCAATCAACCTTCAACAATACTATTGTAACCATTTCCGACACACAGGGAAACGCAGTTTCATGGGCAAGTGCCGGTGAAATGGGCTTCAGAGGTTCCAGAAAATCTACTCCGTTTGCAGCTCAAACAGCAGCAGAAACAGCAGCTAAAGCAGCTATGGAACACGGTATGAAGACTGTTGAAGTTTATGTTAAAGGTCCCGGTGCGGGCCGTGAAGCAGCTATCAGAGCTTTACAGAGCGCAGGCTTAGAGGTTAGTCTTATTAAAGATGTTACTCCTATCCCGCACAATGGTTGTCGTCCGCCTAAGAGACGCCGCGTATAATTTTTTGGAGGTGACTTAACATGGCAAGATATACAGGACCGGCATGTAAGCTTTGCCGCCGCGAAGGCAAAAAGCTTTTCCTTAAAGGAGACAGATGCTACACAAGCAAATGTGCCGTTGAACGCCGTTCATATGCACCCGGACAGCATGGTGCAAACCGCAAAAAGACTTCGGAATACGGTCTCCAGCTCCGTGCAAAGCAGAGCGCTCGCCGTTACTACGGCATCGGAGAAAGCCAGTTCCATAAATATTTCCTTATGGCTGACCGTAAGGCTGGTGTAACAGGTTCAAACCTTCTTCAGATTTGTGAGAGCCGTTTGGACAATGTTGTTTACACAGCAGGATTCGCAAGCTCAAGAGCTCAGGCTCGTCAGTTTGTTAATCACGCTCATTTCACTGTAAACGGCACTAAGGTTGACATTCCTTCTTATCTCGTTAAGGCAGGAGATGTTGTTGCTGTTAAAGAAACAAGCAAATCAACAGAGGAATTCAAAACAGTTGTTGAGGCTAATGCAGCTCGTCCCGTTCCTCAGTGGCTTGATGTAAACAAAGATGCAATGTCAGCAAAGGTTGTAAAGCTTCCCGACAGAGAAGAAATTGCAACACCTGTTGAAGAGCATTTAATCGTTGAGTTCTATTCTAAATAATAACTGATTATTTAGAGCAGCAACGCAATAGGCGCATTGCGCTGAAACTAATTTAACGAACGGCGGAATTGCTTCAGAAATGAAGCAATATCCCGCTAAATTTAAGGAGGCTTTTAAATGATAGAAATTGATAAGCCTAAAATCGAAATTGTAGATTTATCTACCCAGGGAAGCAGAAGCGTAGGAAAATTTGTTGTTGAACCTCTTGAAAGAGGCTTTGGAACAACACTCGGAAACTCAATGAGAAGAGTTCTTCTTTCATCACTTCCGGGCTATGCAATCACTTCCGTTAAGATTGACGGTGTTTTACATGAGTTTTCAACAATCCCGAAGGTTAAGGAAGATGTAACCGAGATTGTTCTGAATCTTAAAGATGTTATCCTTAAAATTCACGGTGATTGTGCAAAAACACTTTATATTGAAGCAAACGGTGAGGGCGAAATAACAGCAGGGGATATCGTTCACGATTCCGATGTTGAAATTCTCAATCCCGAGCTTCATATTGCTTATCTTGACGAAGGTGCAGTTGTTAATATGGAGCTTACTGCTGATTACGGCAGAGGATATATTCCCTGTGACCGCAATAAGCAGCTTATGAATCTTCCTATCGGAACTATTGCAATAGATTCCATCTACACTCCCGTTCTCAAGGTTAATTACACTGTTGAGAACACCCGTGTAGGACAGCAAACTGACCTTGACAAGCTTATTCTCGATGTAGAAACAGACGGCACTATTCCTGCAGACGAGGCTGCCTCTCTTGCAGCCAAGATTCTCAATGACCATCTCAGATTGTTTGTTGACCTTTCCGAAGAAGTGGCAAGTCAGGAAACAATGGTTGTTAAGGATGATGACGGTAAAGAAAAAGTCCTTGAGATGACTATTGAGGAGCTTGACCTTTCCGTTCGCTCATTCAACTGTTTGAAGAGAGCCGGAATTAATACAGTAGAAGATTTAATCGGTAAATCCGAAGAAGATATGATGAAGGTTAGAAACCTCGGACGCAAGTCGCTTGATGAAGTTGTTGCAAAGCTTCAGTCGCTCGGTTTCAGCCTTAGTCATGATGAGGACTAAAGGAGGGAATTTCAATGCCAGGTTCCAGAAAATTAGGCAGAAAAACTGACCATAGAAATGCTATGCTCAGAGGAATGGTAACTTACCTTTTGGAAAACGGTGAAATTGAAACCACTGTAACAAGAGCTAAAGAGGTTCGTGCAATGGCAGAGAGAATGATTACTCTCGGCAAAAACAGTTCTTCTCTTCATTCAAAAAGACAGGCTCTTTCCTATATCACAAAGGAAGATGTAGTTAAAAAGCTTTTTGATGAAATTGCTCCCAAGTATGCAGACAAGAACGGTGGTTACACCAGCATTGTTAAAACAGGCCCGCGCCGCGGAGATGCAGCAGAAATGTGCATTATTAAGCTTGTTTAATCGGTAATTACAAAATCAGATACTCTTTCTCATGTTTGAGAAAGAGTATTTTTTTGTTTCTTTTTCTGCTTATATATGTTAAAATAAAGTAAATTAAGAACGGAGGTGCATTATGGGTAAGAAAATGATTTCGCTTATTCTTTCATTAAGCGTTTTATTGTCGTTATCCTTTGCACTTTATTCCGCTGCTTTTGCCGTAGAAGACGATGCGGGAACCTACGGCGATAATATTACATATTCTTTTGACGCACAAAGCGGAGTTCTAACGGTTTCCGGAACGGGAGATATGAAAAACACTACAACAACTGGCGCTCCGTGGTATCCGTACAGAACCTCTATAAAAAGTATAGTTATTGAAGAAGGTATAACCGGCATAGGTAGATATTGCTTCTATTATGCTAATGCAGAAAGTGTTTCTTTCCCGTCAACTTTAATTAAAATCGGAAACAGGGCATTTTCTCATTGCAGCGCTATAACCTCACTTGAACTTCCTGAGGGACTTGAAACATTGGAGCCCTATGTATTTGAGAATTGCACAGGAATAACCTCCCTTGTTCTCCCGTCGAGCCTTGTAACTATCGGCGCATATGTGTTTTGCGCCTGTTCTTCACTCACAGCTCTTTCTTTTTCATCAATGAGCTGTCAGGCACAGCTTGGAAATTATGCATTTGCAGATTGTTCTCTTTTGCAAAATGCCGTTATTCCGTCTGAAGTAACCTTTGCTGATTATTCTCCGCTTGGATTCAGCAGAAACGGAGAAACTCAGTACGACCTTACAATAAGCGGATATAAGGATTCACCGGCGTATTATTATGCTGTTGCAAAGGGCTTTAATTTTGTTGAGCTCGGAAAAAGCTATACAGTTTTAAATCTTGCACAGGAGAAGCAGGAATGCTTTGTAACAGACAGCGAAACCTTTCTGTATTTGTTTACTCCGTCCGAAAGCGGAAATTATGTTATTTATTCGCAAAGCTCGATAGATATTTATGCAAATCTTTATACCGAAGATATGCTCCTTATTCAGTCGAATGACGATGCATCGGATGCAAACAGAGATTTTAAAATAACTGCTTTTCTTGAAAAGGATAAGCCGTATTATATCAGTGTGGGCGCAAATAAAATGGTAGGCGATTTCAGAATTATCGTTATGCCTGAAATTAAAACTCTAAGCGTGAGTCTTAATCAAACTGATCCGCTGATTTACGGAATTGACAGCGTTGACGGCGTTTTTGATATAGAGCCGCTGAAAGAAAAAATCAGCTTTGTAATTAACGGAGTTTATACCTATAATTATTCGGATGAACTGTATCTCTACGCAGATAATTGTACCGTTTATGACAATCAAAAGGATATTCCGTGGACATATCAGGGGGAAAACCCTATTTATCTGACTGTTGAAAACACAACGGCGTCATGCAGCGTAGCTATTAGTGAACATAGCTTTGAAAAGGTTGTAAAAGAAGCAACTTGTCTTGAGGAAGGCGCAGAATATCTTTATTGTTCGCATTGTTCGGAAATAAGAAATTATGTTTCGGGTGAGCCTGCTCTCGGTCATGATTTTGAAGTTAAATCAACGGTCAATGCAACATATGAGAGAGACGGCTATGATTTATGCGAATGTACTCGATGTGGATTGGAAGAAAAGCAAAACATTGTTCCTAAAACAGGCAGACTCGTTAAAGGAAATATCGTTCTTCTTGAAAATATCGGAGGCGTTCACAACAGTAATATTCCTCTAGAGGGAATTTCAATTTACTTCGACGGAAGAGTAAAAACCGTTACAGACAGCAGTGGATATTTTGAACTATATGTTCCTAGGCTTAATGCAGTTGTTACCGTAAAGGATTCTTTCGGACAGTCGCGTTCAATCTCAATTATGAACGGACATACAGAGCTTGATTTGGGCTTTGTACCGTTTTTGATTTATGATATAAACAATGACGGTGCAGTAAATGCCAGAGATTATTCAAAGTTTCTTACTCTTGCAAAGGATACTTCAAATTCTGAGAAGCTAAAGATATTTGATGTTAATAAAGACGGTTCACTGAATAGTGAGGATTGGGTATATGCCAAGAATTTTATACCGCTTCATTATACTGATGAGAATTTATACAATTAAAATGCAAATATATGAGTATTTTTATTGTAATTGTCTATTGAAAACGGATGTATAATACAGTAAAATATTTCTATAAAAAGAAACGGAGGAATAACGCTTGAAAAAAGTAGCAATCATTATGGGCTCGGACAGTGATTTGCCGATTGTTGAACCGGCAATCAAACAGCTTCGCGAGCTTTCAATCGAAACAGAGGTGCGCGTAATGAGCGCTCACAGAACTCCCGATGCCGCGCATGAGTTTTCAGCCAATGCACAAAAGAACGGCTTCGGAGTAATTATTGCAGCAGCAGGTATGGCCGCTCATCTCGGTGGAGTGCTTGCGGCGTCAACGGTTCTTCCGGTAATAGGAATACCCTGCAAATCCTCTTGCTTTGACGGAATGGATGCTCTGCTTTCAACCGTTATGATGCCTCCGGGAATACCGGTTGCAACAGTCGGAGTAAATGCTGCAAAAAATGCGGCGCTCCTTGCGGCTGAAATCTTAGCTGTCAGTGACGATGAATTGTCGGCTAAGCTTACCGAAATGAGAAAGCAAATGGCTGAGCAGGTTAGCAAAAAGGATTCTGCTCTTCAGGAAAAAATTAAAGAAATATAAATTAAAACACAGGGGAATAAAATATGGAAAAAAGCTTCAGCGAAAGCTATGCTTCTGCAGGTGTTGATGTAACTGCAGGCTACAAATCTGTTGAATTAATCAAATCTCATGTTGCCAAAACAAAAATTCCGGGAGTCCTTTCTCAAATCGGAGGCTTCGGCGGACTTTTTGAGTTGAACACCAAGGAGATGAAAGAGCCCGTTCTTGTTTCGGGAACGGACGGAGTAGGAACAAAAATTAAGCTTGCCTTTCTTATGGATAAGCACGACACAATCGGAATTGACTGCGTTGCAATGTGCGTAAATGATGTTGCGTGCAGCGGAGCAAAGCCGTTGTTCTTCCTTGATTATATCGCCTGCGGAAAAAACTATCCGGAAAAAATTGAGCAAATAGTTAAAGGCGTAGCCGAGGGCTGTGTTCAGTCGGGATGTGCTCTTGTTGGCGGAGAAACTGCCGAGCATCCCGGACTTATGCCTGAGGAAGAATATGATCTCGCAGGCTTTTCGGTTGGTATTGCAGATAAGGAAAAGCTTGTAAGCGGAGAGAATCTCAAAGCAGGAGATGTTCTTATAGGAGTAGCTTCAAGCGGCGTTCATTCAAACGGATTCAGTCTTGTTCGCAAGGTGTTTAATATTGATTCAAAGCAGGTGCTTGAAACCTATTACGATGAACTCGGAAAAACTCTCGGCGAGGAGCTTTTAACTCCCACAAGAATTTATGTTAAGGCTCTCTGTGCTTTAATGAACGAGGTTAAGGTTAACGCTATTTCGCACATCACCGGCGGCGGATTTTACGAAAATGTTCCGAGAATGCTCAAAGACGGCGTTAAAGCAGTTGTCAACAAGAACGAGCTTTTCAAGCTTCCGATATTTGATTTGATTGCAAAAGCAGGAAATATTCCCGAAAGAGATATGTTTAATACATTTAATATGGGAACAGGTCTTATTATTGCCGTTGATAAGGAAAATGCACAAAAGGCAATAGAAATACTTGAAGGCTGTGGCGAGAAAGCAAAGGTAATCGGCGCTATTGAAAACGGTGAAACAGGAGTAGAATTATGCTGAATATAGCAGTGCTCGTGTCAGGAGGGGGAACAAACCTTCAGGCGCTGATAGATGCTCAAAACCGCGGAGAAATAAAAAACGGAAAAATAAAATGCGTTATTTCCTCTAAGGAAGGCGCCTATGCACTTGAGCGCGCAGAAAAAAACGGAATAGACACTATGGTTATTCCGAGATGCGAATTTGAGGATATACATTCATACACAAGAGCAATAACCGATGCGCTTATTGAATCAAAAGCGGATTTAGTGGTTTATGCAGGATTTATGACAATTCTTGATTCGCAAATCGTTGAAGCTTTTGAGGGCAAAATGATGAATGTTCATCCTGCGTTAATTCCGTCGTTCTGCGGAAAGGGCTTTTACGGACTTCATGTTCACGAGGCTGTTCTTGAAAGCGGAGTTAAGCTAACTGGTGCAACAGTACATTTTGTTACCGAGGATTGCGATGCCGGTCCCATAATCGCACAAAAGGCAATTTCGGTTAATAATGACGATACTCCCGAAACTCTTCAAAAGCGCGTTATGGAGCAGTGTGAATGGATAATTCTTCCTAAAGCGGTATCACTGTTCTGTGAGGGCAGAATTAAAATCATCGGAAATAAAACAGAAATCATTTGAGGTGGCACCATGGAAATTAAATCTCTTGAAAATGAATTGAGCACAAACACTTATCCCGGCAGAGGAATTGTTCTCGGTAAATCATCGGATGGCAAAAACGCAGTAATTGCATATTTTATTATGGGCAGAAGCGTTAACAGCCGAAACAGAATTTTTGAGGAAAACGAGCGCGGTGGAATCAGAACTAAGGCTTTTGATGAATCAAAAATGGAGGATCCCTCTTTGATTATCTATAATCCCGTTTTAAAGTTTGACGGAAATACGATAGTTACAAACGGCGACCAAACAGACACTATTTATGATTTTATGCAGGAGTCAAAGTGTTACAGGCATGCTCTTTTAACAAGAGAATTTGAACCCGATGCACCTAATTACACACCCAGAATATCAGGTGTTGTTAAGCAAAACGGCGACTATGTTCTTTCAATACTTAAGTCAAATATGGGAAAGCCCGAGTGTCTCAGATTTTTCTTTGAGTATCCTGCCGAAGCGGGACTTGGTCATTTTATTCATACTTATAAGTGTGACGGAAATCCTATTCCGTCATTTGAAGGCGAGCCTGTTCCTGTTAAAATTGAGGGAGATATTGAAGGCTTTACCGAAATGATTTGGAATAACCTTAATGAAGATAATAAGGTTTCTCTTTTCACTCGTTTTATAAATCTCGAAACAGGCGAAGAGCAAACAAGAATTATTAACAAAAATAAATAATAAATACAAAGGGCGGCTTTTTTCATATGTGTGAAAAAGGCTCGCCCGTATCATATATTAAGGAGAATTAAAATGAAGGTATTGGTAGTAGGCGGCGGAGGCCGTGAGCACGCATTAATAAAAAAAATAAAGGAAAGCCCCAAGGTAAGTGAAATAGCCTGCACTCCCGGTAACGGCGGAATTTCTTATGATGCAAAGTGCTATAATGTTTCAGCAACGGATATTGACGGCGTTGTTGCCCTCGCAAAAGAGATAAAGGCTGATTTTATTGTTGTTGCACCTGACGATCCGCTTGTTCTCGGTATGGTTGATGCTCTCAATAAAGAAGGATTTAAAACCTTCGGACCCGATTCAAAGGCGGCAATAATTGAAGGCTCAAAGGTGTTCTCCAAAGAGCTTATGAAAAAGTACGGTATTCCTACTGCTAAATATGCTGTTTTCAGTGACCCCGAAAAGGTTATGGAATATATTGAAAAGGAAAACACATTTCCAACCGTAATTAAGGCAGACGGCCTTGCTCTCGGAAAAGGCGTTATAATTGCCGAAAATATGGAGCAGGCAAAGAACGGCGTTAAGTCAATTATGGAGGATAAAATCTTCGGTGCTTCGGGTAATGAAGTTGTTGTTGAAGAGTTTTTAACAGGTCCGGAGGTTTCCGTTCTTGCATTTACAGACGGTAAGTGTGTTAAGCCCATGGTTTCTTCAATGGACCATAAAAGAGCGCTCGACGGTGATAAAGGACTTAATACGGGCGGCATGGGAACCGTTTCTCCCAATCCCTATTATACCGATGATGTTGCGGCTGAATGTATGGAAAAAATATTTCTTCCAACGGTGGAAGCAATGAATAAAGAAGGCAGAACCTTTAAAGGCTGTCTCTATTTCGGCTTAATGATTACTCCGGGCGGACCTAAGGTAATTGAATACAACTGCCGTTTCGGTGATCCTGAAACTCAGGTTGTTCTTCCTAAGCTTAAAACAGATATTATGGAGATCTTTGAAGCAATCAACAGCCAAACCCTCAGTGAGCTTGATATTGAGTGGAGTGATGAGGCTTGTGCTTGTGTAATTATGGCAAGCGGCGGATACCCCCAGTCGTATCCGAAGGGAATTGAAATCAACGGTTTAACAAACGGTCAAACCGACGGAGTAACGGTTTATCATGCCGGAACCGCAATTAAAGACGGAAAGCTCGTTACAAGCGGAGGCAGAGTTCTCGGAGTAACCGCTTTGGGTAAAACATTGCAGCAGGCGCTTGATAAATCATATGAAGCAGTATCAAAGATTGAATTTGACGGTGCCCATTACAGAAAGGACATCGGTAAAAAAGCATTAAATTGTTAACAATTTGAAAAAATGTACAAAAAGTTATTGACTTTTCTACTAATTGTGATATCATCTTACTGTCATTATAAAGAAACAATTATTTTACAGAAGAGGTTTTGCTAAATGGCTACAGTAAAAAAGAGTAAAAAAAGAATAATTGTTCCGATTTGTATAGTGCTTGTTATTGCTATTGCGGCAACAGGCTTCGGAATTTACTCTAAGAAGGAAAAAAAGGAAGAGGTTTCACTTCACACTCTCTCACTCGGTAACATCACCGAAACAGTCAGTGCAACAGGTGATGTAACAGCAGGTTCATCAAAAGAGTATAAGGTATCCTCTGTTGCAACTGTAAAAGAGGTTTATGTTAAGGTGGGCGATGAGGTTAAAAAAGGTGATAAGCTTGCATCATTTGAAACCGATTCAATGAATGAGCAGGTTAATCAGCTTAGGAATTCTTATAAATCGTCTAAAAAGGCTTATGAGGATCAGTTGAAGTCTCAGAAGTCCGCTGAAAAGAAGCTTGCCGAGGTTAACAAGAGTATTAAAGTGCTTGAAAAGGATGTTGCAAAGCTTGAAAAGAAGCTTCTGAAAACAACCGGCACAACAACAACCATAAAGAAAGAGTCAACAACGGCCGCTCCAACTACAACAACCACAACAACCAGACCCTCAACAACCGCTAAGGACTGCATAATTGTTGTTTCTCCCACAAAGGGCGGAACGGTTAAGTACGACGGAAAGATTTACAGTGAGGGCGAAAAGGCAACTATTACAACAAAAGCCGGTACAAAGGTAACTGTTGAGGCGGATTCTCTTGCCGGATATGCTTTCTCCGGTTGGTACAACGGAAATGAATATCTTTCTGCAAAGCCTACATACACTATGTATGTAACAACCGATATGCAGGTAACTGCAAAGTTTGAGGAATTTGATGCATCAATAGACAGTATTTCTTCTGCATTAAAGAGCATTGCATCTTCTCTTATTGAAGTAACCGATGATGTTTCAACAATGGCAAGAATTATGGAAACAATTTCAACTGCAATAGCGCAGGAGCTTGCTTCCGGTAATTATAATCCCGATAAAATTGCAAATGCAGTAGGTGATGCTGTTGCAAAGGCAATTAAGCAGGGAATTATTGATGAAACAAAGCTTCTTATTGACAGTGGTGCCCTTGAAAACACAGTTGAAGCAGCAGTTCGTGCAATAGATTGGAATGGACTTGTTAAAGAATTTGCAGAAACAGACAATGTTGCTTTAACAACAAAACAGCTTCAGCTTGCAGCGCTTTATGCAGAAAAGGAGCTATTCACTGTTCAGGCTTCATCATCTGTTACCGAAGCACAGAAGCAGGCTATGAATGCAACAAAGAGCGCTCTTGATATACTTGAAAAGCAGCAGGGCGATCTTCAGGCAGGATGGACCGCCGCATTTGACGGAATTATAACCGAATGTGACCTTGTTGAAGGTCAGGATACAACCTTTGTTTCTTCGGGAATGAAGCTTGAAAACCACGACACCCTTACAGTTACCGTTTCTCTCGGAAAGTACGATGTTTTAAAGGTTAAAGAGGGAATGAAAGCCGATATTACAGGTGTTAAAGGTACTTATACAGGTGAGGTAACATTTATTGCGCCCACTGCAACCGGCGGAAGCGATTCTTCAATTCTTGACAGCGTAGGCTCAATGGCAGGAATTTCAGGACTGTCAAGCCTTACAGCAAGCGGTGCAGGTGTTGAATGTCAGATAACAATTGATAATCCCGACGAAAATCTTATCGTTGGATTTGATGTTAATGTTGATATAGAAACAGGAACCTCAAGCAATATTCTTGTTGTTCCGATTGAAGCGCTTGTTCTTGAAAAGGAAGGCTCATTTGTTTATGTTTACGACAGTGAGACTTCAACAGTTAAGAAAACAAAGATAACAACAGGCGCAACCTCTGATTCTGAATATGAGGTTACAGGCGGAGTTAAGAAAGGTCAAAAAATTGTTTCAACACCGACAGATAAGATTGAAGACGGTGCAAAAGTTACAGTTAAAAATAAATAAGAAGGTGTAGGCGTGAATATATCGGAAAGCCTTAAAATCGCCGTCAAGTGCATAAAAGCAAACTGGATGCGCTCACTCCTCACCATGCTTGGTATTATTATCGGAATAAGCTCGGTAATAATGATTGTCGGCGCGGGTAACGGCGCAAGAGACTATATCGTTTCTCTTATTGAGAATATGGGCTCAAATGCTGTTATGGTAAGTGTTGATACTTCAACAGCAACAGACGATGATTATATAACCCTTGATGATGTTGAGGCAATCAAGCATAAGGTGCAGAATGTTGACAGATGCTCACCTATGATGGTTGGATTCGGAAAAGCTGTTGCTGAAGGCAATAAGGAAGCAACGGCAATGATGATTGGTGCAAACAGCGATATGCAGTTTGCGTTAACAACGGGTTGTGAATACGGCAGATTTTTTACAGACGAGGAGTACGATGCTTCTCATCCTGTTGCTGTTATGGGCACTAACAGCGCTGATATGGTTTATGGTTACCGCGATGTTGTTGGAAAATATGTAGATGTTTCATCAAGCGGTAAATCAATGAAAATAAAAATCATTGGAGTTGCAAATATTGAAAATATCGCCTCCAGTGTTGGAAGCGGATCAAGCTCAATGATGTCCGGAATTTTCAGCAACGGTAATGACGAGTCTCTCATAATGGCTTTGTTTATGCCATGCACAACGCTTACGGAAATCACTGGAGCAGAATCGAATCTCAGCTCAATATTTGTTATTGCAGAAGAAGGAGCCGATTATGATGCGGTAGGAAATGCAACAAACAATTTCCTAAAGGCGCGTCACGGCAACTTTGACCGAAATGTTTATGTTGTTCAGAATATGGCAACATATATTGATTTGGTAGATACAATCATAACTGTATTAACAGTGTTTATTGCCTGTGTCGGTGCAATATCATTAATTGTCGGCGGTATCGGTGTAATGAATATTATGCTTGTATCGGTAACTGAGCGAACGCGTGAGATAGGTATCAGGAAATCACTCGGTGCAAAAACCGGTATTATAACCCTTCAGTTCATAACAGAATCAATAATTCTTTGCCTAATAGGCGGTATTATCGGTGTTGTTATAGGAGTTGTCGGAGCTTATGCGGCATGCGGAATTATCGGAATGGGTATTAAGCCTGCAATCAGTCTTTGGGTAATTCTTCTTGCTCTTCTTTTCTCGAGTGGTGTTGGCTTGTTCTTCGGAATTTATCCTGCAAGAAAAGCCGCAAAGATGTCTCCTATCGAAGCACTGAGAAGAGAATGATATTCAGTAGTTTTAATCCCCCTAAAGCTTTTAAACAGCTTTAAGGGGATTTTTTTACAGCAAAAACCCGAATGTTGCAAAAATATTTCATATGTGCTACAATGTAGCAAGTACGAAAAAGGAGAATGCACTTTGGACAAGATTAAAGAAATTGCCGATAAATTTAAAATCAGCGGAACCTTTTATGATGCAGAAATCTTCGGCTCAGGCCATATTAATGTTACATATCTTGTAACATATAAGAAAGAAGATTCAAGTTTAAAGAAATATATTATCCAAAAGGTTAATACAAATGTTTTCAAAAACATTAATGAATTAATGGAGAATGTTTTTGATGTAACATCTTATCTCAGAAAAATAATCAAATCAAACGGCGGCGATGAAAACCGTGAAACTCTTCACTACATCAAAACCAAGGACGATAAGCTTTATTATCAGGCTGAAGACGGCTATTGCTACCGCTCATATGTTTTTGTAACGGATTCAATAACCTATAACAGCGTTGAATCTCCGGAGCTCTTCAAAAAGAGCGGAGAGGCTTTCGGAAAATTCCAAAGAATGCTTTCCGATTATCCTGCAAACACATTGCATGAAACAATTCCGAATTTCCACAACACAGAATCCCGTTTTAAGGATTTTGAAAAATCGCTCAATGATAATCTTTCGGGCAGAGCTTCAAATTGCCAAAGCGAAATAGATTTTGTTTTGGCAAGAAAAAATGATTGCAGTGTTTTAACAAGTAAAATTGAAACAGGCGAGCTTCCGCTTAGAGTTACTCATAACGATACAAAGCTTAACAATGTTATGTTTGATGAAAAAACAGGGGAGTGTATCTGCGTAATAGACCTCGATACGGTTATGCCCGGACTTGCTCTATATGATTTCGGAGACAGTATTCGCTTCGGCGCAAATACTGCCGCTGAGGACGAGGCGGATTTATCAAAGGTTTCTCTTTCGCTTGAATATTTCAAAGCATATGCCGAAGGATTTTTGAGCATGGCGGGAGAAGCATTAACTGATAAAGAAAAGGAGCTTCTTGCTTTTTCTGCAAAGCTTATGACTTTTGAATGCGGAATGAGATTTTTGGCTGATTATATCGATGGTGATACATATTTTAAAACCTCCTATCCCGAGCACAATTTGGTTCGTGCAAAAAATCAGTTTAAGCTTGTTTCGGATATGGAAGCAAAAATGCCGCAGATGGAAGAAATTATAAAAGAATTATCATACTGATTGTATTGAATTAAACAAAAAGGCTGTCAAAGGATTTAATCCTTTGACAGCCTTTTTAATTTGAACTGTTAGTTTTTAGAGGGGCGAAGCGCTCTTTCAAGCCAAACTGCGCCGAGATCAAGTGCCGTATAGAAGCCCTTTTTCTCACTCTTTTTAATTATTTTATCCTTAGGTCTTAAATCGGGATCAGTTGCGAGAAGCTGAACGAGAACATCTTCCGAAACGCTTATATCCTGAATTTCTTTGCTGCTTTTAATTTGAAGCATAACAACAAACGGATCCGCCATATTGCCGTAATAGACGGTGTTTCCGTTTCTGACCAAAGGTTTGCCCTTGTAGGTAAGGAATTCTTCCTTTTTATCTGCCAATGCAAATCCTCCTTTATATTATTTTAATCCAAGTAAGACTTTACCATAGCCGAAAGAAGCTCGTCGCGGTCTATTCTTCGAATAAGGCTGCGGGCGTTGTTATGAGTTGTGATATAAGTAGGGTCCTCGGAAAGAAGATAACCAACGATTTGGTTAATAGGATTATATCCCTTTTCACGAAGCGCATCGAAAACCTGAGTAAGAGTTTCCTTCATAACATCTTCTTTTTCATCGTTAATTCTAAAGGTTTGAGTTTTATCTGTCATAGTAAAGTCACCTCCATACAGATTAATTATATACAATTTGGATATTAATTACAATAAAAATTTCAAATTTTTTAGCTTCTGAGCGAAATTCCCATATCCGAAAGTGCTTTAACAACCCTTTTCATAGCCGAATCCGTTTCTTCATCGGTTAAGGTTCTGTCGTGTGCTCTCATTCTGATAGCGAAAGCAACGCTCTTTTTGCCCTCTTCAATCTGATTTCCCTCGTAGATATCAAAGAGCTTAACCTCTTCAAGAACCGCTCCTACTGCCGATTGAATTGCTTTTTTGAGAGAAAGAACAGGTATGCTCTTATCGCAAACAAAAGCAAGGTCGCGGTTTGTTGCGGGGAATTTCGGAAGGGGCTTGTGAGTGTGAACATCCGAAGAGTTTTCAAAAGCCGTGTCAATGTCAAACTCAGCAACATAAACTCTTTTTCCGATTCCGTAGTTTTCGGCAACAAGAGGATGAACTTCTCCGAGAATGGCAAGCCTTTTTCCTCCAACCGTAAACTCTGCGGTTCTTCCGGGGTGGAAGGTGGGGTTGTCTGTAACTCTTTCAACATCGTAATTGTCTATTCTGAGAACCCTGCAAAGCTCCTCAACAATTCCTTTAATTGTGTAGTAGCTGTAATCGTCACCGTAAAGTCCGATAACAGCGCGCTTGTATTCATCGGGAAGCTCATTTTCTCCGTTAGGAGAGTAATTTGTTGCAACCTCGTAGAGCTTTGCTTTTTCATTTCTGTTCTTATAGTTTCTTGCAAGAACATCAAGAATTGAAGGAATTGCAGTAGTTCTCATAACGCTTGTGTCTTCACCGAGGGGGTTGGTTATAACAATACTGCGACGAAGCTCACTGTCCTTGGGAAGATTAATTCTGTCATAAGCCTTGGGGCTGATGAAGGAGAAGGTGTATGCCTCACTGCAACCGCAGGAAATAAGAGCAGAATTAACCTCATTCTCAAACTTTTGCTTTTTTGTATATTTTCCGTTGGCAACACCGCTGAGCTCTCTGTTCGGAATGTTGTGGAAGCCGTAAAATCTTGCAACCTCTTCGCTTATGTCTGCAAGGTGCTCAATGTCATTTCTGAATTCGGGAGCATAAATTCTTCCGTCTTTAACAACAAAATCAAGTCTTTCAAGGATTTCAATCTGCTCTTTTTCGCTGAGATTAATTCCAATAAAATTATTGATGTAGTTGTAATCAAAATCAAGAGAAACCTGTTCCTTTGTTTTCTTGCAGCAGTCAACAATGCCGTTAACAACATCACCTGCATCAAGAAGCTGAACAAGCTCAAGAGCTCTTTTAAGAGCATTTAGACATGCGCCGGGATTAAGCTCTTTTTCATAACGGCTTGATGCCTCTGTTCTCATTCCGAGAGCCTTTGCGGTTCTGCGCACGCTCGCACCGTTGAAGCAGGCGGATTCAAACACAATAGTTGTTGTGTCATCCATAATTCCGCTGTATTCGCCGCCCATTATTCCGGCAACCGCAACGGGTTTGTTTTCATCTGCAATAACAAGCATGCTGTCGTTGAGAGTTCTTTCTTCGCCGTCAAGAGTTGTTATCGTTTCACCGTTTTTTGCTGTGCGAACATTAACCGTGTTTCCCTCAAGATATCTCAAATCAAATGCATGCATGGGCTGACCGTATTCAAGCATAACATAGTTTGTTATATCAACAATGTTTGATATGGGACGAACGCCTGAAGCACGGAGCCTTTCACGAAGCCAGCGAGGGCTTTCCTTAACTCGAACATTCTCAACAACCGCACCGGTGTAGCGGTAGCATTTTTCGCCGTCAAGAATGTTAACCTTGAGCATATCGTTAACATCACCGTGTCCGCTTTTAACAACGGGCTCGTTGATTTTCAGTTCTCTCTTAAATGTTGCCGCGGTTTCTCTTGCAAGTCCTATAACGGAGAAGCAGTCAACTCTGTTTGAGGTGATTTCAAATTCAACAGCAGTGTCGTTTAATCCAATAGCAGTTTGAATATCGAGCCCGAGGGTTTTGTCACAGTCGTCTCCGAGAACGAAAATACCGTCCTCAATAGCATACGGGAAATCGTTAACGGTTAAACCCAATTCACCGAGAGAGCAAAGCATACCGTTTGATTCAACGCCGCGAAGCTTTCCTTTTGTGATTTTTGTTCCGTCTGCCAAAACGCTTTTGTGAAGAGCAACGGGAACAATGTCTCCCTCCTTGAGATTTTGAGCTCCGGTAACGATTTGAAGCTCATCCTCAATTCCAACATCTATTTTGCAAATCCAAAGATGGTCGGAATCGGGATGCTTTTCAAGGCTGTTTACCTTACCAACAACAATGTTCTTAATGAATTCGCCCTCTTTTTCGTAGCTCTCCACCTTTGAGCCTGAAAGAGTTAAAGCGTCTGCAAATTCTTTATCGGAAATATCGCTTACATCAACATAATCGTTAACCCATTTTCTTGATAAAATCATCTAAATCGCCTCCTTAAAACTGTCCTAAAAATCTTAAATCATTTTCGTAAAGAAGCCTCATATCATCAATGTTGAAGCGGAACATAGTGAGTCTTTCAAGGCCAACACCGAATGCAAATCCGCTGTAAACCTCGGGGTCGATGCCGCCGTTTTTGAGAACCTTAGGATGAACCATTCCTCCGCCGAGGATTTCTATCCAGCCTTCACCCTTGCACATAGGACAACCCTTACCGCCGCATTTGAAGCATGTAACATCAATTTCGCAGCTCGGCTCGGTAAACGGGAAATGATGAGGACGAAGCCTTATCTGTGTGTTTTCGCCGTAAAGCCTTTTTGCAAAGGTTTCAAGAGTGCCTTTGAGGTCTGCCATGGTTATGCCCTTGTCAACAACAAGACCTTCAATTTGGTGGAAAAGGGGAGAATGAGTTGCATCAACAGCATCGCTTCTGTAAACTCTGCCCGGAGAAATAATTCTGATAGGGGGCTGAGTCTTTTCCATAACTCTGATTTGAACGGGGCTTGTTTGAGTTCTCAAAACAATATTGTCGTTAATATAGAAGGTGTCCTGCGTATCGCGTGCGGGATGGTCCTTCGGAATATTCAATGCCTCAAAATTGTAGTAGTCGTATTCAACCTCGGGACCCTCGGCAATGTCAAATCCCATGCCGATGAAAATCTCTTTAATTTCATTAAGAACAAATGTCAGCGGATGAACATGACCAAGCTCGATTTTTTCTCCCGGAATGGTAACATCAATGGTTTCGCTCTTGAGTCTGTTCTCAAGCTCTTTTTCCTTGAGCTTTTCGGAAATGTTTTGAATTTCGTTTTCAATATCCTGTCTGATTTCGTTTGCAAGCTGACCGACAATCGGGCGCTCCTCTGCGCTGAGAGAACCCATTTGCTTTAAAATTGCGGTAAGCTCACCCTTTTTTCCGAGATATTTAATTCTTATTTCTTCAATCTCGTTTTTGCTTTCAAGTGAAGATAACGCTGATTTTGCCGCGTTTCTAATCTGTTCAAGCTTTTCTTTCAAATTCCTCAATCCTTTCTTCGTTTTGGGGATAAAAAAAGACTTATCCCTCTTAATAAGGGACAAGTCGAAACCTGCGGTACCACCCTAATTTTTGCTCGGAGCAAACACTCGTTGAAGCTGTTAACGGAGTTCATCCCGTCTGCCCCTACTGAAATTTTCAAGGCAGCCGCTCAGAAGGGAACTTCACTTAAAATTCTTGAAGCGCGCTCTCAGCCGCGGCGCACCTCTCTGAGTCAAAAATAAAAAGCTACTTTTCTTCGTCAATGCGTTTAAGCGGTTTAATTAATAAATCCATAACCGTGGCATTAATTATATCACAAACATTTTTATTTTGCAACATTTTTCTTTATAAAACAAAAGAGAGGGATGACCCTCTCTTTTAAATATTATCCGTTCTGTCTTTTCTCGGCAATGAAATCGTGAATTTCATCTTTAAGCTTTCCGTAGATTTTAAATTTCCTTGTAAAGATTAAGAATGAAACAACCATAAGAATGGGCGGAATTCCGAAGCACATAAAGCTTATGGTGTTTTTTGCCGCAAGACTGTTTGCTGTTTCAAGCTCGCCCTGATAGCCGGAAAGTCCGAGTCCTGAAAAGAGAATAATAGTTTGAATTGTGTAAGCCATTTTCTGAAGGAAGCCCTTCATTGAAAATGTTATGCTTTCGCTTCGTGTGCCTGTTTTGAATTCTCCGTAGTCAACAATATCTGCAAGAATAATTGTTTGGTTAACAAACATTGAGGCAATACCGATTGAAGCTATGATGTATGCAATATTCAACAGCATCGGAATATTTAAGATGGGTCCGCAGATAAACATTGCAATGTAGCCAATCGTTACCATAACAAGGCAAAATTGATAAATTGTTCTGCGGGTAAATTTTTTGCTCATAAGCGGGATAACGAAAAGTCCGAGGAATGAGCCAACCGCACCGAACATCGCAAATGTGCTCTGCTTGGTTATATCACCCTGAACTACCTTGAAGTAGTAAACTCCAACTCCGCTTGTAAGATACCAGCCTGCATTTGAAATCATTGCAAAAGCCATGAAAACAATAAGCTGGTCGTTGCTTTTTATAACATTGAAAAGCTTTTTGAAGCTGAATTTATCGTTGCTGTAAACAACATTTCTCTCTTTGGTTACGCCCGAACAAATAACAGCGAATACAACGAGCAGAACTGCGCAGATTAGAGCCCATCTGCTGAAGCCTTCGGGGCTTGTTTTCTTTTCAGAATCGTTCATTCCGCTTCCGAGAAGAACGAGAGCATAGGGAGTGAATATTGTAACAATACCCTGTCCTATACCGCTGAAGGTTCTTGCAACGGTTGAAATCATGTTTCTGTCGCTAGGGTCGTTAGTGAAGCTTGGAACCATGCTCCAATAGGGGATATCAGCCATGGTGTTGGTCATTCCCCACAAAACATACATAACGGCAACATAGATAAACAAAGCCGTTGAGCCGAGCTTTATTCCGGGATTAGTAAAGAGCAGGAACAGTACAACCGCATTACAGCAAGCGCCTATAATTATCCACGGTCGGTATTTCCCCATTTTTGTTCTTGTGCTGTCAACAATCGTTCCCATAATGGGATCATTAATTCCGTCCCATATTCGTGCAATGGGAGTAAGAATAAGCAAAAAGGTTGCAGGCATAAGCAAAACATCGGTCAGATAATTTGAGAGATAGGAGTAAAAAAGTCCGTAGCTCAAATCAAGACCTATTGCTCCGATGCCGTAGCCGAGCTTTTCGCCCCATGAGGTTTTATAATCTGCCATAAATAACTCCTTGTGTTTTTTATGAAATAATTATAGCACATATAGAGAGAATTAACAACCAAGATGATTATTTTAATGAAATAAGAATGTAAATATTTAAGAAAACACTTGATTTTTTCGAAAGGGTGCTATATAATGAAAACACAAGTGGGGAGAAATGTTTAAAAAAACCATAAAAATACACCAATTTCCCTAAGTTAGTAAAAAGATTTCCAAAAGGAGGGACCGAAATGCTTGGACATGCAACCAATACAATAGACCAAAAGGGCAGAATTTCCATTCCGGCAAAGATGCGTTCAAAGCTCGGTCCTGATTTTGTTGCTTCAAGAGGCTTGGGCGATTGCCTAACTCTGTATCCGGCAGACGAGTGGGCAAAGCTCATGGAAGAAATATCAACGCTTCCCGAAGAAGAGCGCGAAATTGTTGAAGATTTCTATTGCTATAATGCTTCAACAATGAATCTTGATAATCAAGGCAGGCTTCTTATGAATGCCGAGCTTCGCGATGAGGTTCATCTTTCAAACGAAGCTGAAGCAATTATTATAGGTAGATATTCAAAAATAGAAATATGGAATAAGTCGCTCTATGAGGAGCGCCGTCGAATTGCTTCTGCGGATAAGGTTCGTGAAATCAGAAAGAAGCACAATATATAAAGTATGGAATTTGTTCACAAAAGTGTAATGTTTGAGGAAGCGCTCAGCGCGTTGAATCTCCGCGACGGCACAGTGATTGCCGACGGAACTGCCGGCGGAGGCGGTCATTCTTCCGAAATTGCAAAAAGAATACCGAACGGTAGGCTTATAGCAATAGACCGTGATCCCGATGCAATAAATGTTCTTACAGAGCGCCTGTCATCATTTCCAAATGTAAAAATAGTTAACGATTCATTTTCTAATATTAAAGAAATACTTTCGCAGCTTAACGAAACGGGTGCCGACGGTATATTGCTCGATTTGGGAGTGAGCTCGTTTCAGCTCGATAATGCAGAACGCGGCTTCAGCTTTCATAAGGATGCTCCGCTTGATATGAGAATGAGCAAAAAGGGTTTGAGCGCAGCGGATGTTGTTAACACTTATTCAAAGGAAGAACTCGCAAACATTATTTTTAAATACGGCGAGGAAAAGTTTGCAAGAAGCATTGCTTCAAACATTGTAAAGGCAAGAGAAAGCAAAAGAATAGAAACAACCTTCGAGCTTGTGGATATTATAAAAAGCAGTATGCCTCAAAAGGCTATGCGTGATTCCCATCCTGCGCGCAGAACCTTTCAGGCAATCAGAATAGAGGTTAACGGAGAGCTTGACGAGTTGAATAAAATGCTCGACGATGGCTTTGAGTGTCTCAACGCGGGAGGCAGATTTGCAATAATAACCTTCCATTCGCTTGAAGACAGAGCGGTTAAAGAGAAATTCAACGAGTGGTGTAGGGGCTGCACCTGCCCAAAGGAATTTCCGGTTTGCGTTTGCGGTAATGAGCCAAAGGGCTTCTTACCGTTTAAATCAAAGGCACCAAGCAATGAGGAGCTTGAGGAAAATCCTCGGGCACATTCTGCAAGGCTAAGGGTTTTTGAAAAATACTAATAATAAAAAACAAGAAGTTTAGAAAGAGGGGATTGGGTTGACAAATACAGGCGATTTCAGAAGATATTCATACAGCAGAGAATTGTCCGGAGCAATCAGCGCTTTTTCGGCAGAGCAGGGTTCGGCCGCACCTAAAAGGCGTCCCCGAACAGAAACCGAGCCGGAGCTTAAGGTTGTAAACGGCGTTAAAAAAAGCTATGCAGAGCATTTAAAAGAGCAGAGAGCAGCGAGAGTTAAAGCGGTAAAAATTTGCCTCAGTGCGCTTTTGATTTTTTCAATGCTTATTGCAGTTGTTTATTCATATGTTTTAAAGAATGAGCTCACAAAGGAAATTTCAAAAATTCAAAATGATATATCCATTGCACAGAGCGAAAACACAAGGCTCAACAGCGAGCTCGATGCACTTGTTTCAATGAAAATGATAGATGAGTATGCAGTTGAAAGGCTCGGAATGACAAAGATTCAGAAGAATCAGATTAACTATATTGATGTTTCCGAGTTCAAGGCGCAGAGGGAAAAAGAGCTTGCTCAAAAGTCTCCGGATGATTATGCCAAGGCTTTGAAGTAATAATGTAATAAATATAATAATATTAATATACGAGAGTTAAGAAATGCCTTAACTCTCTTAAGTCGTATTATAGGGGGTGTGAAAAGTTGAAGATTAAGCTTCGATTAAATATGGCACAGAGAATAATTATAGTTGCGGCAGTAGTTATTCTTTTGGGCTTCGGCACCGATATAGTAAGGCTTTTCGGACTTCAGGTTATAAACGGTGATAAGTATGCCGCAAAAGCAGAATCTCAGCAGCTTTTGGACACCGAGGTTAAAGCAAAGCGCGGAACAATTTACGATTGTGATAAAAATGTTCTCGCCAAATCCGCAACGGTTTGGGATGTTGCAATAGACCCAAAGAATATAACGGATAAAAACAGGGATACTCTTGTAAACGGGCTTTGCAAAATTTTTGATTATGATGATGAAGAAAGAGCAAAGCTAACCGAAAAAACAAAGCAGGAAAGCAGATATGCTCTTGTTGAAGAAAAGGTTGAAAATGATGTTAAGGATGAGATCTCAGAGTTCGTTTCAGAAAATTCCTTTGGAAACATTATCAGCCTAACTCAAACAACCAAAAGATATTATCCCTATAACTCTTTTGCTTCAAGCGTATTAGGCTTCACCGGAAGCGACGAGCAGGGACTCGCCGGAATAGAATCCTATTATAACGATGAGTTGACGGGAACAAACGGAAGAATAATAACATCAAAGGATGCAAATTCAAATAAGCTTCCCGAGGATTATGAAACATCAATAGAAGCAACCGACGGAAACTCGCTTGTTTTAACAATTAATCAAACAATTCAGTATTATCTTGAAAAGGATTTGTCGCAAACTCTAACCGAATATGATTGTAAGGGAGCTTACGGCATTGTTATGGATTGTAATACGGGAGCAATACTCGCAATGAGTTCAATGCCCGATTATGATTTGAATAATCCCTACAAAATTGCTTATAAGAAAACAAGAAGCAAAATTAAAAGCATTAAGAATAAAGAAGAAGCGCAGCAGAAGGAAAGCGAAGCAATTCAAAATCAGTGGAGAAACTTCACTGTGTCGGATGTTTATGTTCCAGGCTCCGTTTATAAGGTTTTCGTTGCAAGCGCAGCGCTTGAGGAAAATGTTATTAATGAAAACTTCACCTATACCTGCGGAGGTTCAATACAGGTTGAAGACAGAAAAATGAACTGTCATTATCATCCCGGACACGGAACGGAAAATTTAACTCAGGGATTAATGAATTCCTGCAACCCGTATTTTATTACAGTGGGACAGAAGCTCGGCAGTCATAATTATTTCAAGTATTTTGAAGCCTTCGGATTTACCGAAAAAACAGGAATAGACCTGCCCGGAGAAGGAAGTTCAATATATCTCAAGGAAAGTGATTTTACAACAGTCGGCTTGGCTTCCGCCTCTTTCGGTCAAACAAACAGCTTAACTCCTATTCAAGTTTGCACGGCAATCAGCGCAATCGCAAACGGCGGAACGGTTATGAAGCCGTATGTTGTTTCCGAAATTATTGATTCAAACGGAAACACGGTTTCAAAAACAACGCCTACAAAGGTTCGCCAAGCGATAAGCAGTGAAACATCTGAAAAGGTGTGCAAAATGATGCAGGCAGTAGTTGACGGAGGAACCGGCTCAAATGCGTATGTTGCAGGGTACAGCGTAGGCGGTAAAACAGGAACCTCAACAAAGCTCGGTGAGAGCGAAGAGGGAGAAAAAGACAAGTACATTGTTTCATTTGCGGGAATAGCTCCTGCGGATGATCCTCAGATTGCCGTTCTTATAATTGTTGATGAGCCTAATCAGGATCTCGGCGGCGGCGCTCTTTGTGCACCGATTGCCGCAAATGTTATCGAAAAAGCAATGACTGAGCTCAATATTGAGCCGAGATACACAAAAGAAGAGCTTGCAGAGCGTTCAATTAAAACTCCGAATGTTATCGGAGTACAGGTTGATACTGCTAAAAATACAATAACCTCAAACGGTCTTAAATATAAGATTGTCGGATACGGCAGTAAGGTTGTTCGCCAGTCACCGAGTGCTTCTCAAACTATTCCAAGCGGTGGAACAATAGTACTTTATACTGAAAAGAGCGATAAGCAGATGGTTGAAGTTCCCGATTTTGCAGGACTTTCAATTAGCGAAGCTAATTCTCTTGCCGCTCAGAAAAATATTAACATTGCAATAAGCGGAAACGATTTAACTAGCGGAAGCGTTGTAGCGTACAGTCAGAGCGATGAAAAAGGAAGTCGCGTTGAGGCGGGTTCGGTTATAACGGTTAAGTTTAAGAATAATGCGTCCGTTCTTGACTAATTATTGCGGAGGAATGAAAATGAAACTCTCACAAATTTTAAATGGACTCAGCTTCAAGGGTAGCTATAATGATGTTGAAATAACAGATGTTGTTTGCGACAACAGGCTTGTTAAAGAGGGTTGCCTTTTCGTATGTATTAAAGGAGAACGCTTTGACGGTCACAGCGTTGCACAGGAGATGCTTAAAAAAGGTGCAGCAGCCGTTGTAACACAGGATCAATTATCTCTTGAAAATGAAATTCTTGTTGAAAACACAAGAGATGCATACTCGCTAATTTGTGCTAATTTTTATAATAATCCGGCAAAAAGTCTTAAGCTAATAGGAATAACCGGAACAAACGGTAAAACAACAACTTCATTTTTAATAAAGCAAATCCTTGAAGAGCTCGGAAAAAAGGTTGGGCTTATCGGAACTGTTCAGTACCTTGTTTGTGATGAGGCTTATCCTTCAAAATACACAACTCCCGACCCGAAGGAGCTTCAAAGAATGTTCTCATTGATGGTTGAGGCGGATTGCGAATACTGCGTTATGGAGGTCTCAAGTCAGGCTCTTGCACAAGGCAGAGTTGCAGGACTTGAGTTTGAAATCGGAGCATTCACCAATCTTACACAGGATCATCTTGATTATCATAAAACATGGGAAAACTATTTCCTTGCAAAGAGAAAGCTTTTTGAGCACAGTAAAACAGCGGTAATAAATGCTGATGATAAAAGCGCATTTAAGCTTGTTGAAGGGCTTGATTGCAGGGTTGTTTCCTATGCCAAAAATACTAATAATGCCGATTATGTTGCGAAGAATGTCAGCTATAAGGCGTGCGGAGTCGATTATGAGCTCGTTTGTGACACAATAGGCAGAGTATCTTGTCCTATCCCCGGAGAATTCAGCGTTTATAACAGCCTTTGTGCGGCTTCCGTTGCATTAACTCTCGGAATTGATTTTGAAGATGTTTTGCTTGCAATTTCAAAATCAAAGGGCGTTAAGGGAAGAATTGAGGTTGTTCCCACAAATACTGATTATACAGTTATAATCGACTACGCTCATTCTCCCGACGGACTTGAAAATATAATAAAATCTCTCAGAGATATTGCAACGGGAAGAATAGTAACACTTTTCGGATGCGGCGGCGACAGAGATGCAACCAAAAGACCCATTATGGGCAGAATTGCCGCTGAGCTTTCGGATTTCTGCGTTGTTACAAGCGATAATCCGAGAAGCGAGGATCCAAAAAAAATAATTGATGATATACTTGAGGGAATGAAAAATGTTTCAACTCCCAAAGAGGTAATTGTTAACAGAAAAGAAGCAATTCACTATGCGCTTGAAAACGCACAGGAGAACGATATAATTCTTCTTGCAGGAAAAGGTCACGAAACATATCAGATTTTACCTGAGGGAACAATTCATTTTGATGAGCGCGAGGTTATCGCAGAAGCTTTAGAGGAAATTGATGGAAAGAATTAAACTGACTGAAATATCACAATGCTGTAAAGGAACACTTATCGGCGGAGAAGATGTTTTTGTAAATTCTGTTTGTATTGACACAAGAAAGCTTGAAAAGGGCTGCTTGTTCATATGTATTAAAGGCGAAAATTTTGATGCCCACAGCTTTGCCGAAAAAGCATCCGAGCTTGGTGCGGCGGCTATTATGGCAGAAAAGGATGTTGAGTGCTCCTGCCCGGTAATACGGGTAAGCAGCACAAAGCAGGCGCTGCTTGATTTTGCGGAATATTACAGAGAGCGTTTTGATATTCCGATAGTAGGACTGACAGGCTCGGTTGGTAAAACCACAACAAAGGAATTTATTGCTCTTGTTCTCGGTGCGAGATATAACACAATAAAAACGCAGGGAAACCTAAATAATGATATTGGGCTTCCTCAAATGATTTTTCAAATTAATTCAAAAACCGAAGCCGCAGTTATTGAAATGGGAATGAATCATTTCAATGAAATTTCAGCACTCACAAAAGTAACTAAGCCAAGCGTCGGGGTTATAACCAATATAGGCGTTTCCCATATAGAAAACCTCGGCTCACGCGAGGGTATTTTAAAAGCAAAGCTTGAGATTCTTGAGGGTATGAAAAGGGATGCCCCGCTTGTTTTAAATGGGGATAACGACCTTTTAAAAACCGTAAAAATCACGGACAGAGAAATAGTTTTCTTTTCTGTTGAAAATGAAAACGCTCGCTTTCGTGCAAAAAATATTTCTGAAAAATCAGGCAAAACGGAGTTTACTGTTTCTTTTGACGGAAAAGAGCAGAGGATTATTATTCCCACAATTGGAATTCATAATGTATATAATGCTCTTTGTGCATTTACAGTCGGAACACTTCTCGGTGTAGAACAGAATGCGGCGGCACAGGCGTTGTCTGAATATGTTCCCTCGGGAATGAGACAAAAATGTGTGCGTAAGGGCGGAATAACATCAATTGAGGATTGTTATAATGCGAGTCCTGATTCAATGAAAGCGGCACTCAGCGCTTTAGATTGTGTTGAGGCAGAAAAAAGAATTGCCGTTCTCGGAGATATGCTTGAGCTCGGAAGTTATTCCGAGGAGGCGCATTTCAATGTCGGAAAGCTTGTTGCAAGCTCAAAAGCAGATTATCTGTTTGCTTACGGCGAGAATGCAAAAAAGTATGTTGAGGGAGCAAAATCTCTTGATATGAAAAACGCTTATCATTTTTATGATAAGGAAGAATTGGCAAAAATGCTTGTTGAAACAGCAAAGCCCGGAGATGCGGTTGTGTTTAAAGCAAGCAGAGGAATGAGGCTTGAGGAGGTTATCTCCTCAGCGTATAAAGAATGGGAGAAATAAATGAGTACATCACTGATTGTTATAATTGCGATAATAGTTTCATTTGCAGTAACGGCAGGCCTCGGATTTGTCGTTATTCCCTGGCTCAGAAAAATGCATTTCGGTCAAACCATACTTGAAATAGGTCCCTCTTGGCATAAATCAAAGCAGGGAACACCTAATATGGGCGGTATAATGTTTATTGCAGGTATTCTGGTGTCAATAATTCTTTCCTGCATAATTTTCACAGTTAGCGGAGGAAGTCTTATTTCTCCGAGTGCGGCAGTGCTTGAGCAAACAGATTTGATTTTAATTGTTGCTTCCGTTCTGCTTGCATTGGGCAACGGAATAGTTGGCTTTACTGATGATTTTATTAAGATTAAGCTTAAAAGAAATAAGGGCTTAAGCGCTAAGCAAAAAACTCTTGGACAGCTTCTTTTATCCGTTGCATATCTCGCAACGCTTTGGTTTTCTCATAACACATGGTGGTATATTCCATTTGTAGGAAAGGTTGATTTAAGCCACGGTTTCGGAGCAGTTGTTTTTTGGCTTCTCGGTATATTCATTATTTACGGCTGTGTTAACAGTGTTAATCTCACCGACGGAATCGACGGACTTTGCTCAAGCGTAACAGTAACGGTTGCTATAACATTTATCGCAATCGGAGCAGTGCAAAAATTTGCCGGTCTTGAAATTGTTTCGGGCGCTCTGCTCGGTGGAGTTCTCGGATTCCTTTGCTGGAACTGGAATCCGGCAAAAACCTTTATGGGAGATACGGGCTCTCTTTTCCTCGGAGGACTTGTTGTTGCACTTGGGTATATGATGAAATGCCCGATTCTGCTTCTTCCCATAGGAATCGTTTATGTTTGCGAAACAATGAGCGATATAATTCAAATAGGCTATTTCAAAATAACAAAAGGAAAGCGTGTTTTCAAAATGGCTCCCATACATCACCATTTTGAAATGTGCGGCTGGAAGGAAAAGAAAATCTGCATCGTTTTCTCAACCGTAAATGCTGTTGGCTGTATAATTGCATATCTTCTTTTCTATTTCGGAAACTGTTTTACAAAATAAGTTTATAGTTATTTATATAACTTTATAAGGAGTGTTTATCTTGTCTGAAGAGCAAACAAGGCAAAGAGTGAGAAAAAGTAATGTTTCAAAATCGGGTCTGTTTGTAACGGGCGGAATAGACATTCCTTTTTTTACAATAGTAATTGCGCTTTTAACAATAGGACTTGTAATGCTTTTTTCTGCATCATATGCGTATTCTTATAATAAAACAGGAAATTCATATAACTATTTTTTAAAGCAAATGGTATTTGCGGTAGTAGGAATAATAGTAATGTTTGCGGTTTCAAAGCTGAATTATAAGCTGTTAAAGGTAATAAATGTTCCTCTCTTGATTGTAACAATACTTCTTTTGATGCTGGTTTTGGTTTATCATACCAATGTCGGCGATTTTAAAAGATGGATTCCGCTCGGACCGTTCACCTTTCAGCCGTCGGATGTTGCGAAATTTACAATAATAGTCACGCTTGCATCGTATATCAGCAAGTATTATTCGCAAATGAAAAATCCAAAATACGGAATACTTTATCCGCTCGGAGTAATAGTTGTATTTTGCGGATTGATATATCTTGAGCATCATCTTTCCTGCACAATTCTTATGTTTGCAATCGGTGCGGTAATGATGTTTGTCGGCGGAACAAATATCGGCTTGTTTGTTGTCGGAGCAGGCGCGCTTGCCGGAATTATTGCAACCGTTGTTTTCTTCCCTAAGGTGCTTATGAATTACGCCGGAGAGCGAATTGTTGCATGGCTTGATAAGGATTATGAGCCTCTCGGAGCGCGTTGGCAAACAAACAACAGCCTTTATGCGATAGGCTCGGGAGGACTTTTTGGAACAGGGCTCGGAAATTCAAAGCAAAAATATCTTTATGTTTCAGAGCCGCATAACGATTTCATCTTTTCTATCGTATGCGAAGAGCTTGGATTTATCGGAGCGGCATTAATTATAGTTTTATTTGCTCTTCTCATTTGGAGAGGCGCAGTTATAGCAACAAGGTGCAGCGATAAATTTGCATCACTTATTGTTATGGGAATTATGGCGCAGGTAGGAATACAGGTTGTTTTAAATATAATGGTTGTTACCGACACAATTCCCAACACAGGTATTGCGCTTCCGTTTTTCAGCTACGGAGGAACGGCATTACTGATGCTATTGTTTGAAATGGGAGTAGTGCTGGCAATTTCACGAAAGTCCAATGTAAAAAAGGTTTAGGTGAGAATTATGAAATTTTTGTTCGCCACAGGTGGAACGGCAGGGCATATTAATCCTGCTCTTGCGGTTGCTTCTTATTTAAAACAGAACTATCCCGACAGTGAGATTTTGTTTGTCGGAACAAGCGACCATATGGAAGCTCGTCTTGTTCCTGCGGCAGGCTTTGATTTCAAAACCATTGAAATAAGCGGATTTCGCCGTTCTTTTTCACCGAAAGCAATAGCGCATAATATTAAAACAGTTTTTCAAATTGTTAAATCAAGTTCTCAGAGTAAAAAAATAATAAAAGAATTTAATCCCGATGTTGCAGTCGGTTTCGGAGGCTATGTGTCCGGACCCGTGCTTCAAAGTGCAGTTAAGCTTGGAATACCAAGCTGTATTCATGAGCAGAATGCATTTCCGGGAGTAACAAATAAAGCGCTTGCAAAAGAAGTAAACGCTGTCATGCTCACAAGTGAGGATGCAAAAAAGCATCTTGAAATTAAAAATGAAAGCTATATAACAGGACTTCCCGTAAGAGGTGAAATCCTTAAAGCCGATAAGGATAAATCAAGAATAGAGCTTGGCATTGAAAGCAATATTCCGCTTGTTGTTTCCTTCGGAGGTTCACTCGGTGCAAAGCCAATAAATGATGCAATGGAAAAGGTTCTTCTTGCACATTCTAAAGACAATAAATGCATGCATATTCATTCAACCGGCAAAAACGGTTCATATATGCTTGATAATCTTAAAAGCCAAGGCTTTGATTTTTCAAATAAGAATATTGATATAAGAGAATATATAGATAATATGGATGTTTGTCTTTCTGCGGCAGATCTTGTAATCGGAAGAGCAGGTGCTTCTTCACTTTCCGAAATTGAAGCGCTCGGAAAGCCATCCGTTTTAATACCGTCACCGTATGTTGCAGAAAATCATCAGTTCCATAATGCAATGTCGCTTGTAAACAAAGGCGCTGCAATAGTTATTGAGGAAAAGGACTTAACGGGAGAAAAACTCCTTGAAACAATAGACAAGCTTCTTTCTGATAAAGATAAGCTTGAGGATATGGGCAAAAAGGCAAAAACACTTGCCGTTTCCGATTCAACCGAAAAAATTGCTTCAATAATTTTAAAAACAGCAAAAAAGCAGTAATTTAACAAAACGGCTCCTTCTTCATATTATGTGAATAAGTAAAAGAAGAGGGTGTCGTAATGGAAAAATTCCTTATCAAAGGTCCTTGCACCTTACACGGCGAAGTGAATGTACACGGAGCAAAAAACAGCGTGCTCCCCATTTTGGCTTCAACAATACTGATTGAAGGAAAAAGTGTAATACATAACTGTCCCGATTTAAGCGATGTTGATGTTGCCGTGAAAATTCTCAAGCATCTCGGAGCTTCTGTGTACCGCGACGGTTCGAGTATAACGGTTGATGCAACAAATATTGATAAAAGCAATATACCCGAAAACTTTATGCGTGAAATGCGCTCGTCGATAATTTTTCTTGCATCTCTCGTAACAAGAATGAAGAGTGCAGCCTTAACCGCTCCCGGCGGATGTGAAATCGGACTCAGACCTATTGATTTACATCTGTCATCGCTAAAACAGCTCGGTATGGAAATTCAGCCATGCTCAGGGGAGCTTGTGTGCAATCTTGACGGCAGAAGCCACGGAGCAAAAATAATTCTTTCTTTTCCGAGTGTAGGTGCAACGGAAAACATATTAATAGCGGCATGTGTTGCAAAAGGACACACAACAGTAATCAATGCGGCGCGCGAGCCGGAAATCTCCGATCTTGCTTCATTTTTAAATAAATGCGGAGCAAAAATATACAAAGCGGGAGAGGGAACAATAGAAATTGAAGGCGTTGAAAAGCTTTCGCCCTGTGAGCACACCGTAATTCCCGATAGAATTCTTGCTTCAACATTTATGTCTGCTGCGGCAATCACAGGAAGCGAAATAGTTATCAATAATATTAAGCCCAGTCATCTTTCTCCTGTTTTTCCTGTTTTTGACCAAATGGGATGTAAAATGTATCTCGACATAAATTCAATAAGAATTAAGGCTCCCAAAAGGACAAAATCGGTTAAAGCAATTAAAACAATGCCGTATCCCGGATTTCCGACAGACAGTCAGTCACCTGTAATGGCGGCTCTTTGCTGTGCAAGAGGAACAAGCACGGTGGTTGAAAACATTTTTGAGTCGAGATTTAAAAATGTTCCTGAATTGATTAGGCTCGGAGCAAAAATAAATGTTCATGATAAGGTTGCCGTCATTGAAGGCGTTAAAGAGCTTCACGGAGCAAATGTTGTTGCAACCGATTTAAGAGGAGGAGCCTCGCTCGTGGTTGCTTGTCTTAAGGCGTACGGCGTTTCAACAATAACTCAGCTTGAACATATAGACCGAGGTTATGAAAGACTCGAGGTAGCACTTTCTCAGCTCGGAGCTGATATAAAGAGGATTTATAAATGAAAAAGAAACAGTCAAAACAAAATACGCAGGAGCTTGATGCAAAAGCTATTAAAGAAGCGTTTAATATTGATCCCCCGAAGGTTTATCGGCATGAATCTCAATCGTCTTCTGTAAGCAGAAGTAATAACACAAATAGGAATAAAAAAACTGCTTCGAACAGAAGTAAAAACAAATCAACTCCTCAAAAGAAAAAGACCGCTCAAGGCAAAGGTCAAATAGGTACAACACAGCAAACTCCCAAAAGAGAGGCTCCGAGGAATTCCTCTCGCTATGATTATATTGAACCCCCGCAAAGAGCGAGCAGACAAAAACCCGCCAGTTATAATAATCAAACAAAATCGCAGAGAAGAGCGCATCAAAATCATAAAAGAAAGAAGAAAAATAAGCTTCGTAAGGTATTCTTAGGCGCGGTTGTATTAGCTCTTATTGTTTGTGTAGGAGTAGTTCTTTCTCTAACAGTTTTTTTCCCCATTGAAAAAATAGAGGTTTCGGGAAATAAAATCTACACTAAAGAGCAGATAACACAGTTTTCGGGAATCGATTTAGATGATAACCTGTTCTTAGTGAATAAGGAAAAAACTTCGGCAGCACTCGAAAAGCAACTGCCCTATGTATATAGCGTACAAATAAAAAGAAGTATTCCGGGAACAGTTTCAATAAAAATAGTTGAGGCAAAGGAAAGTTTTGCAATTCAAAATAATGAAAAGTATATTCTTCTTGACGATAATTTAAAGGTTTTGAAAAAGGATTCTGATTCAAGACCGGAAAAGACAGTGATTATTACAAACTGCGAGGTTAAACAAGCAGAAAACGGAAGCACAGTCGTATTTAAGGATACTGAGGCAGGCGAGAGAATAAAATCTCTTTCGCAGGTTGTTAAGAAATACAAAATTGAAAATGTAACAGCTATATCGTCAAAGAACATAAATGAGAATAAGCTGGTTTACGATAATAGGATAACCTTTAATTTCGGTACACTTGATAGCATGGAAACAAAGGTTTACCAAGGCTTAGCAAGCCTTGAACAGCTTGAAAAAACAAATCCGCAGGCAAAAGGAGAGTTAACAATCAATGGCGACAAGGCAATATACTTTACAGAGGAAGAGTGACAAAAATCGTCAAATTCAATGTAAAGTAAATAACTTGTCAACAAAAGTCGTAATTTGTAAAAAAATCTAATCTTTTGTGCATAATAAACAAATACTACATATAAATTTGTACAAAATATTGGAGAAAAAATGAAGAATAATTTGAAAAAATAGTTGCAAAAAGGTTACATAATTGTTACAATATTAACTGTAACGGCGCTTGTAGCGTTTTGACAAATAAAATAAAGGGGAAATATAATATGGGACGTTATGAAATCGACACAGATGATTCAAAAGTAGTACAGATTAAAGTAGTAGGCGTAGGCGGAGGCGGCGGTAACGCTGTTAATCGCATGGTTAAATGCGGAATAAAAGATGTTGAATTTGTTGCAATTAATTCAGATAAGCCCGCTCTTGCAAAGAGCAGTGCAACTCAGAAAATTCTTATAGGAGAAAAAGCAACACACGGAAGAGGCGCAGGTGCTAAGCCTGAGGTTGGTACTCGTGCTGCTGAAGAGAGCAGAGAGGCTCTTACCGATGTTCTCACAGGCTCCGAAATGGTGTTTATCACAGCCGGTATGGGTGGCGGAACAGGAACAGGTGCTGCTCCTGTTGTTGCTAAAATTGCTAAAGACCTTGGAATTCTCACTGTTGGTGTTGTTACAACTCCCTTCGGTTTTGAGGGCTCTCGCAGAATGTCTCAGGCTCAGGCGGGTATTGATGAGCTTGCCCAGTATGTTGATTCTCTTATGGTTATTCCCAATGAAAACCTTAAGTTTGTAACAGATGAAAAAATCACTTTGCTTAATGCGTTTGATATTGCAAACGATGTTCTTCGTCAGGGTGTTCAGTCAATCTCAGATCTTGTTAATGCAACAGGTCTTGTTAACTCTGACTTTGCCGATGTTACTGCAATTATGAAGGATGCAGGCTATGCTCATATGGGTGTAGGCAGAGCAAAGGGTAAGGATAAGGCAGAGGTTGCAGCACAGCAGGCTATTTCAAGTCCGCTTCTTAATACCTCTATTGACGGTGCTCGCGGAGTTCTTCTTAACATCACAGCTTCAACAGATATCGGTCTTGAAGAGATTGATGCTGCTTCTTCAATCGTAACCAAGGCAGTACATCCCGATTGTGAAATTATTTGGGGTGCAAACTTTGATGAAGAGCTTGAAGATGAAATGATTATAACAGTTATCGCAACCCGTTTCGGTGAAGATGGAAAGCCCGGTTCTGCAAAGAAGAAGGCTCCCACAACAATGGATCTTCCTCCTCTTGATGTTACAGCTCCGGCAGCAGCCGCTCCTACAACATTCAACGATAACGACGATGATGCCTTTTCGGAAATAGTTTCATTCTTTAAGAAATAATAAACAAAAAACACCTGAGCATTCTCGGGTGTTTTTCTTTATACAGATTGATAATGGTTTGTCAATTTGTATATTTTAATAGACTGTTTGATAAAAAGTGGCTTAATTGTGGAAAATTATGTTAAATGCAAGTGGAAACCTTTACATTTTCAACATTTTTAACATAGTTTTCAACGGCACCTTTTCAAATATTTTTAAGTTTTCCGCAATTTCAGCCGAGTTTTCCGCATTGTATTCAACAATATCAAATTGTAAAGATTGATTGCTTTACATAAGTGAAAAATCCGTATGCATTATTTGCATACGGATTTTTTTAACGGATGTATATTTTTTCAAGTTACCATTCACTTTTTGTATATGAGCGAATAATATTTGTAATAATATTATCCCTCTTAAAGCCTTTTCCTTTGCCGCCGTTTTTCTGATCCTGAATTTTGCCGGCTCTTATTGTTGCAAAGCTTGCTTTGTCAATAATTTTGTCAATAGGCGGAATTTCGTCGAATTTGCAATCTCCGTCGGGGAAATCGTAAAGCTCACAGGCAATTTTTGTGTTGCTGAATTTTTTAACCGCTGTCATTGCGAGAATAACAATTCTGTTGTCCTCGGGTAAGGTGAGCTTTGATGCGTTTCTTACATCAATCTCATACATGAAGAAGTTTGCCTTGCAGTTGTATTTGTCGTCCTGAGGATGATGAACATGTGTGAAAACAAGCGCCGGGGAAACGCTTTTAACTCTTGCACTTTGTGCAAGTCCGGCCATATCCCATTGAGCAACGCTTTCAAACATTGAGTGAACGGTTATTTTCTTTTCCTTGCTATCTGCATAGAAAACAGCTTCTCTGTCGGTACTGATGCTTGATGCGAGTATGTAGAGCTTTGTCATACCCTTGGGAATGTCAATAATCTGTCCGCGGGGAACAAGAGCATTCTTTTCTTCGGTGTCTCCGAATTTAAAGGTTATTCCTTTGTAAACAAGTGAATTTAAAAACAGCTCGCTCGCAAGTGAGCATCCGCTTGCCTGCATAATAAATTGCTTTCTCGTACTGTTTTTTGTTGTTGCTTCAATGTTAAACGGTAAATCAAGCTTTTTAAAGTTTTCACCTTTTTTCTTAACAGCATTTGCTAATTCAAATTCAAAGGATTTCACTTCATACGGGCCGAGATTGAATTTGATAGAATGCTTATCAAATTCGCATTCGCCTTTGTATTCCTCGCTTGCAAAGATTTCCTTTGCGTTTTGAATTTCCGCTTTGATATTAAATGAAGCATTCTTAATTTCATTATCTGAAGTGTTGTTAACTCTTATAACATAAGAATTACCGTTTTCACTCTTTTTGAATGCACGCAGAGCAATGCTTTCATTGCTTATATCTGCAAATGAATAGCTGTTGCCGAGAGAGCCTTTCTTTCTTGCGCTTGTTTGAAAGGCAACAAGCCTTTTTGCAAAAGCCTCGCTTTCTCTTGCACAGCCGTTTTCCTCATTTCCCGAGTGACTGTAAATACCAAAGGAGAAAATGTTTCTTCCAAGGTCCTGTAAATCCTGCCGTGTTTCTTTAGTAAATGCACCTGCGGGAGTATGAATGCAGGTAAGCCTAAGTGTGTTAATTTCGGGCTTATCCCAGCCTACGCGTGAGTCTGAGAAAATACAAACGCCTCTTTTTTCAAGCTCGTCGGAAATATCTGCAAATCGCTGAGCAGGAACTTCATAAAGTCTGTCGGTATTAGTTTTTCTTTTTATAACACCGAGTCCGAGATCATAGGCGGCAAAATCATTTTTAACGGTAAAAGGAAATACCGCCTTCATCATTGTTCTTCTTGTTTGCCAGTTAACATTGTTATCAACACGAACATAATTGCTTTTGCTGTCGAGAGAAACGGTCTGCTCAACGGTTGAGTATTCCGCCTGCCTTGTAATTTTAATTGAAACCCTTGCCGGACCGTTTTCCTTTAACTCGAAAATCGGTGTATTTGCAAAGCAGTAGGGCTCTGCGTCTATATCTTCTTTTCTGATTTCCCAGCTCGGATAGGAGAGCGCGCCTGTATCGTGCAAAAGTGCGAGCTTAATCGGTGCAGAAAGAAGCTCTCTTAAAAGCTTTTTGTCGAAAACAGAAGCAATATCTCCGTTTTTGTTAAATCTAACAAGATAGTTTTCGTTTTCTAGTGAATGAAGAGTGGCGTGAGTGTCGGTTTCAATAGTGCATTTCTCGGTGCTCGGACGAACATCATAAACCTTGTATCCGAGTGAGTCTATATCACAAAGAAATGCAATTTCAAATTCCTTACCGTTTTTGCTTATAACCTGACTCGCTATTTCAGTATTATTACTGTCAAAAACCTTAACATAAGGAGCGTTATGGTTAATTTTAACCTTTGCATATACTGCTTCGCACCTTTTAAACGCGCATGGATTGTTAACAACAACGGCACATTCCTCAACCCAATCCGTGCAAAGCTCGTTTGCGATTGCTCCGACCGCACCCTCGTATTCGTCTTTAAATCCCATAAGGCTTATGTAGTAATCATTAACTGCTTCGTTGTAAACCTCCATAACGGAAGTACCGGTAATGTCATCGTGAAACTGATGCCTAATAACTCTTTTCCAGTCGCTTAAAAGGCGCTCTGATGGATATTTATAAACTCCGAGAGAGTCAGCAAAAACGCACGCCTTTTCGGCAGTGTCAGCCATATCCTCGCATTTTCTGTTAAGCCTTTTACTTATAGTTCTGCTCGTGTAAGAGCCTGCTCCGTGGCTTGTCATCAAAAGCTCTCCGTTATAAACGGGAAGCTTCATTTTAGCTTCATTTTTAAGATTATCAAGGTCTTTGAAAATTTCATCGCTTGATGCGCTTATAACGGAAAAGTCATTGCTTTCGTTTTCTTTAACCGCATTGCAAACTGCTTCAACGCTTTTTTCCTTAGGAGCGCCGCCCCAGTCGCCCGTGCCGTGAAGCTGCATTGTCCACGGAAGCTCGGCGTTAGTTGCATTTTGAGCAATTTTATCTATAACGGGAATGTCTGTGCGCGGATCTTCAAAGCAATATCTGTACGACCTTGCATCAAACGATGCAAAAACCTTGCTTTTGTCAACGCCCTGCCAGTAACCGATATCAAAGGGTATTCCGTTTGCGCTTCCCCAAGAGAGCTTCTGAGTTGAAAAGCCTTTAAGATTAGCGTGTGAAATAACACTCGGAAGAGCCCAGCCGAAGCCGAAGCAGTCGGGAAGAAAAATGTCCTTACACCTTCTTGCGAGCTTTTTCTCAAAATAATTGTTTCCGATTAAAATGTTTCTGAATAATGCCTCGGGTGAGGGAATGTTAACATCGCCGTTTTCATATTCAGAACCGGCGCAAAGCCATCTTCCGTCTTTAGCATAAGCCGAAAGCTTTTCGAATAAATCGGGATAGTATTCTTCAATAAGCTCGTATCTGAATGCGCCTTCGAAATTGAATTTGTATTCGGGATATTTTTCAAGCAGTTCAAAGTTTTGAGCAAGAGTATTAAGAATGTATTCCTCAATAGTAGTTGCAAGATTCCATCTCCAAACCGTGTCAAGATGGGAGGTGGAAACTGTGTAAACGCGTTTGTCAAGCATTTTTACGCCTCTTATTTTTCAATAATTTCGTATGTGAATTCATATTCCTTTTGAAGAGCCTTAACCTTGTCCTCATTATCTTCAATAAAGGTTGGTGTGTAAATTGATTTTCCATCCTTTGAATAATCCTTAACAATGGCATTGAGCTTTTCCCAAGCCTCGTCTGCCTTGTCGTAGTTGTCGTCAAATTTGATTAAAAACTCTCTGTGCTTTGGAATTCTAACTTTCATAATAAACCTCTTCTTTTTATCATTAATAATAATATCTATTATATATAATAACCTTGATTAAAGCAATATTTGTTTTGCTTTGTTTTTAAGAATCTTTTCGGTGTCGGAAATAGCTTCATCAACAGATATTACTTCATCAACCAAGGATATTTGAATATCGGCAAGCTGAATATTTTTAATCTGTCCGCTTATAAGGCATGATTTTTTGCCGTGCTTTTTAGCAAGAGAACAAATTTTAAACGGCAGCTTTCCCATTAGTGTTTGGCTGTCCGTACAGCCCTCTCCTGTTATAACCAAATCTGCATTTTTAATTTTTTCTTCAAGATTTGAAATTTCGCAAAGATAGTCAAATCCGCTTTTTACTTCACAGTTAAAAAGAGCCGCAAGACCCGCTGCAAGACCTCCTGCCGCACCCGAGCCGGGAAATTGAGAAACATCCTTATTAAAGTGTTTGTTATAAATATCGGCAATATTTCTTAAACCTCGGTCGAGCAGTAAAATCTCGTTTTCATTTGCTCCTTTTTGCTTTGCAAAAACAAATGCGGCACCGTTTTTACCGTATAGCGGATTTGTTACATCACAAGCAAGGGTGAGTGAAATTCCGCTGAAATCGGGAAATGATTTAATGCTTTTTATTTCGGAAAGTGTTTTTCCGTTAGGAATAGAAATAATTTCGTGGCTATCGGTACAAAACTGTACTCCGAGAGCACTCAAAGCGCCTGTTCCGCCGTCTGCGCAACCGCTTCCGCCGAGTGCAACCGTTATCTTTTTTGCTCCGTGTGATATTGCATTAAGAATAAGCTCGCCCGTTCCGTAGGAGGTAGCATGAAGCGCATCTTTTCCTTTTCTCAGACCGCTTGCACTTGCGCACTCAACAACAGCTTCGTTCTTATTTATTATGTATTTTGCGTTTGTTTTTCCTCCGAGTGTGTCCGTGCATTCAAGAAAAACCTCTTCTCCTCCCGAAATATGCCGATAAGCATCAGCGAAGCCCTCGCCGCCGTCTGCAAACGCAACGCATTCAACAGAGTGCTTATCGCCAAGTGCATCTTTAATGCAATTGCAAACCTCAAAAGAGGAAAGACTTCCCTTGAATGAGTCGGGAACTGTCAGTATCTTCATTTATTGATTAATTCCTCCAGAGCTTTTTCAAATTGTAAATCCTGATGCTTTGTTCGCTTTGAGGGTCCCTTTAGATGAACGCCTGCTTGTCTTTGCTTTTTGCTTATATATCTTGTCATAAGAAGCGTTTCAATATTACTTTCATCTATAACAAGTCCGTTTTGAGTAATTGGAAAAGCACCCTTTGATAAAGCCATTGCGCTCAAACCGTAATCCTGAGTAACAACAATATCACCATTTTCGGCGCTGTTTGCTATTGCAAAATCAACGCTGTCCGCACCTTTGGAAACAGTTATAATTTCTGAGTATTCACTTTCAAAGCTGTGGCTCGTATCACAAAAAATAATACAATGGGTTTTGTATCTTTTTGCAACGCTTTCCGTAATTTTTACAACGGGGCATCCGTCTGCATCGATAAGTATTTTCATAATTTGCATTTTATCATACTTTATTGTAAAATACAAACAATACATTTGAAATTGGAGAGAAAACAATGAAGCTAATTATAGTTCGTCATGCCGAGCCTGATTATGTTCACGACAGCTTAACCGAAAAGGGTGACAGGGAAGCAAAGCTTCTTGCCGACAGACTCAGTAAGCTTGATATAGGCGCATTTTATTGCTCACCGCTCGGCAGAGCGCAGAGAACAGCAGGCTTTACTCTTGATAAATTAAAAAGAACTGCCGAAACTCTTGATTGGCTTCAGGAATTCAGAGGAACTGTTCCCAAGGCAGTAATCGGTAGAACAGGCTGCTGGGACAGAAAACCTTCATATTGGACCGCGATAGATGATTATTATTCTTATGATAAGTGGTTTAATGTTAAACTGATGAAAAAGAATAATGTCAAAAAGGAATATGATATAGTTGCAAACGGTATAGACGAGCTTTTAAAAAAGCATGGCTATTTGCATAAGGGCAGAGTTTTCAAAGTGGAAAAAGAAAACAGCGAAACAGTAGTTCTATTTTGCCATTTCGGAGTTGAGTGCGTTATTTTGTCGCACATTTTCAATATTTCTCCAATGATTTTGTGGCATAATTTTGTTGCTCTTCCAAGCTCTGTAACAGTTCTTGCAACCGAGGAAAGAGAAAAGGGAACGGCAGTTTTCAGATGTATGCAGTTCGGAGATGTGAGCCATCTATATGCTGGAGACGAGGAGCCGTCCTTTGCCGCAAGATTTTGCGAATGCTATTCAGATGATACGCGCCATTAAAAGCAACGGTATTTCGATTTTAATTTGTTTTTGCATTTCGCTTGCTTCTTATTGAAAATATTATTATTGCAACCGCCGTAACGCCGAGAGCAATTCCTGCTCCCGTTTCGGCGGTTTCTTTTAGATAATGTGTAAAATTATTTTTGTTGAAATAGATAAGATTGTAAACTGTATAATAGAGGCTTCCTCCGGGAAGAAGCGGAATTGAAGAGGGAATAAAAATAACGGTTGATGGAGTTTTGATAAGCCTTGCAAAGATTTCGGAATAAAGCGCAGTGATAAACGAAGCGGCGCAAACAGAAAAAAATGTGTTATTCAAAAGTGCCTGAAAAATAACAAGGCATGTGCCCGAAATCAAGCCGCCGAGTGTTACAAAAAGAAGTCTGTTCTTCGGAGCGTTTAATATCACTGCAAAAGCAAAGGTTCCCAAAACCGAGGTTAATATCTCAATTAATTCTCTGTTCATTTAGTTCACCGCATATTTAAAAAATGCTATTGCAAAAGCAAATCCGCCAACAATGGAAACGCCTCCGGTAACAGCGTTTATTAATGACAGCGTACCCGAAAGAATATCTCCGAAAAGTAAATCCCTAATTGAATTTCCGATGCTGAGACCGGGAATCAAAAGCATAATTGCACCAATCATTATTTTGTTGCTCGAGCATCCGGGTATAATCATTTCAAAAAAGCAGGCAATCAGTCCGGCAATCAGGCTTGCGCGGAAAGAAAACGCAATCTCTCCGAGAGAGAACGGCTTGTTGTTTTCAAAAAGGCTTATTGCAAGAGCGGGAACACTGCAAAGAACGGCATCAAGCGGAGTACCGCCGAAATATATGCAGAATGCGCCTGTTGAAAGCGCCGCACAAAAAAGTCTGAATACCTTTGAATATGAATAATCGCTGTCGCTAATTTCGGGAAAGCTTTTTGACTTGCACATTCTTCTTGATAATTCGTTCATTCTTTCAATTTCAGCAAGGTCAATATCGGTTTTGTGAATCCTAACGGAAAAGAAAAGCCGCTTTTTTTCGTGCTTTGCAAAAATTAGAAGAAGCGTCGGAATTGAAAAAACGCTTATATCGTGAGCACCGAAGGTCTTAAGAATTATTTCAACCGTGTTTTCAACTCTGTAAGCCTCAGCTCCGCTCTCGGCGAGTCTTTTTCCGATTTCACAGGCAGTATCAAAATATTTGTAATCGTTTTTACTGTTCAAAAAAACACCTCAGAATTATCATTCCCGATAAAGCAAAAAGCAGTCCCTGAATGCACATTTAATTTTTATGTGTTCATATAATTCATAACTTAGATGATAGTTAAAGACAAAACGAATTCTAGCAAAGTTTATTGAATAATACCTTTTATCGGTATAAAAATATAATTAATACTTGACAAATAAATCCGTAATGAGTATAATATATAAGCAAACGAAAATTGAATATATCGCGAGGTGGAGCAGTTGGTAGCTCGTCGGGCTCATAACCCGAAGGTCGTAGGTTCGAGTCCTACCCTCGCAACCACAAGGGCCGTACATTTCTGTACGGTCCTATTTTATCTAAATGCTCTCAAACGCCCTAAAAGAGCCACTTTCAGCTATTTTTAGAAAACACCCAAAGAGCGTTGATATTGCCCAAGATTGTTAAAGATTATCTTATTTGCAGTAAAACTGCATCCTTTTGAAACCTTGTTATGTTAATGATATAAAATCTAAGCATATCGGCAATAAATGATTATTCATATAAAATGTTGTTTATATCTTGCCGATAGAATGTTATAATAATGGTGATAACATGGATATAAAATACCTAACAAGTTCACAAATGGCTGAAAAATGGGGCGTTTCAGAGAGAAGTGTTCGTAATTATTGTAACGAAGGCATCCTCTCGGATTCTTTGGTTTCATTATTTATATATTAATAACATTTTGATTTTAAGGATGTGAAAGAATGAAAAAAGTTTTGTCGGTGCTCTTGTCTTTGGTTTTTGCATTCTCGTGCTTTTCGGTTTTATGCTTTAATTCCGAGAAGGCTTATGCAAAAACCTTTTCAGAGGGCGATTTCAGCGTTCGGGCAGATGAACTCAGAAGACCTGCCGTTCTTAAAAAAGGTGCAAGCTTCACGATTAAGGGAAAGCTTAAGGCGAATAGGGAAATAGAAAAAATGGAGCTTCGTGTAACGGATATGAATTCGTTTAAAAAGGAGCTCAAGTATTCAGAATATGTTTATTCAAAAAGGATTAATCTTTCCGATTATTCGCAAAAGCTGAATTTTTCAAAGCTTCCGTCGGGTGAAAAAGAATTTAAAATCATATTGTTTGATGAAGACGGAAATAAGCTTGTAATCAAGCGCAAATTTACCATTCTCGGCAAAGCCAAGGAAAGCGTTCATATAACAAAGCAGTGCAGGATAACCGTTTCAAGAGGAGATGTTTCAGCGGTAACGGATTCCTCCGACTCAACCTCGTGGTCAAGCGGAAAAATGGAAATTGTTTTTCCCGATGATAAGCAGGTTGACGGAATTTTCATTAAATGGCATAAGGCAAGCACAAATTCCTATACAATAAAATCGTATTCAGCCGATGGAGAGGTACTCGATGAGTATAGTGAAAAAAGCTATGAAATGCTCCATAAGTATTATGAAATGAGCGAAGATGCCGTCAAAGCTGTTATTAATCTCAAAAAGACAAAGGATAATAACGGAATTTGCTGTCTTAGAGTTTATGAAGAGGGTAGAGTGGGCGCTTCTGTTGAAAGATGGGAGGCACCCGAAACGGGTAAATGCGATTTAATGGTAATTTCCGCACACCGCGATGATGAACTGCTCTATTTCGGCGGAACAATCCCTTATTATTTGAGTGTTAAGGAAAAGAATGTTTACACCGTTTATATGTCCGGAAGAGACCGACTTCGTATTCGTGAGGCGCTTGCAGGTCAGTGGTCAATGGGTAACACAACCTATCCTATTTTTATGGATTTCCCCGGCGGCTATCATGACGGAATAAGCGGAACGCTTCAATCATGGGGAGGCGAGGAGGCTGTTCTTAAAAAGCTTGTTGAGAAAATCAGAAGATTTCAGCCCGATGTTATTGTTTCTCATGATATTAACGGAGAGTACGGACATCCCACCCATAAAACCACCGCTTATCTTATTCAAAAGGCAATAAAGCTTGCAGGCGATAAGTCAAAATATAAGGAGTCTTATGAAAAATACGGAGCGTGGAATGTTAAAAAGCTCTATCTTCATATGTATTCAAAAAATAAAGTTACAATGAATTGGAACAAATCCTATGCAAAGCTTGATGGTAAAACGCCGTTTCAGGCGGCCTGCGTAGCATATGATAAGCATGTGTCACAGCACGGAAGCTGGAGCATGACCTCAAAGAAAGTAACGCAGTATCCGAGCAATAAGTACGGACTTGTTTATTCCACGGTAGGAGCGGATAAAAAGAAAAACGATTTCTTTGAGAATGTTAAACCGAAAACCGAAGAAAGTCAGAATAAGCAATCAAAATAAGCAACAAAGCCCCGGTATTAAAACCGGGGCTTATTTTTTAGCTATTTAACCGCTTTTGCAATGCTGAGTAAGCAGTTGTATTTGTAGTGCGGAGCCTTCTCTTGAAGAAAGCCCTGAAGATAAGGACAAATTTCCTTATTCAAAACATATTTTTTTACAATAAAGCTTTTTCTTACCGATTTAGTGAGATATTTAAAAGAAACGATTGTGAAATTATTTAACAGCAGGAAAACCCCTTGCTGATATTTCATTAAATCGTTTGTAGGAATATCAATCAGTTTTGCCGTTGGGTACATATGATTAACGATTTTCACTGCGTTTGCCATCTCGGAAGCCTTGTATTTTGCAATTTCAAGAGCTTCCGGCTTTTTAATATTCAGCGCTTTTGTTTTAAAAGCCTCAAGCAGAGTTTCGTCAAGTATTGCAACATGGTAATTGTTCAGCCATTCGTTAACTTCGTTGATATCGCTTGTTGTGTCATCGTCGCCTATATCGTAAACGGTGTAGATTATTGGGTCCTCATCAAATGAGGTTTTGTTTTTGAGAGCAAATGAAAGCGCAACAAACAAATTTTTTGAAAAGTCAATAAGCGGACTGACATTAAGATAGTGCTGAGCGAAAGCCATCATTTTGTACATTGAATTTATGTCAAAATCGCCGTTAACAGTGTTATAGACATTAATAAAATTAGTTTTTGAACGATAGAAGCTGTAAAGCTTTTTGCTGTTTATGTAAACAATTCCGTCGTCATAGTCGGGGCGAAAGCAGTCGGTATCTCTGAGAAGAGTCGGAATAAGAGGGCGGGCGGGACTGTTAATTCTTTCTCCGCGATAATATATTTTTTCATTATTAATAAAAGGGAGATAAAGATTTTCGTTAAACTCCTCAATGGTGCTTATGTTAATTTCAGACATTGAGTAATTGTAGTCAAATGTGTCCTCAAGCTTTTTTCTTATTCTGTTTTCCGGCAGCTTCAATGCGTTTTCAATACTCATACTATCCTCCTAAAGATGATAATATTATAGCACATTATCTTTAATAAACAATGTATAAAAAGTAAAAAGCGGTTTAAAAAAACCGCTTTTTACTTCCAACAGAATTAAAGTCCTGCTTTTTCTTTAATATATTTTCTTGCCTTAACCGCGTATTCAAACGGGTTTGCCTTTGCAGGATCCTGTTCTGCTTCAACAACAACCCAGCCCTCATAGCCGTTTTCATCAAGAATATCAAAAATAGGCTTGAAATCAACATCGCCGTCACCCGGAACCGTGAAAACTCCGGCGCGTACGGCATCAAGAAAGCTCATATGCTTCGGAACAACCTCATTGTTATAAACATCAAGGCGAACATCCTTAAGATGAACATGCTTAACTCGGTTGATATATTTTTTAAGAACGGGAACAGGGTCAATACCTGCAAAGGTAAGATGACCGCTGTCAAAAAGGAGATAAACGAGCTCGGGATCGGTAAGCTCCATAAGCTTGTCGATTTCCTCTTCGGTCTGAACACCTGTGCCCATATGATGATGAACAGTGAAGTACATGCCCTTTTCTTTTGCAAGTCTTCCCATTTCGTTGAAGCCCTTTGCAACAATTTCCCATTGCTCATCTGTGTAGCACGGCTTGTTTTCAAGAATCGGAACATCAAGCTTTCCCTGAATAGAATTACCCTGCTCGGAAGCACCGATTACTTTTGCGCCGAGAGCGTAAAGCTTATCTCTGTGCTCAATAAATGCGTTGATTGTTTCTTCATAGGGCTTGCTTGTGAGGAAGGATGAGAACCAAGCGTTGCAAATCTGAAGTCCTCTTATATCAAGATACGGCTTTAATACTGCCGGATCGGAGGGATATTTGTTTCCGATTTCTGAGCCCTTAAAACCTGCAAGAGCCATTTCTGAAATGCACTGTTCAAAGGTGTTTTCGCTTCCGAGATCGGGCATATCGTCGTTAGTCCAGCCAATCGGAGCGATAGCAAGCTTAACTTTGTTTGAATCCAACATATTTTTCTCCTAATTTTTAGATTAATAATCGAAAGTTTTTGAAATGTTTTCCTGCATATCCTTGTAGGCGGCAGCAACTGTTTCTGATTCGGAAACCTCTGCAACGCCGACACGCCACCAGCTTTCAAAGCCGGGAGTCATGGTTTTCGGAAGAACCTTTATGTCAAATAAGCATGTTCTGTCCTGATTTTTAGCGTCCGCAAGAGCGCTTCTAAGCTCATCGCTTGTTCTGCATGTATATGCCTTTGCACCGTAGCCTTCGGCAATTTTTGCAAAATCAACGGGAATTTCATCGCCGTCAAGCATTCCTGTTTTCGGATTTCTTGCTCTGAAAACAGTTCCGAATGTGTCTGTACCCTGGTTGTTCTGAAGGTTTTCAATACAACCCCAGCCCATATTGTCAAAAATGCAGATGTTAAGCTTTAAGCTCTCCTGCAAAGCGGTGTACATTTCACTGTGACCCATCATAAAAGAACCGTCTCCGCAGAAAGCATAAACATCATTTTCTGGGCAGGCGAGTTTAACTCCGAGAGCGCCGTTGATTTCATATGCCATGTTGGAGTAGCCGTATTCCATGTGGTAGGTTTCGGGATTTTTAGCTCTGAACAGTCTTTGCATATCTCCCGGAAGAGAACCGGCAGAGCCAACTGCAATGTCTTCATCTGCCATAAATTCATTAATGATACCGAGAGCAAGAGTTTGGCTGAGACCGCCGGGTAGCTCTTTAGTATAATAATCGTCAACAATACTGTCCCATTCGGCTTTGGCAGAAGCAATTTCATTTGAATATGCGGTTTTGTATCCGCTGAGAGAATCAGTTAACGCAATAATTGCTTCTTTAGCATCGCAAACAATAGCTTCGGCATCCATTTTGTATGCGTCAAACGGACAAATGTTAATTCCGAGAACCTTTCTGTTCTCATTGAAAAGCCATTTTGAAGCTGTTGTAAAATCGGTAAAACGGGTTCCTACTCCGATAACAAGGTCGGCATCTCTTGCAATAACATTTGCAGCCTTTCCGCCCGTTACGCCGATACCGCCGAGATTGAGTGGGTGCTTCCAGTCTATAAGACCTTTTCCGGCCTGTGTTTCGCTTATCGGAATATTGTACTTCTCGGCAAAGCTTTGAAGCTCTTTATAGCAACCGCTGTATCTAACACCGCCGCCGCAAACAATAATCGGCTTTTCGGAGCATTTAATAAGCTCGCTTGCTCTTTCAAGCTGAGAGTCTGTTATCGGTCGTCTGTCGAGATGCCAAACTCTTTTCTGAAGGAAGTGTTCGGGATAATCATAAGCTTCGCCCTCAACATCTTGAGGCATTGCAAGGCAAACCGCACCTGTGTCGGCAGGGTCTGTTAAAACGCGCATTGCGTTAATGCAGGCCGTCATAAGCTGCTCGGGGCGAAGAATTCTGTCGTAGTAGTGGCAAACGCCTTTGAAAGCGTCGGTAACGGTTCTTCCGTAGTTATCGAAAAATTCAGCCTGCTGAAGAACAGGATCGGGCTGACGGCAGGCGAATGTGTCACCGGGAAGAACGAGAAGAGGAATTCTGTTTGCAGTTGCACAGCCGCACGCGGTAACCATATTGGTTGCTCCGGGACCGATGGAGGAAACGCAGGGGATAATTGCTTTCCTGTTCATCTGCTTTGCATATGCAACAGCGGCAAGAGCCATATTCTGCTCATTTTTTCCCTGGTAGAATTTAAGATTGTGGCCGCCCTGCTCAAGAGCCTGGCCTACGCCTACTACACAGCCGTGTCCGAAAATACCGAAAATACCGCTAACGAATTTTGTTTCAACTCCGTCGCATTCGATATACTGATTGTCAAGGAACTTAACAAGAGCCTGCGCCATTGTAAGTCTTATTCTTTTCATAGTTGTGCTCCTTTGCGTTCCTTTGATTACTGCTCAATTTCCGAAAGCTTAACAGGTCTGTGCTCTGCAAGTGATTTCTTTGCCGCAAGACCCATTCTGAGAGCTTCAAGTCCGTCATAAACAGTTGTTTTTGTTTCTTTATCGTTAAGCACACAGTCAATAAATTCGTTCATTTCCTTAGTAAAGGATTCCATATATCTTTCAAGGAAGAAATAGAGAGGCTTGTCGGTAACAGCACCGTTTTCGTCAATGAACTCAACATTTGTGGGAGTATCGTTTGAAGCGCTTGCCTGACCGTTTGATCCGAAAACCTCAAGGCGCTGGTCGTAGCCGTAAGCGGCACGGCGGCAGTTGTCAATAACACCGATTGCACCGTTTTTGAATTTGAGAGAAACGAGTGCGGTATCAACATCTCCTGCTTCTCCGATTACGGGATTCACAAGAACTGCTGCATTAACATAAACCTCTTCAACCTCACCGCCGATAAAACGAGCCATATCAAAATCATGAACGGTCATATCAAGGAAGATTCCTCCCGAAACCTTAACATAGGAAATCGGGGGCGGTTCAGGATCACGCGAGGTGATTTTTATTGTTTGAAGATTGCCGATTTTTCCCTTGTTTGCAAGGTCCTTAATCTGTGCAAAGTTGTGATCGTATCTTCTGTTAAAGCCAATCTGAAGCTTAACTCCGGCTTTGTTAACCGCATCAATAACAGCTTTAATCTTATCAACAGTTAAATCAACGGGCTTCTCGCAGAAAATATGCTTTCCTGCCTTTGCGGCTTCAATAGTAATGTCTGCATGTGTGTCGGTTGAAGAGCAAACAAGAACCGCGTCTATTTCGGGATTATTGAGAATTTCGTGATAATCCTCGTAATAGTTCGGAATTCCGAGCTCCTCTGCAAGCTTTTTAGCTCCCTCAACATAAATGTCGGAAACTGCAAGAATTTCAGCCTGCGGAATATGGTATGTAATCGACTTTGCGTGAACCTGGCCGATTCTGCCGGCGCCGATAATGCCTACTTTGAGTTTGTTCATACGCTTACCTCTCTCATTTGGAATTTTGTGCCTTCGCACTTTTTTTCGAAATAATAATATCATACTGAAATTGTTAATGCAATATTAATATTAAATAAAAATTAGCTTATTTTTTTGTAAAGCGTTGCTTTTTTTAATTGCGGTATGTATAATTGTATTTGTAAAATGCTGTGCTTAAGTAGCAATTAGGGAGATGAAAATAATTGATTTTTAAATATAGGCCGAGCAGAGTTTGCTCACAGGAAATAACAATAGATATTTCGGAAAACGGAATAATTAATAATGTCAGCTTTGCCGGCGGATGTCACGGTAACCTCCAGGGCATTGCCGCAATGGTTAAAGGGCTCAGTGCAGACGAGGTTATTTCAAAGCTTAAAGGAATAGATTGCAGGGGGAGGGGAACAAGCTGTCCCGACCAGCTTGCAAAAGCATTAACTGAAGTAAAGGAAAAAATTTCATGAACGATTCAATTTTTACTCTTGAAAGCAGATATATAAAAAGACAGTTTAAAATTCTCGGAGACCGCTTTTTTGCAAGCGAAATTATTAATAAATACAGCTCAATGAATTTCGTTCCCGACGGTAACGGAAATGAGTTTTTTATTAAGTTTGTTGACGGAGACGAGCTTTCCTCTAAGAATCTCAGCGTTGTTGAGGCGGAGGAGAAAAACCATGAGCTTACCTTTACATTTGAGCGTAAATTCGGAACAACCGTGAAGGTTTGTCTTTGGATAGGAAAATACGGAAGAACTCTCAGAAAGCAGATTTCTGTTATTCAGGAAACAGAAAAGCCTATTGATTATGCGCTTCTTGAGAATATCGGAATCATTAACTCTACCGTTTATTACAGTGTGCCGGAGGCTCCGAAAAGTGAGATTCCGAAATATTTAACAACACTTGGTCAGCCGTTTTATGTGGACAGCCTTTTCTTCGGATGTGAATTTCCCGCAACCGACAACAGAATTGTTCACGGCGCCGGTCAAATAAAGTATTATCTCGGAAAGCAAACAAGCGGGGAGTTTAAGTTCCCTGTAACCGTTATAGGTTCTGCAAAATCAAGCAATATTGCCGATGTCAGAAAAGCATTTTTCAATTATATTGAATTGAACAGCGTTAAATCGGATTTTCGTCTCCAGTATAACAGCTGGTATGACCATATGCTTGATATTGATGCGGATAATATCGAAAAGAGCTTCTTTGAAATTGAAAAGCAGCTTTCATCTCACGGAGTTTCTCCGATTGATGCCTATGTTGTTGACGATGGCTGGAACGACTATAAGAGCGATTTTTGGTCGTTTAACGGAAAATTCCCGAACGGACTTATTGACTGCACAAGAATTACAAGCATTTTGGGCTCTAAATTCGGTTTGTGGCTCGGTCCGCGAGGAGGCTATAATTTCAACAAGCGCTTTGCAAAAAGAATTGAAAAGGCAGGAATGGGATTTTACAATTCGGAGAGCGAAGATATATGTGTTGCTTCCGAAAAATATATCAAAAATCTTGAGCAGTTCTTTATTGAAAATACTCAGGGCTATGATATAGATTATTGGAAGCTTGACGGATTTATGCTCACACCCTGTAAAAATGATTCGCACGACCATATTACCGGCGGCGAAAACGAAATGTATATGATAACCGAGATGTGGGAGAGATGGATTGAGCTCCTTAAAAATCTCAGAAAGTCACGCTTGATTGATGATAAAGACCTTTGGATTAATATGACCTGCTATGTTAATCCGTCGCCATGGTGGCTTCAGTATGTTAACAGCTTTTGGATTCAAAACAGCAATGATATCGGTTTTGCGAAAAACTATGATCTTCAGCCGCAGGTTGAATCGGAAATAACATACCGTGATGCAAGATATTATGATTTTACTACAACTCGCGGAATTCAGTTCCCGTTGAAAAACATCTATAATCATGAGCCTATTTACGGAAATACCGCAAAGGTTAAGTACAGTGATGAGGAATTTGAAAAATATATATTCTGGTGTGCGGTAAGAGGTCAGGCTTTAAATGAACTTCATCTTTCTTACAGTATGATGAACGAGGCAAAATGGACCTCGCTCGCAAAGGCTCTCAAATGGCAGAAAGCAAACTATTCAATCTTGAAAAACGCACAGTACCTCGGAGGTAATCCCGAGAATAACAATGTTTACGGATATACCTCTTGGGATGATAACGGAAACGGAATTGTTGCACTCAGAAATCCTTCAAAGGAAAAGGTAAGCTTAACCATAACTCTCAATAAGCTTATGGGCGCTCCGGAGGAGCTTGCAGATGTGCACCGCTATAATGTATATAATAAAAGCACGCCTGAAACCTCGGATACCTTTTCTTATGCCGATAAAATTGACCTTGTTCTTGATAAATTTGAGGTTAAAATATTCCAGTTCGGCAAAGAGGACAACCGCTTCAACTATGTTGACAGCGCACAGGATTTCACCATTTTCTTTGACAGCAACGGTGATTATGACCCCGTTTGCGTAAATGATGATATTAAGATTGTTGTAAGCGACGGCTATATTAATGTTGATGTTGCTTCAAAACATTACAGATCGTCGTCGAAGATTTCACATGGAAATCATAAGATCGCCGTAGTTCGCGAAAAGAATATGGCTGTAAAAATATATATAGACAGAAGGCTTGATTCAACACATTTTGATGCTGATTCAAAGCCCGAGTTAAATCTTTCACTTACAAGTGTTACCGAAAATTTCAAGGTTCTGCCAAAAGCTGCTCCCTACAACGAGCTTATTGAGCTTGACAGAGTTCTCGGAAAATCCGGAGCAAGATTATTTAAAAGGAAGTAATGCTGATGGAAGAGCTGAAATGTAAAAAGTGCGGCTCGTGTGCCGTTTATAAGGACGGCGACTGGATTAAATGCCCGGAATGCGGAGCAACAATGTTCAATACCGAAATCAATTCCGAAACTGCAACAATGCAGTTGGAGAGGATTGAGAGGGAAAATCAGGAGAAAGCTGAAAAAGAGCCCGAAAGCAAGAAAGGAAAAAAAGAAAAAAAGAAAAAAAGCAGGACTGCTGAAATTCTCGATTTCTTTATGCCGATGATAATTGCGGTAATTGTTGCTGTTTTTCTTAAGTCTTTTGTTTTTGCAAGCGCGGTAATTCCAACCGGTTCAATGCTTAACACAATTCAGGAAAAGGATTGTGTTATTGCAAGCCGACTTGAATATAAATTCGGAAATGACCCGGAGCGTTATGATATAATTATTTTCTACTATCCCGATGACGAGAGTAAATATTATGTTAAAAGAATAATAGGTCTTCCGGGAGAAACCGTAGAGGTTATTAACGGAACAGTGTTTGTAACGAAAACCGACGGCGAGCAAATCGAGCTTGATCAAAGCTTCGTTACGGTAGAAAAGCCGAGAGGAAATTTCGGACCGTATGTTGTTCCTGAGGATTCCTATTTCGTTATGGGTGACAACAGGAACAACAGCTTGGATTCGCGTTATTGGGAAAACACCTATGTTAAGCGTGAAAAAATAGTTGGCAAGGTTAAGTTTAGATATTTCCCGAGTATTTCAAAAATTGAGTAACAAAAAGCGTTGGCAGGGAGCTACTTGCCAACGCTTTTTTATGTGTAAATTATTTTATCCTGTCAATAACCGCCTGTGCCTTTTCGTAAATCTCGTTTTTATCAAGCTTGGTAAATTCTCCGTTTTCATAGAGGATTTCCCCGTTAATCATTGTCATAATAACATTTTCCTTTGAACCGCTGTAAACAAGATTTTTCGTAATGCTGTTAATCGGCTGCATATTCGGTCTTGAAAGGTCTATAACAATCAAATCCGCATTTTTTCCCTTTGCAATGGTGTCGCAGTTATTCAGCCCCATGCATTGAGCCGAGCCGATTGTTGCGGCTTTAAGTATTTCATTTGCATCGGTAGAGGCGGCGTCGTTATCTGCAATTTTCTGTGTTGCACAAATCAAAAACATTTCCCTGAACATATCAAGCGCATTGTTGCTTGCAGGTCCGTCCGTTCCTACAGCGGTTTTAATTCCCATTTTAAGCATTTTTGAAACAGGGGCAATTCCGCTTGCAAGCTTGCAGTTTGAGGAAGCGTTTATTACTGCATAAACATTGTTCTTTTTATAAATTTCAAGGTCGTTATCGGTTACCCAAACAGAGTGAAAAGCGCCTCCGCCGTAATTGAAAAGCCCTAATTCGCTGAATAATTCAGTGGGAGTTTTTCCGTGCCTGTCAATGCATGCCTCAACTTCGCTTTTCGTTTCGCTTGAGTGCATAAAAACAGGAGCGCTGTATTTTTGAACAAGGGATGAAATGCCCTGCATGATTTTTAAATCCGTTGTATATTCGGCATGAAACCCGAGCTTGTAGCTTATTAAACTGCTTACTCCGTTGAATTTGTTGTAGTATTTCTCTAAAAGCTCAACGCTCTCCTTGAAATTGTTTACCGCTCCGCACAAAACGCTTCTAAAGCCGCATTCGGTTGAAGCCCTAACCATTTCATCGGGAAAATAGTACATGTCGAAGCAGGCTGAAATCCCGCTCGTGAGATATTCAAGAAAAGCAAGCCTTGAAAGATTATAAATGTCTTCACCCGTAAGCTTTGCTTCAAGAGGAAAAATTTTATTATTCAGCCATTCGTGAAGCGGTAAATCATCTGCAAATGAGCGACCAAAGGTCATTGCACTGTGCGTGTGTGCATTCTTAAAAGAGGGCATAAGAAGATTTCCGTGAAGATTGATTTCGCGGTCGGCTTTTTTGCCGTAGTCTTTTCCAACATAGCAAATTTCGGAGCCGTTAACCCAAACCTCATCATCGGTTATTTCCATATTATTTTCAAGAGTTAGAACTCTTCCGTTATAAAATCTAATCATTATTTAACAGAACCTTTTTCAGATTTTCTTTAAAGGGAGGATAAACAATTCCCTTGTCGGTAATTATTGCCGTTATAAGGGAGTTGTCGGTAACATCAAAAGCGGGATTATAGCATTTCGTTTCATCAAGAGCGGTCTTTTTTTCAAAATAAAGATTTTTGATTTCGTTCTCGCATCGTTTCTCAATAATAATGCTGTCTCCGTCCGGGCAGTCAAAATCCACCGTTGAGTACGGTCCGAGAACATAAAACGGAATGCCGTAGTATTTTGCAAGAATTGCGGCACCGCTTGTTCCAATCTTGTTTGCCGTGTCACCGTTTGAAGCAACTCTGTCACAGCCTACAAGAACTGCATTTATTTTACCCTGCTTCATAACAAGGCTTGCCATGTTATCGCATATAAGCGTAACATCAACACCTGCCTTTGTTAGCTCATAGCTTGTGAGCCGTGCACCCTGAAGAAGCGGTCTTGTTTCATCGCTGTAAACCTTGAAATTATATCCCTTTTCCTTGCCGAGAAGAATGGGTCCGAGTCCTGTTCCGTATTTCGAGGTAGCAAGCTCACCTGCGTTGCAATGGGTAAGAATGCCATCGCCGTCATGAAGGAGAGAAAGTCCGTATTCGCTGATTTTACGGCACATTTCAATATCCTCGCGCTGTATTTCAATGGCTTCGTCAATAAGATTTTTTTTGCTTTCAAACGCCTTAACCATTCTTGATGTAGCCCAGCTTAGGTTAACTGCCGTAGGTCTTGATGAATCAAGATATTCTTTAAGTTGATAAATATTTTCACAAGGGGAGAGCACTGCCATTGCAAATGCGGCACAAATTCCTATTGCCGGAGCACCGCGTACTCTCAGCTTTTGAATGGCTTCGAAAAAATCCTCCTTGGTTTTCAGCTCTATCCATTTTTCTTCATTCGGCAGCAGTGTTTGGTCAAGAATTCTTACCGTGCCGTTTTCAAATTTTAAATTTTCCATTAAAAGCCCTTAACCGATTCCTTTATTAAAACTTTAAAATCATTAGATACTCTGTTTGCGGTTTCCGTAACATCGCTTCCCGAAAGCGGAGTGTCAAGAATTCCGCAGGCATAGTTTGTAATGCAGCTTATTCCGCAAACCTCGAGTCCGCAATGAACTCCTGCTATTGCTTCGATTGCAGTGCTCATACCAACTGCGTCTGCTCCGAGATTTGAACACATTTTTATTTCGGCAGGCGTTTCAAACTGCGGACCGCGAAGCTGAAGATAAACTCCTTTTTTGACGGTGATTCCGTTGTTTAGCGCGGCTTGTTCAATAGCTTTTGAAAGGCGCTTGCTGTAAGCCTTGCTCATATCGGGAAATCTTGTTCCGATTGAATCATCGTTTTTGCCTATTAAGGGAGAAGGTACAAAGCAGGAAATATGATCCTCAATAATCATAAAATCTCCCGGTGCAAGATCTTTTCTTATTCCGCCGGAAGCATTTGTTATCAAAAGCTGCTTTGCGCCCATAAGCTTCATAAGTCTTATCGGATTTGCAATTTGCTGAGAAGAATAGCCTTCATACAGGTGAACTCTGCCCTGCATGAAAACAACATTTTTATCACCGATTCTTCCGAAAACAAAGCGACCCTTGTGCTCGGGAGCGGTTGAAATGGGGAATTCGGGTATTTCGGAATAGTTAATTATTTCTGTGTTTTGAGTTTCGTCTGCAAGAGCGCCTAGACCGCTGCCGAGAATTACCGCTGTATCAGGAATGAAATCTGTTTTACTTCTTATAAAACTAATCTGCTCGCGTAAGATATTATTCATTTTTATCACCGATGTTTATTATACAATAGCTTGTTATTTCATTCAATAGTATCAGTTAATTAAATTGTAAATAAAGTGTTGCAAAATAAGATATCAATGTGCTATTATATTTAAGTGATATTTTCTTTTAGGAGGAATACTATGAAAAAAACACTCCGTAAAGTTGTTGCAGTTTTTCTTGCGGCGATTTTTGCTCTTTCACTTGTTTCCTGTGCAAAGCAGGAGGATATTAAATTCAACCTTGTTCTTATAACCGACGGAAGTCCTGTTGATAATAAAGAAATGGTGCAGGAGGTTTGGGAAGGCGTTCGTGAATACGGTTCGTCAAACGATAATATTAATGCAAAGTATTATCAGCCCGTTACTGATGAAAACGGTATTGTTAACGCTGAAACATATTCAAGATATATTAAGCTTGCAGTTGATAACGGAGCAGAGTATATAGTTTGCCCGGGCGAAGCTCTTGCTGTTGCAGTTTATGAAAATGCATCTCTTTATCCCGATGTAAAATTCATTCTTGTTGACGCAATGCCCCATGCCGAAGGCGAAGCAATTCCTCATTACATAAAAAATGTTATGACTGTAAATTTCGACACAATGCAATCAGGCTTTCTTGCCGGATATGAAGCTGTTAAGCGCGGTCATACCGAACTCGGATTTTTCGGTTCAATAGCATCAAACGAAAGCTCTGATTACGGAGCAGGCTTTGTTCAGGGTGCTTCATATGCATCTCAGGAGGACGGAGTACCGGTTGTTGTGGATTTTGCAAATTATGATGCTCAAAATCTCGATTTTGACTATACAACAACAATTAAGGCTGTTTACGAAAAAATTTCCGATCAAAAAGAGTCCACCTTCAAGGTTGTTGTTGAAAACGGAACAGGCTCGGGTGTTTATTTTGACGGTGAAAATATAACGCTTACCGCTAATCCCGCTCCCGAAGGCAAGGTTTTTGATAAATGGGTTTGTAAGAGTAATACCGACGGTGTTAAGGACAGTCAAATTTCAATTACCGCATCTGAAAAAACATCAACCGACCTCTATATTGATGAGGCGGACTGCACCATTACCGCAACTTATAAGGATGCAGGTGAAGCCACATATAAGCTTGATGTTACGGGAAGCGGTTCAGGTTATTATAAATCCGGAGCAAAGGCAGAAGTAAAAGCAGCTTCTTCAATGGAAGAGGGTATGGTCTTTGATTGTTGGAGTGTAACAGGCGACTGCGAGGTTGAAGATTTGAATTCAGCCGAAACAACAGTTAAAATGGGAAGTCAGGATGCTGTTCTTACAGCTCAGTACAAAGAATCGGATGTTCCCACCTTTAATGTTATTGTTGAAGGCGGAAGCGGAACAGGCTGCTACACGGCAGGTGAAACAGTTGATATTGTTGCCGATGAACCTGCTGACGGATACATGTTCTCCCATTGGGAAAACACGGATTGCTACGGAGAAAACGCAGGAATTGCCTGTGAGAATGAGTATTATTTTCAAACATCATTTGAAATGCCCGACCGTCTTGAAGCGCTTGCTTACACAATGTATAACAAAGGCGTAACATGTGTGTTCGGCGCAGGCTCTACTTTCAATGATTCCGTGTTTAATGCAACCACCGCTTATGATTACACAGTTAATGCCATAGGCTCCGATTACAATCAGGATTCAAAGGATAATTGCATATTCACCGCACGCAAGGAATATGCTGTTGCAATACAAAATGCAATTAAAGAATTTAAAGGCGGTTCGGTTTATACGGCTTCTTGCTCAAACAACGGAGTAGGACTCAGCGATAAGGATTTTGATGAACAGCTCACAAAGGATTATAAGGCTGTTTATGATAAGCTTGCAGGCGGAGAAATTTCGATAACACCCGTTGCTCCCGGAGCAGATGTTTCAATTCCGGTGCAGAGTAACAAGGCAATTACCGTTAATTTCAGAATTGCAGTTCCGGAAAAAACCGAAACAATAAAAGCAGAATAACGATATTAAAGGCTTTGGCAACTGCCAGAGCCCTTAATTTAAGGATTGTATTCAATGGAAAGTAAAAAAATCAGCGTAATTATTCCTGTTTATAACTGCGAAGGATATTTGGAAAGATGTCTTAACAGTGTTATAAACCAAACATATAAAAATCTTGAGATAATTATAATTAATGACGGAAGCACGGATTCCTCCGGTGACATTTGCAAAAAATATGCCGAGTCGGACAGTAGAATTATTTATAGGCATACCGAAAACCATGGCCTTTCGGCGGCGAGAAATTTAGGACTCAAAAATGCCTCGGGAGATTTTATTGGATTTGTTGACAGCGATGATTATATTGAATTGAACATGTATGAAAGGCTTATGAACGCTTTAACAGAAAATTCCGCGCAGATTGCACAAGGCGCAATTGAGGCTTTTGACGAAAACGGAAAAATCCTATGGGGTCTCGGAAATTACGATTCCTTTAATATAGAAGGCGGCGCAGCAATATGCCGAAAATCTTTGGACAGAAAAGAGTATATGAAGTATTGCTATTGCGTAACTAAAATATACGCAAAGGAGCTTTTTGACGGTATTGAGTTTCCTGTCGGAAGAAACTGTGAGGATGCTGCCATTTTGCATAAGATTTATTACAGATGTAAAAAAATGGCTGTAATTCCTGATATTGTTTATCATTATTTTATAAGAATGGGAAGTATTCTTCACTCTGACAATTCTTCATTTTATGAATACAGTGTGCCGGTTTGGAACGAGCGAATGAGCTTCTTCTCGGAACGCGGAGAAAGAGAACTTTATCTAATGACTTTAAGTATTTACGAAGAAAAGCTTCGCGCCTATTATGTTTCTGTTAAAAACGGTAAATGCCGTGATAAAGTAAAGCAAAAAACAATTCTTAACGAATTTAAAAATAACTATAAGGAATTTCGTTCGGAATGCAGTCTTTCACTAAAGGATAAGTTAACATACGGATTCTTCAACACTTTCCCGAATATGTATTGCTTAGCGTATTCTGTTCTCAAAAAATAACTTTATAAAATCGGGCACTTATAAGTGTCCGATTTTAGTTTGTTAACAATTAGTTTGTTGACATATAATTGAAAATGTTATAATATATTTAATACTATTAAATTATTATTTTAGCGAGATGACATTAATGAAAAAAACAGCAAAAATCCTTTTGGCAATTATTCTTTCCCTCTGCTTTGCATCGGCAAACTGCATAACGGCTTTTGCTTCGGAGCAGGGTGAAATACTTGTTACCTACGACAACGGCGAAGTTGCAGTTTACAAGTACGAGGAAAACGGAGTTCAAAAAGAAAGAGACGGTGTATATTCTTTCTCCTACAGAATGAATAATGAGATAGAAAGTAAGGTTTTGCGTGATGCCTTGAGAATGGCGGGAAAGGCTGCTGAGCAAAACGGAAAAACCTGCACCGTAACAGTTCCGGAAGGAATTGTGTATATTTCTCCCGATAAGGACGGGCAGGGCAATGCTCTTATGATGTACAGTAATACCGTTCTTAATCTTACTCCCCAAACCCGCTTGGTTAACACTCAAACAATTCCGGGAAATATTTTAATGAACGGATACAGCCCGTTTAAAGCAAGAAGCAGTCAGGCGCCCACAGGATACAGCGGAAATGAAAATATGGTTATTAACGGCGGTATTTTCGATGGAAACTTCTCAAGTGATTCCTGTATGATAAGAATGGCTCACTGCAAAAATGTTTCTTTTAATAATGTTACTTTTATAAATAATAAGAACTCACATCATGTTGAAATTGCGGCATGTGACGGAGTAGTATTTAACGGTTGTGTTTTCGAAGGGCAGGAGGAAACCTCAACAGGAGGCAAGGAAGCGCTTCAGCTTGATATACTTGAGGAAAAGAATTGCTTTTCCCACTTCCCGGCATATGATAAAACCCAGATTAAAAATGTTACCGTAACTAATTGTACATTCAGAAATGTCTGCCGAGGCGTTGGAACGCACAGCGCATATGCAGGTCTCTATTTTGATAATATTAAAATAATCAACAACACCTTTGAAAATATTTCTCAGCAGGCAATAAAGCTTATAAACGCGCAGAATTCAACTGTTCAGGGTAACTTGATAAAGAATTGCGGAATGGGAATACTGTATTACATGGCAGACAGTGCCAATATGTATAAGGCCGAAAAAACAGTTCTTGCAGACAGCGGCAGCTATATCGGATATAACACAATAGATGTTAATACATTTGAAAAAAACAGCGAAAGACCGTATTCCTACACAACTCATCCCAAGGGAATAGAAATCGCCGGACATACATATTCATCAACTCTGTATTCGGTTAACGGTGTAAGAGTTGAAAACAACTCAATAACAACGCAGGGAAGCGGAATACTTTGCGATAAAACAAACAATGCTTCAATAACGGGCAATGCAATTTTGTTTGACGGCAGTAAGACAAAAGCAATAGATACTCCGTTTTACGGAATTTCTCTTGATGCCTCAAGCCTTTCCAACATATCATATAACAGCGTTATGGGTTCCTTCCGTCACGGAGTTTCGCTTTATTCAAAATCCGAAAACAACACAGTTTCGGGCAACATAATCAGCAACAGTGCAAAAATGGGAATATGCACGGTTTCATCAAACGGAGCGGTTGTTAGCGCCAATAATGTTTTCGGCGTGGGCGACGATGGAATTTATTTTTCATCCTCTGCATTTTCATATTGTAAAAGCAATGCAGTTGATTCCGACGGCTGCTACGGAATTAACGCTGTTAGCGGTTCGGGAGTTGAAATCACTGAAAACAGTATTTCTAATTCAAAAAAGAGCGGAATTAAAATTGAAGAATCATATGCTCTTTTAAACAACAATTCAGTGTATAACTCGGGCGGTAACGGAATTTATTTATGCCAAAATGCAAATGTTCCTCAGCTTTATTCAAACAGCATTTCTTATTCACAGCTTGACGGAATTTATTTAAGCACCGGCAGTTATTCTGAAATTTGGGGAAACAGTGTTACAAATTCGGGTGATAACGGAATTCGAACAAACAGTTCGGCGAGCGCAAGCAAAATTAATTCAAATACTGTTAACACAACGGGTGATTACGGAATATATATTCAAAAATCAAGTGTTTACAATGCATGCTATAATAAGGTTTCAAACACCTCAAAGAGTGCATTCGTTGTAGGAAATGCCGGATATGTTGTTAATATGCAGTCAAATAAGATTTCATCTTCGGCATCAAACGGATTTTATATTACAGGTTCATCGGGCGTTGTTAACTGTAAGAGCAATACAGTATCCTCATCTAAGGGCGACGGAATCCTTGTTAATGAATCCTCATTTGTTCAAAACTTAACGAAAAATACCTTCAAATCGAATTCCAAAAACGGTATTGCCGTTAAAGGCGGAGGAGCTGTAAGCGCAAGAGCAAACACAGTTAAGTCTAACAGTCAAAACGGTATTTATATTTCCTCGTCAAACGCTAATAATGAAATTAAATCAAATACCGTTCAGTCTAATAAAAAGAACGGAATTTATATTACAAAGGATGCGAAAGCGCTTATTTTTAAAAATACCGTTAAGTCAAACAAGTCCAATGATTATTCTCTTTCAGGTAAAAAGTTTAACTTTACAAGCCTAAAAAAAGCAAGTGTAACTTCTCTGAGCAAGAGCAAAACTCAGATAACAGTAAAATGGAAGAAAGTAAGCAATGCAACCGGATATATAGTTTATCGCTCAACAGAGGAGAACGGTCCGTATTCCATAGTTAAAACCGTTTCAAAAGGCTCAACCCTAAGCTTTAACGACAAATCCGTTAAAACAAAGGGAACCACTTACTATTACAAGGTTGCTGCCGTAAAATCAGTAGGCAAATCAAAATGCGCCGGCTCTGTTTCAGCAGTAAAAAGCGTAAAAATATAAAGGAGTAATAATTATGCCTTTTATCAGCACAAAAACGAATGTTGAAATTTCAACGGAAAAAGAGCAGATAATAAAATCAAGGCTCGGAGAAGCAATATCGCTTGTCGGTAAGAGCGAGGGGTGGCTCATGCTTGAGTTCTCGGATAATTGCAGAATGTATTTTAAAGGAGAAAGCTCATCTCCTATGGCGTTTCTTGATGTTTCAATTTTCGGAAATGCTTCAAAAAGTGCTTGCGAGAATTTCACAAGGGAAGCTTGCAGAATAATGAGCGAGGAGCTTGGAATTTCACCCGATAAGGTTTATGTTAAATATGAGTTTTCAACCGAGTGGGGCTGGAACAATATGAACTTCTAAAAATAAAAACGCAGAATGATTTAAATAATCATTCTGCGTTTTTTGTTATTTCAAAACAACTGTTGTAACTGATTTTGCAGGTAAATTAACCTGAGAATCAGCCGATATTCTGCCGCTTTCAAAGCTTTCAAGATTAAGAGAATCGCTTGTAACATAGCTTGAAAAGCCGGAATATCCGCTAATGTTTATTCCGGCTGTTTGTGAGCTTTCGGAATTGTTGATGTAGATAATTGCAAGAGAGCCGTCGGGATTTTTAAATGTACAGGTGTTTACAGCCTCATTCATATAATTAGCACTAACTCTAAGAGCGCCCTTTTTAATGAATTTTGAGAAGTTTCCGAGACACCATAAACGCTTTGAGGTTTCATAGCTGTGGTCCGAATCGTTAATGTAAACAAGTCCGTCACAGTAAACACCGTTTGAAACTCCTGTCCACCAATCCCACTCAACTGCGTTCATAATTGTTAAATCATCATAAATCACATTTGCAAGGTCTATTCCGTAATTGATATCCAAGCCGTTAGTTCCGTCAATCATTTGGCAGTATTCCGTAACGGCATATGAATATTTCGGATAACTTGAATCAAGATAATTCCTTGCATTTCTCTTTGCCTGCGTATCAGCCCAATAGGAATGGCAGGAAAGAGTTCTTAAGTGATTTCGTATTTTTGCATTGTTTTTTCCGTTAATACCCGTTTCGATTAAAAGGGCATTTGTGTATTCCTCAAAGAGAGCGGTTCCTATCTGCCCCGATTCAAATATTTCAATCTGAATATCATTATTGGTTAATTCTCTTGTGCTTGCTTCATCAATAAATGCCGTGTAGAGATTAACACATTCGCCGGGATCAAAGTGGCATCCCTCCTGACCTGCACCGCCGTTTCCGTATGCCTGCCAGCTCCATTCAGGTCCGTTTATCGGTGAAAGCTTTGAAATATTATATCCTTTAGATTTGAAGTATTCAACACAGTTAAAGCAGTATTTTGCAAAATCGGAATAATGCTCAGAGGACAGGTTGGATTCAATTGCATTTTCGTTATAGTCTCCGTATGCCTTGCCGTTTTTTGTGTATTGAATTGGGGCGCTGTTACAAAACAGGGTAACTTCAAGCTCAGGATTAATCTCGTTTGCAATCTCAAGTGATTTTTGAGCGTTTGAATCCTTTGAGAAATCGTAAGTTCCGTCATCATTCAGAAAGCTCTCTGTTCTTGTTCCCTTGTTGTACAGAGCTTCGTCGTTAATACTACCGGCTCCAAGGTTATATCGGTAAATGTTTAACCCAATACCGTTACTGCTTGAATAAAGAAGAGATATGATATCTCTTTGGGTATCCTCCCAACCGCCAACCTTTTGAGCCCACCACGCTGCACTGCATCCGAAGCCGTTCATTGTTTGAAATGTAACATTCTCATTAATCTGAGTTTGTGTTACACCCGGCTCTGACGGAGGAGTCGGAATAACCGGTATAACAGGGGAAACAGGTGAAACGGGAATAATCGGAGCGGCAATAGGGAGCGATAATGTGTTAAAGCCTACGGCAGAACTGCTCTTTGAATAATAATTCTTTCCCGAAAGAGTGCGGTAAGCTCTGATACGGCAAGAATAACTGCTGCTTGCATTTAGGGAGTCTATTGTAACACTGTTAGAATTTACAGTTAACTTTCTTGTTGAATTAGTAGCACTGTCTGTTACGGAAATCTCATAACCCGAAGCGCCTTTAACCTTGCTCCATGTTATACTCGCTGATGAAACTGAAGCGCTTACCTGAGGAGCTTTTGGGGTTGAGGGAGCCGTTGAAACGCTTATTACCTTGCTTTTTTTACCGTAAACAGGTTTTTTAGCAGTTCCTTTATATGCCTTTATGTAAAATTTATATGTTTTTGCACTTGAAAGCTTTGATATTTTTACACTTGAGCTCTTTGCACTCAATGCTTTTGCTTTCTTGTATTTCTTGCTTTTTGAATCATATATGTAAACAGCGTAGCCTTTAACATTTTTGGCTTTTTTCCATTTTAGAGTAAGAGAGCTTTCCGAGTATGATTTAAGTGAAAAGGAATTAACTTTCGGAACAGCCGCGTATGCGTTAACGGGTATTGCCGACATCAAAATCGTAAGCGCCGTAATAAGTGACAAAAGTTTAATTTTATTTTTCATTTTTCTTTCCTCCAAGGTCTTATGTAAAAATAATACTCCAATATTTTTTTGTTGTCAAATAAAGAAAAAAACTTGTAAAACTATTTTTTAGGAGTAAAA
>CAMFBH010000007.1 GCA_945948515.1 uncultured Clostridia bacterium
TTCTTTGCGCAAATTGCAACGGGACCGATATAACCGATTTGTAGGAAGCTTCCCGTATGGAGAGATAACCTTTCATACGCCGCTCCTTTCTGACAGACACAATAATACAGAATATATTATATACGAATATCCGCAGTTTTCCAAGAATCCGGCGTGAATTGTTCTTGAACTTCTTTATCAATGTGGAAAGATGCTGTCATCCCACCTGCAAAGCTGATAATCGTGTTAATTATATTTTTGAAGTTCTATATTGCCTTGAAAGATAAGTGAAAAAGCAAAAAACATAAAAACGAACGGGATAGAGAACCGTCCCCTGTGCATAAAAGTCCATCTCGTTTTTGGAGATAACCTTTACTATTGTTTGAGTGCTATTAGATGCTCCCACAGAGTATATATAAATCTAATAATTTCAACAGACTTGAACAAAATGACATCTAAACGGCTTAAAACGACATAACCACCGCATAATACAAATATGCGATGGTTACAAAATCAGTTAATTTCAGTTGTTGTTATCCGAAAACCATTCAGATAACGCTCAAGTGCTTTCGGTGCATCATCACTGTTTTGAGTAAATTCAATATCTGCAACATCAAACAGAATACATCCACAATGACCTTTAAAGGTGGGAAAGCATATAATCTTCAAATAAGTATCAATTTCGGGGCTGTAATCAATCATTTCCAAAATCTCACCATAGAGAGTTGCACGCTCATAGGTTCTGAGCCACTTAGAGTCCATATTGTTGAAAAGACTGCCAAAGGAATTACCGATAAGCTTTTCAAGGGGCAGTTTTTCAAGCTCAGCCAAAGCTGAATTGCCGTATCTAAATATCCAATCAACTGCGTGCTTTTCTTCATCAAATACCATTTCAATATCTGTAAAGGCAAACGGTAGCTTATCAAAGGTGCTGTAATGCTTTCTATATTCCTCTTTTGTAGAGGGAATATTATCGTCTGAAAAGCTGTTGACAATACTCCTTTGAATTAATCGAAATTGCTCAATAATTTGTTTTTTCTTTCGTTTGGTATATTCCAAGTCTTCTCCGTTAATTAATTCAATTTTGTCAGTTATATCGTGTATAGCCATTGCAGATACGATACAGCCACGATGAATCTTAATAAAACTGTACCCAAGCATATCCTGAAGCTCTGCGAGAGTCATCCTTGTTACATATACCTTGTTTTTTGCAGCATGTATTTCAGCATTCTTTCCTGAAATTTGTACATAAAGAATTGAATCAATGTTTAATACAACCTGTTTCCTATTTGAAATAAATTTTATGTATTTTGATTCATCCATATAAAACGCCCCAAATGTTTTGCAGATTTTTTTGATATTTTATATAGCATATTGTAATTATGCAACATTTTTAATTGCTTGTCAACAAAGCAAAACAGCAAGCCAAATGACTTGCTGTTTTTGGTGCGGGTAACAGGACTTGCCGTCTGCTTCGGCTTCGCCTTGCATACTTATGGCTCGGCGACCGTTGCAAAGCAACAGTACCCGCCTCACCGCTCTTCGCTAAAAACAGTCCACCGGACTGTTTTATTAACGCTCAGACCTTCACAGCTTCAAGTGCTGTTAAATAAAAAAGCACCCAATGGGTGCTTTTGGTGCGGGTAACAGGACTTGAACCTGCACGGTCTCCCACAAGATCCTAAATCTTGCGTGTCTGCCAATTCCACCATACCCGCTTATTATTTACTTACAACGGCAAATGCAACGCAATAAACCTCTTTTGCGCCATAAAGCTTTAGCATTTTTGCACATTCACCGAGAGTTGCTCCGGTAGTTTTTACATCATCAACAAGAAGTATTGTTTTTCCGTTAACATCTGCATTGTTGACCAAATCATAAACTCCGAAAACATTTGCTTTTCTTTCTCTTCGGCTTTGCTTATGCTGTTCTTTATTCTCGATTGCTTTGTACAATACGGTATTATAATCAATTTTCATTCTTTTTGCAATACCTATTGCAAGAATTTCCGCCTGATTATATCCCCTTTTTCTTTGTCTCTTCTTTCCGAGAGGAACAGCAGTTACGAAATCAAATGAAATTTCCGAATAATTACCACAAACGGCATTGTACATTCTTAATGTAAATTCATCTGCAAGCTCAGTCATTTCACGAAATTTAAAACGGTGAAGTGCTTTTGCAATGTTACCTTCATAATAAAACGGAGCGATAATTCCGTTATAATCGCTCTTTTTCTTTTTGCAGGTGCATTTATCTTCTTCGACACCGCAATATAGGCATACAGGCGATTTGATTTCATTTATATTTTCGCAATCCCAACAGAGTTCCTTATCAAGCTCAACAACCTCTCCGCACAACCTGCATCTTCTCGGAAAAAATACATAAGAAAGCTTTTTAAAAACAGATTTCATACAGTTACAAACGGCTCAATCTTTTCGTAAAGACTCTCGCCTATTCCTTTTATATCCTTCAACTGTTCAGTGCTAGTGTATCCTCCGAGATACTCACGATAGGAAACGATTGCATATGCTCTTGTTTCACCTATACCGTTTATCTGCATCAGCTCTTCCTCGGTTGCCGTGTTTAGGTTGATTTTATGATTAAGAATATCTTTAGAAACAGTTGTGCTTTCGCTTTCTTGCTGAATCACTTCAATTTGTTCAGACAGCTCTTTTTCAGGACTTTCCCAAACTTCAATATTCTCTTCGGAATGAGAATAGCTTGACTGAGCAGAAATACTTTCGGAGAATTGACTTCCATTAGTTGATGCAGAAATTTTAGGCTGACTTAACGAAATATAAATAATAACCGCGCCCACTGCAATCAGAGCAATTCCAATAAGGGCGATACTTTGCCTTTTATCGCTTTGCAAAATTCTTCCTCCCTGATATTTTATTGTAGCCTTTCCCATTATACTTGGCATCAAAACCGGATTTTGCAGACGGTTTAATAAGGCAATTCGCAGATGTACCGATTAAATCTCTTCTGCCTGCTTTTATTAAGGCCTCTTCCACAAGAGAGCGGTTTTTTGGATTGAAATACTGCAACAGAGCACGCTGAAGAGCTTTATCATGAGAGCTTTTTGCAACATAAACCTTTTCCAAGGTGTAGGGATCAAGCTCAGTGTAAAACATACATGTTGAAATAGTTCCGGGTGTTGGATAGAAATCCTGCACCTGCTCGGGTCTTATTTTGTTTTTCTTCAAAAACAAAGCAAGCTCAATCGCATCCTTAAGTGTTGAGCCCGGATGTGAGCTCATAAGATAAGGAACAAGATACTGTTCCTTGTTAATCTCACCGGTATATGCAAAATATCTTCTGCTGAAATCTATATATGCTTCAATATGAGGCTTACCCATTTTATCAAGAACAGCCGCAGAGCAATGCTCGGGAGCAACCTTAAGCTGACCCGAAACATGATATTTAACCAGCTCCTTAAAAAACGAATCATCCTTATCAAGAAGCAGATAATCGTATCTTATTCCGCTTCTGATAAACACCTTTTTTACTCCGTCAATTTCTCTTAAGGAGCGTAGGATATCGAGATACTCGGAATGATTAACATCAATATTCGGACAAGGCTTCGGAGCAAGACATTTTTTGCCCTTGCAAAGCCCCTTTTCATTTTGAATAGCGCACGACGGATTTCTGAAATTAGCAGTAGGTCCGCCGACATCGTGTATATAGCCCTTAAAATTCGGCATATTAACAAGCTGAGATGCCTCGGCCATAATGCTTTTTTTACTTCTTGATGTTACATATCTGCCCTGGTGAAACGCAATGGAGCAGAAATTACATCCGCCGAAGCATCCCCTGTTATGCGTTATTGAAAACTCAACCTCTTTAATTCCCGGAACGCCGCCTAATTTCTTATAGCTCGGATGATACGCTCTCATATAAGGAAGAGAATAAACTCTATCGAGCTCCCTTTGAGTTAAAGGCGGCATGGGCTTATTCTGAACAAGCATTTTTGAAGAATGCTTTTGCTTAATCATTTTTCCGCGAATATGATCCTGCTCATCCTGCTGAATTCGGCAGGATTTTGCATACTCTTTTTTAGATGAAACAACATTATCAAAGCTTGGACATTCCACTCCTCCGTAAGGAGTGTTTTTAACATCGGTAACATAGCAGGTGCCCAAAATATCAGTTAAATCGGCTATGCTTTCGCCATTATTCAGCCTGTTTGCAATTTCAGCGGTTTGCTTTTCTCCCATACCGAAGCTTAATAAATCGGCACCGCTTTCTATCAAAATTGAAGGCTTTATTTCATCATCCCAATAATCATAATGTGCAAATCTTCTTAGGGATGCTTCGAGTCCTCCGATTATAACAGGAACATCGGGAAATAAGCGTTTCAGAATTTTAGTATAAACAATTACCGCTCTGTCGGGTCTTTTACCTGCTCGTCCGCCGGGTGTATATGCATCGTCGCGGCGGATTTTTTTAGCAGCAGTATAATGCGCCACCATTGAATCAATATTTCCGCTTGAAACAAAAAAGCCAAGGCGCGGCCTTCCGAACTGAAGAAAATCATCATCTTTTTTCCAGTTAGGCTGACTCAAAAAAGCAACCTTATAGCCTTCATTTTCAAGCACTCTTGTAATTATAGACGCTCCGAAGCTCGGATGGTCAACATAAGCATCTCCGCTAATATAAACAAAATCAACGCTGTCCCAACCGCGCTCTTTACATTCCTTTGAATTAATCGGAAGAAACGCATTTTTCATAAACTAAAATTCTCCGTCATCCTCATTCGAAATATCATCATCGGAAAAAGCCATTTGCTCGGTATTTTCGGCGGTAAAATCAACATTATCCGAATAAGCTTTCATTTGAGTCCATTGCTGAGGAGTAATTAAAATCTTTCTCGGCTTACTTCCCTCAGGAGGACCGATTATGCCCTTTTCCTGGAGCTGATCCATAATCTTAGCTCCCCTTGCATAACCAACGCTGAGTTTTCTTTGAAGGAAGCTTGTTGATGCCTGAGAATTCTCAAGCACAACCTCAACTGCCTGCTCAAAGAGAGCATCAACCTTTTCTTCGCCGTCAACATCCTCAAACGGAGATGATGCTTTTTTATCCTGAACTGCTTTTTCTTCAATTTCCTTTTGAATCTCGTCGCTGTACTCGCTCGGACCCTGGCGCTTAATAAACTCGCACAGCTCCTCTACCTCTTCATCGCTGATAAAACAGCCCTGAACTCTTCGGGGCTTACTTGCTCCGACAGGATTAAAGAGCATATCACCTCTGCCGAGAAGCTTTTCAGCTCCCGCAGAATCAAGTATTGTTCTTGAATCTATCTGTGAACTAACGGTAAGAGCAATACGGGAAGAAATGTTAGCCTTAATAAGGCCTGTGATAACATCTACCGAAGGTCTTTGAGTTGCAATAATAAGATGCATTCCTGCCGCACGAGCCATTTGAGCAAGGCGGCAAATTGAATCCTCAACCTCTTTAGGCGCAGCCATCATAAGGTCTGCAAGCTCATCAATGAAGATGACAATTTTGGGCATTGGAGCCATATCATCATGCTTTTTAACAAATTTGTTGTATCCCTCAATATCTCTTACGCCTGTTTCCGAGAACTTTTGATAGCGCTGAAGCATTTCGGATACAGCCCATCCGAGAGCGCCTGCCGCCTTACGGGGATCTGTTACAACATCAACAAGAAGATGCGGAATACCCTTATATTTACTGAACTCAACCTGCTTCGGGTCAATCATCAAAAACTTAACCTCATCCGGCTTAGCCTTATAAAGAATGGAAACGATAATTGAATTCATACATACAGATTTACCTGCGCCTGTTGTTCCGGCAATGAGAAGGTGGGGCATTTTTGCCATATCTGCATAAACGCCTTCACCGCTGATATCTTTACCTAATCCGGCAGTCAGCTTGCTTGAGGCCTTTTCAAATTCAACGGTATCAATCAATTCTCTCATTGAAACAGAGCTTTTAACCTTGTTCGGAACTTCAATTCCGACAGCTGCTTTTCCGGGTATCGGTGCTTCAATTCTTACATGAGTTGCGGCAAGATTAAGCGCTATATCATCGGCAAGATTAGTGATTTTTGAAATTCTTATTCCTGCCGCAGGCTTAAGCTCGTATCTTGTAACGGTAGGGCCTCTGAAAATATCGGTAATTGTTGCATCAACATTAAATGAACGCAATGTTTCAATAAGTCTGTTAGCATTCTGCTTAAGCTCTTCGTTTACATTTCCGCTGTTAACTGCCTTTGCTGTTTTAAGAATTGAAACAGGCGGAAATACATAATCGGCAACCGTGCTTTCCATTGCTTCTTTCGAAACCTTAAGCTCTTCTATTTTCGGCTTTTCCTCCGATTCGGATGCCTTCTCAACTATTTCATCAATAGTTTTTTCCTTTGGCGCTTTTCTCTGCGCTTTATTTTTTGCAGTTATACTGTTAATTTCGTCAATAATATCTTTTGGAACAGAGCCGGAATCATTGCTTGCGCTCTCTTTATTCTCCGCGTTTAACGGAGGCACATCATCAAGCGCAACATCTATATTAAACTTATTTCTACGCCTTTGTTCTATTTTTTCTTCAATTACGGGTGCAACAGTTTCCACTGCTTTTTTTGCAGGAGTTCCCATGCCCTTAAAAAATTGAATAATCGTAAAGCCCGTTAAGAGCATAAAATCAACAAAAACGAGCACTAAATCAATAATAATAGCCGGGGTTTTACCGCAGGTAAGCATTAACCATCCGAAAAGAGCACCAAAGAATCCGCCGTTAAAGCTATACGGCGCATCGAGATAAGAATTCTTAACGGTATCAATAAAAACCTCTCCGCTGTTGTTCATAACAATATGTACAAAAGCTCCTATAAGCAGAACAAACACAAAGCCTTCAACAGTTTTTGCAACGAAATTTGCAGATGTTGATTTTTTTACTGCAACGAAAATCGTTACTGCTATTGAAATAACAGGCAGAAGCACTGCACATAATATACCGAAAACTCCAACATAAACATTATGGAGTACATTCCAAACTCCTTCTCCCTTAATTACAGCAAGGAAAAAGAAGATTAAAGAAACAGCAAATGCTGCAACCTGTGAAATTCTGCTGACATCCTCATCACTGAATCTGTCGTACGGCTCCGCCTTGGGAGTTTGCCGCCTTTGAGGAGGCTGTTTTCTGTTTTTTACATTCTGTTTTTTGTTGTTTGCCATAAACTCTCCTTATTTTACAGCTAATTCTATAATACCGGTTACTATACATACGAGTGCTGCTGTGGCATCGTAATAAGCAAAGAAACTGAATTTATTGTTGTTAATTATCCACATCAAAAGCTTTGTTACAAAAAATGATACGGCTGCGGAAATAATAAGCGCAATTATTGCCGGAAGCCACTCTGCTTTTGTTACGGCAGTTGAAAGCTCCACTATCGCTCCTACACCGAGAATCGGAACATACATGCTTATTGCATATCTCAATGAGTTACTGCGTGAAAATCCGAGCAAAAGTGCGGCGCAGAAAACCGTTATCAACGGCGATAATCCTGCAAAGCAAACGCTTATAACACTTACAGCACCTAAAATAAATGAATGATAAAGCTGTACCTTCTTGCGTTTTTCCATGCCTCTTGTAATAAATAAATATGTAACAAACAACAGAGCAGAAAACAAAGCAAAGAAAATTCCTTCATCTAAAAGAGTTCCGTTGTAAGAAAGAGAACGAGTCACACTGTAAATATTTTTTCCTTTTCCGAGAGGAACTGCAAGCAAAATAAACATTGCGAGTGAAACGCAGGTCATGTACATAAAGTGTCGTTTCGGCTTAGAATCCTTAATGCTCAGCTTTTTTGTGAAAAGCTCAATGAATCCACCGAAGAATTCAACAGCCTGTCCGAGAAAGAATTTTCTGAAAACAATAATAATTCCGAGCATTATTCCGATATGTACAACTCCCGTGAGCTGTGACACGGAGCCTGAATACCTTGCGGCAAAATCATGAAAAATTGCCGAATGACCGCTTTCGGAAATCGGAAGTATTGATGTTATCGCCTGTGCTATTGCCTGAAAAATCGCAGTTAAATATGACATTGTTTTTGCCTCCGAACAAAGCGGCATTATCTAAATAATATCCGCCTCTGATATAATTGAATGGATTACTTGACCTATAAGAATTCTGCATTTCGCAAGAGCTGTTATTCATAAAAACCTCTTGCTCATTAATTATTGACCAGAACAATCCGCGCCCTCCTTTTTTATTGAGCTATACAGAAAATCAAGCGCATCGCTTAATCCTCCAAGCTCATCAATAAGTCCGCAGGAAACAGCACCTTCGCCGTCGAGCACCGTTCCGACATCCATAACAAGCTCCCCCGTTTTCATCATTAATTCCGAAAAGGCTTCCCTGCTGATTTTTGAATTATTTGCAACGAAATTAACAATTCTATCCTGCATTTTTTCAAAATAGGAAAGAGTTTGCGGAACTCCGAGAACAAGCCCTGTCATTCTGACGGGATGGACAGTCATGGTTGCACTCGGAACAATGAAGCTTTTTTTACATGATACTGCGAGAGGAACGCCGATTGAATGCCCTCCTCCGAGCACTAAGGACGCTGTGGGAGTTTTCATTGTTGACAACAGCTCTGCTATTGCAAGTCCTGCTTCAACATCGCCTCCGACGGTATTTAGAATAATCAAAAGCCCGTCTATCTGCTCGCTCTCTTCAATCGCAACAAGCTGCGGAATAACATGCTCATATTTAGTTGTTTTGTTCTGGCTGGGTAAAATATAGTGCCCTTCAATTTGACCGATTATTGTTAAGCAATGAATAAAGTGACCGTCCTTTGAAACAGTTATGGAGCCCGTTTCAAATGAAGAGCTTTCCTCAGTTACCTCTTTTTCCTGTGCTTCTTTTTCTTCTGACATAACACACCTCGCGGAATTATTCTTTAGTATTATGCCCGAAAACACATTATATATTGCTTATTTTAACATTTATTATGCTTAATTTCAATATATAGAAGAAAATAGTTAAAAAAACTGTTAATATTATTGTTTCGCATTGACATACAGTTGCAAATATTATAAAATAAGTTCGTTAAAATTTTAAACAAGTTGGAGGCGGACTAATGGGACTTACATTAGCTCAAAAGCTTATTAAAGCTCACCTTGTTGAAGGCGAAATGAAGGTCGGAAGCGAAATCGGATTAAGAATAGACCAAACTCTTACCCAGGATGCAACCGGCACAATGGCTTATCTTGAATTTGAAGCTATGGGTGTTGACAGAGTTAAAACCGAGAAATCTGTTGCATACATTGACCATAACACCCTTCAAACTGGCTTTGAGAATGCGGACGATCACAGATTTATTCAAACTGTAACAAAAAAGCACGGAATATATTTCAGCAGACCCGGAAACGGAATTTGCCATCAGGTTCATCTTGAGCGTTTCGGAATACCCGGAAAAACTCTTATCGGCTCTGACAGTCACACTCCCACGGGCGGCGGTATCGGAATGCTTGCAATGGGAGCCGGCGGACTTGATGTTGCTGTTGCAATGGGCGGCGGAACTTATTATATTCCCATGCCTAAAATGACAAGAATTAACCTTACCGGATATCTTAAGCCTTGGGTTTCTGCTAAGGATGTTATACTTGAGGTTCTTCGCAGAATGAGCGTTAAAGGCGGAGTTGGAAAAATTATTGAATACGGCGGTGAGGGAGTTAAAACTCTTTCCGTTCCGGAGCGTGCAACAATCACAAATATGGGCGCTGAGCTCGGCGCTACAACCTCTGTTTTCCCATCGGACGAAATTACACTTGCTTTCCTTAAGGCACAGGGCAGAGAAAATGACTGGACTGAAATTCAGCCCGATCCCGATGCTGAATATGATGAAATAATTGACATTGACCTTTGCTCACTTGAGCCTATGGCCGCTTGTCCTCATATGCCCGATAATGTTAAAACCACCGAACAAATCGGAAAAATTAAGGTTGATCAAGTTGCTATCGGCTCATGCACAAACTCCTCATATGCCGATATGATGAAGGTTGCGGCTATTCTTAAGGGAAAAACTGTTTGCCCGAGCGTTTCCCTTTGCATTGCTCCCGGCTCAAAGCAGGTTCTCAACATGCTTGCACAAAACGGTGCTCTTTCCGATATGATTGATGCAGGTGCAAGAATTCTTGAATCCGCTTGCGGTCCTTGTATCGGCATGGGTCAGAGCCCCAACAGCGCAGGTGTTTCTCTCAGAACCTTCAACAGAAACTTTGAAGGCAGAAGCGGAACTAAGGATGCGGGTATTTACCTTGTTTCACCCGAAGTTGCGGCTGCTTCTGCTCTTACAGGCTATCTCACCGACCCGAGAGAGCTCGGCGATGCTCCAAAGGTTGAAATGCCTGAAAAGTTCATTGTTAACGACAATATGATAGAGCCTCCGGCTTCTCCTGAAGAGGCAAAGAATGTTGAGGTTCTCAGAGGACCGAACATTAAGCCGTTCCCGAAAACCGAACCGCTTCCCGAGGATATTTGTGCAAAGGCAGTTCTTAAGGTTGGCGACAATATTACAACCGACCACATAATGCCGGCAGGCGCTAAAATTCTTCCCTACCGTTCTAATATACCTCATCTTTCACAGTATTGCTTTGCAGTTTGTGATGAAACATTCAGTGAAAGAATTAAGGCAGAGGGCAAAGGCTTTATTATCGGCGGTGCAAACTACGGACAGGGCTCAAGCCGTGAGCATGCCGCTCTTGTTCCGCTATATCTCGGAGTTAAGGCTGTTATAACCAAGAGCTTTGCAAGAATTCATGTTGCAAACCTTGTTAATGCCGGAATTCTCCCCTTTACTTTTGAAAACGAATCAGATTATGACAGAATTGACCAGATGGACGAGCTTGAGCTTTTGAACATTAGAGACTGCATTGAAAACAGCAAGCAGGTTGTTCTTGTTAACAAAACTAAAAACGAAGAATACAAGCTTAATTCAGACCATCTTTCAGACAGACAGCGTAAAATGCTGCTTGTCGGCGGATTACTTGATTACACGAGAGAAACAAACAAATAAGGAGATTTTTCAATGATTGATGAAGAAAGAGCAATAAAAGAGGCTTGTGAAAAATTTGAATCTCTTATGAGAACACAGCTTCAAAGAGCCAAAAAGATTAAGGAAGATAAAGACTTCACTGATTTCGACGCGCTTGACACTATCGTTATCGGTATTTGCGGAGGCGACGGTATCGGTCCGGTTATAACAAAAGAAAGTGAAAGAGTTCTCGCTTTTTTGCTTAAAGACGAGATTGCTAAGGGCAAGGTTAAATTCAAGGAGATTGACGGTCTCACCATTGAAAACCGTGCGGCTTGCAACAAAGCAATTCCCGATGATGTTCTCGCTGAGCTTAAGCAGTGCCATGTAATTCTTAAAGGACCCACAACTACTCCCAGAGCAGGAGATCCGTGGCCGAATGTTGAATCTGCAAATGTTGCAATGAGAAAGGAACTCGATCTTTTTGCAAACATGCGTCCCGTTAAGGTTCCCGAGGAAGGAATTGACTGGACATTCTTCCGCGAAAACACCGAGGGCGGTTACGCAGTAGGCTCACACGGAGTTAACATCACAGATGACCTTGCAGTGGATTTCACAGTAGCAACTCAGGAAGGCTGTGACAGAATTGCACGCCTTGCTTATGAATATGCCAAGAAAAACAATAAGGGCAAGGTTTCAATTATCACAAAAGCAAATATCATTAAAACTACCGACGGCAAATTCCTCAAAACAGCTCAGAAAATCGGTGAAGAATATCCCGATATCGTAACAGATGACTGGTATGTTGATATTACAACTGCAAAGCTTATCGACCCGATGAGAAGAAAAGACTTCAAGGTTTTTGTTCTTCCTAACCTTTACGGCGATATTATTACAGATGAAGCTGCCGAGTTCCAGGGCGGAGTAGGTACTGCCGGTTCAGCAAACATAGGTAAAAAATATGCTATGTTTGAAGCAATTCACGGCTCGGCTCCGAGAATGATTAAGGAAGGCAGAGGACAGTATGCAGACCCCTGTTCTATGCTAAGAGCTTCTGTAATGCTTCTTTCTCATATCGGATATCAGAAGCAAGCAAACGCTCTCGAAAAAGCACTTGATAAATGTATGTTTGAAGAGAAAAAGCTAACAATTACAGGAAGAGACAACGGCTGCACTTGCAGTGAATTCGGCGACTATGTTATGCAAACAATAACAGAGATGGCTGAATAAGCATTTCTAATAATTAATCAGAGAGAGAAATATATGGAAAAGAACGAAGTATCAATTTCCGTTATTAAAAGACTTCCGAGGTATTACAGGTTTTTACAAAGCCTTAAGGAAAACGGAATTACAAGAATTTCTTCAAAAGAGCTTGCTTTGAGAATGGGTCTGACCGCTTCTCAAATCAGGCACGATTTCAACTGCTTCGGCGGTTTCGGACAACAGGGTTACGGCTATAATGTGCCTGAGCTCTATAAAAAAATAGGTGAAATTCTTTGCGTTGATAAGGAAATTAAAACCATATTAATTGGTGCCGGAAATCTCGGTAAAGCAGTTGCAAGCAAGCTTTTCGGTCAGAATTCAGGCTTTAGGCTGATTGGAATTTTTGATAAAAACGAGGCCATATGCGGAAATATGATTAAAGGAATTCCCGTTAGGCATGTGGACAAGCTTGAAAACTTCTGCATTGATAATAAACCCGTTACCGCCGTTATCTGCATTCCGAGCAATGACATGAAGGAATTAACGGATTTGCTCGTTAAACTCGGAATAAGAAGCTTTTGGAATTTCAGTAATTACGATATTGCAATGGCTCATCCTGAGGTTCTTGTTGAGAATGTTCATTTAAGCGACAGTCTTATGACAATCGGATATTTAACCAACACAACCGATATTGAAAGGTAAGAATATGCAGCAAATCAGTAAATATGAAGTTATAGATATTATACCCTACGGAAAAAACAGCGCGATAATCGTTGAAAAAAAGCCTTTTGGAGGAATAGGTCAATTCAAGGCTTCTTACAGCGTTATTAACTTTGATACAGGTAAAAAAGAAGCGCTTACTAAGGGTGCATATCTGTTTTCGAAATTCGGTTCAAATTATGCAAAAATAAGCGAAGTTATTTCAAATTATGTTCAATGCAGCAGTGCTGTTCTTTATGATAAGAGAGTTCTTGTGATTTATCCAAACGGTGAAGCCGGAATTTTTTCAAGAGACGGTGAGCTTGAATGGAGCGGCAGCTTTACTTATCATGATGAAACGGTAAGCTGTCTTGCGCTTGAGGGTAAGTATTTTTGGAGCGTTTGCTCAAAAGAAAACTGTATTATCAGATACTCAAGTCAAAACATGAAGGTTGATCTGAGAATTGGTGCTAAGGATGCAAAAACATTTATAAATCCTGTTCATATTTCTGTTGATAACGGCGATATTTATGTTTGCTGTGACTCAAACAAAATCAGAAAGGTTGACGGCATCAGCTATACGGTATCCGATTTTGAAACTCTTCCGGAAGGGGTTAAGAGATTTCAAAAAATCGGTGATAACGGAATAATTGTTCTTTCAAGCGGAACTTACATTAACGATTGATAAAAAGGCTTTTACGCAATAATAATTTGCGTAAAAGCCTCTTTTATATTTCAGTTTCTTCAATCATTTCCTTTATGATTGTACATGACTCACTGAGTTTTCTTTTTTCACTTTCGGTTAAATGCATTGTTAATATTTCTCTTGTTCCATTTCTGTCTATAACAGCGGGAATTCCTGCGTACAAACCGCTTTGCGAATATTCACCGTCAAGATAAGCACTAACGGAAAACACACTGCTTTCATTATCCAAAACCGCTCTTATCAGCCTTGCAAGCACCATTCCGATACCGTAGCAGGTTACTCCCTTTGCCTTAATTATTTCATAAGCCGAATTCTTTACCAGCTCGGCAATATCTGTAATATCGCTCATCACATTCTCGCCCTTTTCGGCAATAATTGTTGTTAGCGGTTTAACGGATACCATGGCATTTGACCAGGCAACAAATTCGGAATCCCCATGCTCCCCTATTACATAAGCATGAATGTTCTTTGAATCAACATCAAAATATTTGCCGAGAAGAAATCTGAGTCTTGCAGAATCAAGCGAGGTACCGCTGCCGAATACTCTCTCTTTTGGAAAACCCGATAGCTTATAGGTTACATAGGTCATAACATCAACAGGATTCGTTGCAACAATGAAAACGCCTCTAAAACCGCTTTTTACTACAGGGTCAACTATTGACTTGAAAACTTCAACATTATCCTTCAGAAGCTCTCTGCGCGTTTGATTTGCATTTTTCTGCGGCGCTCCTGCGGTGATAACAACTATATCCGCCTCAGAACAGGAGGCATAGCTTCCGCTGACTATTTTCATTGCTCCGGGAGCGAACGGAAGTCCGTGATTTAAGTCTGCCGCTTCTCCGTTAGCTTTTTCCTTATTAATATCAACAAGAATTAATTCATCGCATATTTTTTGATTTAAAACTGCAAAGGCACAGCTCATTCCAACCATACCCGTTCCTATAATTGCAACTTTTTTATTATCTGAATTATAATTATACATAAAAACACCGCCCTTTTTATTTTAAACAAAAAGGACGGTTTTATTATTTTGATTTATTTAAAAAATAACGGAAGCTTTTCAAGAAAAACAATATCTTTTCTGTCTGCCGCATCGCCTTCTGCAAGCGGTGCTGCACATGCTACAATATTTCCGTTAAACTTTTCCACGAGCATTTTAACTGCCGCAAGGCTTTCTCCTGTTGAAACAACATCGTCAACGATAAGAACCTTTTTTCCGCTGAGCAAATCTCCGTCCTCATGACCGAGATAAAGGGACTGCTCTCTCTGAGTTGTGATTGAGCGCAGAGAAACCTTTTCAGGTCTGTCCATATAAACCTTGGTTCCCTTACGGACAACTATGTATTTTTTTCCGCTTTGCTTACTCATTTCATATGCAAGAGGAATGCTCTTTGCTTCGGGAGTTACAATATAATCAAACTCCGGACACTTTTTTAACAGCTCTCTTGCACAGCATTCACAAAGCTCAACATCTCCGAAAAGTATAAAAGCGGCAATATCAAGAGAATCGCTGACAGGAAACTTTTTAAGCTCCCTGGTGATTCCTGCAATATTTAAGGTATATGTATCAGCCATTATACCAATCCCTCCTCCATTTTAACGCCGCCGAGAATATGGAAATGCAAATGCTGAACTGTTTGCCCTGCATCTTCTCCGCAGTTGGAAATCAAGCGGTAGCTTGTTATGGACTGTGAAGCCGCAATCTGAGGAACCTTTTCAAAAATGTGAGCAACATATTTGCTGTTTTCCTCATTAACCTCATTCATGGATTCAATATGAATTTTAGGAATAACAACAACATGAACAGGTGCCTGAGGATTGATATCCTTGAAAGCAAGGCACATTTCATCCTCATATACCTTTTGTGATGGTATATTACCATTTAAAATCTCGCAGAAAACACACATATTTTCACCTTATTTCATCAATGATTTAATAATGCCGCAAACATTATCAAGCGCTAAATCAACCTTTGTAACATCCTTTGCTCCTGCCATAGCGGAATCGGGTCTGCCGCCTCCGCCGCCCTGAGCAAGCTTTGCAACCTCGCGAACCAAATCTCCTGCTTTAACGCCCTTTGCTATTGCTCCTTTAGCGCAAACGGCAACGAAATTAGCCTTATCGCCGTTAACCCCTGCAATAACGCCTACTGCGTTATCGGATTTCGCTTTTATCTCATCTCCTGTTGAGCGCAAAGCATCTGGAGTTACGCCTTCAAGCTTTGCAATATAAACCTCAAGACCGTCAACATCAACGGGTTTTGAGAAAATATCCGCACTCTTAAGCTTTGTAATTTGAGCATTGAGTGAAGAAATCTCTTTGTCCTTAGCTTTATTATCTGCAATAATTGATTTAACCTTTGAATCAATTTCTTCAGAGGTGGATTTCAATTCGGCAGCCACCTTTGCAATTATTTCAAGGGAAGCATTTAAGAACTCTATTGAGTTTTCACCGGTTACGGCAGTAATTCTTCTTACACCTGCGGCAACAGAGCTTTCCGATGTAATTTTAAATAAGCCGATTTCACCGCTGTTTGAAACATGAGTTCCTCCGCAGAATTCAGTTGAAAAATCTCCTGCCTGAACAACTCTTACAATATCACCGTACTTTTCTCCGAAAAGAGCCATTGCTCCGAGCTTCTTAGCTTCCTCAATAGGCATCTCCTGCGAAGCTACCTTACTGCAAGTAAGAATAAAGCCGTTAACCTTTTGCTCAACAGACGCAATCTCTTCCGGGGTTAAAGCACTGAAATGAGTAAAGTCAAAACGAACCTCTTTATCGTTAACAAGCTGACCAGCCTGCTCAACATGCGTTCCGAGAACCTCACGCAAAGCTGCCTGGAGAAGGTGAGCTGCTGTGTGGTTTCTCATTGTATTTTTTCTTGTTTCTTCACAATAAGAAACAGTAACGCTATCACCCACTGAAATTATTCCGTTTTCCATTGAACCTATATGGATATATATTCCGTCGGCATTTTTTTGTGTATCGGATACATTAAATACAGAACCGTCCGAAAGCGTAATCCTTCCGCAGTCACCAACCTGACCGCCGGATTCGGCATAGCAAACAGTTTTATCAAGAACAACGGAAATCTCTTCGCCCTCGCCTGCTCTTTGAACGAGCTCACCGTCACAAACAATTGCAACAACCTTGGAGGAACACTGCTTCTCAGTGTATCCGAGGAATTCAGTTTTATCCGCATCAATGTGAACAGACTCACCCTTCCAAGCGTCTGCTCCGGCATCCTTTCTCGCCGCACGAGCAGTTTTCTTTTGCTCGTCCATAAGCTCATTAAATCGTTTTTCATCAACAGTGATACCTTTTTCGGAAAGAATATCAATTGTTAAATCAAGCGGGAAGCCGTAGGTATCATTAAGCTTAAATGCATCATCACCGCTGAAAACATCCGAGGTCATGTTCTCACACATTTTCGAGAGCATTTCAAGACCTGCATCTATTGTTTTATCAAAGCTTTCCTCCTCGGAAAGAAGAACCTTGGAGATAAGCTCTTTTTTCTCATCAAGATAGGAATAAGCGCTTATGTTTTCATTAATTACAGTTTGACAAACCTTATAAAGGAACGGCTCTTTAATTCCGATAAGTCTTGCATGACGGCACGCTCTTCTTATAAGGCGGCGAAGAACATAGCCTCTGCCGTTATTTGATGGAATAACACCATCGCCAATCATAAATGTTGCAGAACGGATATGGTCGGTTATAACTCTGAGAGAAACATCAACCTTTTCATCCTCATGATATTTCACGCCCGCAATATCGCAGATATGCTTCATTATATTCTGCACAGTGTCAACCTCAAAGAGATTATCAACGCCCTGCATTATGCATGCAAGCCTTTCAAGACCCATTCCCGTGTCAATATTCGGATGGTCAAGAGGAGTGTAATTATTATTACCGTCGTTATCAAACTGAGTAAAAACATTGTTCCAAAATTCAGTATATCTGTCACAATCACAGCCCGGTCCGCATGTAGGACTGCCGCAACCGTATTTCTCGCCGCGGTCAAAATATATTTCGGAGCATGGACCGCAGGGACCTGAGCCGTGCTCCCAGAAATTATCTTCTTTACCGAGTCTTACGATTCTGTCGGGAGAAACGCCGACCTCCTTAGTCCAGATATCAAAAGCCTCATCGTCATTTTCATAAATAGTTATCCAAAGCTTATCCTCAGGCATTTTGAGAACATCTGTGCAAAACTCCCAAGCCCAAGCGGTTGCTTCGTGCTTGAAATAATCTCCGAATGAAAAGTTACCGAGCATTTCAAAATAAGTTCCGTGGCGGGCAGTTTTTCCAACGCGCTCAATATCGGGAGTGCGAATACATTTCTGACAGGTTGTTACTCTTTTTCTCGGCGGAGTTACCTCTCCCGTGAAATACTTTTTCATGGGAGCCATTCCCGAGTTTATAAGCAAAAGACTCTTATCTCCCTGAGGAACAAGCGAAAAGCTCGGAAGTCTCAGATGACCCTTGCTCTCAAAGAAAGACAAATACTTTTCTCTTAAATCATTTAATGAAGTCCATTCCATATTTTACACCTCTGATTTTTTATATGGCTTATCAAAATGTTCATTGACTGAATACCTTGATAAGCCATACAAAACAGGGCAACAAAGGAGTTGCCCTGTTGTTTGGAGTTGATTAGATATTATCAACAAGTTTCTTAAGCTCTTTGATTTCTTCTGCGGTAAAGGTTAAGCCTTTGCTCATTTTAGAATGATCGGGAGACCAATCTCTTACATCGATTTTGGGCTCTCTGCCATTCCATGAAATCATATTAACCTCTCTTGTCCATCCTCGTGCGGTTTCGGAAATAACTCCGAGATGTTCAGTTATTTCATATTTGATTTCCGGCATTATTCTTCCTCCTTTTCAGTTTATTTTTTAAGGTTTTCTACTATTTCTTTAGCATCCTTTGCAATCATGAGCTCTTCATTGGTTGCAAGAATGAAAACACGAACTTTGTCTTCGGGCTTAGAAAGCTCTGCCTCTGCGCCCTTAACTGTTTCTTTATTGAGCTCTTCGTTGATTGAAACACCCATATAACCGAGATATGAGCATATTTTACTTCTGAGCCAAAATCCGTTTTCACCGATGCCGCCAGTGAAAACAATAGCATCAACGCCGTTCATAGCGGCAATATATGAGCCTATGTATTTAGCAATTTCATATGCCTGCATTTCGTGAGCGAGAGTTGCTCTTTCGTTACCTGCATTCTGAGCTGCGCAAATATCTCTGTCGTCGGAAGAAACTCCGGAAATTGCATTAACACCCGATTGCTTGTTGAGAACATTATCCATTTCATCGGGAGTAAGACCGAGCTTTTTCATCATAAAGGTAACAACGCTCGGGTCAACTCCGCCGGAACGGGTTCCCATCATGAAGCCGTCAAGAGGAGTGAATCCCATTGAAGTATCAACAACCTTGCCGTTCTGCACAGCCGCGATTGAAGAACCGTTACCGAGATGGCAGGTGATTATTTTTAAATCTTTGATATCCTTTCCCATAACCTCGGCACAACGGTTGCTGATGTACTTATGGGAGGTACCGTGGAAGCCGTAACGGCGTACTCCGTAGTTTTTATAGTATTCATACGGAACAGCATACATATATGCCTTCGGAGGCATTGTGCTGTGGAATGCAGTATCAAAAGCCGCAATCTGAGGAACATCGGGTCCTACAACCTCAAGGCAAGCCTTGTAGCCAAGATATTCGGCATGGTTGTGAAGAGGAGCAAGAGGGGCAAGGTCTTCAATATCAAATGCAACCTTTTCATCAATAAGAACGCTCTTATTGTATCTGTCTCCGCCCTGAACTATACGGTGACCGATTGCATCAATTTCGCTGAAGCTGTCTATTACCTTATACTCGCTTTCGGAAAGAAGGTATTTAACCTCATTGAATGCCTCGGTGTGGTTTGCGAGCTTTTTATCCCAAGTGAGCTTTTTTGTTCCGGGATTGTTTAAAATAACATTTTCCTCGCCGCCGTTAATCTCCATACCGATACGCTCAATAGCACCTTTTGCTATTACTGATTCGTCGGTCATATCAATAAGCTGAAATTTCAGCGAAGAAGAACCGGCATTGATAACAAGAATTTTCACTTTTTTACCTCCGACAGTTGCAATATATTTCTATAATCATTATAATAATATATAATATATACAAATGTCAAGATTAAAAAAGGATTTTTATATGAATACTGGAATAATCTGTGAATTTAATCCGTTTCACGGCGGTCACAAGCACCTAATTGAGTCGGTAAAGGGAAACGGCGGAATAGTTTGCGTTATGAGCGGAAACTTTGTTCAGCGCGGTGATTTTGCAATATTCAATAAATATGATCGCGCAAAAATCGCTTTGGAAAACGGTGCCGATTTAGTAATAGAGCTTCCGACGGTATGCGCTGTAAAGTCAGCGGAAGGCTTTGCCGAAAGCGCCGTTAAGCTTCTTGAAGCCACAGGTGTGTGCTCTCACATTGCATTCGGCGCGGAATGCGATGATATTCAAAAGCTTAAAGAAACCTCGGACAAGCTCAACAGCAAGGAGCTTCAAAGGGAAATAGCGCTTGGAGTTAAAAGCGGTCTCTCCTACCCCGCTTCAAGAAACAGAATATTGAACAGTGATTTGCTTTTATATCCGAACAACATTCTTGCTGTTGAGTATTTGCGCTTTACTAAGCTTTCCCCTATCGCAATAAAGCGAATAGGAAAGGGTCACGACAGTGATGACCAAGAATTCAGCGCTTCGGAAATAAGAAAACAGATTATTGATAATTCGGATATTAATTACTGCTCTGCGCAAAACTGTGAAAGAGCAATTCTTTCTAAGCTCAGAACAATGCGCCAAGATGACTTCGGGAAAATCAAAGATGTTTCAGGAGGACTTGAAAACAGGATTTACGATGCAGTTTCAAAAGCCGTTTCACTCACCGAGCTATACGACTTAATAAAGAGCAAGGATATCACTCATTCAAGAGTAAGAAGAATTGTTTTGAGGGCATATCTCGGAATCACTGAGGATTTACCGAGTGAAGCTCCCTACATTAAAATTCTCGGCTTCAACAGTCGCGGAAGAGAAATGTTAGGTCAAATGAAAAAAAGTGCTTCTCTGCCGATTGTGAGCCGTTTTTCGGACATTTCAGATGAGGATCAAAAGGAATTCTTTAAGAGAGAAGCTCTTTACACCGATTTACACGGACTAGGATTTAAAAACACGAAGGAATGCGGATTAGAATACACAAACCAAATAATAACCATAAGATAAGAAGAAGCCGAGAGTCAATCGTTTTGATTGGCTCTCAGCTTTTTTACTGCTTGCTTATATTCATCATATGTAAATTGCGAATTTAAAATTTTTAACATAGCATTTGTTGAAAGCAGTTCGGGCAAATCAAGAAGCTTGAGAAGAGCTTTTTTTCTTTGCTTAGAACCTTCACCGCCCGAAAATCCGTCTTCAAACAAGTCAGCCGAAGTTATAAGCCTTCGCTCTATATCATCTTGAACCTCTACCCCTGCTTTTTCAAAAAGGCTGATAAGAGTTTTTGAATCAATTCCCTCAACCCCTATCTTGCCTTGAGCAGACGGCTCTTTTTTTCTTTTTTCCTTGCCGTAAACATCGGGTATATAAATATGCTTAATTTCACCCTTATTTACAATATCGCTTATATAACGGCGAATTTGAAATCCGCTTGTATCTGAGTCGGTTAAAACAATTATTCCGCTCTCCTCGGCAAGCCTTTTAATCAGATTTTGCTTTTCTTTATCCTTATAAATACCAAAACCGTTTGTTTCTACAATAACTGTATCGAGAATGTTTGAAAGCTTAATTTTATCATACCTGCCTTCAACAATAACAGCCTGTTTAATTTTAATCAAAATCACACCTCTTTTGATGCAAGAAGTAGCTTTACCATTGTTTCCTCAAGGACAAGCTTTGGATCCGTTGAGGTTGATTTCAAACTTATATCTGCCTGCAAAACTATATCAAGGCTTTTTCTTAAGGCCTCTATACTCATTCGAGAGCAATCCCTCATTGCGTTTCTGACGGCAAATTCTCTGCCTCTGTAATTAAAGCTTTGAATAATATCCGAATCCGAAAGCCCGTTTATTTTGGCACACTTCGCCCTATACATATCAACAAAGCAACCGGATATTACCGAAAGCACCGTTATCGGTTCCTCGTGCATTGAAAAAAGAGTGTCTAAAACAGAATGAGCGGTATCGTAGTCATTTTTCACTATTGCTTTTGAAAGGTCGTACACTCTGGCATCAAGACATTTAACGGCAACAGAATCAATATCCTTTTTTGTTATTTCATTTTCCTTTGAAAAGCTGCATAGCTTTTCAAGTTCATTTAACAGCACTCTAAGTGAAGAGCCTGAAACGGAAATAAGATATTTTGCATTATCCGTGCTTAACACCTTATTCCTTTTTTTTGCACCTGCGCAAAGCAGCTTTGCGATTTCGCTCTCACTTTTTCTGTTAAGAGCAACACTCTCTCCGAACTTTGAAAAAGCACCTTCAACGCTTTTCCACTTTTTATTCTTTTTTATATCGGGAATTATTGTTTCATACCAAAATACCAAAACAACGGTATCCGGCAAATCGGATAAGAATTCAATTATTTCTTTGCAGTCCGAATCACTTTTATCAAAGGGATAATCGTGCACGGTTATGAAGCTGTACTCACTCATAACCGGAAGCATTTCGGCGGTTCTTATTATTTCACCGACAGGCGCGGTATTTGAATCAAAATCATGATAATTAAAGCTTTCAAAGGTTTTATCTACAAGCCTTGATTTCATTTTTTGAATGTAATGCTCTTTGAGATAATTCTCATCTCCGTAAATAAAATAAGCATTTGAAAAATCGCCCTCGTTTATCTGCTTTTTAAGTGCGATTTCCTCTATCCGAGCCATATATTCTCCCTCCTGACATTATAAGAATTCTTTGAAATTTCAAAAACTATTGTATCATCCGAATATATTTCATTAGAATTAATATACACCTTATTATCGGAGTAATCAACATTAATTTCCGAGGATGAATACGAAATTCCTTCGGTAAACGACATTGATACTCCGTTTGCAGTAACAATCAGCAAAAATGAATCTGTATTAGGTTCATACTCATAATGGATATAAACTCTTTGAGTAAAATAGCCGTCAATGGCTTTTTCAACGCAAAAGCTTTCTGCGTCGCTTGCACTGTACAAATTACTGTCAAACACAGGCGTACAAAAATTAACCGTATTACAGTCTATACTAAGCTTTCCCGAATAGGCATTACTCTTCTCATTTTTGCTTGGAACGAGTAGCAGATTTACAGTTGAATTAGTTTTTTTAATTTCATTCTTTATTGAATAATACGCACTTTCATTTCCTGTTCCGACAACAACTGCATTTCTTCCATCCTCAATCAAAACACATGGAGTTTGGAGTGAATAAACGCTGACATAAACCTTATCTTTATTAAAATAGTAAAGAAAACCACCTACAAATACGGAAAACGCCAAAGCCGTGCAAATAGTTTCTTTCAATCTCTTACTTCCGATACAAGCAAAAAAGATTCCGAAAACGACCAAAAATACCCCGATAACGACACCGCTTGATGATGGGTTAACGGATATTGAGGTTACAAAAAATCCTGCGAAAAGCTCTGCAAGACCCAGCATTGCTTCGGTCAGTAAAGCAACTATACGGCACAAAGAAATTCCGACAAACGGTACTCCTGCCAGCGCTGCAAAAGAAGCACTGAGAACCATTGTAATCATTCCGAGGGGAATCATTACAATATTAGAAATAAAGCTGATTATGTTTACCGAGCCGAAGAACAGGCACATTACAGGCATTGTTGCAATGAAAACGCATAGAGTTACTATCAGAGATGATATGACTTTTTCCGATATATAATTCAATACCTTATTTTTGATTTTTCGCTTTCCCGCAAGATTAAACGCTTTTGAGCATCCGATTATAATGCCTAAAGAAGCGAAAACAGAAAGCAATGTGCTTAAATCTGCCGCTGCAAACGGATTAAGACAAATTATAAAAACGGCAAGTCCAAGGGAATTTAGACTGTCTGCCCGCCTTGAAACAGCCCTCGCAATAAGAATTACCGAAATCATTATAACCGATCTGACAACAGATTTTGAAAAAGAAGCAAGGCCTGCAAAAACAATAAGAACAAAAATAATTACGGGAGCTGAAACCTTATCGCTGATTTTAAACCTTTTTAGCAAATACAACAGTCCCATTCCCCAAAGTGAGGTATGAAGCCCGCTGACCGCCATTAAATGAGTTACTCCTGCTCCTTTAAAATTTGAGTATGCTTCATTGGATAAACAACTCGAATCTCCTATTAAAAGAGCAAGAGCAAGCGCTCCGTTATCTCCGTTCAGCGCGCCCGTAAGTGTATTTATTATTTTCTGCCTTATCATTAGAGCATGATAAAACGCGGGCTTATTTTTGACCTCAGTTACCGAATTAACGCTATTGAGCTTTGATGTTAAATAAATGTTATCCGCAAAATAGCCCTTTGACTCAAATGAATTATCTCCTATTTTATAAAAAGTCACTTCGGCGTTTACCTTGTCATAGGGCTCTGCGCTGATTGGCTTTTCACTTTTTATTCTAAACTTAATATTTTGTACTGCGGATTTCTTATCAATATAATTACTCTTCGCCGTATAGTAATAAAAGCCGTTTTTCTGCTCAGGTAAATCAACAATTTCAAACTGAACATTGCACTTTTGCAAATTAAGCTTTGACTGCTCTGCATAGCTTGATGAATAAAAAACACAAAAAAGAACACACGAAAACAATGCAGCGGAAATAACAATCGGAACTGCTCCCGCCATTCTTATCTTTTTTACCGAAACCGAAATAAGCAGGAGCACAAAAAGCACCCCTGCTGAACAAACTGCAAACTTAAGTCCTAAAACATTAAGTAATATTAAAGTTATAAGAGAAGAAAATCCTATATGAGCAAATACTCTTTTCATTACTTTACAGGCTTCATCACAAATGAATAGCTTTGCTTAACGCCCTTATGCATAATATAGGGCTCGCGGAGATAAATATTTCCCGGTAAATCTCCGCCAACACCGCGCTGTGCATGGTCAATGTTAAGCGTTGTAAAATCTCTGTAAGGCAAATTGTGAACATGAGTTGCCTTCTCAAGATCCATTGTTGAGTAGTTATATGCGCTGAAATCAATAGGACTGTCATACTGAGAAATAATTTCAAATCCCCTGCCGTTTTCATCTTTAATTGTTAAGCGGCGTACATCGGTTCTGTTTGAGCTTTCCTGAGGACGCATATATCTGTAATCAAGGTCTGCAACGCTTGAAGAATAACAGCCTATTTTTGCACCTGTTTTTCTGTCACAATATGTAGCATGCGGACCTCTTCCGTACCATTCAACAGTATTCATTGATTTCGGAAGTGCAACCTCGTAGCCGAATTTGAGCATTTCCGATTTAGGAACTGCACTGTGATGAACATAGAGCATTCCGTTTGGATAAATCTTGTATACAGAAATACTGTCCTTCAGCTGAGGTGTGTTCCAGCATACATTAACAACTGCAACGCCATCTTTTACATATGATTTTGTTTGTGCCGCCTTAGCATGCTTTGAAGCATAAAGCCATCTGTAAAGCGGATGAACCTTGATCAGCGGAGGAACAAAGTTGAGAAAATCAATATCATTATCGGTAAGCGCTCTGAAATAATTAGGCTTGAGGGGTGATACGAGCTGTTCCTCTCCGTCAATCACCCAGCTTACAACGGCTCCGTTATCAATATTTATTGTAAATCCTTCACCCTCAACGCAAACACTTGAGCCGTTTTGAGTGCACTCAATTTTTCCTTTTACAGGTGCAAGATTCGGCTTTTGCATTGACTGAAGAACAAACTGCTCCCATGCCTGCTCATAGCCTTTTTCAGCCCATTCTGTTGTTTCGGTTGTAAGATAAGAGATTGTTAAAACTGCTTCCTTATCATTAGGTAGTTTTAAATCTTTAATCGGAACGGTAACATTAACCTCGCTGAGAGGAGCGCAGTCAATTTTTCCGAGAGAGCCATCGGCAATCTTTTCACCTTCGGCTTCAACTCTCCAAACAAGCTCAAACTCATTTGTGTTTGTGAAAAGCATTTTATTCTTCACAATAAGTTCGCCGTTGCTGAGATTTGCCGCTTTGGTCTCGATTTCCTGATAAACCTTCTTAACCTCGTGAATTTGAGGATGGGGCGTTCTGTCCGCACCGATAATTCCGTTTGCACAGAAATATACATTTGAGCCCGTAATTGCAGTTTCATTTATCTTATCAAAAGGCTTTGATTTCGGCTCATCCTTTTCAAAATCCGAGCCGTAGAGCCACATATCATTTCCGTTTTCATCTTTTCTGTGAATGGTTTGATCAACAAAATCCCAAATGAAGCCGCCGCACATATTGTCGTACTTCTCAAAGTCATCCATATATTCCTTGAAATTTCCGAGGGAATTTTCCATAGAATGAGCATATTCACAAAGAAGAATGGGCTTGCCCTCATACATTTCGGGCTTAATGGGTTTACTGTCTGCGGCAAGCTGATTTGCAACTGCATCATAAAGAGTTGTTTTAATTTCCTGCTTGTTTCCGAGCTTTTCCATTACATCGCCGGTGGGATACATTCTTGAAATAACATCTGATTTTGTTAAATCAAAATCACCTTCATAATGGAACTGACGGGTTTTATCGAGAGCAAGAGCGGCCTGCTTCATTTTCATAAAGTTATCGCCGTCGCCCGCTTCATTTCCGAGACTCCACATAAAGATACACGGATTATTTCTGTCACGCAGAACCATTCTCTCCATTTTATCAATACACTGAGGAGTCCACATGGGATTTGAGCCGGGAACACCCTTTCTGCGCACGCCGTGAGATTCCAAATCACATTCATCCATTACATAAAATCCGTACTTATTGCACATTTCATAAAAATACGGGTCATCTGGATAATGAGATGTTCTGATAGAATTAATATTATTGAGCTTCATTATATCCAAATCCTGCTTGTAGCGGAATTTTGGGACAGCCCAACCGCAATCGGCATCAAAATCATGGCGGTTAACACCTCTAACCATAAGCGGCTGACCGTTAAAGAGAATTTGTTCTCCTACAATCTGAACCTTTTTGAAGCCAATATCATATGTTTTAACACAGAGAATATCATTTCCGCTTTTCAAAGTCATAACGAGTTTGTAAAGGTTTGGCTTCTCTGCCGACCATTTTTTAGGCTCTTTAATTCTTTGAGAAAAACTCAGGCAGATTGTATTATCGGGAACGGTTACTCCGCTTTGAGCTTCAAGTTCAATCTTCTTTCCGTCGTTTTCAATATATGCCTCTGCCGTTACTTCCCTATTTTCATTTGAATACTCTTTAACATAAATATCAAGGCTTAAATCCGAATCGGTAAATGAATCGTCAAAATCAGTTTGAACATAAAAATCACGGATTGTTGCTTTCGGCTCTGCAAAGAGATAAACCTCTCTGTAAATTCCGCAAAGCCACCACATGTCCTGATCTTCAAGATATGTACTGTCACAATATCTGTAAAGCTTAACTGCAAGAACATTTTCACCGTCTTTAAGATACTGTGTTACATTGAACTCGTGAGGAGTCATTGAGCATTGTGAATAGCCGACAAACTGACCGTTTACATAAACCTCCATAGCGGATTTAGCGGCACCGAAGTGAAGAAATACTTCACGGTCCTTCCAAGATTTGTCAACAGTAAATTTTCTGCGGTAAAATCCTATTTCCTGCATTGAGTGGTCTATCCACGGAATTTTGATTCTGCTTCTGCTGAATGCCTTGGGAAATGTTGATGCATAGTAATACGGAACGCTGTATCCCTGTGTTTGCCAAACAGATGGAACCTTGATTTCATCCCATAAATCATCTGCAAAATCTTCATTTTCAAAGCTTTCGGGCTGATTGTCAAGCCCTCTTTGCCAATAGAATTTCCACATTCCGTTTAGGCTTTGCTTGTAGGCGCAGTTCTCTCCGGATAACGCGGATTCAACCGAATCAAACGGCATTGCTATTGCATGCCCGTCTTCCTTATTAATCTTGAATACTGCGGGGTCTTCCCAATAATACTTTTGAGCCATTTCTCTAACCTCTCGAATTTATTTATTACATTTATAATAGACTAAGTCAATGCAAATGTCAATCATCCCCGTTTAAATAAGCCATCGACATGACTCTTGTATTTCCTTATATATATTCTTTCAAGCATTATGATAAGTTTCTCATATACAAAGAATAATAAATTTGCAAGCGCAATTAGAATTATCAGTCCTGCCTTGCCCAATGAATTATCCCACGGTATTTTGAAAACAAAGGTAACAACGAGTTCAACAAGAACCATTGCCGCATTAAAAATAATAAATTTTAAAGGTATTCTCAATAAAGATTTTTTGATTTTATTCAATTTATCTTTAACTAACGGATACCACCCGAAAAAGAAAACATACAAAAGAGCGCATTCCTTATCTGCACAGAGAATTAAAGATAGCACTGAAGTTGAAAAAAAGACAAACAATGCTCCGGAATTTCCGATGCTTGAACACATTATTATCATTAAAAGCCCGGAAGCAATGGGCATAAAATAACTCAGCGGTGTAAATACTCCGCCGAAAACTATCAAAACAACACTCAGAGCGCTCATTACACCGCACACAGCGGAAAAAACTGATTTTTTCATTCAATCACTCCTAATAAGCACACTATCATATATTTAAATTTTTGTAAACAGTGTAAATTAATCGTTAACAATTTTTTAAACTGTTTACAAAATTGAGAAATATAATTATAATTATTTGAGACTTATTTTTTGGGAAGTGTTTTATTTTGAAAAAAAGTATCGCCCTGGTTCTTGCCATGATAACCGCTGTCAGCTGTATTTTAGCCGCTTGTTCAGGTAAGAACGCAGATGAAGAAGAAACAAAGGTTGGCTTGGAGGCTGCAAACAACGAATACGGATATGAAACCTCCGAAGTTACAAATGAAAACGGAGATAAGGTAACAACCGAGGTTGCTGTTGAATACGGAAAGGATAAGAAAGGCAACAAGATTGCTTATGTTCTTGATAATGATTCAAAAAGGGTAACAGATAAAAACGGCAAGGAAGTAACAATAAAGCCGTCCACACCAAAAAAAAGCAGTAATAAAGACAGAACAACTAAATCCAAGGAGGAAATGACTACTGATTCTCCGATAAACGAAGTTGCAAAAACAACCGCAAAGGATCCTGTTGCTGAAACATCACCCACTACTGCAACAACAAAAACCAATGAACCCGACACAACGGGAGAAGACGGAGATCAGGTTAAATTTTCAGCAGAAGACATAACCATCATTCAGGATATGCTAAGCGTGCCATACGCCTACAATTACAGCTATGATTTCGGCAAAGAGATTCCTACCGGTCTTGCAAGACATGTTGCAGTTTATATGGCTTCAAAGGAAAGCTTCAACAGTAATGTTTACAAAAACGGTACTGTTGCTCTTAATTTATTCAAATATTTTGCTCAAACCGTAGTTGGCTTTAAAAACAAATGTAACAACACTTCTTCCGACGATAATAACGGCTTAACGGCAGGTCCGATTACATACGATTCAAAAACAGACACCTTTACAATTTATGAATTTGAAAAAGCAACCCACTCAATAAGTATTACTTCAGTTAAAAAAATTGAAGGAAACGGAAACTATTTCAGAGTTTTTGCAGATGTAAGCGGTGTAAAAGGCGTTTCTAAGCTTGAAGCGGTTATTCAAAAGAACAAGCTCGACTCACGCTTTGGATTCAGCGTTAAATCGCTTAAATGGTCTTAAAATACAATAACATTAAAAAAGCTTGGCGACTTTAAAAGTCATCAAGCTTTTTGTTTTTATAATAGTTTTTAATCAACATTCAGCGTTCCGTCTTCAATAGCGGAAATTTGGTCAACTCTTCTCTGATGCCTGCCGCCCTCATATTCTGTTTTCAGGAAAACATCAACAAGCTCAATTGCAAGCCCTGTTCCAACAACTCTTGCACCCATACAAAGAACATTTGCATCGTTATGAGCTCTTGTCATTTTTGCGCTGAAATAATCCGAACAGCAAGCCGCTCTGATTCCTTTAACCTTATTTGCCGCCATGGAAATTCCTATTCCCGTTCCGCAAACAAGAATACCCTTTTCGCATTTTCCGGAAACAATTAAATCACTTGCTTTTTTGGCTGAAATTGCATAATCTGCACTTTCGGGAGAATAAACTCCGATATCGTTAATTTCGTAACCTTCAGTGATTAAATAGTTTTTGATTTCCTCTTTAAGCTGAAATCCTGCATGATCGCTTCCTAAAACTATCATTTATATGTATCCTTTCTTCCGCTAATTTATTATTCTTGCTGCGGAGCGCAATATAATTTCTAAGCTAATTAATCAGCCTTTTTTAGCTTCAATTCTCTTTCAGCCTGACTCATTCGGAGATAGACCGGCATGAGTGAAAAGGAATCACACATTTCTTTTCCGGCACTGCAAAGAGCCGCTCCCTCGCCTGACTGAAATTTTTTATTTTCTTCTGCTTTGGATATATTACTCTCATCATCAAGCTGAGAGCAAAATAAATCAGCGCCGTCTCCGGCAACTGTAATTGGACAGTCAGTATAAGAGTTTAATTCTTTTTTCAAATCCTCAAAAGCTATCGCTCTGTCTTCACAAAGGCGAATAACCTTTGAATTTTCAATTTTAAAAAGCGCGTTATAGAACTGATTTCTTCTTGCATCCATAACGGCACAAACAATTCTATTGGTACAATCGGCAAAATTATACGCAATTGCCTCAAGCGTTGAAACGCCGCAGCACTTACTGTTATTAGCAAACGCAAGTCCTTTGACTGTTGCAACGCCTATTCTTATGCCGGTAAACGAACCGGGGCCGTTGCATACGGCAAAGCAATCAATATCCGATATCCTTATTTTGCATTCATCAACTGTATTTTTGATTAAAGGCAAAAGTGTTTCGCTGTGAGTAAGTCCGGCGTTTATAAAACTGCTTGAAACAATTTTTCCGTCCTTCATAACTGCTGCCGATGCGGTTTTTGCACTTGAATCAATTGCGAGAGTTATCATTGCTTTCTTCCTTGGTATATATTTTAAATTCCCTGCTGTTTTCAGAGAGCTTTGTTATTTCAACAATAACGGCATCATTTTCCAATGCGTTATAAATATTCTCGCTCCACTCAATCGCAAGATACGCACCTGAATCGAGATAGTCAAAATAACCTGTTGAATATAAATCATCCCACGAAGAAACACGGTACATATCGAAATGACAGAGCACGGCATTATCGGAACGATACTCATTAACAAGGGCAAAGGTCGGTGAGGAAACATCTGCATCTATTCCGAGACCCTTGGCAAGACCTGTTGTGAATGCTGTTTTTCCCATTCCAAGACCGCCGAGAAATGCAACTACGCTTCCTTTTTTAAGCCTTTTTGCAAATTCAGATGCAAATTCAACCGTTTCTTCATAGCTGTTTGAAATAAATCTTTCCATTAGAACAAGCCAACCGTTTCGCCGTTTTCATCAATATCAATCTTATATGCGGCGGGAGCCTTGGAAAGTCCGGGCATAGTCATAACGGCACCCGTTCTGCAAACAACGAATCCTGCGCCGTTTGAAAGCTCGGCGGAAGAAATGGTTATTCTGAAATTCTTAGGTCTGCCTAAAAGCTTTGGATTATCCGAAAGGCTGTACTGAGTTTTTGCAATACAAACAGGCATTTTGTTTGCTCCGAGCTCAATAAACTCATCTATGCTCTTCTTGGCTTCGGCTGAGAAATCAACTCCGTCGGCTCCATAGATTTCTTTTGCTATTGTTTCAACTTTCTCATAAATTGAAGAGTTAATGTCATATAAGAATTTGAAATCGGATTCCTTATCGCACGCTTCAACAACCTTTTTAGCCAATTCAACAGAGCCCTTTGAACCTTCGGCAAAGCATTTTGTTACAGCAAATTCAGCGCCTTTTTCTTTACAATATTCCTCAACAAATGCAATTTCAGCATCGGTGTCTGCATAGAAATGGTTAATTGCAACAACAACATTAACGCCGAATTTTTTAAGGTTCTCAATATGAGCTCCGAGATTTACACAGCCTTTTTTGAGGGCTTCAATATTCTCCTCGGCGAGTTTATTCTTTTCAACGCCCCCGTTATACTTCATTGAACGAACTGTTGATACAAGAACTATGCATGAGGGCTTAATTCCTGCAAATCGGCATTTAATATCAAGGAACTTCTCGGCTCCTAAGTCCGAGCCGAAGCCCGCTTCGGTAATGCAGTAATCTCCGAGCTTAAGAGCAAGCTTTGTTGCGCGAACTGAATTGCAGCCGTGAGCAATATTTGCAAAAGGACCACCGTGCATAATTGCAGGAGTGTTTTCAAGAGTTTGAACAAGGTTGGGCTTAATCGCTTCTTTAAGGAGAACAGCCATTGAGCCGTTTGCTTTAATGTCTGAGCAGTAGACCGGCTTTCCGTCGTAAGTGTAGGCAACAAGAATTCTGCCGAGGCGCTCTTTTAAATCGAAAATATCCTCTGCAAGACAAAGAATTGCCATAACCTCAGAGGCAACCGTAATAATAAAATGATCCTCTCTCGGAACGCCGTTGAGCTTTCCGCCGAGAGATATAACTATATTTCTGAGCGCACGGTCATTCATATCAAGACATCTTTTAACAAGAACACGGCGCGGATCTATTCCAAGCTCGTTACCCTGCTGAATATGATTATCAAGCAAAGCGCACATTAAGTTGTTTGCGCTGGTAATTGCGTGCATGTCTCCGGTAAAGTGGAGATTTATATCCTCCATAGGAACAACCTGACTGTAACCGCCGCCGGCAGCACCGCCCTTTATTCCGAAAACAGGACCGAGGCTCGGCTCACGAAGTGCAATAACGGCCTTTTTGCCGATTGCAGACATAGCCTGACCCAAACCTATTGTTACGGTAGTTTTTCCTTCTCCGGCGGGAGTAGGATTAACGGCTGTAACAAGAATCAGCTTACCGTCCTTTTCATTGGATGTTCTTTCAAACAGACTGTCCGAAAGCTTTGCTTTATATTTTCCGTAGGGCTCAATTTCATCAGAGCTGATTCCTGCCGACTCTGCAATTTCAAAAATACTTTTCATTTTTGCATTTTTTGCAATTTCGATATCGCTTAACATTTGTTTGCTCCTTTATATTCCGATTACTTTTCGATTATAGCTCATTATATCACATTATTCAAAATATTCCAATAGGAATTTAACTGATTTACTTGAAAAAAGTTATAAACAATAATATAATATAAACTACTGAAAGGAGGCGCTGAATGGAAAGAGGTATTTCAAACAAAAATAATTTCTTCGATTTTCTTAAAGGTACCGATTTTGTTACTTTTATTACTGCTCTTATAGCTTCCTGCTACGGACTTGTCCTGGTTTACAGCGCAACCTTTTCTTCACTTAAAGACGGAAAGCTTGTTTCTTCAGATGTTATTTCAATGCTTTTGTCTGTTTTTATAGGCGTTGTTTTCTGCGTTATAGTTTCAAATATTGATTATGAAATAATCAGTAAGCTATGGCCTGTAATTGCAGTTGGCTGTATTCTTCTTATGATTGCTACAAGGCTTTGGGGAACTGCTCCCGATGCTCGTGAGGATGCGCGAAGCTGGCTTCGCATCGGAGGTCTCACACTTCAATCCTCGGAAATACTTAAGGTTGGTTTTATTATTTCGTTCTCATATCACCTTGATATTGTTAAAAATGAAATTAACAAGCTGAAAAATATAATTCTTCTTGTTATTCACGGTGCAATTCCCGTTTTTCTTGTTATGATAACAGGTGATGCCGGCTCGGCTTTAATTTTTCTTCTGATGTTTATTTCTCTTTTGTTTTTTGCAAGAGTACATATCGGATATTTTGTTGCAGGAATATGCGCTATGATTGTTGGCTTCATTGTTGCATGGAAAGCAAAAATTATTGACGGTATTCAAAGAGAAAGAATTGTTGCCCTGTTTTACCCGGAGCTTTATGAGGATACCATGTTCCAGCAGAACAACGGAAAAATTGCAATGGGAAGCGGAGGGCTTTTCGGTAAAGGCTTTTTGAACGGTGATATGACTCAAAGCGGTCTTGTTCCCGAAAATCAAAACGATATGATTCTCTCTGTTGCAGGTGAAGAATTCGGATTTATCGGCGCTATGTGTGTTATTCTTCTGCTTTTTCTTTTAATTATTCATGTGTTGAGAACAGGTCTTAAAGCAAGAGATAATGTTGGTTACTTGATGTGCAGCGGTGTTTCGGCAATGATTTTTTCACAGCTGTTTATTAATGTAGGAATGGAGCTTGGGCTTCTTCCCGTTATCGGAATTACACTTCCGTTATTCAGTGCGGGCGGTTCTTCCTCTCTTAGTATTTATCTTGCACTCGGAATTGTTATGAGCGTGTACAGATACAGCAGAGCAAGTGAAGAGTCTCTATTCTATTCTAATTCTTAATTAAAAAGAACTAATCCGCAGGAGTAAATCTCCTGCGGATTTTTTATATGCGTTATTCAACTACATTTTTGTGATTGTTAAAGTCGCTTTATAGGAACCGTACACCCAAACAGTATTCGACTTCGGAATTGAAACAGAAACCGTATAAACATCTGTTCCTGTTTTAATTTCGTCGTTTTCGGAAAAATCAACGCTCATTGCAATTGCATTGGCTTTAATACTTCCTAATTCCGCATTTGTTCCGACAAGTGTTACCTTATCAAAATCTATGCTGTTTACAGTTGCTTCATATCCGTCGGGCAAATTCAATTTAATATCATTCTTTGAAATCTTATAAGTTTTTGTTTTGAATGATTTAGGAATCGTAACAATAACTTCAACTGAATTAAGATTCTCATCCAGCACGGTAATTCCGTTTATGGAATCAGTTCTGAAGGTAAATTTATTTGATCCTGTCTTTAGTGAACTGAAGCTTATCTCTCCGAGATTCACCGAATTTATTGACGAAGCGGCAGATTCAAGCATTCCGACACTCATTTCAGCGGCGCTGTAATAAATATCAAAATCGGACTCGCTTACTCCCTGAGGCATACCCGTTATTGAAACCGAAACGGGAAGCTTCATTTTCTTTAATACAGGAACAGTTATGGTCGGAGCGGAATTCTTTGTTTCAATTGAAACAAATTCAACAGTCTTTCCACTTTTATCATATGCCTTTAAATTAAGGTCAACAGTTTGAGTTGTAGTTAGCTTGTTATCAAAACTAACATTAGCCTGAACGCTATCAACTCTGCTTACATATGATGCCGGACCGGAAACAACAGCACTTGTATCGCTTAAAACAGTTTCACCTGCGACATAACCCTCTTCAATATAATTTTCACTCGGAAGGTTAACCTTTATTTCAAACACATTCTCCTGCTCAACATCAAAATATGCGTTATAGGTTGACGGTGAATAGCTGTCGATAGTGAAATCAAGTCTGTCATTTCTCTTAACGCTTATAGGAAGTGAGTGATATCCGGCACTTGTAACAGTGCTTGTATCAAGACTTACAACCAAATCTTTATCGGTTATTTCGCGAATGATATATTTTTTTGCAACTATTGTTACCTCAACATTAACATTTTTATCACCGAATGTTTTCAGTCCGAGCTGTTCCTGAGCGGAACCGCTGACATCAACAGGTAAATTAACCGAGACTTTTTTTGTTGTTTCGGGACTTACATTAATTGAAGTTGCAACCCATATGATTAAAGCTGAAACAATTGAAAGAATAATTAAATACTTATCGTTATATATTAGCTTTCTGAGAGAAAACTTCTTTTTCTTTTTTTTATCGGTCATTATTTTCTCACCCTCCTGACAAGCTTATTTATGATTTTGTCATCAGAGGATGAGCCCGACGGAAGAAATCTGGTTGTGAGAACATCTCTCAAATCACCGTCCGAAATACCATGCTTCAGCTTACCCTTTCTGGCATATGAAATTGCACCTGTTTCCTCACTGACCACTATCGCAACAGCATCGCTTCTCTCAGTTACACCGATAGCGGCACGGTGACGCGTTCCGAGCGAAGAAGAAACCTCTTTGGTTGTTAACGGAAGAATGCATCCTGCGGCATATACCTTTCCCGAGCGGATAACCATTGCTCCGTCGTGAAGCGGAGATTTCGGGAAAAAGATATTTTCTACAAGCTCTTTTGAGGCATCGGCATTAATCATTGTTCCGCTTTCAATAACATCACCCAAAAGAGTTTCATCTTCAAAAACAATTAATGCCCCAACCTTTTTATCGCTCATTTCGGCACACGATTTGCAAACCGCCTCAATTGTGTGCTCTATCTGCTTAACCTCAACCGCAACTCCTGCATGAATAAGAGTTGAAAAATTGCGCTTTGCGGTTCCCTTTCCGATTTGCTCAAGAATATTTCGGATATCCGGAGTGAATAGAACAACAAGAATTAAAATTGCGTTTTTAAATAAGCTTCCGAAAATAAAGCTTGATGCTTCCATATTCAGAAGCGAAACAACTCCGTATATGATTGCAAGAAGAATTATTGCTTTTATTAACTGCATTGCTCTTGTTTCCCGAACGATTCTAATACAAACATAAATTACTATTGCAACAAATAAAATATCAAGAAAATCGGTTAACTGAAAGGTTGAAAAAACGCTTAATATTTTATTGAACAAATCTATAATGCGTTCCATACTAAAACTACTTCCTAAACTGTTATCTGTATAGCAAATATACATTTCTGCCTATGATTTTATTATAGCATAAGAAAAGGTCTAAATAAAGAAAATTTCATATTTTTTTCAGAACATTTAAGAAATTTTCACAATCTCGCAATGTTGTAAATGCGCCGGGGCTCAATCTTACCGTTCCTCTTTGCTGAGTTTTAAAGGTTCTGTGCGCAAGAGGAGAGCAATGATATCCCGCTCTGACCGCTATATTCTTTCCTGCAAGAAGATTTGCACATTTTTCGCTTGAATAATCCTTATAGTTAAAAGAGATAATGGGAACTGTTTGAGCTTTGTTTATATCAACATAAAGAACTACATCATCAAGCATTGAAAGCTCTTCATAAAGGAATCGCTGAAGCTTTTTTTCATGCGAAAAAATGTTATTAATTCCGCGAGAGTTAATAAAATCAATACCGCTTCCCAAAGAAATAATTCCGCTGTTATTTAAGGTACCCGCTTCAAATCTGTCGGGAAGAAAATCGGGCTGCTTTAAATCCTTTGAATTCGAGCCCGTTCCGCCTTCAATAATAGTTTCGGGAATTAAATCGCAGTTAAATACCGAAAAGCCCACTCCCATTTCGGAATAAAGCGCCTTATGACCCGGTGCACAAAGAATATCAAAATTCATTTTATCAGCCTTCATATCAATAATTCCCGCTGTTTGCGCCGCGTCAACTATAATCCTTATTCCGTTTTCTTTTGCAAGCTTGCATATTTCTGCAACAGGAAGCATAACTCCGAAAACATTAGATGCTCCCGTAATAACAATCATATTGGTGTTCGGCTTAATCAATGATTTTACACGGTTTAAAACCGTTTGCGTGTCGGGTGAATACTCAAAAATATCATAATCGCATTTTCCTGTTTCATAAAGCTTGTGAACAGGTCGTGCGACGGCATTATGCTCAAGGGAAGAAATAATTATATGCCCGCCTTTTCTTGCGCAGCCCTTAATTGCCGTATTAAGAGCATATGTGCAGTTTTGAGTAAAGGTAACATTTTCGGCATTCTCAACTCCGAAAAATTCAGATACCTTCTTTCTCACCTCAAAAATTTGCCTTGATGTGTTAACCGACTCCCTATATCCGCCTCTTCCGCTGTTAAAGCTGTATTTTATCATTGCATTATGAGCGCCAATGAGAACATTTTTAGGCTTTGGATATGAGGTTGCGCTGTTATCAAGATATATCAAGATGTTTCAACTCCGATAACTCTGATTTTGTTTTCGGTCAGAATTTCAACCGCTTTTTCTGAATTGGTTACGATAACATATCCGCAGCCATCGCCTTTTTTGGGATTTTCAAGCCTCGAAACAGTGCTCTTAATCCCCTTTTTTCTCAGTACATCCTGCCCTCTCTGAGCGGCAGTGACCGAGCCGACTTTAATTCTTATATACATAAAACATACCTCTCAACATTTAATAATACATTCTATGCCAAAATAAAAAAATGCGCTCACATAAATCCTATGCAAGCACATTTTTAAATTAGAGTTAATTATAAAAGCCGATATGTTTAATAACGGGGTTTGAGCGGGATTGCCTGATTACAAGCGCAACGGAATCGGTTGTACAGTTTTTAAGCTTAATAATTTTTTTGTTTCCTATTACGGTACCCTTGAACACTCTTTTATACTTCCCGTTGCTCTTTTTAGCGTATATTTCAAATGCTTCTACGCGTTGAGAATAAAGTAAATCCTCCTCAAGAATAATATGCTTAATCTTTTGAGGTCCCGAAAAATTAAATACAGGAACAGGATTGCTCTCGTCAAGCATTCCGAAGCTTTGCTCAAAAATCGGATTATCGGTTATGCTTTTTATTGCCCGTGAAAACTTTTTAAGTCTTCTGACATCCTTTCTGCAAATAACGCCCTTGTCGCTCGGCGGAATATTCAACAGCAAAAAGCAATTATTTCCAACGCTTTCGCGATAGATTTTCATAAGCTTTGAAACGCTCTTAACCGTAAAATTATCCTTTTTGTTGTAAAACCATCCTTTTCTGATTGAAACATCTACCTCGGCAGGATACCAGCAGATTTCATCTGCACTTTCAAGAAGCTTTCGAGAGCCTAAATCCTCATCGGAGGAATTAACCCTTTTTAGTCTTGATGCATCCGCAACGCCCTGCTGAGAATTCTTGGCGGTTTTTTCGCAATCTGCAAGATATTTCGGAACAACCGAAAACTCGCTTTTTCTTGATTTTCCCGCTTCGTTTCCCACCCAGCGAATATCCGGTCCGCAAATTGCAATATTTGCTTTGGGCTGTAAAAGCCTAATCAAATCATAGTATCTCTGCCAATCATACTCAAAGGGCTTTGCGCTTGCGCCCTTTGCTCCGTCAAACCAAACCTCAAATATTTCTCCGTAGTTTGTAAGAAGCTCGGTAAGCTGATTACAGAAATAATCATCATATTCAGGGGTTGCATATGTTTTTTCATGCATATCCCAAGGGGACAGATATATTCCGAATTTCAAGCCGAATTTTTTGCACGAGTCGGAAAGCATTTTAACAATATCTCCGCCGAATTCTGTATTCTTAACGCTGAAATCGGTATATTTCGAAGGCCATAAGCAAAAGCCGTCGTGATGCTTGCAGGTTAGAATTATTCCGCCTGCTCCGAGCTCCTTAACAACCCTTGCCCACTGATCCGTATTAACCGATTTGATTTTAAAATCCTGCGGTGTTTCTCCTGAGGTTCCCCACTCTCTTCCGGTTGAAGTATTCATACCGAAATGGAAAAAGCAATAAAACGGATTTTCATACTGCTTAAGCTGACGATCACTCGGAATAACCGAGGTGTATATTTTAACCTGTTCGCTGTTTAACGGAGCTCCGTTATTATCGGCAGCCCAATTTTTCTTAAATTCAGTTATGTCCATGCTTCTTTTCCTCTGAATTGCTGATAACATACCCTATTCTTGCTTTAATGCCCAGAGAATATGTGAACTCACGCTTTTCAACTCTGTCATACATGGGAGTTGCCAATGTGCATTCAACTGCGTTTTCACATGCCGAAGCAGAAAAAACAATAATGCTTTCATCGTTTGGAAGCTGAATTTCATCTGCCTTATTATCATTCTTGAGTTCCGCTAAATACAGGAACTTTTCTTTTGCGTAAATATCGCCTTTTTCATTATGGCTGTGAGTAACATCAAAGGCAAGCTTGCCCTCTTTAATATAAGCAGTTTCCTTGAGTCCGTAAAGATCCCATGCGGCGAAGCGCTCATTGATATCGTAAACATTAACTCTCTGCGTTTCATCTCCGACGGTAAATTTTGCACTTTTATCACCGCTGAGAGATGCACAAAGCAGATAAATCCTGTTTGCATTAGGTGAAATTTTGATTTTCTGTCCTTTGCAAAGCAATGCGTTTTTATCGCTTTGAGAAATTTTGAACTCTGCTTTACCGGAATTAATTACAGCGGGAACAATCTCTCTTGCGAGAGATTCCTCAATATCGGATACCAAAGTGTTCTTATTCTCGGTTATTGCATTTATATCAAATGGCAGCTCAACATCAGTGCAGCTTTGAGAATTTGCTTTAATTTCGCACGGAGCAAGAGTCAGTGCAAATGTTTTTACCTCATAGGGCTTAAAATCTGCAACAAGACATCCGTTTTCAACAACAGCCTCTCCGATTTCTTCCTCGGAAGCATAGAGCTCTCTTGCCTTAACTATTCCGTTTCCGAGCTTTAAGGAAACGCCTTTTTGCTCCTTATTAACGCCCTCGTTGAGTCTTACAACAATCTCGTTACTGTTTTCAGCCTTTTTAATTGCTCTGATTATAACATCGTTAGTGCTGATTTCTCCGAATGAGAATGAGCTTGAAAGCACTCCGCTTGAACGCTTTTTACCAACAAAAGCCGCCATCGGCTGAATAAACTTTCTTGCTTCAAGCTGGGTTTCGGCTCCGACCTCACCAGTGTGGCTGAAAATAGCAAATGAATATCTGTTCAATCCTAAATCCATTAATGACTGCATAGAATCAATCCTAAAGTCTCTTTTTGGAGTGTGAATAACAGTCATTCTCAGTGTGTTATCATTTCTTTTATCCCAGCCGTATTTACATTCGCTGATTACGGACACGCCGAATTCCTTGCTGCTGTCTGTAATATCAGCCCATTTCTGTGCCGGAACTTCAAAGAGAACATCGTTCATATTCTCCCTTTTTATTGCGCCCAAGCCCAAATCAAAGGTTGCCTGTTTATCGGAGGCAGTGAACGAGAACTTCTGCTTTGCAAGTGTTTTAAGATTTCTCCATTCAAACTCGGAATAAACCTCAACACACTCTCCGCCGTCCGATAAAGCGATAATATTTGTAAATTCGCTTTTTTTATCCTTTTGAACAACTCTGAATGCTACTCTTGCAGGGCCTGTTTCCTCGGCGGTAACGGTTACCAAATTCGGAATTCTGTCTGCTTCCTTATTGCAATCGTCGTAATTCAATTCCCACGCCGGCCAAGGCTTAGAACCATTATAATTATACATTCCCAAAGAAACCGGTTCACGAAGAAGCTCGCGCTCGTTTTGTGTTTTATCTATAATTGAAGTTATGTTTCCTTTTTTGTTGATTGTTACAACATACTTTTGATTTTCGAGAATACTGTCATCAATACGAAGCGAGCCCTTAATACAACAGGGCTTGTCCGACTTCCTGACATCGTAAACTCTGTATCCGAGAGATTTTACATCGCATGCAAAAAGAAGCTGCATTTCATTGTCGTTTAGCCTGCTTGACTGACTGACAACCTCCTTGCCCTTTTCATCAAACACACGGAAAAATGCATCCTCTTTTTCATTTAATATAACTGTTACAATTCCGTGTCTGTCGCACTCAACGGGGTTTGACACCATAACGGGTATTCCCGTGCAGAAATCGGATTTCATCAAAGGAAATACTGACGAGCCTGCCGCATCAATTATATTTGAGAAGCCGTTCATTGAAACAGCATAATCATTCCAAGTTCTTTTATATGCTCTCTGAACCGAGGTTCCGGGTAAATCATCATGGAACTGGTGAGCAATAAAGCGTTTCCAATGCCTTGTTAACTCTTTTTGAGGATATGATTTTGTATTAAGCCAATCGGAAACAACGCAGGTTCTTTCGGCAAAATCCGCAAGCTCCTCGCACCTTCTGTTCCAACGCTTTCCGATTGAACGCGAGGTGTAGCCGCCTACCGCATGGTCTCTCATAACGAGTTCATTCTTCCATTCGGGCAGTTTATCCCTTTGCTCCTGTGTAAGTTCGTTTTCAATATCGTGATAAATTCTGTCTGCCGAAGAAGAAAGCACCTTAACGCTTGAAGAATCATTTTTTTCTATCTCATCGTGAACAAGCTTTACACTTTCCTCGGCAGGCGCTCCGCCTCGGTCTCCTATTCCGTGGAAAAGATAAGTCCACGGCAGATTATACTTTTCGTTCTCCTTCATTTTATTTTGAACAAAATCCCAGTCACGAAGCTTTTTAAGTGTGAAATAATAATCGTGGGGATTAACAGAAGCATAGATATAATTTCCGTCAACGCCGTACCACTTTCCTATGTCGAAGGGAACGCCGTACGCTGAACCCCAAGCAAGCTTTTGAGTTGTAAAGCCCATAAGATTTGCGTGGTGGGCAATGCTCGGAAGAGCCCAGCCGAAGCCGAAGCAGTCAGGAAGATAAACATCTACGCTTCTTTTATTGAATTTCTCGGCAAAATACGAGTTACCGAAAAGAATATTTCTGAAAAGCGCCTCAGGTGAGGGAACATTTACATCGCCGTTTTCAAAAGCAGATCCACATACATTCCATCTTCCCTGCTTAATATACTCCTTGAGTTTTTCAAAAAGCTCTGGGTAATACTCCTCCATAAGCTCATAACGGTATGAGCCTTCAAATGAAAAGGTGTACTCTGGATATTTTTCAAAAAGCTTAAAATTATCTACAAGCGTGTTGTAAATATACTTACTTACCGTTGTTTCAAAATCCCAATTCCAAATTGTGTCAAGATGTGCGGTTGCAACCGTATAAATTCTTTTTTCGTCCGACATGGCAATTACCTCCATTGTATTAGTATAATTTTACCATAACCGATTAATAAAGACAATAAAAAAGGAAAAGTATTTTTCAACTTTTCCTTAAAATCTTAAAGCAATTTTTCAAAGCCCTCGGTGGAATAGGGCTCATTGTTTCTTTTTTTAGCAAGCGCCGCATTAAGAGCGCTTACGCGTTTTCTGGTTACAGGATATATTATGAGCATTAAAAGTGAAAGTCCGATTAAAATTGCGGGAATAATTGTTGATATATTCTCCATTCCGTTTATAATCTTTTCATCGCTTATTCTTTCTATCAGGCTTTCATTTCCGGCAATATCATTATCGGCATTATATCCATAAGCGCTGAGTAAAACTCCCTGTGCAAGAATGCCGAAAGCCGAACCGAATTTTTGAACGAGCTGCGGAAAAGCAGTTATTATTGACTCTCTTCTCTTACCGGATTTAAACTCATCAAGTTCAACCAAATCATAGCACATTGAATAAAATAAGGTCCAGAAAGTGCCTGCACCGACTCCGAGAATAAACGGTGCGGCGATTGCCATAACCTTAAAATCTCCGATTGCAAAATCAAGCCCTAAAGCCTTACAGATAATTTCTCCCGCGATAGTAAATGTGAAGAAAATAATGCAGCATGTTCTTCTGTCTGTTTTTTCTGCAAGCTTTGTTACAAGCGGAACGGTTATTGCCATTGCAACAACAAGCGTTACAATTACCATTGCTATACCGGTATCATAATCCATCGCGATGCAATCAACAACCATATAGGTTAAATTTGACTGAATCATTGACGAGCCTGCAAGGAAAAAGAAAACGAAAAGAATAAACATAAAGAACGGCTTAAGCTTCAATATTTCTCCGAATGAAGTTACCGTTTCTTTTAGAGCAACACCTTTGTTTACCTTTATTTCGCCTTTCTTTTCGGCTTTTGCAAGATATATACTCTTTAACGAAACAACACAAATCAAGCCAAAAGCCACGGCAAGAATTGAAATAATTCCGGAAATAGCGCAATATGCCATGGACATTCCTATAACATTTCCAACAACAGTTGCAAGAGTGGGAAGAATATTTCCCGCTCCGACACCGCCTGCGTTGATTAATGAAGAAGTTGAACGAATCTCGGTTCTTTCATCATAATCCTCTGTTATTTCGGCAACAACAGCATAATAAGGAATTGTGTAGAATGTATAGAAAACCCATACAATCATTGTTAAAACAGTATATAGAATCATTTTAGGCAAGTCGCCGTTAAGCCCTACTCCGAGCGGAGACCAAGCAATAATATATGAAATTCCGAGCGGCAGAAGTGCCTTTGCCATAACCTTTCTTTTATCAACGCCCTGCCTGTCGGTATAATTGCCGATAAGGGGGTCGGTTATTGCATCCCAAGCAATAGAAATGAAAATTACAATTCCGGCAACAGCAGGCTTGATATGAATTACTTGTACAAGGAAGGTCAGATAATATGTATAGAACATATTGTAAATTAAAGATTCGGTTAATATTCCGCCTGCATATCCGATTTTTTTCTTCTTTGAAAGAGAGCTTTTCATATTTTCATCTCCAGATTAAACCGCAAATATCTTATCAACATAATTATAATACTCTGAAAATTCAAAATCAAGTCAGAAAAAAAGAAGCTGCCTTGCGGCAGCTTCCCATTCTATGTAAAAGCCAGAGTTCAAAAACAAATTAATTCTTTTAAAGAAAAATATATTTTAGAACCAAGCAGAATAACAGCCGGCAGGTTTTTTATTAACACTACCGATTTGCTGAAATCCGTCTTTTACACCATGCCCTCTTTGAGCAGACACTAAAAGCGCTCGTGTTTTGATCAGTTTAGCGCTGATAGCTGAGGACACTGAATTTCAGTCAATGCATGCTATCGGAATAAAAAGTTGATTAATGAAGCAACGGTAAAGAATTCGTTTCGGCGAACGCCTGACCTCCCCATTCGGCAAAATATATTTACTGTTGAAACAATAATGCTTTTTACACTTCAAGACATACCATCCTGAGCGAGTGGACAATCACAGCTATGCACGCTCCAAAAGGACGCGTTTTCCCTACATATACTGCTTAGGCAGGCGCTCAATCCCACCGCCACTTGACTATATTTTACAGTAACTAATATTAAATGTCAACTATTTTTGTTAAAAAAATGGACACATACTAATTTTCAAATATTATTCTGCCAAAATTAGACACCAATTTCTCTTTTTTATTCTAATATAACACGGTTTATTTAAAAAGAAAAAGCAACACAGAACACTACTGCGTTGCTTTTTTGAAAACCTAATTATTAATACATTCCGCCCTGCTGAGCAGCAGCCATAGCGGCAGCCTGAGCCGCATCTGCCTGAGGATCCTTAATATCCGTTACAAGGCTTTCTGTTGTGAGAACCATTGCTGCAACAGAAGCTGCATTTTGAAGAGCGCTTCTTGTAACCTTGCAAGGATCAACGATTCCAACATTGATCATGTCGGCATATTCGCCTGTTGAGAAATCACAGCCGAAGCCGGGCTCACTGTTCATAATCTTATCAACAACTACCGAGCCTTCCATTCCTGCATTTGCCGCAATCTGACGAACAGGCTCTTCAAGTGCTTTAAGAACAATTTTAACGCCTGTTACAAAATCAGCATCGTCTGAATCAAGGAGCTTTTCAACAGCGGGAACAGCGTTAATGAGAGCCACGCCGCCGCCTGCAACAATGCCTTCTTCAACGGCAGCCTTAGTTGCTGCAAGAGCATCTTCTATACGGAGCTTCTTTTCCTTCATTTCAGTTTCTGTTGCGGCACCTACTTTAATAACTGCAACACCGCCAGCAAGCTTTGCAAGTCTTTCGTGAAGCTTTTCTTTATCGAATTCGGATGTTGATGTTTCAATAGCAGATTTAATCTGTCCTACTCTTGCCTTAATTTCATCTGAATTGCCTGCGCCGTCAACAATAATTGTGTTTTCCTTGGAAACCTTAACCTGACGAGCCTTTCCGAGCATATCCATGGTTGCATCTTTAAGTTCAAGACCAAGATCGCTTGTTACAACCTGACCGCCTGTAAGAATAGCAATATCCTGAAGCATATCCTTTCTTCTGTCACCGAAGCCGGGAGCCTTTACGCAAACGCAGGTAAATGTGCCTCTGAGCTTATTGAGAAGAATTGTTTGAAGAGCTTCGCCCTCAACATCTTCTGCAATAATAACAAGCTTCTGTCCTGCTTTGAGAATCTGCTCAAGAAGAGGAAGAATATCCTGTACAGTGCTGATTTTCTTATCTGTAATAAGAATAAGAGCATCATCAATAACAGCTTCCATTTTATCGGTATCTGTTACCATATAGGGAGAGATATAACCGCGGTCAAACTGCATACCTTCAACAACTTCACAAACTGTATCTGCTGTTTTGGATTCCTCAACGGTTATAACGCCGTCTGAGGAAACCTTTTCCATTGCCTCGGCAATAAGTGAGCCTACATATTCATCGGCTGCGGAAACGGTTGCAACTCTTGCAATATCCTCGCTGCCTTTAATCTGACGGCTGTTAGATTTAACGGAGTCAACAGCGGCATCAACAGCCTTTTTAATTCCGTTTTTAACAACCATGGGATTTGCACCGGCTGCAACATTTTTCATACCTTCGCGAACAAGAGCCTGTGCAAGAAGAGTTGCTGTTGTTGTTCCGTCACCGGCATCATCGTTGGTTTTTGAAGAAACCTCTTTAACAAGCTGCGCACCCATATTCTCAAAGGGATTTTCAAGCTCAATTTCTTTTGCGATTGTTACACCGTCGTTAGTGATAAGCGGAGAACCGTATTTCTTATCAAGAACTACATTTCTTCCTTTAGGACCGAGTGTAATTTTAACAGTGTTTGCAAGCTTATCAATACCTGCCTGAAGCGCCTTGCGGGCGTCTTCACCGTAAATTATGTCTTTAGCCATAATCAAATTCCTCCTTATTCGGCAATTGCGAGAATATCGCTTTGCTTAACAATAATAAATTCTTCGCCGTCGAGCTTAACATTTGTTCCCGAATAGCTTGCAACAATTACCTTGTCGCCGGGCTTAACAAACATTTCAACTTCCTCGCCGTCAATCTTTCCGCCGGGACCTACTGCAACAACTTCTTTAATTTCAGGCTTCTCCTGTGCGGATGAAGCAATGAAAAGGCCGCTTGCAGTTGTTTCTTCAGCCTCTACGGCTTTGAGCAAAACTCTGTCTGCCAATGGTTTAATAGTCATAATAATCACCTCTGAATTATTTTCAATCATACAATTAGCACTCTCTTGACCTGAGTGCTAATATATATTTTAGCAAGTTTTTTCCAATTGTCAATAGTATTTAACAAAAAATCCCTTAAATACAGATATTTTAAAAAATTATTCATAAAAAGGCTATAATTCCATGTGCAATTCAAAAAAATTCGGCAGCCGAGCCGCCGAATCATTCAAGCTTTTTTCGTAGTTTTGTTAATATTGCCTTTTCCTTTCTTGAAATTTGAACCTGTGACACTCCGAGCAGCTTTGCAACATCACTCTGTGTTGCACCTTGAAAATATCTTTTTTCAACTATTATTTTCTCATCACTGCTAAGCTGACTTAACGCGCTGCTAAGAATTATTCTATCAAACATTTTTTCACTTTCGTCAACAGGAATATCAAAATCTCCGTTTTCTTCATCTGCGCTTAATGACAGCGCCGGATTTATTACATTTAATATTTCAGCCGTTTCTCCCAAATCGCATCCAAGCATCTCCGACAGTTCGCTCACGGTTGGTTCTCTCAGCTCTTGCTTTATAAATTTTTCGGAAAGAGCCTTTGCTTTTAAGGATTTTTCTTTCAAAGAGCGTGATACTTTAACAGTTCCGCCGTCTCTGAAAATTCTTTTTATTTCTCCGAGAATAACAGGAACGGCATAGGTGGAAAACGCAAAGCCTCTTGATTCATCAAAGTTATCAACCGCTTTGATTAGCCCAACACATCCCGCCTGATATAAATCATCATACTCCGCTCCCCTGTTTCTGAATCTGTTTGCAAGAGAATGAACGAGACCGAGATTGTCTTCAATCATTTTATTTCTCTTTTCACTTACCACTTGGCTTTTCCTTCAATCTTTTTAATAAGCGTTACGGTTGTACCCGAGCCAAGCTTTGATTTTACGCTGACTTTAGTGCAAAACGATTCCATAACGGTAAAGCCCAGACCGGCTCTGTCGGCACCTCCCGTTGTATAAAGAGGAGTCATCGCTTTTTCCAAATCATCTATTCCGCATCCTTTATCGCGTATTTTTACTCGCACCGTATTGTTTTCGCATATTTGAGTTGTTATGTAGATTTTTCCGCAGGAATCGGAATAGGCGTGAACTATGCAGTTTGTTACCGCCTCACTGACGGCAGTTCTCAAATCCGACAGCTCCTCAACCGTAGGATCAAGAACAGATGCAAATGCACAAACGGCAACTCTTGCAAAGCTTTCGTTAACACTCTTACTGTCAATAGTTAATTTCATTTCATTTAATATTTTCATCGTTCTTCTCCTTTATGGTTGCAATAGAGCCAAGCCCTGCCAGTTCCATTATTTTTTTTGTCTGCTTTGTAACATTTTTAATTTCAAGCGTTCCCCCGTAGCTTTGCATTAATCTATACCTGCCCATAACAAGACCTATGCCGCTCGAATCCATAAATGTTACATTTTTAAAATCAAGCACCAGGTGCTTTGGCTGCTTAAAGCTTATTGCATCGTCTATTTTGTCTCTAACCACAGCGCTTGAATGGTGGTCTATTTCTCCTATAAGATATGCCGCAAGATAATCCTTACAGCTTTCAACTGTTACATTCATTTTGTCACTTCCTAAAATAAAATACCGACCTATTAAATAATAATAGATCGGTAATAAATAATTTATCGAATTTTGAAACTAAAAAAGATACTCTCTTAAATCTCTTGCAAGAAAAAAGCTTCCGCAAATAAGTATAAGTCCGTTTGTTTTTTTCTCGGCAATTTTAAGCGCTTCAAGAGGACTTTTGGCTTTTGTTATTTTATCGCAATACTTATCAGCATATCCGAAAAGCTCTTCACATGAAGCGGCTCGGCTGTTTGACGGAGAGCACAAAACAAGCTCAGAAACAAATGGAGAAATAATTTTGATATATTCTTCAATATTCTTATCTCTCATCATTCCGAGAACGCAAACGGCTTTCGCCTCTTCTTTGAGCACATCGGCAAGCGCCATTGCGGCGGATGGATTATGTGAGCCGTCGAGAATAAATCTCCCTATTCTCTCCTGCCTTGCAGGTAAAAATGGATAATTGCACACCTTATTTACTCCGCATAATTCAAGGCATTTTTTTGCAGATGCAATATTATTTAATTTAATACTATTATAATCGGGAATTTTATAAAGGCGTGCATTTTCGGATTTGCACTTTTTTTCAAAAACTTCTTCGGTTTTCGGATTAGGATACAAAATAACATTAGTGTTTTTCTTAATTATTCCGCTTTTATTTTCTGCAATTTCTATAATGCTGTTTCCGAGAAAATTTGTATGGTCCTCGGAAACGGAGGTTATCACACAGGCAAAAGGGGATGAAAAGGCATTGGTTGAATCCTCAAGACCTCCCATTCCGCACTCAATAACGGCATAATCAACCTTAGACATTTCAAAATAAATAAACATAATTGCAGTTAGAAGTTCAAACTCAGTTGCATCATACTGAGAATATTCGCCCACCAATGAAGCAAATACAGATTTATCAATGTACTTGTTATTAACCTCAATCTGCTCGCGGTAGTCGCACACCCAAGGAGAGGAAAATCTACCGATTTTGAAGCCCGCATCAATAAGACTTTGTGAAATTATTTTTGAAACAGTGCCCTTACCGTTTGTTCCCGCAATATGAATAATCTTGAGCTTTTCCTGCGGATTTCCTGCGTCTTCAAGTATTTTTTCAATGCGCGAAAGCCCCGGCATAATGCCGAGGCTTTGCTTTTGTGTTAATACCTTTAATGCCTGTTCATAAGTCATTACTTTCCGAGACCTTCAATTGAATTTTTAATATTTTCAATCTTTTCTTCAAGCTTCTGTGCATCTTCCCTGTTTTGCTTAACAACATTTTCGGGAGCCTTATTTACAAATCCGGGATTTGAAAGCTTCTTGTTTATAAACTCAAGCTTATCAACGCACTGACTAAGCTCTTTTTGGAGGCGCTTTCTTTCTGCCTCAAAATCAATAAGCTCACCCATGGGAATATATATTTTCGCATCGTCCGTGATAATTGTTACTGTGTTTCCGAGAGAATCAAACTTCTTATCAACACATACCTCGCTTGCACTTGCAAGCCTAACAATAAACGGAGCGCCGCTTTCAAATACATCGCAAAGCTCTGTTTCAATATAAACCTTTGCTTTTTTGCTCGGTGCAATATTCATTTCGGAACGCCTGTTTCTTATTGCTCCGATTGCCTGCATTATTTTTTCAACCTTGTTAACATCTTCTTCGTAGCAAAGGCTTTCGCTGAATTTAGGCCACTCGCTTATCATTATCGATTCCGAATCATGAGGAATAGCCTGATAAATTTCCTCGGTAATGAACGGCATAAACGGATGCAGAAGCTTCAAAATTCCTGTTAAAACATAAACAAGAACACTTGATGCCGTTTTCTTTTTATTATCGTCGTCACCCTGAAGGCGAATTTTTGCAATTTCAATATACCAATCGCAGAATACATCCCATATAAAATCATAAAGCTTCTGAACTGCAATTCCGAGTTCATACTTATCAAGGTTTTCGGTAACCTCGTTGATAAGAGTGTTGAGCTTACTCAGAATCCACTTGTCCTCAGTTTCAAGATTTTCGGGGATTTCACACTTTTCACTTCCGTCAAGATACATTAAAACAAATCTTGCGGAGTTCCAAAGCTTATTGGCAAAATTTCGGGAAGCCTTAACCCTTTCATCCGAAAATCTCATATCGTTTCCGGGTGAATTACCAGTTGCAAGAGTAAATCTTAAAGCATCGGCGCCGTATTCATCAATAACAAGAAGCGGATCTATTCCGTTGCCGAGGGATTTACTCATTTTTCTTCCCTGACTGTCACGAACAAGACCGTGAATTAAAACCGTGTCAAACGGAACCTTGCCTGTTTGCTCAATTCCCGAGAACATCATTCTCATTACCCAGAAAGGAATTATATCATAGCCCGTTACAAGGGTATCCGTTGGATAATATTTCTTGAAATCCTCTGTTTCATCCGGCCAGCCGAGAGTTGAGAAAGGCCAGAGTGCAGAAGAAAACCAGGTATCAAGAGTATCAGGATCCTGAGTTATATTTTTACTTGAACATTTAGAGCAGCAATCAGGTGTTTCGCGGCTTACCGTTATTTCTCCGCAGTCGGCACAATACCACGCGGGAATACGGTGACCCCACCAAAGCTGCCTTGAAATGCACCAATCGCGGATATTTTCAAGCCAATGGAAATAGGTTTTCTCATAACGCTTCGGAACAAACTTTGTTTCTCCGTTTTTAACGGCGTCAATAGCAGGACCTGCAAGCGGCTTCATTGAAACGAACCACTGCTTTGAAACCTTGGGTTCAATCGTTGTTCCGCAGCGATAGCATGTTCCTACATTGTGGCTGTAATCCTCAACCTCAAGAAGAACGCCCTCAGCCTCAAGATCCTTAACTATTTCTTTGCGGCATTCGATTCTGTCCATTCCTGAATACTTGCCCCAACCGTCTTTGATATGTGCATCATCTGTCATAACATCAATAACCTCAAGATTATGACGAAGACCTACCTCAAAGTCGTTTGGATCGTGTGCAGGTGTAATTTTAACCGCACCTGTTCCGAAATCCTTTTCAACATAGCTATCCGCAATTACAGGGATTTCACGGTGTACAATGGGAAGAATGAGCATTTTTCCTATTATATCCTTATAGCGCTCATCATCGGGATTAACTGCAACGGCAGTATCACCGAGGAGAGTTTCGGGTCTTGTGGTTGCAATCTCAAGATAACCCGTTCCGTCTGCATACGGATATTTAATATGCCAGAAATGACCTGCCTGATCCTCATACTCAACCTCTGCATCGGATATGGAGGTTAAGCAATGGGGACACCAGTTAACGATTCTCTCTCCTCTGTAAATCAAGCCTTTTTCATAGAGATTATTGAAAACCTCAACTACTGCTTTATTGCATCCCTCATCGAGTGTAAATCTCTCCCTGTCCCAATCACAGGAGGAGCCCATTTTTTTGAGCTGTTCAATAATTCTTCCACCGTACTGCGCTTTCCAATCCCAAGCTCTTTCAAGGAACTTCTCTCTTCCGAGATCTTCTTTGCTGAGCCCTTCCTTACGCATAGCCTCAACTATTTTTGCCTCGGTTGCTATTGAAGCGTGGTCGGTTCCGGGAAGCCAAAGAGTGTCGTAGCCGTTCATTCTGTGATAGCGGATTAAAATATCCTGAAGTGTGTTATCGAGGGCATGACCCATATGAAGCTGACCCGTAATGTTCGGGGGCGGAATCACAATAGTGTATGGCTTTTTATCCTTTTCTCCCTTTGCGTGGAAATATTTTTTATCGACCCAAAATTTATATATTTTATCTTCAAATTCGGATGGGTTGTACTGCTTTGCAAGCTCTTTTGCCATTTTATCAACTCCTTAAAAATAAAAAAGCCTTCGCCTCAATGAGACGAAAGCTGAATTTCGCGGTACCACTCAAATTGCACAATTGTGCCACTCAAATCTTTAACGCAGATATACGGGATAGGCTACTTGATTTCACACATCCGGCTCCTAAGCTACCTTCTTTTGCTTGCTCTGCCGGCTTTCACCAAACGCCGACTCTCTGAAAGATTGGGCAAAATACTCCTCTTATTCACAGCCTTTTTGTATTGCAAATATATTAACACCTGAATTGGATTTTGTCAAGGAAACTAAATAACATCTTCAAAAATGCAATCCTTTTTCCAAGTTGACTTAGCAGGAATACAATTAAAAGAAATCAATTCAAGATTTTTAACATGGCGCGCGTAAAGTGCGTATGCAGGTAGATTTCTAAAGCGCCAGCTTTCGGGATATTCCTTTGCATATTCGGGAATAAAACGGCTTTTATCATTAGCTCTTGCGCCGAATTTTCTAATGTCAAAAACATTATTTTGCGTTTCTTCCTGCTCATATATGTAATTATTAATAGGGAGATACGAAGAAAAGTCGCCCTCTCTGACTTCGGAATATACATCGCCCTCGGTGATTCTTAAATCCTTTCCGAAAAGCAGGGTTTTCAGCTTATCAGTGTTTGTTCTTATATCTTTCATGATTCGCCTCAGTAATTATTTAAGAAGTGTTTTTTCTCACCGTCTTTTTTATATGCAATAACCTGTCCGATATTTACATTCTCAACGCTTCTGAAAATATTAATATCGGTTTGCGGATTCTTTTTTCTGAGTTCTTCAACAAGCTGCTTCATTTCAGCGCGCTTACTGTCCTTATAGCTTGATGCAACATCATTAGTGAATTTACAGGCGCACTGCAAAAAATTTAGGTTGTTATAATTTTTCCAGGATATAATATCCTTTTCCTTAACAAGATACAGCGGTCGGATTAGCTCCATTCCTTCAAAATTTGTTGAGCGAAGCTTTGGCATCATTGTTTTGATTTCCGCGCCGTAAATCATGCTCATTAAAATAGTTTCAATTACATCATCGAAATGGTGACCGAGAGCGATTTTGTTACAACCGAGCTTTTTAGCATTATCATACAAATAGCCTCTTCTCATTCTTGCACAGAGATAGCAGGGGCTTTCGTCAACCTTTGTTACAATATTGAAAATATCCGAATCGAATATTCTAACGGGAATATTCATTAGGCGGGCATTTTCTTCTATTAACGCTCTGTTTTTATCCGCATATCCCGGATCCATTACTAAAAACTCCAAATCAAACGGAATTTCACTGTACTTTTTAAGATGCATAAAGCAAACGGCAAGCAAAGCCGAATCCTTGCCGCCGCTCATGCAAACGGCTATTTTATCGTTTGGCTGAATTAAATCATAATCCTTAATCGCTCCGATAAATCCGTTCCAAATCGGCTTGCGGAATTTTGTGATTATACTTCTTTCAATCTCCTGCCATCTCTCCATAATTATCACCACGAGTATTATAAATTATATAACTTTATTAATCAAGCATAAAAATAAGGCAGCCTCAGAAGAGACTGCCCGAATGCCTAAAAATTAATTGTTGTGTTTTTAAAATTATTTAACCTTTACAGACTTTGCTGCGCCGTAAACTCCGTATGTTGTTTTCTTGCCGCTTACTTTGTAAGCACGAACTCTTACATAGTATTTTTTGCCGCTCTTTAAGCCCTTAACTGTTTTGCTGAGAGCCTTTGTTGTTTTAACTTTTACGGATTTAGTGGTTTTCTTTGTGAACTTCTTTGAAGTTGAATACTGAATCTGATAGCCTGTAATTCCGCTCTGCTTTGCTGCTTTAACAACGAAAGCCTTTTTCTTAGCTTTAAGAGATTTAACAGCTATCTTTTTCTTTGCTACTGTTGTTTTCTTAACGCTTCCGCAAGCACGGCAAACCTCTGTTGTTGAACCGGTCTTGAAGAGTGTTGCTGCTGTTGAAGCAGTTGTTACATAGCAATGAGCGCAATTAAATGCATCATAGAATGCAATACCGTTATTTACAGCATATTTCTGTGCGTAAGAATTTGCAGGTCCGATTATAATGAAGTTTGCATCGATTGCAAATGTTGTATCTGAAGGATCAACAGTTGTTTCTTCAAGAACTCTCTTATAGCCGAAAGCATAATCATCTACTACTGTCTTTTTGCCTGCAACATAAACAGAATCAAATCCGGTGTCGAAGAAAGCATGGCTTCCTACATACTCAATATTTTCACCGATATAAAGTCTTCCCGAAAGAGCTTTACAACCACTGAAAGCATAACCTCCAATTCTCTCAACGGATGCCGGAATATTTATGCTCTTAAGTGAGTACATACCTTCAAAAGCATCTCCATTTATTGCCTTAATTGTTTCCGGAAGAGTTACCGAAACAATGTTTTTATCCATAGGAAACGATGCAAAATTAGAAACCTCGGTAACATTGTAGCCGTCGATCATCTGAGGAACAACAACTACTGTTGAAGCTCCACAATAGTTATGAACATCAACACCGAATCCTACCATGCACTCTTCTGTTTGTGTATATACAGTGCCGTCATAATCAGTTTCATTGTAAGTAAGCTCATCATAAACCCTAGTATAGTTATACATAAATTCTGTCTCTGTCATGGAAACTGAAATAGATGCATTTGTTGCATCCTCATCTACCCAAGCCTTAATGTAGCCGAAATCTCCGGCTGCAAGAGTAATAAAGTCAACACTGGGAGTATAATTATATACTTCTTTAAGCTCGTTATTCCAAACGAAATTAACCATGCCTGAAACTGAATCGTTGAGATCATAATCACCATCGGTATTGAGCGGACGCGGATAAACGCCTACCTTTGAATCGTTGTCAGCTGCAACCTTAACTGCATATGTTCCTGCCTGAGGAGCCTGGAATGCATAATATGCAAAATTGCCTCTTACGGTGACTGCAGTTTCTGTGCCTACCGGAATCTGCGCTGCGGGGATAACATCTCCGGCAAAAGCCGAAATTGAACCTACCGTTAAGGCAGACAACGCCATAAGCATTGCAAGAACAACTGCAAAAGATTTTTTAGCAAAAGTTTTCATTGTGCAATTCCTCCTTATTTAACCTTAACAGATTTAGCAGCGCCGTAAACACCGTAAGTTGTTTTCTTACCGCTTACTTTATAAGCGCGAACTCTTACATAGTATTTTTTGCCGCTCTTTAAGCCCTTAATTGTTTTGCTGAGAGCCTTTGTTGTTTTAACCTTAACAGATTTAGTAGTTTTCTTTGTGAACTTCTTTGAAGTTGAATACTGAATCTGATAGCCTGTGATTCCGCTCTGCTTTGCTGCTTTAACAACAAGCCGAGCCTTCTTAGAGGATTTAACTGATTTTACAGCAATTTTCTTTTTAGCAATCTGAGTTGTTTTTGAAGCTCCGCAGATAGCACACTGTTCTGTTTTGCTTCCTGCTTTAAAGAGTGTTGAATCCTTAAAAGCAACAACATTGTAAGCGTGTGCACAGTTGTTAACATCACAGAAAGCAATGCCGTTCTTTGCAGCATAAAGCTGAGCTGCGCTTCCTGCTACCGAGCCGATTGCAAAGCCTGCAACGGGAGTGGGAGTAACATCATAAGGATCAACTGTATTCAAATCAAAAGCATCAGCATAACCGATTGCACAATTACCGATTGATTTAACAGAAGCAGGAACAACCATTGCCTTAAGAGCTGTGTTGTAAAATGCGTATCCTTCAATATACTCAACGCCGTTTCCGATAACAGCAGATGAAAGTGAAGTACATCCTTCAAATGCGCTATTACTGATTGTTTTAACCATATCCGGAATAACTATTGATGTTAATGCTTTACAATTATAAAATGCATCATCATCCACACACTTAAGTCCGAAGTTCAAAGCAACGCTTGAAAGCTTTTTACAGTTTGAAAAACCAGAAACCAGTTTAACGCTTGCTGCATTTGCAAGATTAAGAGAGGTTATATTCTTATTATCTGTTCCTTGAACATTTATAACAGGAAGCCAATTGATTTCAGCAGGAACAACAACAGCGGTTGAAGAACCGGTGTATCTTACTTCATAGCCGTAAACAGTGGTTTTTGAAGCATCATCTTTATAGCTTGTTAAGTAAGCACTGAAATCTGTGGGTGCAATTGAGAATTTAAGAACATTTCCTGCGTTATACTCATCTGTTGCCTTAGTCCTGCATGAAACATAAGCACGGATATAATATGTTTCTCCGCCTACTAAGTTAAATGTTTCATAGCCTCTGTCGAGATTCTGAGAACCATATGATTGCTCTGACTCAACATAAGCGATACAATCCTTGAGCTCGCAACTTGATGAATTGTATTTTTCGTAAATTGAAACACTTGACTCTTCAAAGCTTGTGTTAGCCTGTACGAAAAGTGAATAGGTTCCCGTTGTTGCGGGAGTGAAGGTGAAGTAGCTGACATTTTCTGTTGAGCCGTCAGCCTTTTGAGTAACACCTACTGTTGCTGTTGTGCCCTGTGCATAAGGCAAAAATGTTTTGGGGGTTTTTGCAGCGAAAGCAACAGTTCCGGTTACAAGGCTTGTTGCCATCATTAACACAGCAAGAACAACAGACAATGATTTTTTTGCAAATTTCATTCGCAATTTCTCCTTTCAATTTTTAGGCATATTTAACATAACACAATTATTTGCTCTGTGTTTGAGCAAATAATCGCAATGTCCGAAAATAGTTTGTCAAGTAAAATAATTGTTGATTTTTGCAATAATTTATTTTTTTAATCGTTTCTTTTATATTTTTATTTCATTTTTTAGTTTTTGTACAACATCAGTATATCAAACTATATATTATTTGTCAATTACAAAACGGTAAAAAATAACAGTCACGCTCATAACGGAGCGAGACTGTTCAAGTTAATCAAGTTATCAAATTAGATATTTATTTGATAACTACTTTTTCATTTGAAGAATTCAAATAATAAACATCAAAATCATTTTCATCAGAAACGCTGCAATACCATAAAGTAAACGCATACTCTTTTGAATTGAGAGTGATACTTTGCTTAACCGTTGCGGCTTTCTTACCTCCCGCAAAGCAATCTGACACATCAAACGGTAAAATTCCGTACGCCACCTTTGCTTCACCATTTGAAAGCTTAAACATATTAACTTCGTTATACACATTCTTTTTATTCAAATCATTTTCCGAATACACGCTGAAATGCTCAGTACTGAATCTGTTTGAAAGGATACCTCCCCTTTTGAAGCAGTTTACAATATATATCTGATTACTGTTTCCGAGGTCATCGCAAACGCTTGTATAAAAAATACATTTATCTCCCACAACATCATATTCTTCACTTTTATAGCATTCAACAACATGCTTATAGTTGCCCTCTGCTTCAAGATTCTGCTGAGGTGTTACAGGCAAAAGATATGACAATACAACAACAATTACAGCAAGAACAACAATAACCGCTGTCAATTTTTTAGTATTCATTTTTTAACTCTCCGAAAAAATCACTCAATAATTTCGATTCCTTCAATTACAACATCATAAACAGGCTTATCATTTACAGAGCATTTCACCGACGCTATATCTTCAAGAACATCTGTTCCTTCAACAAGCTGACCGAAAACCGTGTGGTGAAAATCGAGCCAGGGAGTTCCTCCTACCTTTTCATAATTATCAATAACCTCAGTGGGAAAACCGCGGTCTGTAAGGCCCTTCATTTCATCAACAAGATGTGACGGAACAGACTTAGCCTGCACAATAAAGAACTGACTTCCGTTTGTATTAGGACCTGCGTTTGCCATTGAAAGAGCGCCGTAATAATTTCTTGCATCAAGAGAAAATTCATCCTCAAAGCTCTTTCCCCAAATTGACTCTCCGCCTGCACCCGTTCCTGTTGGGTCGCCACCCTGAATCATAAAATCCTTAATAACGCGGTGAAAAGTTAAATTGTTATAATAACCGTTTTTTGCATGAGTTGTGAAGTTTTCAACCGTCTTTGGTGCAATCTCGGGGAAAAGAACAAAGGTCATATCTCCCCTGTTAGTTTTCATAACAGCCTTTAAGCCATCCTTAATTTCAAGCTGATTCATTATTTACTCCTTTATTTTCATTTGTTTATTAATTTCATTCATAACCCTATGAGGAATTTTTTGAACTCTTCTGTCGTAGGTCATTATTCCGTTTAACTCATCCTCAACATCTGTTACCTGCGTGTAAACCGTTGCACTCAAGCCATCTGTTATTTGAGGAATTATTGTTTTTTCAAAAAGCTTTTTGTAGCCTTTGGTTAACGAAGCGGTGCTTTTATACACTTTATATCCGAACATTTTATCGTTAAAGGTATGACCTTTAATTCTGAGACCGAGTCCTCCGAATTCGGAAAGCAGATACGGCTTATTATATTGCTTAACCCGTATCGGGGTGAAATATATATGCTTTGAAATAAAGTCACTGCTTCCCCTGTCGTGCCATCCGGAGGTTGTGTCAACAAGCCTTGTTGAATCGAGCTTTTTCAAAAGCTCATATGCCTTCTTAGAATCAAACTGCCCCCAGCCCTCATTAAACGGAACCCAAATGGCAATGCACGGGCAGTTATACAAATGCTTCACCATACATTCGAGTTCTTCATAATAAAGAGCTCTTGCTTTTTCATCCGTTCTTTTAAAGGTTTTATAATTTCTATCGTCAAGATTAATTCCGATAAACGGAAAAACGCTGACCTCAGCTCCGTAATTTCCGCCGCCGTTTATCATATCCTGCCAAACAATAATTCCGTTAACATCACAGTAATGATACCACAAAAGAGGCTCGATTTTAATATGCTTTCTAAGCATATTAAAGCCCCATTCCTTAACTGTTTTAACATCAAATTCCATAGCATCGTTACTCGGCGGAGTTAAATATCCGTCCGGATAATAGCCTTGGTCGAGCAAGCCGTTATGAAAATACGGTTTATTGTTAAGAAAAAGTCTTAAAACTCCGTTTGAATCTTTTTCGACAGAGAATTTTCTCATTCCGAAATAGGATTTCACTCTGTCCTTATTGAAAACAAACATTACATCATAAAGGAAAGGATTTTCGGGACTCCACGGTTTAAAATTATCTATATAAACAGTTTTTTCTTTAGTTTGAGCAATCAAATCGCCGTCGTCATAAATATATATTTCTGCATAGTCACAGCCTTCAAACTCAAAGCTTACCGTGCTTTTATCGTAATCAGGAGTAATTCTGACATTCTTTATATATTCATCGGGTGTGCTTTCAAGCCATACCGTTTGCCAAATACCGCTTTGCGGACTGTACCATATTCCACCTCTGTTGAATCGTTGCTTTCCGCGCGAATAGGAATTCTGCTCACTGTAATCACAGCAGGACACAATGAGAGTATTCTCTCCCTTGAGAAGATAATCCGTAATCTCAAACGAAAACGGAGTAAATCCGCCGTGATGCTCGCCTAATTTTTCACCGTTTAAACAAACCGACGCGATTTGGTCAACAGCGCCGAAATGGAGAAACACTCTGCCGACATTAAAATTTTCAGGCAAGGTAAAATGCTTCTCGTAATGAATATACTCACCGGGAGTTAACACACGATTTACTCCCGAAAGAGGGGTTTCAGGCGAGAAAGGAACACAAATATCAATAGGAAAATCGCTCGGAATTTTTCCGTTTGAAGTAAAATTACACTTCCACATTCCATTCAGATTGAAGAAGCTGTTTCTTACAAACTGAGGTCTCGGATATTCGGGAAGAGGATTCTTTTTATCGAGCTTTTCGCCCCATTCAGTCAGCAGCATAATTATACCTTCTTACTGTCTGTAATAATTTTTCCCTCGGAAATACGAACACATTTATTGCAAATATCAAGAGTTGCTTTTTTATGGCTTATGATAATGCAGGTGATATTATCAAGCTCGCGCAAATTCTCAAGAAAGCGCTTTTCCGTTTTTTCATCAAGGGCAGAGGTTGCCTCGTCAAGTAGAATAACGGGAGATTTTGAAAGAAGGCTTCTTGCAATAGCAAGGCGCTGAACCTGACCCTCTGAAAGTCCGAGCCCTTTCTCTCCAATAACAGTCTCCAAGCCTTGCGGAAGTTCTTTTATGAAATCATCTGCACAGGATATTCTAACTGCATTCTCAATTTCTTCATCGCTTGCATCATTAATAAAAGTAATATTATCTCTTATAGTTCCCGAAATCAGCATATTCCCTTGAGGAACATAAGAAAACAGCTTTCTTGTGTTTTTATCACATGGGATTTCACCCGTTTCGGTATTGAGCACAATCTCACCGCTTTGAGCAGAAAAAACGCCCAAAAGGAGCTTTAAAAGAGTTGATTTTCCAATTCCCGAAATACCTGTTATTGCAACAAAATCGCCTTTGTTAATAGAAAGAGAAGCGTTATCCAAAACCATTTCACGCGATTTTTCATAAGAAAATGTTATGTTTCTGAAATCTATTGATTTTAAATCTTTATAAACCTCATTGGAATTAATTTCATAATCAAGCTCGCTTTTTTCATCGGGCAGATTTTCAATTTCCATAAGTCTTTCGGCTGAAGCAATAATTCCGAACAGCTTAGGCATTACGCCGGAAAGCGACGAAAACGGCGTTTGAACCTGATTGATAAGCTGAAGAAGAGCGGTAACCGTTCCGTAGGTCATTGTGTTATTAACAAGTGAAATTCCTCCGAATGCAAGCGCAAAAACATAGCCTGCACTAAACACGGCAGAGATACCGGCATTTGCTCCGATTCCCAAAAGCCTTCTTTTCATCTTTATGCGGAAATTATTCATGTTGAGCTCGTGGGTTTCCTCTTCCATTTTCTTCTCAACCCTGAAAACCTTTACAACAAGAAGATTAATAATACTTTCCTGAATAAAGCTTCTTGATTTGCCCTCGGTTCTCTGAACCTCTTTATGCAATTCTTTTATTATTCTTCTGAAAAGCTGGGAGAAAACAAAAACACCTATTCCACCAACAATGAAAACAAGTGTAAACTTAGGCTCAAGGATTATCAAATATGTTAGCGCACATATAAGTCGCATAACAATATTTGTTATATCGGGAAGCAGAGTTGCAAATCCGTCGGACACAACACCAACATCATTAAAAAGCCTGTTTTGCAGTTCACCCGTATGTATTGAAGAAACGGCCCCGTACTCTTTTTTATAAATTAAGGACAGGAGATACTCTCGAAGACGCATATCAAGCTTAAATTTTGTTCCCTCGGCAATAGCGCTTGAGGACAGTCTCAACACAAGCTGAAACAAAACAACCGCAAGCAAAAGAAGTGAATTAGCAATTACCTTTTCTTTTGAGGGATTTGCCTGTGTTGCGGCATCGATAATTCTCTTTGAAAAATTTGCAAATAAAACCGCAGTGGTTGCAGAAACCGCATTAACAAAAATAAGCGCAATCATGCCCGAAAGCTGCTTTCTGCACACCTTTGCAATCCACTTTAAAGCGATTTTATCCGATGATTTTATTCTTTTTTGATTTTTACTGTTATCCAAATTAATACCTTCCGGTCAAAAAGTGTTTTATTCTGGAATATAAATTGTGAAGCTTAAGAATAGGCTTTCTCACGGGAAGAAGTGCAACCCATATTTTTGAATAGAGGCGATAAAGCCTTCCGTTTTCACAATCAATATATCTTTTTCCGTTTTTATAAAATCCGACAAGAACTCCGCATATCATATCGTCGGTAACATATTCTTTTTCAGTTAGATTATCGCCCACTATAACATAGCAGTCGTCCCGCACCTCAACAATACGGTGCATAACATATTTTCCGCTTTTCAAAATGTAAACCGGAATATCGTATTTTTTCAGTCTGCCGTTTTGCTTTACAACAACGATATTATCCTTTTGCTCATGAAGGAGAGGCCACATTGACGGACCCTTTGTGAGCCCTGTGTACATTCCGTATTTATCAAGAACCTCTTTGATTGAATTCATTCTTTCCATACAAACACCTTTGAATATTCTAATCTATTATAACAAAGCCGTTAACTTATTTCAATAGTTTAAGCCTAATCGAAAACCATTAACTTCTTTAAATCTGATTACCATATTTTTTTTGTTTTGTTCATATTATTTAGCGGTGATGAAAATGATTTCTGCAATACTGTCCTTTTTAAGTGCAAATTTACTTTATTTTATTCTGCACCTTCAAAACTCAAACAGCTTTCCTAAGCCCCTTTCTCCGAAAGAAGAAAAAATAAAACTTGAAGAGATGAAAAACGGAAGCAAAGAGGCAAGAGATATTCTTATTGAAAGGAATCTCAGACTTGTTTCACATATCGTTAAAAAGTATTATTCAAAAACAAATGACACCGATGACCTTGTTTCAATAGGCACAATAGGTCTAATTAAAGGAATAGATTCTTTTGATGCAGACAGAGGCATACACCTTGCAACATACTGCTCAAAATGCATTGAAAATGAGCTTCTTATGCATTTTAGAATGGGAAAGAAGAGCACAAACGATGTTTATTTCGGAGATTCCATTGAGCTCGACAAGGATGGAAATCCGCTTCTTGTAAGCGATTTACTGTCGGACGGAAGCGATATGGCCTGCGACCTTGAAAAAAAGCTGAAATGGGAAAAGGTTGCAGACATTATTGCTAATTTAGACAACGAAAGAGAAAAAACTATTATCTGCATGAGATACGGATTAAATAACAAAAAGCCTCTGACACAACGCGAGGTTGCGCAGAAGCTCGGAATAAGCAGAAGCTATGTTTCACGAATTGAAAACAGCGTTCTTGAAAAAATAAGAAATGAATTCAATGATTGAAAATGTTTCCTCCACTGCAATCTATTGCCACAGTTAAAGGAAAAGAATCAAAGTAAAGGCGTTTAACGGATTCACAGCCCAAATCATCATAAGCAATAACTTCGCATTCGGTTATGCATTTTGAAGCAAGTGCTCCTGCTCCGCCTATCGCACAAAGGTACACCGCCTTGTTGCGTACAATCGCTTTGCAAACCTCTTCGTTTCGCTCACCTTTTCCCACCATTGCAGCAACACCTAAATCAAGAAGCCTTGGTGCATAAGGATCCATTCTTGAAGATGTTGTCGGTCCGCAGGAGCCGATTACAAGATTTTCAGGTGCTGGAGTAGGACCTGCATAATAGATAACAGCGTTTTTTAAATCATAAGGCAACGCTTCTCCATTATCAAGCGCTTGAAAAATTCTTTTATGCGCTGCATCTCGGCTTGTATAAACAGTTCCGCTCAAAACAACTCTGTCACCTGCTTTAAGAAGCGGTGCGTATTCCCGAAGCTGATTTACATCAAGATTATATTCCATAGTATATTTTTTCCTCCAGCTCGGATATTTTTTGGCGCAACTGATTATTTTCCTCTTCCAAGGCTTGAAGATACGCAATATTTCGGCTTAGTTCTCTCTCCTTGTCTTTAACAAGGAAATCAAGATTATTGTTTACTATTTCAAGCCGTTGACATTCAAAGCGTGTATCTTCAAGTGCAGCACTCAGCCGTGCGACTTCATTTTTCAGCTTTTGCTCGTTAAACATAATATCACCGATAAAAAACGGATTGTTTGCGGCGCTTATTTAGGTCACTGCAAACAATCCATTTGGTTTGACCTGCAAAACAAGTCAATTACATATCAATATCTGTATCAATTTCAAAGAATCTTGAGCCGAACCAATTTTCTTTAACCTTATAGGAATCAATCAGCTCTGTATGCTCGGATTCTTCAATAGCAGTTTCAGCAGTAACTGTCCAAGCTTCTGTATCTGTTGACTTAACAAAATACATAATATGATATCCGTATTCAGACTTAACAATATCCATATCCCCTGTTTTACGGCCATCAGCAAAAATCCATGTATTAAAGCTGTTTACCATCTGACCGGGATAAATATTTTCGTAAAGTCCGCCGTTATCACCATTACTGTCTGATGTATTTTCCTTAGCAAGCTCCTTAAACTTAGCTTCCTTATCCTTAGCGCTCTTAACCTCGTTAAGAAGCTTTACTGCCTTATCATAAGCCTGTTTCCACTGTTCCTTTGTTGCATCTGAAGCAGAATCAGAACTATCTGAGTCAACGGGAGAAACAAGGATATGACGAACATCTACGGTTTTAACTGTTGATTCCTCAGCAGGAGAAAGAACATAAACAACGGTTGTTGAATACTGATAGATGTCTCCTACCTTACGCTCTGATGAATAGAGCCAATCAAGTCCGGGGAATTTATCTGCATCCTTCTTATCAGCAGTTGCAATGGCATACTGCTTTGCTTTAAGGATTTCTCTTGTGGCATAAAGCTCTGTTGTAAATCCGTCTTCCTTAAAGTTTGTTTTATCAAAGCTGTCGTCTGCATATTTGCTTGCAAGCTCGGAGAAGTTTGAGCCGTCTGCTTTAAGAGCTTTTTTGAAAGCCTTTGCATCATCCTCATTTGTTGCTTCAAAGAGTCTGATTGAAACAGTTTTGCATTCTTCCGGATTTTCTTTCTTATACTCGGCAAGCTCTTCTTCTGTGGGCTCCTCGTGATTATGCTCTGCTTCGAGTTCTTCCTGATATGCCTGTGCAATATAAGATTTTTTCATCTGCTCCCTAAAGAGAGATTCGGTAACACCGTCGCCGAGAGCTTTTCTGAGATAAGCGCTTGTTGTGTATCCGTAGCTGTTTGCAGTTGTTTTGTACTGATTTATAGTATCGTTAATTTCTTTTTGCTGATCCTCGGTAATTTCGGGTTCTTTATTCTTATTAGCCTTTACAGCCTCGTAATAATATACCTCGGTGCTTTTGAGTGAATCAATAGCCTGTTCTTTAACATACTCAAGCCATGTAACTTCTTGACCGTCATCGTTCTTTGTTTTTTGCTTTGAAAGCTTTTTATCAAAATCAACATCAAGATTTACATCTTTAAGGTCAATTCCGTTTTGCTCATACTGTTTCTGTTGGGACTGAAGATTATTATATGTAAGAGCAAAATAGTAGTTATACTCACCGATAGTTGTTTTGATTTTTTTGCCGTCGGGAGCTACAACTGTTATTCCGGTAAAGTGTTCTGCAGGAATACAGGTGTATGCAAAAAAGCCGTGTCTTACAAGACCTGTTGCAACATAGGTTACAAGAAGAGCCGCAACAATTACTACTGCAACAACTGCTTTAATTGCTTTTTGTACTTTTTTTGAAACACCTTTTTTATTTGTTGATTTTTTTGACTTTTTAGAATCTGCCGCAGAAAGCTTTGCGCCGCCCGTAAGCAAATCATTATCTAAATTTTTCTTTGCCATTTTTTTCGTCCTTTTTCAGAAATTTTAAAGTGTAAAAATTATTTTACACCATTCTCTAAAATATTACAAGTATTTTTTACATTATTTAATTTCAGTTTACGGAAGATGAGCTTGAGCTTGTAGGCTCGGCCTTTTTAGTTTTATCAAACTGACCGGTTTTTGTTACTTTGTAAGATTCTACAAATTCATTTTCCTTATCGGATTTAAGCTTTGAATAGCATTCTGCTTTATACTCAGGATAAGCGGAAACAAAGAACATTATATGACAACCGTATTTACTCTCAACAAGCCCCGTATCTCCATAGCTTCTCTTGGCATCAAGAGACCATTTCTCAAATTCTTCAACCATATCGCCTTTTGAAACGCCTTCATAGAGGCCTCCGAAGGTTCCGCTTGAACCTGTTGAAAGCGACTCGGTATCCTTGCTGTATTTTTCAGCAAGCTTAGCAAAATCATATTCTGTTTTATCTGTTTTATTGTATTCCTTAAGAATTTCTTCTGCTTCGGATTTTGCAGCTGCAAGCTCTTCTGCGGTGTATTCCTTCTGCTCGGTTGAATCTTCACTTTCATCATCGGTTTCAGGCTGAATTAGTATATGTCTTACCGAATAAACAGTATCCTGCTCGATTTTTGATTCTCCTGTTTTTACGATTATATAAATACAGCCGTTATCTTCATCAAGTGTATAATTGGCATTTCCGATTTTTGTTGAAGCATCAAAGAGCCAGTTAATTGTGTCCTTATCCCATGTTGAATCGCTCTTTGAAAGAGTTGTTTCCATTGAATCCTTAATTGCATCAATTACAGCTTCGTCGCTTCCGTAGGATTCGGAATACTGCTCAATTAAATCAGCACAAACATCGGGAATAAGATTTACCAAATCTTCCTCACTTTTAATCTTAGCAATATATTCCTTTGCCTTTTTAATATCATCTTCAGATTCATAGGTCATTTGAAGATATGAAACGGGAATTGTTCTGTAATCCTCTTTATGAACTTTTGCATACTCGTCAAGCTCATCATCGCTGATTCTGTTTTTAATATTCTGAACCTGATAATAATTCTCTGCAAGATAGCACTGCTCAAGCATTTTTTTAAGTGTTGCCTCTCCGCAGTAATCTCCGTAGGTATCAGAAACATAGCTGTCGAGAGCCTTGCCTTCTTCATCGGCAGAATCCTTAAGGCTTTGAAGCTGAGTTTCCATTTCTTCCTGCTGAGCCTTTGAAAGCTTTGTGCCGCTTTCTAATGCTTTTGAATAATAAGCAGTTATATATCTGATTTGTTCAACGGTTTCATTCTCAAACTTCTTTTCCCAGGTTATTGTTTTTCCGTCTTCATCCGTTGTGGTTTTAGAAGAAAAATCAACCGATGGATCCAAATCGTAGTAGCCGTAATTTGCATATGTTATATAGTTTTGAGTGATGCAGGTATAGTAGTAATTATACATACCGATGCTGACCGGAACATCTTCAATTTCCATTGCTGTATTACCGGGAGTCATCACTTCGTTATAATTCGGAACTGTATAATAGCGTACACCGAGAACTGCAACAACTGCAAAAACAATTGCGAAAAATATTCCTATAAAAACAAATTTAATTGTATCGGTTCGAACTGTTATTGTTTTTTCGTCGACTTGATTGTCAATTCCATCGGGTTTACTCGGCGCAGGATCGGACTGTGAAACATCAAATTCAACAGCAGTTTCACCGTCGTCCAAAATAAAGCTGTCACTTAAAGTTTTTGCTTCACCGTCGAACTTCCATTCTGTTGCATTATCTTCGACATCAGCTTTTGAAGATTCATCCTCGGTATATAAATCAGCAGCCGTGTTTTCTTCACCCTGCTCATTTATCAAATCTTTTTCTTTATCGCTCATAATAACACATCCAGTCATATAATTATCTGTTTAATTATAACCTATAAATATAATATTTGCAACAGAAAAAACCGTCCATATTTTAAAACTTCTGTAAACATTTGAAAAATTTGCACTATTGCAAAATAATTACGGATGTAGTATTATGTGAAATAGTGAAAGAGGTTAATTTATGAGAGAATTACTTTTTAAGCTAAAAAGCACATATAGGGATAATCCCGGATGGTGCTGGCTTGTTTTAATAATTTCAACTTTCTTTATTCTCCCCGAATACATTTCCCCGTTCTTACTGTTCATTGGATTTATTGTTTTTAAGCGCCAATGGACTCGCGAGGGTAAAAAAGCCCGAATTGGAACAAGCGGAAAAGTTCAAATGATTTTCATGTGCTATATGATGCTGAGCGCTCTTTGGTCGCCCACTATACTTGACACTGTTTCAATGGCAGCGCTTTGGTTCGGCATGTTTCTTATTCAGGTTATGATTTATAACCTTGCAAGAACAAGAGAAAAAATTGATAAACTGATAAAATGCATAGTTTTCGGCGCCGGAGCAAACGGTCTTATTGCATCAATCCAAATTTGCACATATATTTTAAAGAAGAATAAGATTATTGATGCTAAATATGTTTTAACAACACCTTTTTATAAAAAACTCGATTACGAGGTTTACAGCGCTCTCCCCTTTGATATAAGCACCAAAACCTTTTCAAACAGAGCGAGCGGATTTTTCTCAAATCCAAATCTTCTTGCAACCTTTATGGTGCTTTCGTATCCGCTTTCAATATATTTGTTTTTGAATGCGAAATCCAAGAAAACAAAGGTTTTATACTTTGTTGCAAATGTTCTCATCAGCTGCGGACTGAGCGCTACAATGACAAGAGCGGGCTGCATCGTTGCTCTTCTCGGATGGGTATTTATCTTCATAGTTCAGGGAAGAAGACACATTCTTGAATTAGTTGAAATAGGAATTCCGACCTTTGCTGTTATAATTCCTTCAATACTTACAAGATACGGAATTATTTTCAAATCACACAACGGTGTTAAGGAAGCAAAAAAATCATCTGCTGCTCATTTTGATATTTGGTATTCACTTCTTGATTACATCTCCGAGCACACAAAGGCCTTCTTTATCGGAACGGGCTTCGGTTGTGAGCAAACGGGAAATATACTTCTCGGAACCTACGGACTTAACAAGCCTCACGCCCACAACTTTGTTATTGAAATATGGACCGAGCTCGGAATAGTAGGAATGCTGCTTCTCGCTGCAATTTTAATTCTTGCATTTAAGAAGATGGCTGAAATTAACGCAAACAATGAGAAGAAATACGGACTTGTTCTCGGAGTAACAATGTCCTTATGCTTAATGCTTGCATTCGGATTGAGCGATTATATTTTCGGTTCTCCGAAACAAATATTTATGTTCCTTATGCTTATGGGATTAATTCAGTCGATTTACTACTCATATCAAGGAATTGAAATAAGAAATTTCAATGATTTGAAAGACGCCTTTAGGCGAGATTACCAAAATGCAGTTAAATAATAGCACAACAAAAAATCCTCATTCAAACGAATGAGGATTTTCTTTTGGTGATCCATCGGAGATTCGAACTCCGGACACCTTGATTAAAAGTCAAGTGCTCTGCCGAC
>CAMFBH010000008.1 GCA_945948515.1 uncultured Clostridia bacterium
GCTGAACAGTCACTTGATTTGCCAAGGCAAATACTTCCTCGTGATTTACATTTTTGATAAATGCCATTGATTTATCCTCCTATGATAATATTTTTCCGTCGGTTGAGATTGTTACAACCTGCCACGGAATAAATTTTCCGCTGTTTTGAAGAGCTGTTTTAACTGCTTGTTCAATACCTCCGCAGCAAGGCACCTCCATCCTTACAACGGTTACGCTCTTGACATTATTATTTGCAATAATTGCAGTTAATTTGTCTGCATAATCAACATCATCAAGCTTCGGGCAACCTATTAAGGTAATCTTGTTTTTGATGAAATCGTTGTGAAAATTGCCGTAGGCATAAGCAGAGCAATCAGCGGCAACAAGGAGATTTGCACCGTCAAAATAAGGTGCGTTAACAGGCACAAGCTTAATCTGCACAGGCCATTGAGAAAGCTGACTTGATACCGAAATATCGGTTTTATCCTCCTTCTTTTCGTGATTTATAATCATTGAGCGCGACCCGGGACAACCTGCGTGTTCATGATTTTTAGCTCTTTGACTTGCTTTAACTGCCGCCTCGTCATAAGCAGGAGCCTCTCGCATTTCAAAAGAAATTGCATCAACAGGGCAAGCGGGCAAGCAGTCGCCCAAGCCGTCACAGTAATCCTCGCGCATAAGCACGGCTTTTCCGTTCACCATACCTATTGCGCCCTCGTGACAGGCGGTCGCACATGCGCCGCAGCCGTTACATTTTTCTTTATCTATCTTAATGATTTTTCTAATCATTCTTATCTTCCTTTCTTGATTTGGTAGCCTCATTGTACTATAAATCGTACTAAAAATCCACAGTTTTTCGATAAAAAACACGAGGTATGTTATGGAAAGAAAGCAAGATAAAATAAGTATTTTGAAGCTACTATTTATTAGGCAATAAATAGCAATCCGAACCGTGGTTCAAATTGGCTGATTTGCCCTTACTCTATGTTAAAAAATACTCGGAATACATAAAGTATTCCTGCGTTTTTGTGCCTTGATTAAGAACAAATCAGCACAATTTGAACTCGCAGACCAAAAACGCATGCAGTAAAGATGAATTTTGAATTTTGAGATGGAAGCCTTGCTGACGCAAGGCAACAGCGAAAACTTTAAAAGTCGCTTTAATTCTGCGTTTTTGGCAGGTTCGGATTACTCTTTATTGCCTAGCTTCGGTATATCGGCTTCAACTTTGGGTACTGTTTTACGGACTGTCAAAGTGGGAAATATTTACAATAAAGTAAATTTATGCTAATCTTAGGGTAACGGTAATAAACATAAAACGGATTATGACATTTTAAACGGATGATTTAGCTATAAGGATGATGAGTATGAATAATGGCAACAAATACATATTTAAAATCATTGTTAATTCTCGTATTTGCGATGCATACGAGGCAGTTGTTAATACTCTTGAAATCTACGGTATCGTTATTTCAAAGGATTACAGAGAAAGAACAGTTGTGGGAAAATGGAATCCTATACTACATAATGAACTAGGTGCCAAAATTAATGTTTGGACAGGCGAGTTTAGGTTGTGGGAGGACGGCTCAACAACTGTTGTTAGATTGATTTTAAGCGGTAACGGCGATAAAGCTTCGGCAAAAACAATGGCTAAGTTTTTTTACAAAAAGCTGAAAAGATTTATTTCTGTTCAAAAAATGTACTTAGACAAAAATACATATTTAAACAGAAAAAATATAAATCACAATAATCTTACAAAAGAATTATATACAGCCTTACAAAATACAGACCTAAAGCCTAAACGAAGCTTTGGACAACAATTATGCGATTTGATTGATATAGCTGATGCGTTGATACCTGAAAAAAGGGAAAAGAAAAATGAATTTCGCAAGGACCCTTGGGCAGATTATGATGACTTAACACTATATCCTGACGAGGACCACGAAGGCCACGACCATGAGCCGGACGGTTATTGTATCGAGGCGGATGAGTATATTCAAGATATGATGTAACGGAGATTAATTAAAAATGATAGCTTTTATTTCCTTGACAAACTATCATTGTGATGATATATTGAGGGCAATTTGAGATTATTTTGAGGGATTTTATGAAAATAACCTACATTAACCATAGTGGGTTTTTGGTTGAAACGAAGGACTGCTATTACATTTTTGATTACTACAAGGGCGAATTGCCCACTCTTGATAAAAGCAAGGGTGTTGTTGAGCTTTGCAGTCATTTCCACCCCGACCATTTTAATCCGAAAATATTTGAAATACTAAACAATATGGATATGAAATATCAGGCTGTTATTGTGTTGTCGGCTCAAAAAATCAGGTTGATTCTATGGGCGATATCGACAATGTTTATACCTTATGATGTATAAGTGTTGCGCGATACTGATTGACAAGCTACTGAAAAATCATTATAATAAATTCATTATAGTATAAAAAACCCAATGAAAGGGTTAAATGACGAAAGGATAATTATTATGAAAAAGACTATGAAAAGAGTATTGGCTCTTGTTCTTGCAGCTCTTGCAATCGCAGCTGCATTTGCAGGATGCTCAGGTAAGGCTAACAACGATGCAAACACCGATACCGGCAACGACACAGCTGCTGCAAAGTACATTATCGCAACAGATACTGTATTTAAGCCATTTGAGTACACAGACGCTCAGGGCAACTTTGTTGGTATTGATGTAGAAATTCTTGCTGCCATCGCAGAGGATCAGGGCTTTGAATACGAGCTTAAGTCACTTGGTTGGGATGCGGCTATCGCTGCCTGTCAAGCAGGTCAGGCAAATGGTATGATTGCTGGTGCTTCCATCACAGAGGAAAGAAAGAATTCAGGCTGGGTATTCTCTGATCCATACTACATTGCAACACAGTGCGCAGCAGTAAAGGCTGATTCCGAAATCAACTCAATTAAGGACCTCAATGGTGCTCAGGTAGCTGTTAAGACAGGTACACAGGGTGCTCAGTATGCAGAGTCGCTTAAAGATGAGCTTGGCTTAAAGCTTACATATTTTGAGGATTCCCCTACAATGTATCAGGCTGTAACAGGCGGTCAGTGTGTTGCTTGCTTTGAAGATACTCCTATTATGAAGGCTTCAATCAAGGACGGAGATCTTGCACTCAAGGTTCTTGAGGATTCCGAAAACGAGGGTGCCGGCTATGGCTTTGCAATTCACAAGGCAGAAAATCAGGAGCTTATTGATAAGTTTAACGCAGGCCTTGCAAACATCAAGGCTAACGGCAAGTATGACGAAATCATCAATAAGTACCTTGGCTAATTGCTAAACTAAAAACGTATCTATTATCGGATAGGGCGTCTTTAAGGATGCCCTATCTTTGAGTTATTACCGTTACCCTATGGATAAGGAGGAGAGAGAATGATAAAAATTATCACTGACTATGGTGGGATGTTGTTCTCTGCTTTGGGTCAAACTCTCATAATGGCTCTTTGCAGCTTGCTTTTTGCCTGTATGATCGGTTTGATTTTCGGTATTCTTTCCGTACTTAAAAACAAGCCTTGCAATGCTGTTTACCGTATTTTTGTAGACGTTGTTCGCGGTGTGCCTATGATTGTACTTGCGTTCTTTGTATATTTCGGTGTTCCGATGGCAGTGAATAATATGTTTTCCAATGCCCATTTTACTTTGACCGCGCTTCAGGCAGGTATTGTTTGCTTGTCGCTTAACTGCGGTGCGTATATGGCAGAGATAATTCGTGCAGGTATTCAGTCTGTTGACATCGGTCAAATGGAGGCTTGCCGTTCACTCGGTATGACATACGGTCAGGCAATGCGCAAGGTTGTGCTTCCGCAGGCTATCAAAACAATGATTCCAAGCATTATCAATCAGTTTATCATTACACTTAAAGATACATCAATTCTTTCGGTAATCGGCTTCCCGGAGCTTGTAAACACAACAAAGAATGTAATTTCCGTATCTATGGATTCGTTCGGCGGTTGGGCTTGCGCAGGCCTTATGTATCTTGTTGTAATTACAATACTTTCATATATTGCAAAGTTTATCGAGAGGAGGATGAACCGTGGCCGTTAATTATGATAACGTAAAAATCCATGCTTCACACCTCCATAAATGCTTTGGTAAGCTTGAGGTGTTAAAGGACATAAGCACTGACATTTACGAGGGCGAGGTAGTTGTTGTTCTCGGTCCTTCAGGTTGCGGCAAGTCAACATTTCTTCGCTGTATTAATCGCCTTGAGGATATTACGGGCGGTGAAATGGTTGTTGACGGCAACCATATGGATGATAAAAAAATTGACATAAACAAGGCAAGGGAAAATATTGGAATGGTATTTCAGCATTTCAATCTTTTCAACAACCTTAATGTTATGGACAATCTTACTCTTGCGCCTATTCAGGTAAAGAAAATGAAGAAGGATGAGGCTTGCAAGCTTGCAATGTCTATGCTTAAAAAGGTTGGCCTTGAGGAAAAGGCAGAGGCTTATCCGTCACAGCTTTCAGGCGGTCAAAAGCAACGTGTTGCTATTGCACGTGCACTTTGTATGAACCCTGATATTATGCTTTTTGACGAGCCTACATCAGCCCTTGATCCCGAGATGGTAGGCGAGGTTCTTAATGTTATGAAGCAGCTTGCCGCCGACGGTATGACAATGGTTGTTGTTACACACGAAATCGGCTTTGCAAGGGAGGTTGCAGACAGGGTACTTTTCTTTGCCGATGGCTATATCGGTGAGGAGGGCACTCCTCAAGAGGTTATTTATAACCCTAAAACCGAAAGAGCAAAGGATTTCTTTAACAAGGTATTATAATGTCAAAGTCGAGGTGAGTCCTCGACTTTTTTGGAGCTTGTATGAAAAACAAAAAACTGTTAGCATCTATTTTGCTGATATTAATTTCTATGGCTTGGGGTGGCTCGTTTGTTGCCCAAAGTAAGGGCGGAGCCATTGTCGGTCCGTTTACCTTTGGATTTCTCAGATTTTTGATGGCAGGCATTGCAATTTTGCCTGTTGTTGCCATACATTCCAAAAGAAATAAGACTGCCGCGGCCGTCAGCTATTCTTCAAGAGAGCTTATCAAAGACGGAATAATATGCGGTTTTTTCCTTGCAGGCACATCGGCATTTCAACAGCTCGGCTTGTTTGCAGGCACATCGTCCGGCAAGGCAGGGTTTATTACATCCTGTAACGTACTGTTTGTGCCTATTATCGGACTGCTGTTCAAAAACAAGGTTAAAGCTAATGTTTGGGTATCGGTAGTAATAACTGTTTGCGGCTTATACTTGCTTTGTGTTAATGAGGGCTTTGATGTTCGGCTGTCGGATGCTTATGTGCTTGTCTGTGCAGTGATGAACGCGGCAAGAATTGTTGCGGTTGACAGATTTAAGGATAAAACAGATATTATAAAGCTTGCCTGTGTGCAGTTTTTTTCTGCATCCGCTATGCTTGCCGTACCCACATTTGCGTTTGAGGCAAGGGACATTTCTTCTTGGTGGTCAACGGTAAATCAAGGCAGTGTATGGATGGCATTGCTTTATGCCTCTGTTGTTGCAGGTGCTTTTGCCTTTACCATTCAAAACGTTGCACAAAAGCATGTTGACCCAACTGTTTCGTCTATTTTGATGAGTACCGAGGCGGTTTTTGCCGTTCTTGCAGGATGGATGCTGATGGGCGACATTCTTTTGGCTAAAGAGATAATAGGATGCTGTGTGATTTTTGTTGCACTGATAATTGCTCAGCTTCCGGACAAAAAGTATAAAAACAAGGACGAGATATGATTTATTCAATCTCGTCCTTGTTTATTGTACCTATTCCTATACCGAGCTTTCCGTGCCGACAATTTTGACGAGGCACACAAAAAGCACGAGGAAATGGGATGCATTTGCTTTGAAAATCACGAAATGGGCATTTATTTCATTGAAGATCCCGACGGCTATTGGCTTGAAATTTTACCGTAATTCTTGATATATATTCTCAAATAATTAACTCCCTTGTAACACACTACAAGGGAGTTTTAATATCAGACCAAATATTTATTTTTTAATGCCAAGGTTGGCACATAACTAAAATATCACGCAATGTTGTTGCAACAGAAATTTGTAGGGGAGGGGCTTGCTCCTCCCGTCTTATATACGTCATCTTAACAATAACAAACGGGCGGAATAAATCCCGCCCCTACAGTTCATTTGCGTTATTGTAACTAATAAATCTTGTCGTGATACCAAAATCATCTGCCATCCCTTGTTTGCTAATGTTATATAAAAATGCATTTGAAATTTTACCGTAAATACCATAACGACAAAACCGAGAGCGACTAAATCACTCTCGGTTATTTTATTGCTTATTCAAGAGGGAAAACTACTGTTAAAAGCATTTTGAAATCAGTTGTAGCATAGACTGCGTGTGCGTCAAGTAAATAGTGCGGGACTAACGCTCCGCGCCATTTCGTTTTTAGCCGATTATTTCTGCATCATAATAATGCAAATTATCATTTTCGCTAATTTCTTTTGCGACAAATGTTATTTCCTGCCCATATTCAAGTGTGCTTGTATCAACATTCTCTGCAAAATATATCAGTTTCAGCACATTGCTACTTCCGATTTGGATATTAAAGGCGGGAGCGAAATCATTATTAACGCCTTTTAGAATACCAGTAACTTCAACAGTATATTTTACAAGATATGCAACAGGCATTTGATAGTGACTATAATTAAAAGTGTATCCTGCGGCATTTTCGGATTTATCGATGATTTCATCAATTGTAGTTCCAACAACCGTAACTGATTGACCCTGTTCCAATAGAACCAAGTCATCGATAGAAAGATACACATCGATTATGTAGTTGGAACTATAAATGGGTGCTAATTCGATGTGGTCTTCTTCAATGTTTCTAACCATACCAGATAGCAATAATGTTTTATTGCAATACTTTTGCTTTGCCTTAACGATATTCTCTATAGAATCATTTTGAATATCTGAGGAACGGTATTCCTCTGCAATCGCTAACATTTCTTCCTTCGTCTTTGCTGCTTCGCTCTTTCCGCACGCAACGAGGGATAAACACATAACTGCTGCCAAGAGCAATGCAATAAACTTTTTCATAATTTCACCTCCTTAAACAAAAAATGCGTACAGCCGAAGCTATACGCATAAAAAACACATGGCTCCAACTGTCGCCAAACAAGTATCACATAGTCGCCATAATAACGGTATGCAAATAAGAGCATGCATTTTTATCAAGAGATAAAAATAGCATACCTATAATTACGGCTAATTATTCACTTGTGATACTTATTTGGCTCTTTCATTGTAGCATAGAGTGTATAAAATTGCAAGAAAAAAGGATGAACAGCGTTCATCCTTAAATGTTTGTGTTGTATTTATCCTCTGCCCATTTTGTTGGGTTTTCGTCAATATATTGCCATATTTGTTGATAATCAATATCATCACGAATGATGTGGTCATGGTATGAACGCTGAAACAAAATGTCTATTGGCAATAATTTCTTACATTCTAATGTTGATAATGATTTAAATGCACATATTATATCGGATACCGTAGGGGAGGGGCTTGCTCCTCCCGTCTGATTTTCTATCCTCATCAGAATGTGTATATGATTAGGCATAATTACATAATTATCTATTTTTACATTTTCGTATCTAATTTCTAAATTATTAATTTGCTCTTTGATACATTCTCCAAAAGGCAACAATTTTAATACGGGAGGAGCAAGCCCCTCCCCTACAATTACCTGTGACAATATTTCTTTTCTATCCTTGGTACATATCGTTATAAAATATGCACCACTTTGTGAGTAATCGTAATCTTTTAACCTGTTTGGTTTTCTTGTTTGTAATTCCATAAATACATTTTATCATAAACAAATATTGAATACAAGTTGTCGCAATACCAAAATCATCTGCCAACTTTGTTTGCTAATGTTATATAAAATGCATTTGAAATATTAATCGTGAATTGGTAAACAACAAAACCGAGAGCGACTTAATCACTCTCGGTTATTTTATTGCTTATTCAAGTGGGAAAACTACTGTTAAAAGCATTTTGAAATCAGTTGGAGCATAGACTGCGTGTGGCTTTTTAGCAGGCATAACAATAGCTTCACCTGCGTTGCAGAGATACACATTTCCGTCAACGGTAAACTGTCCTGTTCCCTCTAAAACAGTAACCATTGCATCACCTGTTGAGTCGTGTGTGCCGATTTCCTCGCCCTGCGAAAAGGCAAACAGTGTTACGCTGACTGCACTGTTTTGTGCCAAGGTTTTGCTTACTACCTGTCCGGGCTGAACAGTCACTTGATTTGCCAAGGCAAATACTTCCTCGTGATTTACATTTTTGATAAATGCCATTTATTTATCCTCCTTAGGGTAACGGTAATAATCTGAACCACGGTTTAGCGTGGCAGATATTGCCCTTACTCTTCGTTAAAATACTCGTTAATCTATATTTTTCCGTCTGTTGATATTGTTACGACCTGCCGCTTTGATTTATTTCAGCTTTTCTTCCCATTCTTTGGGGCGAAAGCCGGTAATGATTGCTTTTTCACTAATTATTATCGGGCGTTTAACAAGCATTCCGTCCGTTGCAAGAAGATGAAGCTGCTCATCCTCGCTCATTTCGGGAAGCTTATCCTTTAAGTTCATTGATTTATATAATAAACCGCTTGTGTTAAAGAACTTTTTAAGAGGCAAATTACTTTGCTCGTGCCATTTTTTTAATTCTTCATAGGTTGGGTTTTCGTCTTTAATGTGTCTGCTTTCATACTTAAATCCGTTGTCGTCAAGCCATTTTTGTGCTTTCTGACAGGTTGTGCATTTCGGATAATGAATAAATAACATGCTGATTCTCCTTAAATATTAATTTAAACAAAGCTGAAAAGCTTTTGAAAACTCTAAGGTCAATTATATATTAAAAACATTATTATATCAAGTTTATAAAAAGAAAAGTAAGCCCCTTGTTAATGAAGTTGTTTTCTGTTATAATCTATTACAGATGATTTAAATCAAGGTGATGTTTATGAAAAAAATAATTTGCATTTTGATCAGTGTTCTTCTTGCTTTGTGCTTTTTCGGATGCTCAAAGGCAGACGGGGAAGAGGAAACAACCGTTGTGAATACAAAGGTTGAATATCCTCTCAGCGTTACGGACCACACAGGCAGAACGGTTGAGATAAAAAAAGAGCCTAAGAAAATAGTTTGCGTTGACCATGCTTCAACGGTTATGCTCGTTGCTCTTGATCAGGGTGATAAGCTTGTTGGAATTGAGAGCAATGCCGCAGATTACAATATTTATAAAAAGTGTGATAAGGGGCTTCTTAAGCTCAGCGGAGTGGGAAGCAATACGGAGTTCAGCGTTGAAAAATGCAAGGAGCTTTCTCCCGATTTGGTGATAATTCCAAATGAACTTAAGGATGAGATTTCAAAAATAGAAGGCAACGGTGCGGTTGTTGTAGTTCTCAACACAAAAAGCAATCAGCAAATCAGCGACGCACTTGATATCCTGTCTCAGCTTACAAACAGCATTGAAAGAGCAAATAAGCTCAATAATTTTATTTCTGAAAAAATGAATGAAATGAAGAGCGCAACAGCAGGGGACACTATTTCTGTTTATCTTACGGGAAATTCATCTGTTTTAAAAACGCCAAGCAAGGATGCATTCCTTCAAAGCATTGTTAACGAAGCAAATCTTTCAAATTGTGAAAAAGCTCTTATTGGAAATATATGGATTAAACGAACATATCAGCAGATAAATGCATCAAATCCCGAGTACATAATTATTGCTTCCGATGCGGAATTTGATGAAAATGCTGTTTTAAATGACGAAAAACTTCTTGGAGTTTCGGCAGTGCAAAATCAAAAGGTTTTCAAAATGCCGTCAGATATTGAGAATTGGGATTCACCGTCGGTTTCAAGCTTCCTCGGAAGCTTGTGGGCGGCAAGCGTTACTCACGAAGCATATTCTAAGGAGGAGTTCACAGAAGCCGCTAATGATTATTATAAAGAATTTTTCGGATTTAATGCCGGAATAAAGTAACAACAAAGCACCGTGCCAATCAGCGCGGTGCTTTATGCTTTATTTGCCGTATTCAATCATTTTATCAATGCATTTTCTTGCCTGTTTAATTGTTTAGTCATACATTACCACCACAGCAGGAATTGCAGGATGAGCAGTCGCAGAACATACTCTTGTCGTATTCAATTGAGTTCTTATCGTAATAGTCCTTAACTGCCGCCTTAACTGCTTCCTCAGCGAGAACGGAGCAGTGAATTTTTTGTGCAGGCAGACCGTCAAGAGCCTCAACAACAGCCTTGTTTGAAAGCTTCATTGCATCTTCAATTTTTTGACCCTTAATCATTTCGGTTGCCATAGATGAGGTTGCGATAGCCGAACCGCAGCCGAAGGTGTTAAACTTAACATCTGTAATAATGCCGTCTTTAACCTTAATATAAATTTTCATTATGTCTCCGCAAACGGCATTTCCAACCTCGCCTATTCCGTCGGCATCATCCATTTTGCCAACATTTCTCGGGTTTTGAAAATGGTCCATAACCTTATCGCTATATAACATGATTGATTTCTCCTTTTTCGAGAGCCTCCCAAACAGGCGACATATTCCTCAGATATTCAACTGTTTTCGGAACCTCTTTAATAATGTAATCTATTTCGTCCTGTGTGTTTTCCTCACAGATTGTAAGCCTGAGCGAGCCGTGAGCAACCTCGGCAGGAAGCCCTATCGCAAGCAAAACATGACTCGGCTCAAGAGAACCGCTTGTGCATGCCGAACCGCTTGATGCACATATTCCCTTTGCATCAAGAAGCAGAAGAAGGCTTTCACCCTCAACTCCCTCAAAGCACATATTAACATTTCCGGGCAGTCTGTTCTGAGTGTCGCCGTTAACTGTGCTGTGCGGAATTTTAGAAAGCTCACTTATAAGCTTATCTCGTAGAGATGAAACATAAGTGTTGTTCTCACTAAGATTATTAACAGCCTCTTTAAGAGCGTATGCCATACCGCATACAGCGGCAAGATTTTCGGTTCCGGAGCGCTTGCCCCTTTCCTGAGCGCCGCCCTCAATAATGTTTGAGAGGAAAATTCCGTTTCTTGCATAAAGAGCGCCTGCGCCTTTAGGACCGTGAAATTTATGAGCCGAAATTGAAAGCATATCAATATTCATTTCTTTAACATTAATATTAATATGACCTGCCGCCTGAACAGCGTCGGTGTGAAACAAAACCTTGTGCTCTTTACAAATTCTACCGATTTCCGAAATGGGCTGGATTGTTCCTATTTCGTTGTTGGCAAACATAATTGTAACAAGGCATGTGTCGTTTCTTATTTCTTTTTCAACATCCTCGGGAAGAACAATTCCGTTTTTATGAACATCAAGAAGAGTTATTTCAAAGCCTTCCTTTTCAAGCTTTTTCAGCGTGTGTAAAACAGCGTGATGCTCAAAGGCTGTTGAAATTATATGCTTTTTTCCGTTCTTTTCTCCTAATCGCGCCGCAGATATTATTGCCTGATTATCTGCTTCCGAACCGCCCGAGGTGAAATAAATTTCGTTTGGTTGAGCCCCAAGAAGCGAAGCAATATCCTCACGGGCATTAGTTAGAGCCTCCTTTGCCTTTTGACCGGCGGTATGCAGACTTGAAGGATTTGCAAAATTATTTTGAAAATAGGGGAGCATAGCCTTGAGCGCGCCGTCGCTCATGCGCGTTGTTGCTCCGTTATCCGCATATATCAAAAAATCATTTCCTTTACTTAATAATATAATTCCCATAGAATTAGTATGATTATAATGCGAAAAATATAAAATGTCAAGAAGATATATAAAATCTTTAAAAATAATTTAAATTTTCCAAAAACAAGCCGTTCTCTTGAATTGAGAACGGCTCGTTTTGTTATATGTATTATGAGAATAAATCGGTTGAAAGATATCTGTCGCCTGTGTCGGGAAGAAGAACAACAATGTTTTTGCCCTTGTATTCTTCTCGCTTAGCCAACTGCGAAGCCGCCCAAACAGCCGCACCGCTTGAAATTCCTACAAGAATTCCCTCTGCCTTTGCTATTGCGTTTCCTGTTTTGAAAGCCTCTTCATTGGGAACCGGGATGATTTCGTCGTAAATTTCGGTATTAAGTGTATCGGGAACAAAACCTGCGCCGATTCCCTGAATTTTATGAGGACCTGCCTTACCCTCTGAAAGAACGGGGGAGGTGAGGGGCTCAACGGCAATGATTTTAACATTGGGATTTTTTTCTTTAAGATATTTGCCCACACCGGAAAGAGTTCCGCCCGTGCCTACACCGGCGATGAAAGCATCAATTTTTCCGTTTGTGTCTTCATAAATTTCCGGACCTGTTGTTTCATAATGAGCCTTCGGGTTTGCGGGATTGGTGAACTGACCTAAAATAACCGAGCCTTCAATCTCACTGTTGAGCTCGTTTGCTTTTTCAATAGCACCCTTCATACCCTTTGCACCTTCGGTAAGAACAACCTCTGCACCGTAAGCCTTAACAAGATTTCTTCTCTCAACGCTCATTGTTTCGGGCATGGTTAGAATAACCTTGTATCCCTTTGCAGTTCCTACGCTTGCAAGTCCTATACCGGTGTTGCCGGAAGTGGGCTCAATAATGGTTGCACCTGCTTTGAGTTTTCCGCTTTTTTCAGCGTCGGCAATCATAGCATTTGCAATTCTATCTTTAACAGAGCCGGCAGGATTGAAATATTCAAGCTTTGCAAGAATGTGTGCATCAATATTGTTTGCCTTTGCAAAGTTGTTCAGCTCAAGTATTGGTGTTTTTCCTATTAATTCGGTAACATTTGAATAAACAGACATGGTAAAAATCTCCTTAAATAATAAACAGTTTAATTTATTTAATTGCTTTGAATGCGTTTTCAAGGTCTTCAATAATATCGTCAATATGCTCGGTTCCTATTGAGAGCCTTATTGTGTTATCAAAAATTCTCTGCTCATTGAATTCTTCTTCAGAAAGCTGACTGTGAGTGGTTGTTTTCGGATGAATAACAAGAGATTTAACATCTGCAACATTTGCAAGAATTGAGAATATTTCAAGGCTGTCAATAAACTTTTTGGCTTCTTTTTCTCCGCCCTTGATTTCAAAGGTGAAAATTGAGCCTGCACCGTTCGGGAAATATTTGTTGTATAAATCCTTGTAGCGCGCGTCAAGAGAGGGATGGTTTATCCTTTCAACAAGAGGATTTGATGAAAGATAATCAAGAACCTTTTTGGTGTTTTCAACATGGCGTTCAACTCTGAGAGATAGAGTTTCAAGCCCCTGAAGCAGAATGAATGCATTAAACGGAGAGATTGTTGCTCCCGTGTCGCGAAGAAGAATTGCTCTAATGTATGTTACGAAGGCAGCAGCTCCTACTGCATCAACAAAGCTGATTCCGTGATAGCTTGCATTCGGCTCTGAAAGCTGTGGGAATTTTCCGCTTGATTTCCAATCAAATTTACCCGAATCAACAATAACGCCACCGAGAGTTGTTCCGTGACCGCCGATAAACTTTGTTGCCGAGTGAACAACAATGTCTGCGCCGTGTTCAATCGGTCTTAAAAGAAACGGAGTTGCAAATGTTGAGTCAACAACGAGAGGAATGGAATACTTGTGAGCAATTTGTGCAAGAGCATCGATGTCAATAATGTTTGAATTCGGATTTCCGAGAGTTTCAATAAATATAGCCTTTGTGTTTTCCTGAATTGCATTTTCAAAATTCTGAAGGTCATCGGGGTCAACAAAGGTGGTGGTTACACCGTGCTCGGGGAAGGTGTGTGCAAGATAATTGTATGTACCGCCGTAAATTGTTTTTGCACTCACAATGTGGTCTCCTGCTTTTGCAAGAGCCTGAAAGGTGTAAGCAATGGCAGCCGCGCCGGAAGCCGTTGCAAGAGCCGCAATGCCGCCCTCAAGCGCGGCTATTCTTTTTTCAAAAACATCTTGCGTTGAGTTTGTAAGTCTGCCGTAAATATTTCCTGTGTCACTCAAATTGAACCTTGCCTGTGCATGGTCGCTGTTGTGAAAAACATAAGAGGTTGTTTGGTAAATCGGAACAGTTCTTGAATCTGTTGCCGGGTCTGCTGTTTCCTGTCCTACATGAAGCTGAAGTGTTTCAAAGCGATAATTTTTACTCATAATATTGTCTCCTTAAAATAAATATGTTTTGTTAATGGATTTAATTTAGAAACAACATCGCCACATTCGGCAGGAATAGATTTTGTTTGTGTTTATGAAGAGATTTTGATTCATAAATACTGCCCATTTACTAATTCTTAGTAATCCTACTGAAAAAGTAGGGAATAATCTTGAAATAAGAATAGCACTCAACAAACAATTTGTCAAGTGCTTTTTTGAAAATTTTTCAAATAACAAAATCAACAGTAAGATTTTTCTGCTCCTCGGCAAGCTGTGCAATGGTGATATTGTCAACAACATTATTAACTGCATTGTTGATTTTTTCCCAAACCTTATAGGTAACGCAGCTTGCATAACGCTCACAGCTGTTTTTTCCGTTTTCAACGCATGCAACCGGAGCAAGACTGCCTTCCGTAAGTCTGAGAATCATTCCCACAGTGTATTCTTCAGGCGCTTTTGCAAGACGGTAACCGCCGTTTGCACCGCGCTCACTGATAACAAATCCGGCTCTGTTGAGCATGGAAATTATTTGCTCAAGATATTTTATGCTGATTTGCTGACGCTTTGATATTTCTTTTATGGAGATGTTTTCGCCCGTATCGTTCACTGCAAGGTCAATCATAAGCCTGAGGGCATATCTTCCTTTAGTTGAAATTTTCATTTGTATTCACCTCTAATACCTATAATACTATATAAATAGTGGGAATTCAAGTAAAAAGTTATTAGCTTTATTTCAGCAATATGAATTCTGTGACAATTTCGTAATATATATAAATGGTAATTAATTTTTTATTGCTTTTTATTTGAGATAAGTGTAAAATTTCTTTAGAGGTGGTAATGTGAATATTATTGAAATTCTTAAAGCGCTGTTTCTCGGAATTGTTGAGGGTATAACCGAATGGCTTCCGATTAGCAGTACGGGTCATATGATATTAGTTGATGAATTCCTAAAGCTGAATGTTACACCGCAGTTTAAGGAAATGTTTTTGGTTGTTATTCAGCTCGGCGCAATTATGGCGGTTGTAGTTCTTTATTTCAATAAGCTTATGCCTTTTGAGGTTAAGAATAAAAAGCTGTGTGCTAAAAAAGAAACCTTTTCAATGTGGTTTAAAATCATTGTTTCCTGTATCCCGGCAGCAATAGTAGGATTGCTTTTTGACGATAAAATAGATGAGCTTTTCTATAATTGGCAAACAGTTTCGATTATGCTTATTATTTTCGGTGTGTTCTTTATACTCATTGAAAAATATAACAAGAAAAAAGAAGCAACCGCAAACAGCATAGATGATTTAAGCTATCTCTACGCTTTTATAATCGGATTGTTTCAGCTGATTGCAGCGGTATTCCCGGGAACATCCCGTTCGGGAGCAACAATAATCGGAGCGCTTATTTTAGGCGTTTCAAGAACAGTTGCGGCTGAGTACACCTTTTTCCTTGCAGTTCCGGTTATGTTCGGCGCAAGTGCGCTTAAGCTTGTAAAATTCGGATTTGATTATACCGCAATGGAAATTGTTATTCTGTTAACAGGATTAATAAGCGCATTCGTTGTTTCTGTATTTGCAATCAAATTCTTAATGAGCTATATCAAAAAGCACGATTTTACTGCGTTCGGATGGTACAGAATAATTCTCGGAGCGCTTGTTATAGCGTATTTTTCAATAGTGTAATTTTACTTAAATTTAACGCGAAGAAAATTGTTATTTAACTTAGAGCATTTATATTAGAATTAACGGTTGCACTTGCAATCCGAAATTTAGTGTGTGTCGGCGGATGAAAGAAGTCCCCCCTGTATTTTATCCGCAGGCGCGCAATGATTAAAGGTGAAGAATGTCTAGTAACGGACTTGTTTACATCGTTGAAGACGATGAAAGCATAAGAGAGCTTGAAACATATGCGTTAAAGAACAGCGGCTTTTCGGCAGAAAGCTTTGAAAGCGGTAAAAGCTTTTTTAAAGCGGTAAATAAAAAAATGCCCGATGTTGTAATTCTTGATATTATGCTTCCGGAAGAGGACGGCATTGAAATACTAAAATCTCTTAGAGAAACACCGCAGTTTTTTAATCTGCCTGTAATAATGGTTACTGCAAAAACCTCTGAAATTGATGCTGTTAAGGGTCTTGATGCCGGAGCAGATGATTATATTACAAAGCCATTCGGAGTAATGGAGCTTGTGTCAAGGGTTAAGGCGGTTATGCGCCGAATAGTCAGAACCTCAAGCGGCGTTCTCACTTACCGCGATATTGTTATTGACGAGGCAAAGCATCTTGTTGAGGCAGACGGAAAAAGCGTTGAGTTAACCTATAAAGAATATGAGATATTAAAGGTTCTGATTGTTAACAAGGGAATTGTGCTTACAAGAGAAAAATTGATGGATCTTGTTTGGGGCTATGATTTTGAGCACGGAAACAGAACTGTTGATGTTCATATGCTCTCGCTTCGCAAGAAGCTCGGAAAATCAGGTGAACATATTAAAACAATAAGAAATGTCGGATATAAAATAGGTGACTAAATGACTAACGGTACCTTCAGAAGAATATTGGCTTTCGGTTTGGCGGTTGCATTGCTGACCGCCTTTTTGATTACAACATTGAGTTACGGAATATCAAAAAAGGATACCGAATCCAATTTAAAAACAATCGGATATATTGTTGCAAGTGATTTTAACAATTCGGGCGAATATATCATTGATAATGTTAATAAAATAAACGGGGTTGGAATAACTGTTGTTAGTCCCTCGGGTGATGTTATTTTTGACAACCGCGTTGAAGCAAATATTACGGAAAACCATCTCCAAAGAAGAGAGGTTCGGGAAGCCTTTGAAAAAGGTGAAGGTTCGGCTGAGCGTGTTTCAAGCATCAGTAAAGAGAAAACAAAGTATTTTGCTTTAAAGCTAAACGACGGAAATGTGCTCAGAGTTTCGCAAAGACAGCCTTCGATTAAAGAGCTTCTTTTAGATTCCGTGCCTTTTCTCGGCGGAATATTTATTATAATTCTTATTATGTCTTTCGTTATTTCATTTGCTATAACTAAAAGGCTTGTAAGAAAAATTGAATCCGTCGGAAATAATCTCGATGGTATTGCCGATAACTGCCCATATGTTGAGCTTGAACCGTTTGCTAAAAATGTTCGTGAGCAGCGCAAAAAGAACGAGCTTCTCGATAAGCAGAAAAAGCAGTTCACTGCAAATTTCTCACACGAGCTCAAAACTCCGCTTACCTCAATTGCGGGATATGCCGAGCTTATTGAAAACGGCATGGCAAGGCAGGAGGATATTAAGCCGTTTGCCCACACCATAAGAGAACAGGCGCTAAGGTTGGTTACTCTTGCCGAGGATATTATTCAGCTTTCGCAGCTTGAAGAAATGGAAAACACCGTTTCATTTGATAAGGTTAATCTTCTTGAACGCGCTCAAAACTGTGCAGAAACCTTAAGCGTTAACGCTCTTAACAAAAATATTAAGATATCAGCCGGCGGAGAAGATGTTATAGTTATGGCTAATAAAAGCCTTATTGATGAAATGCTTTATAATCTTTGTGAAAACTCAATAAGATATAACAAGGAAAACGGAAGTGTAAATATTTCCGTCGGAATAAAAGATAACAAAGCTTTTGTAAAGGTTTCCGATACGGGAATAGGAATACCCGAGAAGTATAAAAACAGAGTTTTTGAGAGATTTTTCAGGGTTGATAAAAGCAGAAGCAAGGAAACGGGAGGAACCGGACTCGGCCTGGCAATAGTTAAGCATATAGCAGAGGTGCATAATGCTGATATTGAAATTACGAGTAAGGAGAACGAAGGAACATCAATCTGCATTGTTTTTAATGAACATTTTGACTCAAAAATGTCTTGATTTTAAAAATAAGTTATTATATAATAAAAATTAAGGTCGAGAAATTTAGTAAAAAAGGAAATCTCATACATTACCGTGAACGGAATTGTATGAGATTTTTTTGAAATAAAATCAAAAGAAAAATATGAAAAAATGGCTTAAAATCGCGGTTGCAACCGTCGGTTGCGTAAAAAAATTCAAAATGTAAAGCAAAATGTATTGTGCAACAAGAAGCATTTTGATAAGATTTGGTTGTCGAAAGGCAATAACGCAAAGGAGCGAAATGATATGGATATTAATACTGCAAACAGATTACAGGCGTTAAGAAAAATGAACGGATACAGTCAGGATGTTCTTGCAGAAAAGCTTGGAATAAGCCGTCAGGCAATATCAAAATGGGAGCGAGCCGAATCCTCTCCCGATACCGACAATCTGATAGCGCTTGCAAAGCTTTATGGATTAACTCTTGATGAGCTTCTTGATACCAGCAATGATAAAACAATAGTGGATGCGGGTAAAAAGAAGCCTAAGGATTTTTCGGGAAAGATAAAATCACTTCTTTCAAAGGCAAATGATTTCGGAATTTATCCCGAGCGAGCGGCATCACTTGTTAAATTTCCGTTTCCGATTGTAGTAACAATTCTTTATGTTGCGGTTTCGGCGGTTTTTGACTGCTGGCATCCTCTTTGGATTATCTTTTTAACAATTCCTTTTTATTATCATTATGCACTTGCCTGCAAGGCAAATAATAAAAAGGTGTATAATATGCTTTTGCCGATTCCCGAAGCGGTTTTAATTGTATTTCTTATTATCGGATTTGCTTTTGGGCTTTGGAAATATGCATGGATATTATTTCTTATTATTCCCATATATTATTGGTATGTTGCATTTTATACTAAGTCAAGCAGTAAATAACAAATTCAATCCGGAGAAAAGATTATGAAAATTATTAAACAAAGCCATTTCGGCATCGCAAGAAAAATAGTTTCAAATATGACAAGCGAAAGCTGGGAAACAATTCCTCATGCAGTTACAACCTATGAACCCGAGGTAACGGAGTTTATGAAGGTTATTAAGGAAATAAATGAGGGCAGAACGAAGGAGGAAAAATTAACAATCAACACGGTAATGCTCCGAGTTATTGTTGAGGGTCTTAAAGCGGCACCGGTTCTCAATTCTCACATTTCCTTCAACAGAAAGCTTGTTCGCGGCAGAATTGATACATTTGAAGAAGTAAACATTTCAATGCCTGTTGTTCTTAAAAACGGAGAAATGATGACAATTAATGTTCACGATATGCACAACAAAACAATCTCTGAAATGAGAGACGCAATTAACGAATCTCTCCGCCGCGCAAACAACAGCGATATGAATGAGGTTATGTTTGAGGTTTCTCTTGATAATACTCTTACCGGCTTAAAGCACGGAAAAATTGCTCAAACAGTTACAAGGCTTATTGGCTCGAAAACAGGCAAGCACAAGGTTAAAACTCTTACCGGAAAGGCAAAGAAGGAATACTATTCAATTCCTACAACAGAGCGTCTTACAAAGCACGATATTGAGCAGGGAACAATAACAATTTCAAATCTCGGTTCAATTTACCGCGAGTGGAAGGGCGAATGTACTTTGCTTGAGATTATTCCTCCGCAGCTTACCGCAATCGCAATAGGCTCAATTCAGAACAGACCTGTTGTTGCAGATGACGGAAGCATTGTTGCAGGAAAGATTATGCCTTTAACTTTGGCATTCGATCACCGCGCACTCGATCTCGGAGATGTTGTTCCGTTTATGAAAAGGCTTGATGAAATATTTGCAAATCCGCAGATAATCAAAGAATGGGTTTAACAGTCTAAATATTTTGTGTTTTCTAAGGCAGGGTAATTTCCCTGCCTTTTTTGTTAAAAATTTATATAATTGTAATATCTAAAGTGTTGAAATTTCTTTCAAATAATAATAAAATGGATATATAATCAGCATTTTGTTGTTTGTGGTGATGAAAATGAAATATGTATTTATTGAAAATCCAATAGCCGGCGGTCTTAATAAATCCGAGCTGTTTGAAAGAATAAAAAGCGCTTTCCGATGGAATGAGCATGAAATGATAATTGAGCATACTCATAAAAAAGGCGATGCAACTCAAATCGCCCGTGAATATGCCGAGAAGTTCAAGAGCGATGCCGTTATAGTTTCCTGCGGAGGCGACGGAACAGTTCATGAAATTGCAAACGGTCTTGCAGGAAGTGAAACTCCTCTTATGGTGCTTCCTCTCGGAACAGGCAATGATTTTGCAAAGAAAATTTATAACACAAAAAAAATTAATGTAAGTAATGTAATCAAGTCTTTCGGTCTTGTTGACGGAAATGTACGCTACGATATTATGCCTATTGATTTAATTGATTACAACGGAGAAATCTGTATAAATGTTCTTTCAGCCGGTGTTGATACCTATGTTGAAACAATCGGAAGAAAAATTGCTGGAAAAATTCCCTCGCTCGGAAGCAATGCTTATAATTTTGCTGTTGTTCCGGCTGTTGCAACTCATTTGAAAAACAAAATAAATGCCCGTTTCAACTGTGTTGATGACGACGGACATGAGTACATATTAGAGAAAGCTCCTATGGATTATTGCCTTATGGCAATTTGCAATGCAAGCTACTACGGCGGAGGCTATTGTCCGGCAAAGGATTCAAAGCTTGACGACGGAATTCTTGATTTGGTTTTTGTCGAATATCAGCCGCTGCCAAAGATTGTCCCCATTATTCCGAGCTACAGCAAGGGAGTTGCTCATGAGAAATTCCCTGATATTGTAAAAAAGCTTAAGATTACGGGCGGAAGAATATGGATGGATGATTCAAGCAGTATTCCCGGTAATGCAGATGGGGAAAACTTTGATTACAACGATGTTGAATTTAAGGTTCTTCCGAAGTCACTCAAGTTGTGTGTTATTAAAAATTAAAAAAACACGGTGCAGTTATAGTTTTCTGCACCGTGCTTTTTATATAATTACTACTTAAAATCAGCAAAGCATTCCCGCTTCAATCCAATTCATAACCGCCGGATATTCCTCTTTGTAATCATCAAGCTTTTCACATTGCGAATCAACGAATGCCGTGAATTCATCAACATCTTCAAAGCTGAAAAGAAAATCCTGCTCAAAATCGTATGAAGCAACAAACATATAATCAAAAATATCGTCTGCCGAAAATTCTTCAAGCATTTTATCGGCAGTGATTTCGGCTGTGTAATCAAGAAGATTTTTAACGCTTAAGCCAAAATCGTTTTCGTCCGTTTCTATCTGCGGTATTGCTTTGCAGTATTCAAGAATTTCCTCCTCGTGAAAGTCGAGATTTTCGCAGTATTCAATAACATCTTCAAATTCTGTTTCGTTAACAACATCGTAGAGCCGATATTGGAATTCGCCGAGAAGCTTTTGAAGAGCAACGGCTTTAACGACAGCGTCAATTTCATATCCGCTCTCGTCTGTTACCGCAAAGCCTGTCTCCTTAAAATTTTCCCAAATAAGCTCATAAAAATATTGTGCTTTTTCATCTTCGGAAAAAATAGCATCATAAATGTAAGAATCAATATCCATTGCTTTCTCCTCCTATGATGATATTGTAACCTATAATTTACCGATTTTCAACTATTGCATTAATAATATAATTAATGTATAATACTTTTGATTATATTTATCAAAATATTAATGGAATTTTCGCCGGAGGGCATATGAAATACGAAATAAGAAGCTCTGAGGTGTGTGTTGTTCTCAGTTCCGAAGGAGCACAGCTCAATTCCCTAATTAAAAACTCAACAGAATATCTTTGGCAGGGTGACGAGCAATTCTGGAAAGGGCAGGCGCCCGTGTGCTTTCCGATATGCGGCGTTCTCAAGGAAAATGCAGAAGCATTTGGAGAAGCGCTTAATATGAAGCGCCACGGGGTTGCACGAATTTCTCCGTTTGGTGTTAAGGAGCATTGTAAAAACAGCATTACTTTTGTTCAAAACAGCTCGGATGAAACAAAATCTGCATTTCCGTTTGACTATTGCCTTGAAATCAAATACACGGTAAACGGCAGTACGCTCACAACCGAATATACCGTTAAAAATACGGGAGAAAAAATACTTCCGTTTTCGATAGGCGGTCATCCCGCGTTCAACTGTCCGCTATCAGATGATGAGTCTTTTGAGGATTATAAAGTTGTTTTTGATAAAAAAATAAACAAAATGTGTTTGCGCCCCGATATTCATACCGGATATATCAACGGTGAAAAGAGATATTCCGTTATTGATGGTAACGGAGAAATCCCAATGAAGCATTCTTTGTTTTATGATGATGCAATGGTTTTTGACGGAATTGAAGCAAAATCAGCTACACTTATGGGAAAATCCGGAAGGGGAGTTCGTGTTGATTATGAGGAGTTTGAAAACCTTCTTGTTTGGAGCAGTGCAAACAATGGAAACTTTGTTGCGCTTGAGCCATGGAACGGTATTACGGTTTTTGATGATGAAGAAAATGTTCCGTTCGAGAAAAAGCGTTGCGTAAAAATACTTGAGCCTGAGTGTGTTTATTCGTGCAGGTTCAAGATAACTCTACTGTAATTTTGAAAAGCGGTGGTAAAATGAATTTCGGATTTATACGCCTTGCAAGTGCGAGCCTTAAGCTCAAGGTTGCAAATCCGTCTTACAACAAAAAAGAGATAATTAAAGCTGCAAAGCAGGCGGCGCTCAACGGAGCAAAACTGCTTGTAACTCCCGAGCTTTCAGTTACGGGATACACCTGTGCGGATTTGTTCTTTTCCTCTGCTCTGCTTGATTCGGCGCAGAATGCGCTTGTTGATATTGCAAGGAGCACGGCAAAGCTTGATATGGTTCTTCTTGTGGGTGCTCCTATACGCTATGCAAACAGTATTTATAACTGCTGTGCCGTAATCAGCGGCGGAAGTATAGTTAAATTAATTCCCAAAACTTATATTGCAAACTATACGGAGTTTTATGAAAAGCGGTGGTTTGCTTCCGGTGCGGATTGCTGCGGCACCGTTATGATTAACGGAGAAGAGGTCGAAATAGGTCAGGGAACAATTCCTCTTGCCGAGGGTGCTGTTCTCGGCGTTGAAATATGTGAGGATTTGTGGGTTGCCGTTCCTCCGAGCAGTACGCTTGCACTGAGCGGGGCTAATATTATATGCAACCTGTCGGCAAGCGATGAAGCTGTTTCTAAGGAAAGCTACCGCAGAAGTCTTGTGAAAAATCAAAGTGCAAGGTGTATCTGCGCTTATGTATATGCCGGAGCTTCCGTGTTTGAGAGCACAACGGATTTGGTGTTCAGCGGAGCAACAATGATTTGTGAGAACGGCTCTGTTGTTGCAGAGGGCGAAAGGTTTATGCGTGAGAATGTTATAACCTATGCCGATGTTGATGTTGAAAAGCTCAATTTTGAGCGCAGAAAAAATATGAGTTTTGCTGATAACGCTCAGGTGTTCGGTGAAGAGGCTTCGGATGATTTTGAATTTCTTCTTGAAAATGCATTCGAAAACGACCTGTCTTATAGATTTGTTGATGCTTATCCGTTTGTTCCCGGCGATGAGAGTAAAAGGATTGAGCGTTGCCGTGAAATATTCAATATTCAGGCGAGCGCACTTGCAAAAAGGATTGAGCATGTTAATTCAAAGGGCTGTGTAATCGGAATTAGCGGCGGACTTGATTCAACTCTTGCGCTTCTTGTTGCACAAAAAGCAATGAAGCTTGTAGGAAAGAGCAGTGAAAATATACTCGGTGTAACAATGCCCGGCTTCGGCACAACCGACAGAACATATACCAATGCTCTTAAGCTTATTGAAAGCATTGGCGCAACGCCGATGGAAATAGATATCAAAAATGCGTGTATAGGTCATATGAACGATATCGGTCACAATCCGGATATTAAGGATATTACCTATGAAAATACGCAGGCGAGAGAAAGAACTCAGATTCTGTTCGATTTGGCAAATAAACATGGATGTCTGCTTGTCGGAACGGGTGATTTGTCGGAGCTTGCAATGGGCTGGTGCACATATAACGGCGACCATATGAGTATGTACGGTGTTAATGCTTCGGTTCCGAAAACCCTTGTTCGTTACCTTGTTGCATATGTTGCAACCGTAAGTGATGAAAAAACAAGAGAAGTTTTGATTGATGTTCTTGATACTCCCGTAAGCCCGGAGCTTCTACCGCCTGATGAGAACGGAGAAATTGCTCAGAAAACAGAGGAAAATATTGGACCGTACGAGCTTCATGATTTCTTTTTGCACTGCTTTGTCCGTTATGGCTTTTCAAAGGACAAAACGGCCTTTCTTGCCGAAAAGGCATTTGAAGGCAAGTATTCGGATGAAGTAATAAAAAAATGGCTTGAGGTTTTCGTTAAAAGATTTTTTATCAGTCAGTTTAAACGCTCATGCGTTCCCGATTCACCGAAGGTCGGCTCCGTCAGTCTCAGTCCGAGAGGCGATTGGAGAATGCCGAGCGATGCTGTTTTTGATGATTTTATATAATTAAGGAGAATTCAAATGAGTGAGAAAAAGCTTAATAAAAAGCAAATTATTATTGCTGTAATTTGTATCATTGCGGCAGTTGCCGTTGCTGTCGGAATTGCCGTTTCCCGTCAAAGCAAAACCGAGAATAAATATAAGGATAAGGTTGTAACACAAACCGTTACAAATGAAAACGGTGAGCCTGTCACTAATGAGAACGGCGAGGTTGTAACCGAGATTATAACAACTCAGCCCGGCTCTCTCACCACTAAAAAAGGTCAGGGCGGTGCGGCTAATGCAGGAAATAATACAACCAATTCCGCTAAAAAAGCTCCAAAGGGCTCAACTAAGGCATATGCCGTAACAGATAAAAAGGGTGATTTTGTTACAAATGAAAACGGTGGACTTGTTACCGAGATTTATGATGACCAAGGAAATACGGTAACACAAAAGCCTACCGAGTCAACTGCTAAGCCCTCGGAAAAGCCTTCAACAAAGCCCACCGAAAAGGATACAACAGACCCCGGTGAAAAATATGAATTGGCATTAACCGTTTATCTTCCTAAATCACCAACCGGTAAGGATTACAGCGATACTCTTGTTATTACAGTCAACGGTAAAAGTGCCGAAAAGGTTAAGGTTACCCTTAAAGCAGACACTTCAAGCGTAGATTTAAAGCTTAAAGATGTTTCGGGAGAAATAAAAGTCGGCGCATCCCTTGTTGATTACGGTGAATCAGCCGAAAAGATTATTGATGTTAAGAATAATAAACAGAGCCTGATTCTTCAAATTTCAACCGTTGATAAAAACACAACAAAGAAAAACGGCGTAATTCAGATTGAGGGCATAGACGACTGATAAATAATAAGTTGTAAAACCGCACAGTTTTAATGTGCGGTTTTATCATTTTTTCGGCAAATTTTTTTAAATGTGTATATAATTTTTCTTGAATTAACAAAAGCAGTGTGATATAATTAGCAAGGTTAGGGAGAAATACCCGAACTTTTGAAATTCAGCTTAATATAATAATTTATTTTAGGAGGAAGTCCAATGGCAAGAAAAAAGAAAACCATGGATGGTAACACCGCTGCCGCTACGGTCAGCTATGCTTTTACCGAAGTTGCGGCAATTTATCCTATTACACCTTCTTCAAACATGGCTGAGGAAACCGATGCTATGGCTGCAAGAGGCGTAAAAAACATGTTCGGTCAAACCGTTAAGGTTGCCGAAATGGAATCCGAAGGCGGTGCGGCAGGTGCTGTTCACGGTTCACTCTCAGCAGGTGCTTTAACCACAACATACACTGCGTCTCAGGGCCTTTTGCTCATGATTCCCAATATGTTCAAAATCGCAGGTGAGTTGATTCCCAGCGTAATTCATGTTTCTGCACGCTGTATTTCATCTCATGCTCTTAATATTTTCGGAGATCATTCGGATGTTATGGCTTGCCGCCAAACAGGCTATGCAATGCTTTGCTCCGCAAATGTTCAGGAAGTAATGGATCTCGGTGCTGTTGCTCATCTTTCAACACTCAAGAGCCGCGTTCCTTTCCTTCATTTCTTCGATGGCTTCAGAACCTCTCACGAGATTCAGAAAATCGAGGTTTGGGATTACGACGAGCTTAAAGAAATGGTTGATATGGATGATGTTAAGGCATTCCGTTCACGCGCTCTCAATCCCGAGCATCCTGTTCTTCGCGGTTCTGCTGAAAACAGCGATATTTTCTTCCAGCACCGTGAGGCTTGCAACAAGTATTATGCAGATGCTGTTGCAACAACCGAAATGTATATGAACGAGGTTAACAAGAGAATCGGAACCAATTACAAGCTCTTCAACTACTACGGTGCAGAGGATGCAGAGAGAGTAGTTATCGCAATGGGCTCTGTTTGCGACACTATCGTAGAAACAGTTGATTACCTCAATGCAAGAGGCGAGAAGGTTGGTATGATTTGCGTTCATCTCTACCGTCCGTTCTCTGTTAAGCACCTTCTTGATGTTATGCCTAAGAGCGTTAAATCAATCTCAGTTCTTGACAGAACAAAGGAGCCCGGTTCACTCGGCGAGCCGCTTTACCTTGATGTTGTTGCAGCTCTTAAAGGCACCGAATTTGATGCTGTTCCCGTATATGCAGGCCGCTTCGGTCTCGGCTCAAAGGATACCCTTCCTGCTCACATTATCTCTGCTTATGCAAATATGAGCGCTCCTTCACCCAAGAAAGAGTTCACTCTCGGTATCCACGACGATGTAACAGGTCTTTCTCTTGAGGTTAAAGAAAATCCCGACACAACTCCCGAAGGCACAACCTCATGCAAATTCTGGGGTCTCGGCTCAGACGGAACAGTCGGTGCAAATAAAAACTCAATCAAGATTATCGGCGATAATACCGATATGTATGCTCAGGGTTACTTCTTCTATGATTCAAAGAAGTCCGGCGGTATCACGGTATCTCACCTTCGTTTCGGTAAAACACCGATAACCTCAACTTATCTTATCAACAAGGCAAACTTTGTTGCCTGCCATAATCCGTCATATGTAACTAAGTATGATATGGTTCAGGACCTTGTTCCGGGCGGAACATTCCTTCTTAACTGCATTTGGACTCCCGAAGAGCTTGAAAAAGAGCTTCCGGCTTCAATGAAGCGCTATATTGCAGAAAACAATATCAACTTCTACATAATCAACGGTATTAAGATTGCAGAGGAAGTTGGTCTTCGCGGCCGTGCTTCAACAATTCTTCAGTCTGCATTCTTCACAATTTCAAACATTCTTCCTGTTGACAAGGCTATCGAGCTTATGAAAGCCGCTGCAACAAAATCCTTTAGCAAGAAGGGCGACGATATCGTTAAGGCTAACCACAACGGTATTGAAAGAGGCTCAAAAGAGCTTATTAAGGTTGAAGTTCCCGAGAGCTGGAAAGATGCAGTTGACGAGGTTGTTGAAACCGAGGTTGATACAGACCGTCCCGAAATGAAGAAATTCGTTAAGGAAATTCTTGATCCTATTAGCAGACTTCACGGTGATGACCTTCCTGTTTCAACATTTGTTGAAGCAGCAGACGGTGTTTATCCTCAGGGCTCGGCAGCATTTGAAAAGCGCGGTATTGCTATTGATGTTCCCGAGTGGAATGAGCAAACCTGTGCTCAGTGTAACCGCTGTGCAATGGTTTGCCCCCACGCTGTTATTCGCCCCGTTGCTCTTACAGATGATGAGGTTGCAGCAGCTCCCGAAAACACAAAGGCAGTAACTCTTAAAGCTGTTCCCACTCTTAAATATTCTCTTATCGTTTCAACTCTTGACTGTACAGGATGCGGCGCATGTGCTAATGTTTGTCCCACAAACTCACTCACAATGAAGCCCATCGCTTCTCAGCTTGACGGTCAGAAGGTATATGATGCTCTTGTTGATACCGAGGTTAAGGCAGAGGTTGCCGCTAAGTTCAGCGATAAAACTGTTATCGGTTCTCAGTATAAGAAGCCTTATCTTGAGTTCAGCGGCGCTTGCGCAGGCTGCGGTGAAACACCTTATGCTAAGCTTGTAACTCAGCTCTTCGGAGACAGAATGTACATTGCAAACGCAACAGGTTGTTCTTCAATCTGGGGCGGTTCAGCACCTTCAACTCCCTACACAGTAGATAAAAACGGTCACGGACCTGCATGGTCAAACAGCTTGTTTGAGGATAACGCAGAGTTCGGTTACGGTATGTTCCTTGCTCAGAAGCAGATTCGTGAAAGAATTGCAGCAGATGTTGAGGTTCTTTCAGGAGTTGCAGAGCTTAAGGATGCTTGCGATGCTTGGATTGCTACTTATGATGACGCTATGACAAATAAAGAACCTTCAGAGGCTCTTATTGCAGCAGTAAAGGCAGCAAATCTTGAAGGCGAAGCAAAGGAAGCAGCAGAGGATCTTCTTAAAGATGCTGATTTCGTTTCCAAGAAATCTCAGTGGCTCTTCGGCGGCGACGGTTGGGCTTATGATATCGGCTTCGGCGGTCTTGACCATGTAATCGCTCAGAACGAGGATGTTAACATTCTTGTATTCGATACAGAGGTTTATTCAAACACAGGCGGTCAGGCTTCAAAGGCTACTCCCACAGGTGCAGTTGCTAAGTTTGCCGCTTCAGGTAAAATCGTTAAGAAGAAAGACCTCGCACAGATTGCAATGAGCTACGGTTATGTATATGTTGCTCAGATTGCTATGGGTGCAGATTACAACCAGTGCCTTAAAGCAATCCACGAGGCAGAGGCTTATAAGGGCCCGTCTCTTATCATTGCATATGCTCCCTGTATCAACCATGGAATTAAGCTTTCAATGGCTAAGAACCAGGAAGAGCAGAAGAAGGCAGTTGCAGCAGGCTACTGGAATCTCTTCAGATTCAATCCTGCACTTGCAGCAGAAGGCAAGAATCCGTTCAGCCTTGACAGTAAAGCTCCCACAGCGGATTATATCGAGTTCCTCAATGGAGAAACCCGTTACCTTGCTCTTAAGAAAGCCTTCCCGGGCAAAGCAGATATGCTCTTCAGCGCCGCTGCTGACAGCGCAGTTGAAAAGTACAATAAGCTTCTCGGTCTTGTTGATTTCTATGCTCCCAAAGCATAAAATTCATTGAATTCAAAAACCGTTTCACATTAATTTGTGAAACGGTTTTTTATATATACAGAAAAACAGCCTCACTGCATTACTTGCACAGTGTGGCTGTTTTATAACTGTTATTGTTTGTTATTTCTGCTTTCTTCAAGCTCTTTATAGAAAATATTTGCCTTAACATAAACCTCAACAAATCCGCGAAAGACCTCGTAAAGCTCTCCGCTTTTGTAAGGATTGGGAAGAATATGCTCATCGTCGTCAATCGCAAGCGGACCTCTTTCATAATCATTAAAGGTCGGCATAAGGCTGTATGATTCTTTTGTTTTAACGATTGAAATCAAGGTGTAGGGAGCGGTTGCCTTTGCAAATCCTTTTGTTTTTGTGTATTTTTCAATGGTTGATAAATCCGAAGAATCGTTGTGCTTTTTTGTGTAGCACCCATCAATGATTTCTTCAATGTATTTTTCAAGCCTCTCGGGAGTGTACGGAGCTTTAAGAGTGTAAACCTTGTCTATATCTGCAATTCCGTATTTATCACTTTCTCCGCAGGGAATTCCTATTAGATTTTCGTTTTCGTCAACATAAACGGAAATGGTGTAAAACTCTCTGTCCATAAAAAATTCCTTTCAAAATGCGAATATTAAATGTAATAAGTATTATAAATGCTTTTGTTGAAAAATTCAACACATTCTGCTACAATAATTTCGGTGATGAACAAATGAAAAAAGTATTAATAACAGGCGGCGCAACCGGAATCGGAAAAGCCTGTGCTCAGTTGTTTATGCAAAACGGCTTTGAAGTATATATAACCTATAATGAAACCGCTCCCGATTACAGCGGAGTGAATGCAATAAAGTGCAATTTAAAAAGCCTTGATGAAATAAACGCTCTTTTTGAAAACTTCAAAAGTCTTGATGTTCTCGTTAACAATGCAGGAGTAAGCCTTATTAAAATGATAAACGATACATCAAATGAGGATTACGAGGATTTAATGAGCGTTAATTCAAAAGCTGTTTATTTTTGCTCCAAAAATGCTGCTTGCCTTATGCTCAAAAATCATTCGGGAAGCATAATAAATATAGCTTCAATGTGGGGCGAAGCGGGAGCCTCGTGCGAAACTCTTTATTCAATGAGTAAGGCAGGTGTTATAGGGCTTACAAAAGCGCTTTCAAAGGAGCTTGCTCCGAGCGGTATAACAGTGAACTGTGTTTCACCGGGAATTATAAATACAAGAATGAATAACACTTTTTCAGAGGAGGAGCTTAAAGACGAGGTTCCTCTCGGTAGGCTCGGAACTCCCGAAGAGATAGCTTCTGCGGTTTATTTTCTATCTCAAAATAAATATATAACAGGGCAGATTTTAGGAGTCAACGGTGGTATTATTGTGTAACACTTTTTCCCTTTTCACATAGGATAAACAAGAAAAGGGAAAGGAGGTTGCACTATGGGCTTCGGTTGTAATTCATGCGGCAATAGCTGTTCATGGGTTCTCATCCTCATCATCATCTTATTCCTTGTAGGCGGAGTAGGTAACTGCGGATGTCCTTCAAATAACTGCGGCAACGACTGCGGATGCGGCTGCTGATTTTTTCGGCATTGTGTTATAAAACCCCCTGAATAGTAAAAAACGGTGCGAGGTATTGCTTCGCGCCGTTTGTTTTTTAAAGAATTAAAAATTTTCAAAAAAGTTCTTGACTTTCCCTGACCTTTGTGCTAATATTACAACAGAAGGTCAAAGAAAGTCAAAGTCAAAAATAAATATGACCTTAAAGGAAGTGACAGGAAAATGAGAATGACCGATATGATCGCCGATATGATTCTTAATATGTTCGACGATGAAACTCCAACGGTTCAAATTCAAAGAAATGACCTTGCGCAGCAGCTGGGTTGTGTTCCCAGTCAGATTAATTATGTTATAACCTCACGCTTCACCCCGGAACAGGGATACAGAATTGAAAGCAGAAGAGGCGGCGGAGGCTGCATATTAATTACAAGGGCAAACAGTAATGAGTCGGCGCTTGTTCATTTAATAAATTCAATCGGAAGTGAAATAGACGAGCGAACGGCAAGCGCAAATATCTATAATCTGAATTATCAGAATATAATAGATTCTAAGAGCGCAAAAATTATGCTGTCGGCAATCCGTGAAAACAATTTCAGAGAAATTGAACCGGAAAAAAGAGGAGCATTGCGTGCTTCGCTTTTAAAACAAATGCTTTTAGCCAATATTGAATAGGAGGAATTTATATGTTCTGTGAAAAATGCAACAAAAATGAAGCAACAACCTTTATTAAACAAAATATAAACGGTAAAAAAACCGAAATGCACCTTTGTGCAGATTGCGCTAAGGAAATGGGAATGGATAATCTTTTTGAGCCGTTTTCAATAGATTCGTTTTTCGGAAACTTCCTCGGCGCATCAAATGCCGCGCTTAATTCCATTGCCGGAATTGAACGCTGTGCTTCGTGCGGAAGCTCGTTTAACGATATTGTAAGAAGCGGCAGAGTAGGATGTGCCGATTGCTACGATAAGTTTTTCGACAAGCTTGAGCCCTCAATCAGAAAGCTTCACGGCAATATTAAGCATGTGGGAAAAAATGTTACCTACACCGAGGAGCAAGAGCCGAAGGAGGAAAAGAGCGAGCTTGATAAGCTGAAGGATGAATTGAAGCAGGCGGTTAAAAATCAGGAATTTGAGCAGGCCGCAGTAATCAGAGACAAAATCAAAGAGCTGGAGGAGAATAATGGCTAAGTGGTATATAGACGGCGGAAATAACTCGGATGTTGTTATGAGTTCAAAAATCAGACTTGCGAGAAACCTTGCGGATGCACCGTTTCCCGCAAGAATGAATTCCGAAATAAGAAAGAGCACAAATAAAAAAATATTTGCCGCAATAAAAAATTCTCCTCTTGCATCTGAATTTGAGATGGCAGATATTGCTTCAATGAGTAAAGCAGAGGCGTATTCACTTGTTGAAAAAAGATTGATTAGCAAGGAATTCGCCGCAAATAATAATTCAAGCATTATCCTTTCAAATGACGAAAGCGTTTCAATAATGCTTTGTGAGGAAGACCACATAAGGCTTTATGCAATGAGTGCGGGTCAAAATCTTGAAAAGGCATATGAAACTGCAAACCGTGTAGATAATATACTTATAAAAAATTTAAAAATTGCTTTCAGCGATAAGCTTGGATTTTTAACCTCAAGTCCAACTAATTTGGGAACGGGAATGAAAGCCACAGTTATGCTTCATCTGCCGGCGTTAAAAGCGCAAAATCAGATAGAAAGACTCGGAGCAATGATTGCAAAGCTCGGTCTTTCATTAAGGCAGATGTTCGGAGAAAACGGAGAAAATTCCGCCTTCTATGCACTTTCTAACCATATTTCACTTGGCATCAGTGAGCAAAGTGCAATAGACAATCTGAACGCCATAACCAATCAGATTGTTAAGCAGGAGCGCGCGGCAAGAGAAGCCTTAAAGGATTCCGAGGAGTTTGAAGATGTAGTTTTCAGGGCAATGGGAACCTTGAAAATGGCAAGAAGACTTACCTGCAAGGAATTTTTTGAGCTTGCTTCCGTAGCAAGACTCGGTGCCTCGCTCGGATATTTTGACAACAACACATATGAAAAAATCAATAAGCTTATTTCAGAGGTTCAGGATGCTACCTTGATTAAAAATGCAGATGCTCCCCTGAGCCGTGAAATGTGCGATAAGCTCCGCGCACAGCTTGTGCGTGAGGAATTAAACAAATAAGGGAGTTTTTCCCTTATTATAGGGGGAATAATTATGTACAGATTCAACTCTTTTACACAAAAAGCAAACGAATCACTTAACAATGCAATAACATCGGCAGAAAATTTCGGTCACAACTATATCGGCTCAGAGCATATTCTGCTCGGAATACTTGAAGAGGGAACAGGCGTTGCGGCTGAGGCTCTCGAAAGCAACGGAGTAACCTATGATAAGGTTAAGGAAATGATTAAAAGCACAATCGGCTACGGCACTCCGACTAAGCTTTCACCAAACGACTTCACACCAAGATGTAAAAGAATTCTTGAGGTTGCCTTTCAGGCGGCAAGAGGAATGCTCCATTCTTATGTCGGAACAGAGCATTTGCTGATTGCACTGCTTCGCGAAAGCGACTCTTACGCTGTTAAATTCATTAATGATTGCAATGCAAGTGAAAGCGCGCTTATTAATGATTTGTCTTCAGCCTTCGGAAATGAAAGCTCGGATTATTCAGGCTCAGAGCGCAGAGGCTCAAAAAAGAATGCGAAAAGCAAAACTCCCACTCTTGACGAGTTCGGAAAGGATTTAACTGAGCTTGCAAAGCAGGGTAAAATAGATCCCGTTATCGGCAGGGATGAAGAAATAAAAAGAGTTATTCAAATTCTATCAAGAAGAACAAAGAATAACCCATGCCTAATCGGCGAGCCCGGTGTAGGAAAAACAGCAATAGCCGAGGGACTTGCTTTGAAAATAGTTAAAGAAGAGGTTCCCGAGCTTTTGAAAAACAAAAAAATTGTTGCCCTTGATTTAACCTCAATGGTTGCCGGAACAAAATACAGAGGCGACTTTGAGGAAAGAATAAAAAAAGCAATGGAAGAGGTTGCGTCGGCAAAGGATGTAATTCTGTTCATTGACGAGGTTCACACAATTATGGGAGCCGGTGCGGCAGAGGGTGCGGTTGATGCCGCGAATATTTTAAAGCCCTCTCTTGCAAGGGGAGAAATTCAGATAATCGGTGCAACAACCCTTGATGAATACAGAAAAAATATTGAAAAGGATGCTGCTCTTGAAAGGCGTTTCCAGTCTGTAATAGTTAATGAGCCGAGTGAGGAGGAAGCAATACTAATTCTTAAAGGAATTAGGGATAAATATGAAGCTCATCACAAGGTTAAAATTACAGATGAAGCCATTGAAAGCGCCGTTAAATTGAGTTCAAGATACATTGCGGATCGTTTTCTTCCCGATAAGGCTATAGACCTTATTGATGAGGCGGCTTCAAGCATTAGGCTTAAAGCATATACACAGCCGGCAAATCTTAAGGAAATGGAAAATGAAATCAAGCGCCTAAACGAGGAAAAGGAGAGCGCAATTAATTCTCAGGAATATGAGAATGCCGCAAAGATAAGGGATAAGGAAAAAGAGCTTCAGAAGCTTTTGAACGAAGAAAAGGAAAAATGGCGCAACCGTTCAAGCCACGAGGTTCAGTCCGTAACTCCCAATGAAATTGCATCAGTTGTTTCACAGTGGACGGGTGTTCCCGTAACTCAGCTCACAAAAGAGGAAAGCGAAAGACTTCTTAATATGGAGGAAATTCTTCATAAAAGAATTGTCGGTCAGGATAAGGCGGTTTCGGGTATTGCAAGAGCAATCAGGCGAGGCAGAGCAGGGCTTAAAAATCCTAACAGACCTCTCGGCTCATTTATTTTCCTCGGACCAACCGGAGTCGGTAAGACAGAGCTTTGCCGAGCTTTGAGCGAAGCGATGTTCGGCGATGAAAACGCCATTATCAAGCTTGATATGAGCGAGTATATGGAAAAGCACACGGTTTCAAAGCTCATTGGCGCGCCTCCCGGATATGTGGGCTTTGATGAAGGCGGTCAGCTTACGGAAAAAATCAGAAGAAAGCCCTATTCGGTTGTTCTTTTTGATGAAATCGAAAAAGCACATCCGGATGTTTTCAATATGCTTCTTCAAATTCTTGAGGACGGCGTGTTAACAGATTCTCAGGGCAGAAAGGTAAGCTTTAAGAACGCAATTATTATCATGACAAGCAATGTCGGTGCATCAAAAATTACCGACAGACAGAGGACTCTTGGATTTTCATCCGAAAGCGAAGACGAAAACAAAACTATTGAAGAGCTTGTTATGCCTGATTTGAAGCGAACCTTTAAGCCTGAATTCCTTAATCGTGTAGATGAAATTATTGTTTTCAATCAGCTCGAGAAAAAGGATATTGAGGAAATTGCAAGAAGACTTCTTAAAACTCTTGAAAAGAGACTTAAGGATATGGATATAGAAATCAGCTTTACCGATGAAGCGGTTTCTGCAATAGCCGATGCAGGCTTTGATAAGGCATACGGTGCGCGTCCGCTTCGCCGAGCAATTCAAACAAAAATTGAGGATAAGCTTTCCGAGCTTATTCTTGAAGAAAAAATCAAGCCGACTTCTAAATGCGTTTGCGATTATAAAAACGGAGAATTTGTTTTTGAATAAATTCAAACCCCGAGACTTTTAAGCCTCGGGGTATTTTTATGCAAATTAGTATTTCTATCTATTGTGTATATTAAATTAATGTGTTAAAATATTACACATAATGTTGATTTAAAGAGGTGAGAACCGTGGAAACCGAAAACGAAAAATTAACAGGAACGGTTGAAAATGTTACATACAGAAATGATATAAACGGCTACACGGTTCTTGAGGTCGATTCACAGGAAGAGCTTGTTACCGTTGTCGGAATAATGCCGGAAATTCAGTCGGGCGAGCAGATAGAGTGCTTTGGCAGTTGGGGCTTTCATAAAGTTCATGGAAGGCAGTTCAATGCAAGCAGTATAACGCAGACCATGCCTGCCGATACGGCGGGAATTCTTCGTTATCTCAGCAGCGGAGTGATAAGCGGAGTGCGTGAATCAACAGCGCTGAAGATGGTAGAAGCCTTTGGAGAAAACACTCTTGATGTTATTGAAAAAGACCCCGAGCGCCTTGCTCAGATAAAAGGCATCAGCCTTGCAAAGGCAAAAAAAATCAGCAGAGAATTTAAAACACAGTTTGCAGTCAGAGAAGCAATGCTTGGGCTTACTTCACTCGGATTTACCCAGAGCGAAGCAATAAATGCCTACAATGTGTTTAAAGATGAGGCTTACGATATTTTAAAGGTTAACCCGTATTGCTTTGTCGGAGTGGATAACGGTATAAGCTTTGACAGAGCCGAGGAAATTGCCGAGGGAAAAAATATACCCTTTGGCTTTAAAAGTGAGGCGGCGGTTCTTCATATTATTTCACATAATCTCAGAAACGGACATACCTGTTTGCCGAGAAAATCAATCATTCAGCCGCTTGAAGATATGCTCGGCTGTATGGATGATGATGTTGAAATTGCAATAGATAATAATATTGAGGAGAAGAAACTTGTAAGCAAGAATATAAACTCGAAAGAGTTTTTGTTTCTTCCCGAAATATACGAGGCTGAAAGGAATATTGCAGACCGAATAGATGTTATGACGAAATTTCCGCCCCGTCAAAGCGAAATATTTGCCAGCGAGGTAACTGCTTTTGAGCTTTCAAATAATATTAAGTTTGACCAAATGCAAAGGCAGGCAATAGAAATTGCAGTTAATAAAGGACTTCTTATTTTAACAGGCGGACCGGGAACGGGTAAAACAACAACTGTTAAAGGTATAATTACTCTGATGAAAAACAGGGGATTAAGTGTTGCACTTACGGCTCCCACAGGAAGAGCCGCAAAAAGAATGAGCGAGCTTACGGGAGAAGAGGCAAAAACCATTCACAGGCTTCTTGAGGTTGAATATAAGGACGGCGAGGAAAAAGCCTCCTTTAAATACAATCTCCATAACACGCTTGATGTTGATGCCGTTATAGTTGATGAGCTTTCAATGGTTGATGTAACCGTTTTCAACTCGCTCTTGGATGCACTTCCGCTCGGCTGCCGTCTTGTTATGGTAGGGGATAAGGATCAGCTACCTCCGGTAGGCGCGGGAAATGTTCTTTCCGATCTTATCAAAAGCGGAAGAATTCCTGTTGTAAGGCTTGAAAAAATATTCCGACAGGCAATGAAAAGCCTTATTGTTACGAATGCTCACAAAGTAGTTTCGGGTGAAATGCCCGAGCTTTCAAGAAACGATGAGGATTCGGATTTCTTCCTGCTCAAAGAGAATGATTCTTACAGCGCTTCTGCAAAAATAACCGGGCTTGTAACTTCTCGCCTACCGAAAAAATACGGCTTAAACTCAGTTTCTGATATACAGGTGCTTTGTCCGAGCAGAAAGGGCGAGTGCGGAACGGCAAATCTCAATAAAATGCTTCAGTCTGTTTTAAATCCACCCGACAAAAGAAAAAAGGAGCTTTATTTTAAGGGATATATTCTCCGCGAAGGAGATAAGGTTATGCAGATAAAAAATAACTATGATGTTCCTTGGTTTAAAAGCGGGGATTCGGGAACAGGAGTTTTTAACGGCGACATAGGAATTCTTGAAAGAATAGATATTGAAAGCGATGTTTTCAATGTTCGTTTTGACGACCGTGATGCAATGTATTCATCCGAATCTGTAAAAGAGCTTGAGCTTGCATATGCAATGACCGTTCATAAAAGTCAGGGCTCAGAATTTGATGCCGTTGTCATGCCCGTTGTAAATATTAATCCGCTTCTTGCGTACAGAAATTTGTTTTATACGGCAATAACAAGAGCAAAAAATCTTATTGTTCTTGTTGGAAGTGAAGGGCAAATAGAAAAAATGGTTAATAATGATAAAAAAAGCAGAAGATACAGCGCGCTTGATTATTTTTTATCGGTTGACAACTCAGAGGATTTATTTTAACATATAATTATATTTATTAAGGCGTGATAAAAATGTTTGGTTATGATTTGGGAATTGACCTCGGAACAAATTCAATAGTTATTTCCGTTCCCGGAAAGGGAGTTGTTCTGAACGAACCGACTTATGTTGCCTATGACAGTAACACAAAAAAAGTTTTGTATGCAGGCAGAAGAGCATATTTTCTTCAAGGTAGAGAGCCGGAGGGTGTAAGTGTTCTTCCTGCACTTCACGACGGAGCAATAAGAGAATATGACTTAACCGAGCAAATGCTCAGGGCCTTTATTTCAAAAATAATAGGCAAAAGTATATTTAAGCCGAGAGTTCTTGCATGTATTCCGTCTGTTACAACAGATGTTGAAAAAAGAACAATTATTTCAGTTTTGATTTCAGCGGGTGCAAGAAGCGTGTGCCTTCTTGAAGAGCCTCTCGCAGCGGCTTTCGGAGCGGGAATTGACCCAATGCAGGCGGTTGGCACTTTTGTTATAGACATAGGTGCGGGAACAACCGATATGGCTGTTGTAACAAGCGGCTCAATGGCGCAAACCGAAACCGTTAAAATTGCGGGAAACGATTTTGATAATGAAATCATTAAATATATAAAAAACACTCACGGACTTCTTGTTGGAGTGGTTTCGGCTGAAGAAATCAAAAAAAGCGTTCTAAGTGCAGTTGAACGCGAGCAGGATGTTATGACCGAAGCAAGAGGAAGAGATATTAAAACAGGCCTTCCGCTTTGTGTTGAAATCAGCGGAAACGAGCTTTATTTTGCATTGAAGCCCTTGTTTGATTCAATAGCTTCAACGGCTAAGGATATGTTTGAAAGAACAACGCCGCAGCTTGTTGCAGATATAACATCAAGGGGTGTAATTCTTACAGGCGGATGCGCTGAGATTTACGGAATGGATAAGCTTATCTCAGAGGCTCTCGGAGGAGTTGAGGTTAATGTTGCAAATGAACCGAAGCTCTGCGTTGCAAAAGGAGCGGAAATTGCTCTTGAAAAAATGCATATTCTTGATCGCTACGGCTACACTTTTAAAACAAAAGAAGATGTGAGAATCAGATGATTCAAATTTATTACGGACTCGGTAAGGGTAAAACAACGGCTGCAATCGGTGCCGGTATGAGGGCGCACGGAGCAGGATTAAGCGTTTCAATGGTTCAGTTTTTAAAATCCTGTACCTCATCTGAACTCAAAAGTATTCCGTTCGAGGTTTTTCGGTCGCCGAAAAGTGTTCCTTTCAAATTCGATGATGAAAGCTTTGAAGAGTATAAAGAATGGGTAACCGGTGCGTTTGAATTTGTTATGCGCTGTGAAAGCGATGTTATAATTCTTGATGAAATTCTTGATTTGGTTGATTTCGGATTTGCCGAACAGGAGGATATTATTTCCTTGATTTCGGGAACAAAAGAATATATCCTGACAGGGCATGGAAGGCTTGAAGCGGTGTTTAATAAAGCTGATTATGTAAGCAGAATTGAATGTGAAAAGCATCCGTATTATCAGGGCTGCGATGCTCGGTTGGGATTTGAATTTTAGGTGATAAAATGAACGGCAATGAAAATGTAATATATAAGCTTTCAAAATTTGCCTTTATTTGCTCTGTTATAGGCGTTATTTTGATAGGAGTGCTTCCTCCGCTCGGAGCAGCGGGTATAGCCGTACCGTTAACTTTAAAAAAGAAAAATGCGCAGGTTCCCGAAAATGCAAAGCTATATAACAAATATTCCCTCATATTGGGCGTTGTTTCATTGATAATGTTTGTTGTAGATATAGTTATAGCGCTTGTGATTATTAAAATCAGCAAATAAGATTGTTGATTGCAATAAAAAATCCGTGTAAATTTTTTACACGGATTTTTTTGTATGAAATTTTTTGTGTTATCAGTCGGGATAGCCCTGCGGATTTTGACTCTGCCAGCGCCATGAGTCCTCACACATTTCCTCAATTCCTCTTTCTGCTTTCCAGCCGAGTTCTTTAAGAGCCTTTTCTGAGCTGCTGAAGCAGGTTGCAATATCTCCTGCTCTGCGAGGTGCGATTTTATAAGGAATTTTAACGCCTGAAGCCTTTTCAAATGCACGAACAACATCAAGCACCGAATAGCCGATTCCTGTTCCGAGATTGTAAATAAACAGACCGTTGTCTGCTTCAACCTTTTCAACGGCTTTAAGATGACCGAGTGCAAGGTCAACAACATGAATGTAGTCTCTTACACCTGTTCCGTCGGGGGTATCGTAGTCGTCGCCCCAAACATTGAGGAATTCGCGCTTTCCGATTGCAACCTGAGTTATGTAAGGCATAAGATTGTTCGGAATGCCGTTTGGATCCTCACCCATTGTTCCGCTCTTGTGTGCGCCGATGGGATTAAAGTATCTGAGAAGGCAGATTGACCAATCGTTATCGGAAGTGTAAAGGTCTTTGAGTATGCATTCAATCATAAACTTTGTTCTTCCGTAGGGATTGGTAACTCCTCCAACCTCCATATCCTCGGTAAGAGGGCTGATATTGTTCATTCCGTAAACGGTTGCGGAAGAGGAGAAAACAATTTTTTTGCAATTGTTTTTTCTCATAACATCAAGAAGAACGAGAGTTCCGTTAACATTGTTATCAAAATATTCAAGAGGCTTTTCAACGCTTTCACCAACCGCTTTTAAGCCTGCAAAGTGGATAACCGAATCAATTTTTTCGTTATCAAATATTTTTTGAAGTCCTTCGGCGTCCCTAATGTCGCACTCATAGAATTTAAAGTCCTTGCTAACAAGCGCTCTTATTCTGTCGAGACTGCTTTTTTTGCAGTTGTAAAGATTATCGGCAATAACGACATCCTTACCAGAATTAAGAAGCTCAACGCAGGTGTGAGAGCCAATGTATCCTGCTCCGCCGGTAACAAGAATTGCCATAAAAATACCTCCGTAAATCTGATATTTATATTTTTCTTTTGATTTACAATAATATATTATACACCATACAATAAATAAAGTAAACAAAAAATAAACTAATTGAGAAATAAAAGTTTAAAATCTTAATAACATTAAAAAATATATAATAATTAACATTATTATTTAGATAAAATTGAAAAATTTGGATTATTTAACATTGACTTGTTTTTAATTAGTAGTATAATGCAGTTAAGATGGTATTTGAAAGGAGGGACAATTGTGAAAATAGCAGATAAGCTGATTGAAAGCCTGACCGAGGGCTTAACTTCAAAAACGGTATTCACTATTCCGGGCACTGAAATAGGAATTGATGAAGCAACTGTTGTAAGCTTCGGTATAACGATAGTTCTTGTTATTTTAAGCATTATTTTAACAAGAAATCTAAAGGTTGAAGGCGAAATCAGCAGAAGGCAGCTCATTCTCGAAACCTGCGTTGAAAAGCTTAGAAACTTCTTCGAAGACACTCTCGGTGAAAAGGGAGAGAGGTATATTCCGTGGCTAATGACAGTTGCCGTTTATATCGGAACATGCAATATGGTTGGAATCTTCGGACTAAAGCCTCCAACTAAGGAGCTTAATGTAACCGTTGCTCTTTCCGTTTTGAGTATTTTGCTTGTTCAAATGGCATCAATCAAAGAAAAGGGAGTGCTTGGCTGGGCGAAAAGCTTTGCTAAGCCGGTTGCGATTGTCCTGCCTATAAATTTACTTGAGCTGTTAATTAAACCGTTGTCACTTTGCATGCGTTTGTTCGGCAATATTATGGGAGCATTCATAATAATGGAGCTTATTAAAGCTGTTGTTCCGGTTGTTGTTCCCATACCTCTCAGCTTGTATTTTGATTTGTTTGACGGATTTATACAGGCTTATGTATTTTGCTTTTTAACAGCACTTTATGTTAGTGAAGCCGTTGAAGAATAAGGCTTTAATATAGAAAATTATTTCAAAGGAGATATTAATTATGTCAGCATTAGCAATCGGTGCGGCAATCGCCGTTCTCACAGGACTCGGAGCAGGTCTCGGAATCAGCCTTGCAACAGGAAAAGCAGTTGAAGCAATCGCAAGACAGCCTGAGGCTTCAAAGGATATTCGTTCAACCCTTATCGTAGGTGCGGCGCTTTCTGAGGCAACTGCGGTTTACGGACTTGTTGCAAGCATACTTATCATCCTGTTCCTTAGATAAAATCAACTGAGAGGGAAAAATTTATGTTTTACGCAGCAGAATATTTATGCTCAAATATACAGTTAGCAGCAGAAATCAATATTGTGAAAATTGATTGGAATGCGCTTTTTGTTGTATTAAATCTTGTTATTCTGTATATTTTGCTCAAGCGCTTTCTTTGGAAGCCTATCTGCAAAGCAATGGATGCACGAAAAGCAAAGATTGTTGAGCAGTTCAAGAGCGCAGACGAGGCTCAAAAAAATGCCGCGGATTTAAAAGAAGAATATCAAAATAAAATTTCCGAAATCAATCGCGAATCGGAAAAAATGCTGGCTGAGGCAAAGGACGATGCAAGGTCGGAATACGACAGAATTGTGGGCGATGCCAACGAAGAAGCGCGTAGAATTCTTAATAAGGCTCACACCGATATTGAAAACGAAAAAGCAGATGCATTCAGAACCTTGAAGGGTGAAATTGCTTCAACAGCAATTACAGCGGCAGAAAAAATTCTTCAAAAGGAAATCAGCGAGCTTGATAATATCAGAATTTATGATGAGTTTTTAAAAGAAAACGGTGAATCAAATGAACCAGATAACCTTTAATTTCGCAACGGTTTTATTCAGTCTCGGAATAAAACCCGAACGAGTTGAAGAAATGGAAAATATTTTAAGAAACACGAATGAGCTTTTTGATATTCTTTGTGACAGCTCCGTTCCGCTTATGAAGAAGGAAAAGGTTGCAAAGCTTGTTTTTAATGACGATGAAACAGCATTCATAGTTACCGTTTGCCGCGAGGGACAGGCTCAGCATCTTTATGAAATATTTGATAAATATGTTGAAATATACAAGAAGAAAAAAGGTATTCTTAAAGCATATCTGAGATGCGTATGTCCGCCCACAGAGGAGCAGAAATCCGGATTGATTAGATTTTTATCAAAAAAGTTTAACGCTCAGGAAATTGAGCTCGAAATTATTAAGGATAATTCTTTAATCGGAGGCTTTGTTCTGGAATGTGAGGGCGTTGAGTTTGACCGAAGCATTAAAAGAAAGCTTGAAGATCTGCGGCAAACAACAGTCGGGGAGGCTTAACGGTGGCAATTATCAGCACGGATGAAATAATTTCAATACTCAAAGAGGTTGAAAGTGAAATTCACGGCTACGACTTTTCTCATAACGAGGAAGAGGTCGGAACGGTTATATTTGTCGGTGATTCAATAGCAAGAATTTGCGGAATTGAGCATGTTATGTACGGCGAAATCGTTGTTTTCGAAAACGGCGTAAAAGGCATGGTTCAGGATATAAAGAAAAACACTGTCGGCTGTATTATTTTCGGTAACGAAAAGGGCATACATGAAGGAAGTAAGGTTCGCAGAACACATAAAAAAGCCGGTGTTCCCGTAGGCGATGCTTTTATCGGAAGAATTGTTAACGCTCTCGGAGAGCCGATAGATTCAAAAGGCTCGATAAAATCAACAGAGTTCAGAGCCGTTGAGCAAGAGGCACCCGGAATTGTTGAAAGGCAGTCTGTTAAGGAGCCGCTCTTAACGGGAATTCTTGCAATTGATTCAATGTTCCCGATAGGAAAAGGTCAGAGAGAATTAATTATCGGAGACAGGCAGACGGGAAAAACCGCAATAGCTGTTGACACGATTATAAATCAAAAGGGCAAAGATGTTATTTGCGTTTATAATGCAATAGGTCAAAAGGCTTCAACGGTTGCAAAGCTTGTTTCAACTCTTGAAAAATACGGCGCTATGGAATACACGGTTGTTGTTTGTTCAACAGCCTCGGATACCTCATCTCTTCAGTATATTGCTCCTTATTCTGCAACCTCTATTGCAGAATACTTTATGCATAAGGGCAAGGATGTTTTAATTGTTTATGATGATTTAAGCAAGCATGCCGTTGCATACAGAGCACTTTCGCTTTTACTTGAACGCTCTCCCGGTCGTGAGGCTTATCCGGGTGATGTTTTCTATCTCCATTCAAGACTTCTTGAGCGCTCGAGCAGACTGACTGATGAGCTCGGAGGCGGCTCAATAACTGCTCTTCCCATAATTGAAACACAGGAGGGGGATGTTTCGGCATATATTCCCACAAATGTTATTTCAATTACGGACGGTCAAATCCTTCTCGAATCGGATTTATTTTTCAGCGGCGTTCGACCGGCGGTAAATGTTGGATTATCCGTTTCCCGTGTGGGTGGTTCTGCTCAGACTAAGGCAATGAAAAAGGCAGTCGGAACCTTGCGAATAGACCTTGCTCAGTATCGCGAAATGGAGGTATTCACTCAGTTTTCCTCCGACCTTGACGAAAGAACAAAGCAGCAGCTTGTTTACGGAAAAAGCCTGATTGAAATTCTCAAGCAGCCTCTGTTTAATCCAATGCCTCTTTACAGACAGATTATAACTCTCGTTCTCGCAATCGGCAAAAAGTTTGTTTCTGTCGGCGAAAAGAGAATTAAGGAATACCAAAGCGATTTGCTTAATTATATTGATAAAAAGTATCCCGAAATAAAAGAAGAGCTTGAAAGCGGCGCGCCACTGAGCGATGAACTTAGGGAAAAAATTCTTAATTCCGCCGATGCGTATGGGAAGGTAGTAGAATAATGGCAGGCGCTAAGGAGATTTTAAATCGAATCCACAGCATCAATGACACGATGAAAATAACCAACGCAATGTACACAATCAGCTCGTCCAAGCTGAAAAAGGCACGCGTTGCGCTTCAAAACACGGAACCGTATTTTTATACGCTTCAGGAAACGATTGCAAAAATTCTATCTCTTTCTCCCGAGGTCGGAAATAAATATTTCGATAAAAGGGAATATCTTGAGCCTCAAGAAAGAAAGCAGGGCTACATCGTTGTTACCGCCGATAAAGGTCTTGCCGGAGCGTATAATCACAATGTTTTAAAAATTGCCGAAAGGGAAGCTCTTTCGGATAATAAAAACATGTGTTTTGTTGTGGGTCAGGTGGGCAGAGATTATTTTGCACGAAGAAACATTGATGTTGACATTAATTTTAAATACACTGCGCAAAACCCGAACATGAACAGAGCAAGGGTTATAAGCGATAAAATGATTGAGCTTTTTAATGAAAAGAAGCTTGATGAGGTTTATATTGTTTACACAAAGGTTATCAATTCTCTTAATGTTGAGGCTCAGATTCAGCAGCTTTTGCCGCTGAAAAAGGAAGGACTCAGCATCAAGAATGAGCATAACTATTATGAGGAGCTTGAGTTCTATCCCGATATACAGCAGGTTTTCGACAGTATTATTCCGAATTATGTTGCCGGATTTGTTTACGGTGCGCTTATAGAATCCTATTGCAGCGAGCATAATGCCAGAATGCTTGCAATGCAGAATGCAACCGAGAACGCAAGGGAAATGACTTTACAGCTCAGAAAAGAATATAACACTGCAAGGCAAGCTGCAATCACTCAGGAGATTACCGAGGTTATTGCAGGTGCAAATGCGCAGAAAAACAGAAATTAGGGGGCGTTTTTGTGAATAAGGGAAAAATAGTGCAGATAACAGGTCCTGTTGTTGATGTTGAGTTCAGCAACGGGAAGCTGCCAAACATAAAAGATGCTCTTGAAATTGAATTAGACGGAAAAAGAAAGGTTATGGAGGTTCAGCAGCATATCGGTGACAATACCGTGAGATGTATTATGCTTTCCGCCTCTGAAGGACTTTGCAAGGATATGGAGGTTACAGGCAACGGTAAATCCATTTCCGTTCCCGTAGGTAAAAAGACTCTCGGCAGACTTTTCAATGTTATAGGAGATACGCTTGACGGGCTTGAAGGTCTTGAAAGTGAGGAGCATTGGGAAATTCACCGCGATCCGCCGAGCTTTGCCGAGCAGTCGTCAGATGTTGAAATTCTTGAAACAGGAATCAAGGTTATAGATCTTCTCACACCCTATCCGAAAGGCGGAAAAATAGGACTTTTCGGAGGAGCGGGTGTAGGAAAAACAGTTCTTATTCAGGAGCTGATAACAAATATCGCAACCGAACACGGCGGTTATTCGGTGTTCACCGGTGTGGGTGAGCGCTCAAGAGAGGGAAACGACCTTTGGAACGAAATGAAGGAAAGCGGTGTAATTAACAAAACCGCTCTCGTTTTCGGCCAAATGAATGAACCTCCGGGAGCGAGAATGAGAGTTGCCCAGTCCGGTCTTACAATGGCGGAATACTTCAGAGATGTGGAGCACCAGGATGTGCTTTTGTTCATAGATAATATTTTTCGTTTTGTTCAGGCAGGCTCCGAGGTTTCATCTCTTTTGGGAAGAATGCCGTCGGCTGTTGGATATCAGCCAACGCTTGCCACAGATGTCGGAGAGCTTCAGGAAAGAATAACTTCAACAAAAAACGGCTCAATAACATCTGTTCAGGCGGTTTATGTTCCTGCCGATGATTTAACAGACCCTGCCCCTGCAACAACCTTTGCTCATCTTGACGCAACAACCGTTTTAAGCAGAAAAATAGTTGAACAGGGTATTTATCCTGCGGTTGATCCTCTTGAATCAAACAGCAGAATTCTTGAAGCCGAAGTTGTAGGTGAGGAGCACTACCGAGTTGCAAGAAAGGTTCAGGAGTATTTGCAAAAGTATAAAGAGCTCCAGGATATAATTGCAATTCTCGGTATGGAGGAGTTGTCCGAGGAGGATAAAAAAATTGTTTACCGCGCAAGAAAGGTTCAGCGCTTTTTGTCGCAGCCTCTTCATGTTGCGGAGGCGTTTAACGGTATTCCCGGAGCGTATGTTTCGGTAAGCGACTCAATTAAAGGCTTTGCCGCAATAGTTGACGGTGAGCTTGATGATATTCCGGAAGAAGCCTTCTTCCTGACCGGAACAATAGATGAGGTCTTAAAAAAGGCAAAAGCCCTTTCCTAAGGTGATTTTAAATGAAAACATTTAAACTGAAAGTTGTTGCAAGCAACAGAGTGTTTTTTGACGGGCAGTGCAGTTCGCTTGTTATTCCCATTTACGACGGAGAGCTCGGCGTTCTTGCAAATCATGATGAGTTTGTTTCAGCCATTGAAGCCGGAGAAATGCGTATTAAGGATGAAAACGGAAATCTTATTGAAGCGTTTGTCGGTACGGGCTTTATTGAGTTTATTAATAATGAGGCAATACTCGTTTGCACAAGTGCGGAGCTTCCTGAGGAAATAGATGCGCGCCGCGCGCAGGAGGCAAAAATCCGCGCAGAGGAGGAATTGCGCCAAAAACATTCAGTTGTGGAATATCACCGCTCCCAGGCAAGCCTTGCAAGAGCAATGGAAAGACTCAAAGTAAAAAATAAGCATCAAATATAAAAAGGCACTCTTATGAGTGCCTGAAAAACTATAAGCTGATGTATAACAATTTGCTTACAAGTGTTAAGTTTAACTCATATCTTCACGATATAGATGTCCGAGCAAAGAATATGTACAATTTAGTTTAAAGGGCAGGTTAATCCTGTCCTTTAATTTTATAGTTGCAATAATAAACTTGGATATTATGTGAATTTATGGCATTATTTCATAGCAATTAAAAAGCCGTTTACATATCATATTAACCCACCGAAAGTGAGTTGATTTATGTAAACGGCCTTATTTTTTTGCGTAATTTTTTGGATATTTTATTTCACTCCTGCTTATTCAGTAATATGATGAGGAGTGCTTTTTTATTCGCTGATTATTCGCTTTTCAATTTCTTTTTTAATTTTTGCCAAGGTGCCCTTTGTAACAAGACCAATGTCGATTGTCATAACATCTCCGCTTTTTTTGTTAATAATAACCTTAGCGCGGCGGTCGAAAAAGTTTTTAGTAAAGCTGGGCGCTGTGTCCTTCTGAGTTTCAATGCTTTCGATCTCATCATAGCGAACAATGTTATTGTCGTCCGCACAGGTGAATTCCATTTGCTCACTTTCGAATTTTATTCCGTTTTTAAATAATTCAACGGTAACAAGTATTCCGACTATTATTGATGCAAACACGCATACTGCAAAGAAAATAACCTTCGGGCTCATTTCCTGACCGAGCTTTTTTATTGCAAAAACAGTGTAGCCGATAACTGCGGCATCAAGCAGAAGAACAACTCCTATTGTTATCGGGCTGAGTATTCTTAAAAAATTATTTTTCATTTTATATTTCTCCTTTTTCAAAAAGGGCTTCTATTTCACAGTTTTCGGCGTTAAACTCTTTTTGATTTAAGTATGAAAGAATTCCTGCATCGCTTAAAAAATTAAATTTGAGCTTGTATGAATAAAGTGCCTGACGGTATCTGCCTTTAGTTTTACCGTATTTGCCGTCTCCGTAAAGCGGGCAGCCTATTGAAGCAAGATGTGCGCGGATTTGATGAGTTCTTCCCGTGAGAAGCTCTATCTCAAGCAGAGAAAGATTGTTTTTAGTTTTTAAAACCTTGTATTTGGTAACAATCTTTTTGCGAGAGGGCTTTTCGTCTTCGTAAACCCTAACAAGATTTTTTCTCTCATCTTTTTCAAGGTATCCCGTTATAGTATCCTCTTTTTTCGGAGGTCTGCCGTTAACTATTGTAAGATAGTATTTATCTATTTCCCTGTCACGGATTTTTTCATTGAGTATTCTGAGGGACTGAGCATTTTTTGCCGCAATAACAAGTCCTCCTGTGTTCCTGTCAATTCTGTTTGCAAGAGCAGGAGAAAATGAGTTTTCGCTTTCGGGATTCCATTCGCCATTCTCGTAAAGATAACGCTTGATTCTTGCAATGAGAGTATCAACATATTCCTTGCCGTCGGGGTGGCAGAGAAGGCCGATTTTTTTATCTGCAATTATAATGTTTTCATCTTCATAAATAATGCAAAGCTCCGTGCTGCTGTTTAAAAAGTCGAAGTGCTTTTTGCTTTCGGTTAAAAATTCATCTTTTAAATAGAGAGAAATTTCGTCGCCGCATTTAATTCTGTAATCGGGCTTTGTTCGTTTTGAATTAACCTTTATGTTCTTTTTTCTGATTTGCTTATAAAGCATTGCCTTGGGCATTGAAGAAAAACTTTTTAAAAGAAATGCATCAAGCCGCTTTCCGTCATCATTTGCCGTAACATTTATAATCTTCATCAAAAACCGCCGTTTTCTGTTGTTTTAATATTATTATACAGATTTATTTGCAAAAATCAATTATATGAGGTATAATAACCCTAATTGTGTTTTATAATAAAAAATATTTTACTTCGGAGATATAAAATGGATTTTAAGCTTCACAGTGAATATAAGCCAACGGGAGACCAACCGGAAGCGATAGCCGCTCTTACAAAAGGTGTTTTAGAGGGTAAAAAAGAGCAAACTCTTCTCGGAGTAACAGGCTCGGGTAAAACATTTACAATGGCAAATATTATTGCAAATGTTAACCGACCAACACTTGTTCTTGCCCATAATAAAACTCTTGCAGCTCAGCTTTGCAGTGAGTTTAGAGAGTTCTTTCCCGAAAACGCGGTTGAATATTTTGTATCATATTATGATTATTATCAGCCCGAAGCATATGTTCCGTCAACCGATACCTACATTGAAAAGGATTCGGCAATCAACGATGAAATAGATAAGCTTAGGCACAGTGCAACTGCCGCGCTTTCCGAAAGAAGAGATGTTATAATCGTTGCCTCCGTTTCATGCATTTATTCAATAGGCGACCCGATTGATTATAGGAAAATGGTTATTTCTCTCAGAACAGGAATGGAAAAAAGCAGGGAGGAATTAATTAAAAAGCTCGTTTCAATTCAATACGAAAGAAACGATATTAATTTCATCAGAAACAAATTCCGTGTTCGCGGGGATACTGTTGAAATTTATCCCGCAGGTTCATCGGGAAAAGCAATAAGAGTTGAATTTTTCGGAGATGAGATTGACCGTATCAGCGAAATAAATCCGCTGACAGGCAAGGTGGAGGGAGTTTTATCCCACACCTGTATTTATCCTGCCTCTCATTATGTTGTCAGCCCTGAAAAAATGGAAATCGCCCTTAATGAAATATATGAGGAAATGTGCGAGCGCGTTTCATATTTCGAAAGCGAGGGCAAATTGCTTGAGGCTCAAAGAATAAGAGAGCGAACAATGAACGATATTGAAATGCTTCGCGAAACAGGATTTTGCAAAGGAATAGAAAATTACAGCAGAATAATGAGTGGCAGAAAACCCGGAGCCGCGCCTTTTACACTGATTGATTATTTTCCAAATGATTTTCTTCTTTTTGTTGATGAAAGCCATGTTATGCTTCCGCAGGTGCGCGGAATGTACGGAGGCGACAGAAGCAGAAAGCAGTCACTAATTGATTTCGGATTTAGGCTTCCGAGCGCCTATGATAACAGACCGCTTGTTTTTGAAGAGTTTTATTCAAAAATTAATCAGGTTATCTTTACATCTGCAACTCCGGGCGAGTTTGAAAAAGAGAAATCGGCACAGATTGTTGAACAGGTAATCAGACCCACCGGACTGCTTGACCCCGAGGTTGTTGTTAAGCCTACCGAGGATCAAATGGATGATTTGATAAGCGAAATTAATATAAGAACTCAGCGCGGTGAAAGAGTTCTTGTTACAACTCTTACCAAAGCAATGGCAGAGGATTTAACCTCTTATCTTGAGGGATTTGATATTAAAGTAAGATATATGCATCACAGCGTTGATACTATCGAGAGAATGGAAATTATCCGTGATTTGCGACTCGGTGAGTTTGATGTTCTTGTAGGAATTAACCTTTTGAGAGAAGGTCTTGATATTCCCGAGGTTTCTCTTGTTGCAATTCTCGATGCCGATAAAGAGGGCTTTTTAAGAAGCGAAACATCTCTTGTTCAAACTATCGGAAGAGCGGCAAGAAACGAAAACGGACAGGTTATTATGTATGCCGACAGCGTAACTCCATCAATGGAAAAAGCAATCAGCGAAACGCTTCGCAGAAGAACCATTCAGCAAAAATATAACGAAGAACACGGAATAGTTCCGAAAACGATTAAAAAAGATGTTCGAGATGTTATAGAAATTACATCAAAAGAAAAGCTCGATACGGGCAAAAAGCGCATGAGCAAAAAAGAAAAAGAAGCACTTATTGCAAAATTGTCTGCCGAAATGCGGGAGGCTGCAAGGCTTCTTGAGTTTGAGCATGCCGCATATCTCAGAGATAAAATTACAGAGCTTAAAAATGAACAGTAAAGAGAAAAGTATGTTGGGATTATTTAAGGACAAGCATTTTTGGAAAATTACATTACAGCTAACCGCACCGGTAGCGCTTCAAAATCTGCTAACAAGCTCTTTTTCCTTGATTGACACATTGTTTGTAAGCAGTCTCGGAACAGTTGCATTGTCTTCGGTCGGTATGGCGGGGCAGTGGGTTTGGCTGATGACAATGCTCACAATAGGATTTTGTTCTGCCGCAACTGTTTTTGTTTCACAATTTTGGGGAGTTCAAAATATCAAAAAAATACGAAGATTTTCAGGTATTTCAATACTCTTCACTCTTATTGCAGGTGTTTTCTTCACTCTTGCGGCACTTTTGTTTCCGCAGAATGTTATAAAGCTGTTTAGCTCCGAAAAGGAGGTTATTGCCGCAGGTGCTCAGTACCTGAAAATTGTTGCATATTCGTATATTCCCATTGCTCTTACTAATATTCTTGCCGCAATACTAAGAGCGGTTGAAAATGTTAAACTGCCTATGTATGCTTCTTTGGCAACAACCGTTATGAATATAGCACTTGATTACTGCCTGATTTTCGGAAAATTCGGATTTGCGAAAATGGGAATAAAGGGAGCGGCGCTTGCAACGGCAATAGCGGCATGGTCAGGACTTGTCGTAATTATTCTCGTTTCCGTTTTTCAAAAAAATATTTTGATTTCCAAGCTTAAATCGTTCTTTGTTTTTTCAAAGGCTGAATTCAAATTTTATATAAAAAAAGCCGCACCCGTTGTTTTGAATGAGAGTATGTGGGGCTTGGGAACCTTTGTTTTCAATATGGTTTTCGGCCATATGGGATACGAGTATTTTTCGGCACTAACGATTGTCAGAAGCTTTGAGAATATCGCTTTTGTTTTGTTTATAGGCATTTGCAGTGCTTCGTCAGTAATGATAGGAATGTCAATAGGTCAGGGAAAAATAAGCAGAGGATTAAAGGATTCAAAAAGGTTTTCCGTGATTGTTCCCGTGCTTGCAATAATCATATCAATATTTATTGTGGTATTCAGGCATCAGCTTGTCAGCCTATTCAATACAAGCGGAAGCATCAGCGCCCTTACGGTTGATACAGCGGCAAAAATGATGATAATATATGCCTTTGCTTTTCCGCTTAGAATGTTTGCTTATCTTCAGATTGTTGCAGTTTTCCGTTCCGGCGGAGATACTGTTACGGGTGCAAAATTTGAGCTTCTGTGCCTGTGGGCATTGTCGGTGCCCGCAACTGTTTTAGCGGTTTATCTGTTTAAGGTTCCGTTTCTTGCGGCATATGCGGTAATGTTTATTTTTGAGGATATACCCAAGGTTATCTTCTGTCTGAAGTTTTATTTTTCAAAGAAATGGATTAAGCCTGTTACCGAGCAGGGCAAAGCCGGATACGCCGAGTATTTGAAAGGGATTGGTGAGAAGGATGAATAAAAATATTGTTATAAAGGGTGCAAGAGAGCACAACCTTAAAAATATAAATCTTGAAATTCCAAGAGATAAGCTTGTTGTTTTTACGGGCTTGTCGGGAAGCGGAAAATCTTCTCTCGCCTTCGATACTATTTACGCGGAGGGTCAAAGGCGCTATGTTGAAAGCTTATCATCATATGCAAGGCAGTTTCTCGGCCAAATGGAAAAGCCGGATGTGGATTATATCGAGGGCTTAAGCCCTGCTATTTCAATAGATCAAAAAACTACCAGCAAAAATCCCCGTTCAACAGTAGGAACGGTAACGGAAATATATGATTATCTTCGCCTTTTATATGCAAGAATAGGCGTTCCGCACTGTACGGTCTGCGGCAGGGAGATAACTCAGCAAACTGTTGATCAGATTGTTGATAAAATAATGAAGTGCGAAGAAAAAACTAAAATTCAAATATTGGCTCCGATAGCAAGGGGTAAAAAAGGCGAATTTGTTAAGGAGCTTGCCGAAGTAAGAAAAAGCGGATTTGTTCGTGTAAGAATTGACGGCAATGTTTATGATTTATCGGAAGATATTAAGCTTGAAAAAAATATTAAACACAATATTGAGGTTATAGTTGACCGCCTTGTTATTTCGGAAAGTATAAGAAGCAGACTTGCAGACAGCATAGAGGTTTCAACTAAGCTTTCATCAGGCGTTGTGCTTGTTGATTTTGTCGGCAGGGGTGAAGAACTTTATTCTTTGAACTATGCCTGTCCGGAGCACGGCACATCAATCAGCGAGCTTACTCCGAGAATGTTTTCGTTTAACAATCCTTTCGGCGCATGCAAAAAGTGTTCGGGGCTCGGTAAATTTAAGGAAATATCCGTTGACCTGATTATGCCGAATAAAAAGCTTTCAATTAATCAGGGCGCAATTAAAGCGTCGGGATGGAATGTTGCAGAGGGTGGCTCTGTTTGCAAAATGTATTTTGAAGCGCTTGCCGAGGCTTATGATTTCAGTCTTGATATGCCTCTTGAAATGCTTCCGAAAAAGGCAATAGATGCCATTCTTTACGGAACAAAGGGCAAAAAGCTGAAAATGAAAAGAGAAACAAGCTACGGCTCGGGTACTTACAATAATGAGTTCGAAGGTGTTGTTAATAATCTGAATCGCCGTTATAATGAAACAACCTCGGAATGGGCAAGAGCGGATATAGAAACAGTAATGGTAAGCTCTGTTTGTCCGGAATGCAAAGGAGCAAGGCTTTCCGAGCAGAGCCTTGCCGTAACGGTTGGCGGAATAAATATTGATGAATTCTGTAAAAAGAGCATAACGGAAGAGCTGGAGTTTTTGAATTCGCTTGAGTTAACTGAAAAGGAGCAAATGATAGGCGATTTAATCATCAAGGAAATACGAGAACGGCTTGAATTTTTGAATTCGGTAGGGCTTGATTATCTTTCTCTTTCGCGCGAAGCGGGAACTCTTTCCGGAGGCGAGAGTCAGAGAATACGACTTGCAACGCAAATCGGCTCGGGACTTATGGGAGTGCTCTATATTCTTGATGAGCCGTCGATAGGACTTCATCAGAGAGATAACGAAAAGCTTCTCGAAACCCTGCGCCATCTAAGAGATTTGGGAAATACTCTCATCGTTGTTGAGCACGATGAGGATACAATGCGTGCCGCAGATTATGTTGTTGATATCGGTCCCGGTGCGGGAATTCACGGCGGAGAGCTTGTTTGTGCAGGAAGTGCAGAGGATATTATGGCGTGCGAGAATTCATTAACGGGTCAGTATTTGAGCGGAAAAAAGTGTGTTCCCGTGCCTGAAACAAGAAGAAAGGGCAACGGAAAAACGCTTGCTGTTTTGGGAGCGTGTGAAAACAATCTAAAAAATATTGATGTTGAATTTCCGCTCGGAAGATTTATCGCCGTAACAGGGGTTTCGGGAAGCGGTAAATCAAGCCTTGTAAATGAAATACTTTATAAGCATCTTGCAAATGAATTGAACGGCGCAAAGAAACGACCCGGAAAATTCCGCTTGATTAAGGGAATAGAAAATCTTGATAAGGTTATAGATATAGACCAATCGCCGATAGGAAGAACTCCGAGAAGTAATCCTGCAACATATACGGGAGTTTTTTCGGATATAAGAGAGCTTTATGCTTCAACTCAAGATGCAAAAATGAAGGGCTATAAAGCAAATCGCTTCAGCTTCAATGTTAAGGGAGGAAGATGTGAGGCGTGTCAGGGCGACGGAATAGTAAAAATTGAAATGCATTTTCTTGCCGATATTTATGTTCCGTGTGATGTTTGCTCCGGTATGAGATACAATCGGGAAACGCTTGAGGTGAAATTCAAGGGAAAGAATATTTTTGAAGTTCTTGAAATGACTGTTGATGAAGCACTTGCGTTTTTTGAACAACAGCCGAAGATTTACAGAAAGCTTAAAACGCTGTCCGATGTAGGACTCGGATATGTTAAGGTCGGACAGAGCGCAACAACTCTTTCGGGTGGTGAGGCTCAGCGCGTAAAGCTTGCAACAGAGCTTGCAAAGCGTCCCACGGGAAAAACCGTATATATACTTGATGAGCCCACAACGGGACTTCATTCCGCCGATGTTCACAGGTTGATAAATGTTCTTCAAAAGCTTGTTGACAGCGGAAATACCGTTATAGTTATTGAGCATAATCTTGATGTTATCAAAACTGCGGATTATGTTATAGATTTAGGACCTGAGGGCGGAAAAAACGGAGGAACGGTTATTGCCTGCGGAACTCCCGAAGAGATTGCCAAAGTCCCCGCTTCCTACACAGGAAAATATTTAAAGCCGCTTTTAAAGTGATGTTTAAGAGGAATTGAAATGACAAAAACACAGGAGATTTTCATATCTCTTCTAAGCGATTTTCTGAATGAAGAAGTAACCGAATATAACTGCGATTTCCCACAAAATGAGCTTTTCTCACTCGCAAAGGAGCATAACCTCAGTGCGGTTGTTGGATTTGAGTTGGAAAAGCACAGGGAGATTTATGAAAAGCTGTCAGACGAACTGAAAAAGAAATATAAGCAGTCGATAGGCTACACGATTCAACATTCCGCAAAAGCAGATATGCTCTATTCCGAAGCATCAGAGGTCTTTTTTGAGTGCAAAATTCCATTCACTCCCGTAAAGGGCTGTGCTATAAAAGAGCTCTACCCGATAAGAGATTTCAGAACAAGCGGCGATGTGGATTTTGTTACAGAAGAGGAAAACATTGAAAAGCTGAAAAGTGCCTTTGTTGAAAAGGGATTTTCAATGCCCGAGGGAGCGCACACTCCTACCTTTTCAAAGCACGGTTGTCATATTGAACTTCACACATGCTTTGAGGGCTTTAATGAAAAAATTCCGCTCAAGCTTAATTCCGAATGCTTTTGCGAAGCCGACGGAGCTTGCGTTAATCTGACCGGGGAGGCGCATCTTGTTTATATGCTGAGCCATATTGCAAAGCATTTTCGCCATGGCGGAGCAGGCATACGAATGCTTGCGGATATTGATTGCGTTATCAGAAAACGCAATGTCAGTGAAGAAACTGTTTTAAAGCTTTCATCGGAAAACGGATTGGAAGAGTTTTCAAAATGCATTTTTGCAATTTGCGCAGCTTGGTTTAACACACCCTTTGAAAATGAATATAATATTTCTAAAGAATCGGAGCTTTATCAGGATTTAGAATCGGTTATTCTCAACGGAGGAACCTTTGGATTTTCAAACGGCGACAGAGGAATGAGAAGATTAACACACGAGCTTAATAACGGTTCAAGCGTAAATTCAAAAATAAAGGTTAAAGCCTTTTTGAAGTATCTTTTTCCGCCGCGTGATGTTGTAAGAAATTATTATTCTTATTCAAAGAAGCATCCTTCTTTAATTCCCGTTGCGTATCTTCACCGCGCTTTGAACGGTGTTTCAAAAAACAGGAAAACAAGTCTCAATACAACCGCCGAGATTTTTTCTGCGGATAAAGAGGCTGAGCGTCAAAACAGAATAATGAAAGAGCTTAATATAAAATAAACCGATGAAAATCGGTTTATTTTTTTTCAAATATTTGTAAACACTGTCTTATATTTCAAACACTCCCTGCTCATAATAATATTGTTGCAATTCCCTGCGTGAATTTCGTTCATACATATCGTGTGTGGGGAATGATTTTTTTGCAGTATAATAAGGTTGAAATTTGCGGGATTAACACTAACGAGCTGAAGGTGCTCTCGGAAAAAGAAAAAATGACTCTTTTAAGACAGGCACGAAGCGGAGATAAAAAAGCCAGAGAGGATTTGATTAACGGAAATCTCCGCCTTGTTCTTTCTGTAATTCAGCGCTTTCAAAACAGGGGAGAGTCAATGGATGATTTGTTTCAGGTTGGAGTTATCGGATTAATAAAGGCAATAGATAATTTTAATCTTGATTTAGATGTAAGATTCAGCACCTATGCCGTTCCGATGTGCATAGGTGAAATACGGCGTTTTTTAAGAGATAACAATCCAATTCGCGTCAGCCGTTCAATGCGCGATACGGCATACAAGGCTATGCAGGTTAAGGAAATGCTGATAAATAAAAATAACCGTGAGCCGTCTGTTTCGGAAATCGCAAGGGAGCTTGAGCTTTCGGAGGACGAGGTTGTTCTCGCACTTGAAGCAATAGTTGAGCCCGTTTCACTCTATGAGCCTGTCTATTCCGACGGAGGAGACACTATCTATGTTATGGATCAGGTGGGCGACAGCAACACCGATACCGATTGGATAGATGAAATAATGATAAAGGATGAGATAAGCAAGCTCGATGACAGGGAAAGAAATATAATGTATCTCCGCTTTATGCAGGGTAAAACTCAAATGGAGGTTGCCAAAGAGGTAGGAATCTCCCAAGCCCAAGTCTCCCGACTCGAAAAAAACGCACTAAAGAGAATTAAAGGACAATAAGAAAGCAGTGATTTATTCACTGCTTTTTTGTGTGGATATGAATATGTATATGTATAATAGTTCATTGCTGATTACAGCGTAAAATTTTTCTTGCAATATATCTGTAAAATAGGTATTATATAATTACAGTTCAAATAAACCTAATAATGCGTTTTGTTGTCAATAAAGCGTTATTTCGGAGTGATTGATATGAACAAAAATTATTTTACCGACTCAAAAAACGAGCAATATGAAAAAGCTTGTCTTATTTTTGCAAAAAATCTCAATTTGATTGATGACGACAGCCTTGAAGGAGTTAAAAAAAGATGTGACGCCGAAAATATAAAAAGAGAGGCTCAGCTTAAAAACGGCGAAACCTTTTACGGCTTAACGCACTTTACCTTTTCGGAATATTTGCAGAATGAATTAACGGAATTTAAGCTCGATTTTGTATCGGAAAGCAAGGAAATCAAAAAGGTGTATAATTACAGGGAGATTTCACGCAAGGAAGCGAAGGCATATTACAAAAGCAATAAGGATTTATTTACAAGATACAACGGTGATCGCTTTACCTTTAGAGAGGTAGAAATGATTATCAAAAAGAGAATAAGGGAGGAGGAGTACGATAATGAAATCAACAATATATTATGTCAGCTCGCTGACAGGTAATGATGAAAACAACGGCTTAACTCCCGAATCTGCATTTGCTACTTTGAACAGAATTAACGAAATTTCACTTTGTCCGGGAGATAAGGTTTTGCTTGAAAAGGGCTCTGTGTTTAAATCCCAATATCTTCATATAAAAAACGCAGGAGATTTCACAAAGGAAGCAATAGAAATCGGCTCGTACGGAGAAAGCGAAAGGCTTCCCCGAATTGATGCTGACGGAAGCGGAGTTTGGTATCAGGATTACGGAACCGTGCTCGACTCCCGCGCTCATGTTAATAAAGGCGATGTTTCTTCCGCGATTCTGCTCTATGACACGGAAAATATTTTAATACACGATATTGAAATAACAAACTACGAAGATTTTACCACAGAAGAGGATTACTGTGCCGCTCACAAAATGGATCGCACGGGCGTTTCGGCTGTTGCCAAAAACAGAGGCACGCTTCACAACATAATTTTGAGCGATTTGTATGTTCACGATGTCAGCGGAAATGTTTACAACAAGCATATGAATAACGGCGGAATTTATATGACCGCCTCTAAGCCCGATAACGAGGAAGCAACAGGTGTTGCAAGATATGACGGCGTTGTTGTTAAAAACTGTCATGTTCAAAATGTAAGCAGATGGGGAATTGCCGTCGGTTACACCTATAAGCATGATAAATTCAGCTCTGCCGAGCTTGAAGAGGAAGCATTCAAAAGGTTCGGCAACGAAAACATTATAATGGCAAATAATTATGTAAAGCTTGCAGGCGGAGATGCAATAACTCCCATGTATGCACTCAGACCGTTGGTTGAACATAATGAGGCGGATTCCTGTGCTTATGAAATGAACGACAGAGTTTACCGCTTTCCCGAAAAGCGCATGGGGAAGGTTGCGGCGGCAATATGGCCGTGGAAATGTAAGGATGCGTTGTTCAGATTTAACAGGGCTTGCGATACAAGACTTAATCAGGACGGTATGGCGTATGATGCCGACTCGGGTGACGGAACAGTGTATGAGTATAATTACAGCCGACAAAATGAAGGCGGATGTATAATGTTCTGTATGCAGCAGGCAATTCACAATACATTCCGAAATAACATCAGCTATGATGATTTGGGCGGGATACTAAGTCCCGTAAAAAATCCCGATGCTTATATTGTAAACAACAAATTCTATATAAGAGAGGGCGTTCCGCTTCGTCGCAAAAGAATGCGCAGCGGAAAAATCACTCTTAAGGATAATGAAATAATAACTATTGAAAAAGAATAAATGCTTGAGGTAAATTTTATGGAGAACATTAAAGGAAGAGTAACAATCCCTACCGATACAGATGTCGTAAAGGAAACATTGAAAATTATGGGCGAATGGGGCGCCGATGCTATCCGCGATTGTGACGGTACTGAATTCCCTCAGGAACTCAAGGATACCGGAGCTAAGGTTTACGCAACCTATTACACCACAAGAAAGGATAATGAGTGGGCAAGGTCTAATCCCGATGAAATTCAGCAGATGTATATTATGACATCCTTCCATACGGCAGTTGATGATAAGCTTGAAATTCATCTTATGGATCATCTTTATCCCGATATGCTCAAAATTAATACCCGTGACGATATAAAAAAATGGTGGGAGGTTATTGACCGAACAACAGGTGAAGCAGTACCTTACGGCGAATGGCTGTATAACGAAGAAAAAGGCAATGTTGTTATCTCTCCCGCAAAAAGGTTTCACGAATACACGGTAAGCTTTCTTGCTTATATTATGTGGGACCCGGTGCATATGTACAACTCTGTTGTAAACGAGTGGAAGGATGTTGAGCCTCAAATGACCTTTGATGTTCGTCAGCCTAAAACAAGAGCACATTCACTTGAACGCCTGCGCCGTTTCCTTGAAACTCACGAATATGTTGATGTTGTTAGATTTACAACATTTTTCCATCAGTTTACCCTCGTTTTTGATGAGCTTGCAAGAGAAAAATATGTTGATTGGTTCGGATATTCCGCATCTGTCAGCCCTTATATTTTAGAGCAGTTTGAAAAAGAGGTTGGATATAGCTTCAGACCTGAATATATAATCGACCAGGGATATATGAACAATACATACAGAATTCCGTCAAAGGAATTTAAGGATTTTCAGGCTTTTCAAAGGCGAGAGGTTGCAAAGCTTGCAAAGGAAATGGTTGATATTGTTCATGAATACGGCAAGGAAGCAATGATGTTTATGGGCGACCATTGGATAGGCATGGAGCCTTTTATGGATGAATTTGCATCCATTGGACTTGATGCGGTTGTAGGCAGTGTCGGTAACGGCGCAACTCTCCGACTTTTCAGCGACATCAAAAATGTTAAATACACAGAGGGCAGATTTTTGCCGTATTTCTTCCCCGATACCTTTTATGAGGGCGGAGATCCGGTTAAGGAGGCAAAGGTTAATTGGGTAACCGCAAGAAGAGCAATTCTCAGAAGTCCTATTCAAAGAATTGGCTACGGCGGATATCTCAAGCTCGCCTTGCAGTTTCCTGATTTTGTTCAGTATATTAAAGAGGTTTGTCAGGAGTTCCGCACACTTTATGATAATATTCAGGGCGTTACTCCTTATTGCGTAAAAAGAGTTGCCGTTCTTAATTGCTGGGGCAAAATGCGCGCTTGGGGAAACCATATGGTGCACCACGGCCTTTATTACAGGCAGAATTATTCATATTTCGGAATTATTGAAGCGCTCAGCGGTGCGCCCTTTGATGTTTCGTTCATAAGCTTTGACGATATCCGCGAAAACAAGGATTTGTTAAAGAGCTTTGATGTAATAATCAATGTGGGCGATGCGGATACAGCTCATTCGGGCGGCGAAAATTGGATAGACGAAACGATTATCACCGCTGTGAAGGAATTTGTTTATAACGGCGGAGGCTTTATCGGCGTAGGTGAGCCTGCCGCTCATCAGTGGCAGGGAAAATTCTTCCAGCTCGATGATGTTCTCGGTGTTGAAAAAGAAAACGGATTTGCTCTTAATACCGACAGGTACAATACAAAAGAGCACAGAGAACATTTCATTCTTGCCGATACAGACGGTGAGGTTGATTTCGGAGAGGGCAAAAAGAATATAGTTGCACTCGAAGGAACAGAGGTTCTTATTCAAAACTGTACACCTCTTCCGTTCCAGGTTAGAAATGAAGCAGAGGTTCAAATGGCTGTTAAATCATTCGGAAAGGGCAGAGGAGTATATATCAGCGGACTTCCGTACAGCTTTAAAAACAGCCGTATTCTTTATCGTGCGGTGCTTTGGTCGGCATCTGCTGAAAGTGAGCTCCATCGCTGGTATTCATCAAACTATAATGTTGAGGTTCACGCTTATGTTAAAAACGGAAAATATTGTGTTGTAAACAACACCTATGAGCCTCAGGATACCACCGTTTATGTTGGCGACGGCAGCAGCTTTGATTTGCATCTTGATGCAAACGAAATTAAATGGTATCAGATATAACGGATAGTTCATAATTATAAAACCGAGCGTTGGAAAAGAAATTCCTAAACGCTCGGTTTTTTGTTTACACTTTAGATATTTGTATAATAAATTCCGGTGGCTAATTGCATTCCGAGTGAAACCGCGGTTATTGCCGCCCAGCAGGCAAAGCCCATTGCAATCGGTTTTCCTCCCTCTTTAACAAGCTTAACGATATTTGTATTAAGTCCTATTGCACACATTGCCATTGCGATAAAGAATTTAGCAAGCCATTTCATGGCCTTAACAAATGTGTCCAAATAAAAAACCGTAAAAGCGGATTCGCCCATAGTGCCTACTATTGTTGTAATAACTGAAGCAATAACGAAATATATTATGAAAAACGGAAAAATCCTTTTTATTGAAAAGCTGTTTTTCTTTTTACCGTTCTTTTTAGCTTTAATCGTTCTGTAAACTGCTAAAGCAAGAGTAATCGGAATTATAGCAAGCGTTCTTGTCAGCTTAACCGTAACTGCGGCGGATAAAATTCCGTCAACAGAATAAATGCTTTCGGCGGTTGATGCACAGGCTGTAACCGATGATGTATCGTTAACGGCTGTTCCTGCAAAAATTGCAAAGCCCTCACTACCTAATCCGATTGCATGACCGAAAGTGGGAAAAATCAGAGCCGCAAGTACATTAAATAGAAATATAACGGAAATTGATTGTGCAATTTCTTCATCGCCCGCATCAATAACCGGTGCCGTTGCCGCAATAGCTGAACCGCCGCATATGGAAGAGCCGACTCCGATTAAGCACGAAACCTTTTTATCCATTTTCAGTATTTCCATCATAACAAATGCCGTTATAAGAGAAATTGAAATTGTTGAAATGATAACAGGTAAGCTTTTTGAACCAACTGAAAGAATGGTTCCGAGATTGAGAGAAAACCCTAAAATTATAACCGCCCACTGTAAAACCTTTTTTGAGGTAAATTTAACTCCGTATTTAACCTTTTCATTTGTTACTAAATCCGGCTTGATTAATGTAATTATCATGCCGATTAAAATTGCAAAAACGGGTGCGCCTATAACTTCAAACGAGAAAGTGCCTATGCTGATTTCCGAAAGCACGGTTGACAGCCCTGCAATAATAATGCAAATTATTATTCCTATTGAATTTTTTCGTAAAAACTTCATATTTAATACTCCGTTGATTGTTTTTTGAGTATTATACCATTACAATAGTATAAAGTAAAATGTTTTATACATTTTTTATTATTTGATAAAATCAGCGCGTTATTGCATTCATTTTTCTTTTGTGATATATTGAAATCAAAGAGGGTGGAAATATGGCAAAAAGTAAAATTTCGTCGCGCATATGGGCGTCTATGATTATTTTCGGCTTATTCGGACAGCTTGCCTGGATGGTTGAAAATATGTATTTCAATGTTTTTCTGTATAATACCGTAAGCGACAATCCCAAATACATTGCGGATATGGTTGCCGCAAGTGCCGTAACCGCAACGCTGACCACATTGATAATGGGGGCGTTCTCCGATAAAATCGGAAAGCGAAAGCCTTTTATTGCCGTTGGATACATAATTTGGGGTATAACAACCGCATCCTTTGCTTTTATTTCCGTTGAAGAAACGGCAAAGCTTTTTCCCACTCTAAATGCCGTAACGGCAACAGCTATTATAATTGTTATAATGGATTGTGTAATGACCTTCTTCGGCTCAACCGCAAACGATGCCGCGTTTAATGCTTGGATAACTGATGTTACAGATGAAACTAACAGAGGAAAAAGCGAAACGGTTCTTGCAATAATGCCACTTTTGGCAATGCTTATAATCTTCGGTGGCTTTGACGGCTTAACTCAAAGCGGAAATTGGAAAGCGTTTTATCTTATTATCGGCTCGCTTGTTGTTGTAGGAGGACTAATCGGAATATTTCTTTTGAAAGATAACAAAGAAATAAAGCCCAATCAAGGTAATTACTTTGAAAATATAATCTACGGCTTTCGTCCGGCAACAGTTAAAGAAAATAAAATGCTTTATGTTTCTTTGGTTGCAAATTGTGTTCTCGCAATGTCATATCAGGTGTTTATGCCGTATTTAATTATCTATATTCAAAGGTATCTCGGAATAGATAACTACGCAATAGTTCTCGGAATAGTTCTTATTATTTCAAGCATTGCAAGTGTTTTACTCGGCGGCCTTATTGATAAGAAAGGAAAAGAAGCATTTCTTATTCCGTCCTTGGTTATTCTTATTATAGGCTTCATATCGGTTTACTTTTCAAGAAGTATGGCTTCTCTGGCGGTTACAGGAACGCTCATGCTCGGAACAAATCTCATAATCAATTCCTGCATAAACGGAATTATCAGAGATAAAACCCCTCAGGATAAGGTCGGACACTTCCAGGGTGTTAAAATGATATTTTCTGTTTTAATTCCAATGGTAACAGGGCCTTATATAGGAGCGGCTGTTATTAAAGACAGTAATGAAACATATACTGAGCTTGGTGTTGTTAAGCAAGTTCCCACTCCCAATATATTCATCGCCGCCGCAGTAGTCAGTGCGTTTGCCATAATTCCCGTAATTATGATTATTAGAGACAAAAAGAAACAAAAATCGTAAAATCTAATATGTTGACTTTGAGCTTTTGCTGATGTAAAATATATGTTAAAGATAAAGCTTGAGGTTGCTTATGGGTTCGAATTTAAAGCGAAAAGAGATTGCCTCTCTGTGTATGTGCAGAAGGTGCATAAATAAAGAATATAATATTCATCTTGAAACAGAAGATTGCATGTACAGCATGTTTCCTCAGAAGTGCTCCTCCTGCGGAGTAACAAAGGATATTGTTGTTAATGTGCGTCTGACTTCAAAGCATAAGCTAAAAGAACATAAAAAATAAATTAAGCCCGGATTTCTGTCCGGGCTTTTTCCTTTTTATAGTAAACTTAAATCGTACGGTGTTTTTTGGTAAACAAAGTAATTCAGCCAGTTGCTGAAAATCAGACTTGCCGTGCTTTTCCATTTAACAACGGGAACAAGATTTTCATCGTCGTTTGGAAAGTAGTTTTTCGGAATTTCAATGTCAAGCCCCTTTGCTTTGTCCCTGAAATATTCTTTAGCAAGAGTGTCGCGTTCGTATTCGCTGTGTCCTGTAACAAAAAACTTTCTGCAATCCATATCGGATATAATATGAACTCCTGCATCTTCGCTGTAAGAAAGAATTTGCAAATCCTTAACCTGAGCGATATCCTGCCTGCGAATTTCAGTGTGTCTTGAGTGAGGAACATAGAACACATCGTCAAGTCCTCTCATAAGCGGATGCGTTGTATCAAGGCATACATGCTCAAATACACCGAACACTTTTTTTGGAAGCTTGTACTTCGGAATTCCGTAGTGGTAGTAAAGACCTGCCTGCGCAGCCCAGCAAATATACAATGTGGAGTAAACATTTGTTTTGCTCCATTCCATAATATCGCAAAGCTCCTGCCAGTAATCCACATCTTCGTATTCAAGATGCTCAACCGGAGCTCCCGTTATAATCATTCCGTCGTATTTGTTGGATCTGATTTGCGAAAAGCTTTTGTAAAACTTGTGCATATGACTTTTTGAAACATGGGTTGGATTATGACTGGTTGTATTTAAAAAGTCAATATCAACCTGAAGCGGAGAGTTACTCAGCAATCTGAGGAGCTGAGTCTCGGTTTCAATTTTGGTCGGCATAAGGTTTAGTATGATAATGCGCAGAGGACGAATATCCTGAGTGTCGGCGCGCTGATTTGTCATAACAAATATATTCTCTATTTCAAGATTTTGCCTTGCCGGCAGCTCGTTATCAATTCTGATTGGCATTTTCAGACCCCCTTATATATAATGTAATATAAATATACTGTATTATTAACCAAAGTGCAATACAATATAATGTATAATGTGTTCATTTGATTATAACAGATAAAAAAATTTAATTCAAGACGAAATTTTTATTCAAAATGCAGAAAGAAAAAAACTTGCAAATTTTTTGAAAAAAAGTGTTGACAATCGGCGTTTTCGGTGATATTATTAAAAGGCACTCGCGAGTGGAAAATACAAGCGAGCAATATAAAAGGACCTTGAAAATTAAACAACGATGACAGTTAAGAACCTAAAAATAGGT
>CAMFBH010000009.1 GCA_945948515.1 uncultured Clostridia bacterium
CCCTCGGCACGCGGTTTTGGAGACCGCTGCTCTACCAACTGAGCTATACCCCTATTCAATGGTGGGCCATCAGGGACTCGAACCCCGGACCGACCGGTTATGAGCCGGTGGCTCTGACCAACTGAGCTAATGGCCCGAATATCTTTACGACCTGACTATTTTACCAAAATAAAATATGTATGTCAATACCTTTTTGGTGCCGTGCCGATAAAATATTCCGATAGTGCTTAGATAAACAAAATTGAAGACATAATGAGATACTGACCTGCATAATAGAGAATATGATTTATCAAACGGCGCGCCTTTGTATCCTGGTTTTTTCCGAAATATATTCCCGAAAGAACCGCGTCGGAAAGAAGAAACAAAACTGCTCCTATTGAAAGAACAATCATAGCCTTTGTTTTAAGAGTTACTGCTGCTGCAAGCGAAAGAGTTGTGGTTAGCGCGAGAAGCGAAACATATTCAAAAACAACTCTTCGGTATTTTCCGTAGTGAACCTTCATAATATTTGCACTTGCAACCGAAATGCCCGAAACAACAACCGAAACAACCGCACAAATCAAAATTACCCACCATTTCAGCCTTACGGTGTAGATTATTGCCACGCTGTAAAAAACATGTCCTACAAGAAAAAACAGAAATCCGCCTTTTAAATATGTGTTTGCATCTTTTCTGTAAATTCCCTTTAAATCAAGCAGAGTATCACCAACAAGTCCGAGAGCGCCACCCATTATCAGAAGCGAGCCGTAAATTGATGCATCCGGATTATTAATAAGTGCAAAAACTCCTGTCAGCAAAAAGCAAAGGCTTGAAACAATTTTAAGTATAAGATTTCTGATACTGCAACCGTGCATTCTTAAAATACAAAATGCCATTGAAAATACTGCTCCGAGTACTAAAACAATATAATAAAGCATATTAAACCCTCTCTGTTTAGCATAATTATAACGATATTCTCATTTAATTATTTAATATATCTTATATCGTTTCCGATTAAGGTTAAAACGCTGTATTCTCCGCTTATTCTGCTTGTTATTCTTTGGTCGTACTTTGCCGACAGCTCATCAAATCCGAGATTGGTGCTGATGATTGTTGCTTTTTTTGAAAGAATTCTCGAATTAATAATATTATACAATTCGGAAACGGAATACTGATTGGTAAACTCGCATCCCAAATCATCAAGAATAAGCAAATCACAATCAAGAACTGACGACTGATTGTAGTTCCTTGCCGTTCTGCCGAAGCGCTCAGCTTCGAGGTCGGCAAGAATATTTTGAGCTGTTCCGTAAACTGCATGATAGCCTCTGCTGATTGCAACATTTGCTATTGCAAGGCTTAAATGGGTTTTTCCGAGTCCCGTTCCGCCCATAAACATTATATTTTTGGAAGCAGGAGTAAAGCTTCCCGCATAGCTTCGGCAGGAATCAAGGATTTTCTGTGCCTTTAGCCTCGGTGATATTCCGTTTTCACTTTCCTCGGGATAATAATTAACATCAAAGCTTTCAAAGGTGCATTCTCCTATTGGAGCAAGCTTTCCGATTTCCCGCTTTTCAATTTCCTTTAAAAGCTCTGTTTGGCATTTACAAAGCCTTTCTCCGATAAATCCCGTATCGCCGCAATGAGGACATGAATAATGAACCTCAAGCGCATCGGAAGAATAGCCGTGCTTTTTTAAAAGCTCGTCTCTCTTCTTTTGCAATTCAAGGCTTTCGCTTGCAAGCTTTTCAATTTGAGCTTTTTTATCGGAATTCATAAAGAATACCTTGGAAATATTAAATCCTATTTTTGCAAGTGCACTTTTAATCTGTGCAAGCTCGGGTATTTTTGAAAGGAGCTCCGCCTCCTGTGACTGTGCACTGAGAGTTGCTTTTTCTCTGCGTCTGTCAAGCTCTCTTTTTGCAATTGAATAATATTCGGAAGGATATGCCATTTTTATCTCCTTTAAATCTCCGTATTGTTAAGCGCATCTCGCTTTATCTGCTCCAAATCATAGGTTGGCTTGCTCTTAAGAGAACCGTATTTCTCCTTCTTTTGAGCCGAATGTTCAAATAACTCTCTGTCCTTTTCAAAATCCTCGGGAGTTTTAATGCCTTTCTTTTTCCAGCTTTTAAGAACTCCGTTAACATAGGACAAATTGGGCTTTTCAGTGTGCTCCTTCATTTCATTGCATGCAATTTCAATCATTTCCATTGAAAAATCCTGTGCCCAACCTTCAACCATTTTGCGCATTTTTTCGGTTGGGGTTTTATGCTTAATTCCCGAAAGCTCGGTAATTTTCTCCCAAAGCCTATCGCTGTAATCAAGACCTTTAAGCTTTTCCTCTGCATCGGAAATAGTTGCAATTCCCTCTTCAGCCCAATTTTTTGCCATTTTAGTTATATAGGAAACTCCGATTGCTCTGCCCTTTTCCTTTTCCGATTTATAATAGGTTAAAATCATAAGAACAATGCTTACCGGCAAGCCATAGAAATTTGTCATATTAATAAGCATTTCCTGCTCGGCATGGCTGATAGTTCGTCCGAGAACGGTTTGCGCCTCGTTCAAAAGAGTTTGAAGCTCTTCACTTTCCCTGCAAAGGCAAACAATATCCTTCGGAGAAAGGCTCGGAACTCCGATTGAAGCAACCTTCTTTACCTCACTTAGTTTAGGCTCTTCATTATGCTTTTCCGCTCCGGCGGGATTAACGGACGGCTTTGAATCCTCGCTGAAAACTACACCCTCGTCAATCCAGAACTGCATAAATTCTTCAACATCCGATTTTGAAACGCCAAGGCGCTTTGATATTTCATCACTGTTTGCGGCTCCGTTCTTACTCAAAACAATAAGAAGCGCTTTTATTTGATTTTCACTTGAAAGCTTTAGCATATTTTCGGCAATGCTGACCGGAACGGAAAAAAAGCCTCTGTCCCACACGCTGCCGATAGGTGAAATTCTGTAATCCATAAAACATCCTCTTTTTTGTAATCTAATTCTATCAAAAATCGCCCTGTTTGTAAACAGGAATATTAAACAAATTAAGCGCAGGACTTGACAAAATACTCTTTCTTGTTTATAATACCGTTGTTGTGCGGATTTAGCTCATCCGGTAGAGCGCCACCTTGCCAAGGTGGAGGTAGCGAGTTCGAGTCTCGTAATCCGCTCCATATAACAGGGTATCAAAGGATACCCTGTTTTTTAATCCCTTAAATCAGCGCATTCTTCATATTCTTTCTAAGCATATTGATAATTTTGTAATAATATGATAAAATACAACAACAGCACGGTTTGTGAGGTAAAGAGGTGAGGAAAAACGGCTAAGTCATACGATTACTTTGAAGACGATGAAATAACAATTGAAGAAAAACCGAAAAGAGCAGAAAAAAAGACTTCCGATTTTTCCGAGCATCAGCCCGAAGAAAAAAAAGAAAAATTTATTGCTTTTCTGTTTCTTGTTCGCGACAAGCTGTACTTTGCGTTTTCAAATATAAAAGAAGCTTATCTTTCCATGGAGGCTTCTCAAAGAAAAAAATTCAACGCTCTTGTTTGCTTTATTCTTGCGGTTATTGTTGGCATAACCTCAATCTCCTCCGTAATTTCAGCGAGCAACAAAAGAATCGAACGCTTTAACAAGGAAGCGGGAATTGTTTGCACAAAATACATAGCGGAATACGGAGACTGCAAATACGATTTAACCGAAACCACCTCGGAAGGCGATGAATACTACTCAATGAGAGGCGTTTGCGCCGTACGCGAAATGGATTTCGACGATAACAAAAAAAGCGAATTGATGATTTGCTTTTCGGATAACGGAAAATACACGCTCGAAATTTGGGGCTTTCACGGCGGAGATTTTCAAAAGCTCTATTCTTCTCAGGCTTCACACGGTAAAAAGGATACTGACGGAAGCTTTATTGCCTTTTACCGAAAGAATAACAAATATTTCATTCTTAAAAACTCTCAAAAAAAGCCCGAAGAGTTTGGAATCTATTCGTTAAGCGGTAAAGAATTCAGCAAGAAAAAAGATACCGCTCATTATGATTTCTTTTCCGGAAGCGTTACTCTCAACGAAAAAGATATCACAAACGAATGTGAATTAATCACTCTCTCCGGAATCAGTCAGGCAAAGGCTTCAAGACTTCAGGATAAGGTTGAAAAAGGAATTTCCAATTTTATTCAATACAGAATAGACACCGCGGAAATAGCCAAAGAAAAAACACCGGAAGAACGAAGAAACGAAGCATACTACGGTATTATTGAAAAATACAATGAAAAATACGGCTTTGCTTCTGTTAAGACAGACGGCAGATACGCCTATATTGACGGTCTCGGAGTTGCACAGCTTATTGATTTCAACAATGATTCAAAGCAAGAGCTCCTTTTGGTTTACAGGAGAAATAAAAAGGTAAACACAGAGGTTCGCCCTTATTCCGACGAATATGTTCTTGAGCTTGTTCCGACATATTATCTTGAGGTTTGGAACTTCGACGGCAATAAAGCAAATCTGCTTTATTCCAACGAAGGAATTTCCTCGGGCGTTTCAAACGATTCCCAAACAAGATATTATATTCTTGAATCTAAGGGTAATAAAATCAACATTTGCTCAAACACCGCAAGCTATTCCGAGAACAACAATAAAAACACTTTTATTTCAAAAAGAATGACTCTTGAAAACGATTCTTTCAAGGTTAAATATAAATCCGAAATCCGTTCAAATTACGGTTACAAGTATTATTATGTTAACGACGAAAGAATCTATAACGAGAGAGAGTTCAATGAAAAAGGCTACGATATTCCTTTGTTTATGGATAAAAACAAGCAATACAATTCAAGTGTTTTTGAAATCACTTATATGGAGGCCCTTCTTAAATATAAAGACGATATGGAGAACACCGTTCTTAAAACCCGCTCAAATATTAAAAAGCTGAATCCTGATTACACAGGCAAAAGCAACTGATAAAACCGCGTTCGGAATAATTCCGAACGCGGTTTTTTACTCAATAATCAATATCAATATTAAACTGCATTCCCTGAGAACGAAGCTCAGGCTCTATCGGATGCCCTGCTCCATTCTTTCGCGTGATTCTTCGCTTGTCATTTTAATCGGCATAATCTTCCTCCGTGCCGGACTTAAGCGGACTTTCCATTTTTTTGAGCTCCTTATTTATAAGCATAAACATTACAACCGACATTATAAAGCAAACGCCGTCTGCAATGGGCTGAGCCCATATTGCTCCCTCAAGCCCTATCGCTTTATTTAATATAAACAGCAGCGGAATATAAATAAGTCCCTGCCTGCCGACAGATAAAATCATACTGTGAAGCGCCTTGCCCATTCCCTGAAAAGAAAAGTTCAAAACAAACATTATGCCTATAAACGGCCCTACGCTTGCAAGCGCGCGTAGCATTAATACTCCGTATTTTATAACCTCTTCGTCATTGATAAAGACTCTGACTATTCCTTTAGCAAATACAATGCAGAGCACTCCGAGAACTGTTCCTATGATAATATTGCACATAGCGCTGAAAGAAAGCGATTTTTTAAGCCTTTTTGGATTTCTTGCGCCGTAGCAATATCCGATAAGCGGCTGAATACCCTGAGCGAGTCCCATTTGAATCATAATTACAAGCATATTTGCCTTCATTGCAACACCCATTGCAGCAACGGGCGCATCTCCGTAAGAAACCAAAACATTGTTTATTATAATATTGGAAATGCTCATAAGCAGATTGTTAAACGATGCCGGAGCACCTATAAAAATAACATTTTTCGGTATTCCCTGTTTAATAGTAAATCTTTTGGGCGAAATTGAAAGTATTGATTTTCCTCTTAAGAAATAGATAAGAAAATACAATACCGAAGCTATATTTCCGATAACCGTTGCAATGGCGGCACCTGCAACACCCATTTTCATAACGGTAATCATAACAGGGTCAAGAATGATATTGGTTATTGTTCCTATCATCATTCCCATCATTGATTCCTTTGCCGCGCCTTCGCCTCTGACAACGCTTCCCGCCATAACGGCAACAACAACGAAGGGCGCTCCTATTGCGATATATTTAAGATAATCCTTTGCAAAATCCCATGTATTCGGCGAGCAGCCTATTGCCTTTAAGAGAAATCCTCCGGTGAAATCCGCACAGCCTATAAGCATCAGTGCCATCATAATAAAACCGGTTGCTATTGACGAAAAAACACAGAAAGCACTTATACTTTTTACACGCTCTGTTTTACCCTCTCCGAGTGAACGGCTGATAAACGAGCATCCTCCAACGCCGAAAATATTTCCGCATGCAATAAGCAGCAGAAACACGGGCATTGTTACCGAAACAGCGGCAACCTGATTTGAATCCTTCGTTTGACCGACAAAAAATGTGTCCGCCATATTGTATATTACATTTACAAGCATTCCGAGCATAGACGGAATTGCAAGTGAAGCAACGGCCTTCGGCACCGTTGCCTTTTCAAAAACATCTGTTTTATTTTTGTTCTTTGCCATAAATTTCCTCTGTGATATTTTTAAAGTTTGCTAAAGATAGAGTTTCTGCTCTTGCGTTGGTATTTATTCCGTTTCTTTCAAAAATTCCGTTTAATTCCTGTTTGTTTATTCCTAAAGAATTTGAAATTGAATTTACCGCTGTTTTTCTGCGCTGTGAAAACGCCGCCTTAATCACACTGAAAAACTGCTTTTCATTTGAAACCTCAATAGCCTTTTGCTTTCTTATTTTAAGCTTCATTACCGCACTGTCAACATTGGGGCTGGGAACAAAGCAATCGCGCAAAACCTCAAAAAGCATTTGCGCCTGTGCACGATAGCCCACCGCTATTGTTACTGCGCCCGAGTCTCGGCTGCCGATTTCGGCACAAAGCCTTTGAGCCGCCTCTTTTTGAACCATTACCTCAATTTCATCTATCGGAAGCTCGCTTTCAAGAAGCATCATAATAATAGGTGATGTTATATAATAAGGAAGATTTGCACAAACCTTAACGCTTTTCAATTCGCTGAATTTTTCCTCAATTAGCCCTCTTAAATCAAGCTTCATAACATCGGCATTAATCACTTCAACATTTGAATAATCCTCAAGCGTTTGAGAAAGAACGGGAATAAGCCGTGTATCAAGCTCTATTGCAACAACCTTTCCCGCAACAGCGCACAATTCCTTTGTTAACACTCCGATACCGGGTCCTATCTCAATAACTCCCGTATTTTCGTCTGCGTCCAGCTCCTCCGCCATTCGCGGACACACCTCGGGATTGCAAATAAAATTCTGTCCGAGCGCTTTTGAAAACGAAAATCCGTGCTTCCTGAGTATTGAATCTATAACCTTTTCATTGCATAAATCATAATTCATTCTACGCACTCCTCCCAAAAATTTACTTAATACAATCCATATGGATTATAGATTTTAGCACACAATTTTAATAATTGCAAATTTTTGTTGACAAAACATTTTTTTGTGCTATAATCATATTTAGTTAACTAACTGTTAGTCGCCTAACTATTAGTCTGCTAAATATTTTACAGCGGAGAAAAAGTATGAAAAGAAAACCAACTCCAAAAGAATTAAATTTCAGAGTAATCCGCCTTTCGCATATTATTGATAACCATTTTCGCAAATTTCTCGCAAACGAAGGATTATTCATCGGTCAGCATAAAATGCTTGTTTGCTTAATTGATAATAACGGTGCAACGGCAGGATTTCTTGCTAAAAAGCTGAACATAAGTCCTGCAACCGCATCTGTTTCAATTAAAAAAATGGAAAAGGCGGGATTTATACAAAAAAAGCCTGATAAAAACGATTCTCGAATTATCCGCCTTTATGCAACAGAAAAGGCAAAGGAAACCGCAGACAGGGTTTTTCTTATGTTCAGAAATACCGATGACTTAATGCTTAAAGGCTTTTCGGATGATGAAAAAAAACAGTTTAAAGCATATCTTGAAAGAGCAATAGAAAACTTAAACGAGGAGGTATAATTCCCATATGATAAAAAATCTTTCAAAATATATGAAGGGATATTGGGCAGCAGCAGTTGGAAGCATTATTGCAATGCTTGTTGAAGTAACATTTGAATTGCAGCTTCCTAATATTGCCGGAGATATTTATGATATCGGTGTTAACGGTACCGGCGGAAAGCAATATGTAATAAAATACGGTGTTCTTATGATTGCAATGGCTCTTATTGCAATGTCGGGAGGAATAACCTGTATGAAGCTTTCCTCAATTGCAAGCCAGGGCTTTGCCCATTCCCTCAGAAATGCAACCTACGAAAAAATTTCAACATTTTCATTCAAAAACATTGACGAATTTTCAACAGCGTCTCTTACAACAAGAATGACAAACGACATAACGGCAATTCAAAACACAATAATGATGTGCCTCAGAATGCTTGTAAGAGCTCCTGCAATGCTTGTAGTTGCGGCATTTTTCTCAGTTAAAATCAATCCGCAAATGAGCTCAATAATTTTGGTGATTCTCCCCTTTGTTATCGTTATTGTTGCGCTTGTTCTGAAATTCGGATTTCCTATGTTTCAGAAAATGCAGAAAAGAATTGATTCTCTCAACAGAGTTGTTCAGGAAAATCTTATAGGTATAAGGGTTGTTAAGGCTTTTGTTCGTGAGGATTATGAAAAAGAAAAATTCAAAAAAGCCAACAACGACCTTATGGCTCAGGGTAAAAAGGCTTCGGGACTTATCATTACTGCAATGCCGATTATGCTTTTAATCTTCAACTCAATAGTTATTTTCATATACTGGCAGGGCGGAAATAAGATTAATAACGGCACTATGACAGTCGGCGAGCTCACAAAGTTTGCCAATTATTTAATGATTGTTATTATGAACCTTGTTATGGTTTCAATGATGCTCATTCAAGTTGCAAGAGCAAAGGCCTGTGCAATGCGTATCGGCGAGGTTCTCAACACGGAATCGGATATTAAAAACAAGGAAAGAACCGTTTCTCCCGCAGGAAAAGGTAAGGTTGAATTTAAAAATGTTAACTTCCGCTATTCAACTCAAACAAGCGGAGACGACATTCTTGAAGACATCAGCTTTGTTGCAAATCCCGGAGATATTGTTGGAATTATAGGCTCAACTGGAAGCGGAAAATCAAGCCTTGTTTCACTCATACCGCGTCTTTACGATGCAACCTCGGGTCAGGTTTTAATTGACGATGTTGATGTTAAAGACTACAACATTAAAGAGCTCCGCGAAATGATTGGCGTTGTTTTACAAAAAAATGTTCTTTTCAGCGGAAGCATTAAAGAAAATATCCGCTGGGGTAAAAAAGATGCAACTGATGAAGAAATTGAAAAAGCCTGCCGCAACGCTCAGGCTCACGACTTTATTCTCAGGCAGCCCAAAGGCTACGACACCGATCTTTCTCAGGGCGGTCTGAATTTATCGGGAGGTCAGAAGCAAAGGCTTTGCATTGCAAGAGCAATGATTAAAAATCCAAAAATACTTATTCTCGACGATTCAACCTCTGCCGTTGACACTGCTACCGAAGCGAAAATCAGAGAAGCATTTTACAACGAGCTTAAAGAAACAACGGTTTTCATTATTGCGCAGAGAATTTCCTCTGTTAAGGATGCAGATAAAATTATTGTTCTCGACGACGGTAAAATATCCGGAATCGGCTCACACAGCGAGCTGATGGAAAGCAATGAAATTTACCGTGAAATTTATACTACACAGCAAAAGGGGGTGCTTGAATAATGCCGCCCGTAAATCCCGAAAAGCACGGCTTTGCAAAGCCCAAAAACACAAAGCAGGTTTTTTCAAGAATATTGAGCTACATCGGAAAAAGCAAGCTGCTTCTTTTTGTTGTTTTGCTCTCACTTATCGGAAACACAGCCTGCTCGGTTCTTGCAAGCTACCAGCTAAAGCCAATTATAGATGATTATATTTATCCCGTTTTTGACAGAAACGGCCTTATCAGACAGCTTATTATTCTTGCATTGCTATATGTGGGAACTGCACTCTTCTCTTTCATTCAAAGCAAAATAATGGTTAATATTGCTTATAAAACAACAAACATTATTCGCCGCGATCTTTTCAATCATCTTCAGGGACTTCCTCTGAAATATTTCGATTCACAAACACACGGCGAAATAATGAGCCGTTTTACAAACGATGTTGACAATATTCAAATGATGCTTGAGCAATCAATAGTTCAGCTGTTTTCAAGCGTTTTCACCTTTATAGGCGTTATCGCCGCAATGATCGGACTTTCTTGGCAGCTCTTTTTGATTTCGCTTGCTTTTCTCGTAATAATGATTGCAGTAAGCGTTAAAATTGCTTCAAAAACAAAAAAGCATTTCCGTGCTCAGCAAAAAAATCTGGGTATGATGAATTCACAGATTGAAGAAACGGTTGAGGGCATGAAGGTTGTTAAGGTTTTCAACCACGAGGAAGAAGCAAAGGCTGAATTCAAGGAATGCAACGATGCATTTTTCAAATCGGCATCAAAAGCAAATTTCTATGCAGGTGTTATGGGCCCGTCAATGAACGGTCTTAACAACACATCTTATGCTGCTATTTCGATTTTAGGCGGTCTTTTGGCACTTTCCGGAATAATTTCTCCCGGTATTCTTTTCACCTTTTTAAGCTATTCAAAGCAGGTAAGTCAGCCTATAAATCAGGTAACAAACCAAATGAATAACATTTTTTCGGCACTCGCCGGCGCTGAAAGAGTTTTTGAAATAATGGATATGCCCTTTGAGGTCGATGATGGCAATGTTACCCTTGAGGAAGCCCGCTCAAAAGACGGCTCATGCTCATGGAACTGGAATGACAACGGAAAGCTTATTCCTGTTAAAGGAGAGGTAATTTTTAAGGATGTTGTTTTCGGCTACAACGAGAGCAAAACAGTTCTTAAAGATATAAATCTTTACGCAAATCCCGGACAGAAAATTGCGTTTGTAGGTTCTACCGGTGCCGGAAAAACAACAATAACAAACCTTATAAACAGGTTCTATGATATTCAGCACGGCTCAATAACCTACGACGGAATTGATATTAAAAGAATTAAAAAAGATGATTTAAGGCGAAGTCTTGCCATGGTTTTGCAGGACACTCATCTGTTCACGGGAACGGTTATGGATAACATACGCTACGGAAAGCTTGATGCAACCGATAAGGAATGCATTGAAGCAGCAAAGCTTGCCTCTGCTCACAGCTTTATCAGACGACTTCCTGACGGTTACAACACCGTTATTACAGGAGACGGCGGAAACCTTTCCCAAGGACAACGCCAGCTTATTGCAATTGCAAGAGCCGCTGTTGCAAATCCTCCCGTTATGATTCTTGACGAAGCCACCTCTTCTATCGACACTCGAACCGAAATGCATATTGAGCACGGTATGGATCGCCTTATGGTTGGCAGAACCGTATTTGTTATTGCACACAGACTGAGCACGGTAAGAAACTCAAATGCAATAATGGTTCTTGAGCACGGTGAAATAATTGAACGCGGAAACCACGATGACCTTATGAAGCAAAAAGGCAGATACTATAATCTTTGCACCGGAAAAGCCGAATTAACATAATATATAGTTAGAGAGTTTGAATTTATATTCAGGCTCTCTTTTCTGTTTTATCAATTTCCAATATATAAATATTCAAAAATGGCTTTACAATTAAAAACAGCTGTGATATAATAACTTCAAGTATTGGTGTATTGTTTAATTTTATAATTTTCATCATTATGAGGTGTTAAATATGAAAAAATTAATTTCTGTATTTGTAGCGGTAATTATGGCATTTTCAGTTATTTGCGTTAATGCTGTTGCTTTTGCCGAACCTTCAACAGTTCTCAGCCCAAGCGGAACAACAAAGGTTCCCTTTAAGCCCGCAGATCCCACAACAAACGGTTCCGGTCAGAAGCCTACTTACTCAGTTGACCCCTCAGATCCCAACCATATTACCTTTGTTGCTTATCCTTCAGAAGGTGAAACAATTAAATGGATTTTCCCCGAGGGCGCAGTTGAAGGCAAGGACTACATCATTATCAAAACAGATGCTAACACTATCGAAATTAAAGTTCTCAACGAGGATTTATTCTCCAAGGTTTCAATGATGGCTTATGTAACAACCTCTTCCGAACCCGAAGAGGAAACAACCGAAGAAGAAGCTGAGGAAGTTGAAGAAAAAGACAAGAGCGGTACATCTCCCAAAACAGGTGTTGTTTCACTTGCAGGTGTTTCCGCTGCCGCAATAGGACTCGGCGTTTCTGTTCTTGCACTTTCAAAGAAAAAAGACGAAGAATAAAATCAAGCATTAATTCCGAGAGCCTGACTTAAATAAGAATAAGCCGGAACTTTTTGGCATTAAACTTAGAATCAAAAAAGGCCTGTTTTCTGTGAAAACCGGTCTTTTTTAATGTACGCACAGTCGGTGATTATCATTGGAAAACAAAAACAAAAAATCGAACAACAATAAAGCAAGAAGAATACTGATTATAATCTCTGTTCTTTTTATTATAATCGGAATATTCGGAATTGCATTTGAGACATATCAATATTATTATGCCTTAAAAATTTCCGAGCCCTCAACAAAACCATCGGTTTCTGAAAATTCAACATCTCCCCTTGCGGACAACCCTATTGATTTTTCATCTCTTCAATCTCAGAATGATGAAATTTACGCATGGATTACCGTACCCGGAACAAATGTTGATCATCCGATTGTTCAAAGCGCAAAAAACGATAATTTTTATCTCAATCATGACGCGTATAAAAAAGAGTATAACGCTTTAGGCGCTATATTCACACAATCTATGAACCGAAAGAATTTTAACGATTCAGTTACTGTTATTTACGGCCACAACGGAAGAAACGAGCTTTATTTCAATACTCTTCACAGATTTCGGAAAAAAGATTTTTTTGATAAGCAGGATACATTTTATATCTATCTGCCCGAGCGTAAATTAACCTATAAAATTATTTCAGCCTTTAAATATGACAACAGGCATATTCTTAATTCCTTTGACCTTAGTGATGCAAATGTTCTTTCCGATTTTCAGCAAATGCTTTTAAATCCAAAGTCTATGATGGTGAACAAACGAGAAGACATTGAGCTTGATATAAACAGTAAAATTGTTATTTTAAGTACCTGCATAAACGATCCGAGCAGCAGGTATCTTGTTTGCGGAGTGATGATTAAAGATGAACAAACAAAATGATGAATTCAGTTTCGGTTCGGGAAATAATGAATTCACCGGAGATGATTTTATTATTAAAGCGGATTCGCAAAACGACGACAATCCTTTCACTTTAAATGATGGTGATATCGAATCCGTTCCCGTGCAGTCCGATTTTAAAATAATCGAAACCGAAACCAAATCAGTGCACGAAAGTGATTTTCATGCCTCGGAGCACCATATTCAGCAGGCGCAAGACGGAACTTTAAGAGAATCACAGAGGAGAACACATTCTCACTCATCACACACAGAGCATTCCTCAAGCCATTCTCACAGCAGTTCTTCTAAGAGAAAAAAGAAAAAAGATACCGCAAAGACCGTAAAAAGGATTTTGCTTGCAATATTTATTATAGTTTTAATTCTTGTTTTTGTGGGCTTTGGAACCTTTTTTGTTCTTGACCGACTCGGAAAAAAGGATTTCAGCTCTGAAACAAGCAAAATTGATGTTATTGACGGCGCTTCCAGCTACGATAACGGTAAAACTATTGAATACAACGGGCATACTTATTTATATAACGATAATGTTATTTCCATTGCCGCACTCGGCGTTGACAAGCGTTCTCTCGGAAAGGGAAGCACAACGGGTTCGGCAGGTCAGGCAGATGCGGATATGGTTATTGCTCTTGATTCAAAAACAGGAAAAACAACCGTTATTGCTATCCCGAGAGACACTATGACCGATGTTGATGTTTTTTCCGAAAGCGGAATTTATCTTCGAACGGATAAAATGCAGCTCTGTCTTGCATATGCCTACGGCGACGGTCAGAAAACCTCGTGTGAAAACACGATAAAATCAATCAGCAGAATTCTTTACGGAATACCGATAAACCATTATTTCGCTCTTGACCTTGACGGAATTGCTCCGATTAACGATGCTATCGGCGGAGTTACAGTAACATCTCTTTATGATTTTACGGATTTCGGAATTAAAAAAGGAGATTCGGTAACTATCAAGGGCAGCTTTGCAGAAACCTATGTAAGAAAAAGAGATTTGGATAATATTGAAGCGTCGCTGAACAGAAGCCAGAGGCAAATTCAATATGTTAAAGCCTTTTCTTCTCAGGCAGTAAACGCCGTTATTAAGGATTTCGGAGTTGTTTCGAAGCTTTATTCAACTGCCTCTTCATACAGCCATACAAATCTTACTCTCAGCAATGTTACCTTCCTTGCATCAACTGTTCTTGCAAAGGGTGTCAGAGATTTTGACACAGTTTCAGTAAGCGGAGAAATGAAGCCCAGTTCAAATACATCGGACATTGTTTTTGCTGAGTTTTATCCCGATGAAACAGCTCTTTTTGAGCTTGTATTAAGCATTTACTATGAAAAAATAAATTAACAGGAGATTGATTTTATGAACGCAAACGAAAAAAAAGCGCTCGAAATTGCCGCTTGTAAAATAAGAATCGGCATTATTGAAAGCACTTACGGCGCAAAAGCAGGTCATCCGGGCGGAAGCCTTTCGGCTGCCGATTATTTTGCTTACCTTTATTTCAAGCAGCTTAAAGGTCTTGACCCCAAAAACCCCAAGGCTCCCGAGAGAGACCGTTTTGTTCTCTCAAAGGGTCACTGTGCACCCGGCCTTTATTCCGCACTTGCATTAAAGGGATTTTTCCCGTTTGAAGACCTATCAACTCTCCGACATATCGATTCCTACCTTCAGGGACACCCCAATATGAACACCGTTCCCGGAATTGATATGAGCACAGGATCTCTCGGTCAGGGCATAAGCGCGGCAGTAGGTATGGCTAAAGGAGCAAAATACCTCGGTCAGAATATCAATGTTTACACTCTTCTCGGCGATGGCGAAATTGAAGAAGGTCAGGTTTGGGAGGCAATGATGTTTGCCGCACACAACAAGCTTAACAACTTCTGCATGGCAATTGACTGGAACGGTCTTCAGATTGACGGTGCCTGCTCGGAAGTTATGAGTGCCGAGCCGATAGATGAAAAGGTTAAGGCTTTCGGATTTGACTGCATTGTTATCGACGGAAACGATTTTGATGAGCTTGAAAAAGCATTTTCGGAATTTGAAAAAAGCGATAAGCCCTTTGCAATAATTATGAAAACCGTTAAGGGTAAGGGCGTTTCCTATATGGAAAACCAGGTTGGCTGGCATGGAAAGGCCCCCAACACCGAAGAATACAATATTGCAATGCAAGAGCTTAATGCAAAGCTTGCGGAATTGGAGGCGTAATTATGAGCGAAGTTATTAAAATTGCTACCCGTGACAGCTACGGAAATGCATTAAAGGAAATTGCCGAAAACGGCGGAAACGACCTTGTTGTTCTTGACGCTGATTTAAGCGCCGCTACAAAAACCGGCATCTTTAAAAAAGCCTTCCCCGAACGCCATTTCAACTGCGGAATTGCAGAATCAAATATGATGTGCGTTGCGGCAGGTCTCAGCACTATGGGACTTGTTCCGTTTGCTTCAAGCTTTGCAATGTTTGCGGCAGGAAGAGCCTTTGAGCAGGTTCGCAACACAATCGGATATCCCCATCTCAATGTTAAAATAGGTGCTACTCATGCCGGAATTTCAGTTGGTGAGGACGGTGCATCTCATCAGTGCTGCGAGGATTTCGCTCTTATGCGTTCTATTCCCGGAATGGTTGTTATTTGCCCGGCAGACGATATTGAAGCACGCCAGGCTGTTAAAGCCGCATACAAATACAACGGTCCTGTTTATCTGCGCTTCGGCAGACTCGCTGTTCCTGTTTTCCATGACGACAGCTACTGCTTTGAAATCGGCAAGGCTGAAACCGTTAAAGAAGGAAACGATGTTGCAATTATTGCAAACGGATTAATGGTTGCAGAAGCTATTGAGGCCGCTAAACAGCTTGAAGCTGACGGTATCAGCGCTGAGGTTATCAACATGGCAACAATTAAGCCACTTGATGAAAAGACTGTTATTGAAGCCGCAAAGAAATGCAAAAAAATTATAACTGTTGAAGAACACAATGTAATCGGCGGACTCGGCGAAGCGGTTTGCTCCTGCCTTGCAGAAAAATGTCCGACTCCGGTTAAGAGAATCGGAGTTAACGATGAATTCGGTCACAGCGGACCCGCTCTTGACCTTCTCAAGCAGTTCGGTCTCAGTGCAGAAAACATTGTTAAGGTTACAAAAGATTTTGTTAAATAATTTATTGTCATAAAAAATCTCCCGTACTTTTGTACGGGAGATTTTTGTTTTGTTTTTATTAATGATTATCTCTGTAATACTGCGTGTATGGGTGAAAGCGTTCTTTCTCCTCCCAAATCTGCTTTGCGCTCGGAGCCCAAGCTTTTGCATAATCATCACACTTTGAGCAAAGCTCCTCTGCGCTTTCCGGCGCAAGAAGATTTGTTGATTTAGCACCTGAACGTTTAACCATTCCACGGAGCTTTTCGGGATTTTCAAGCATTGGACATGGTTGGAGCATATTGTCGTTAAACGGCTGTCCTTTATAATACTCCATAAACAGCGGAGACTGAAGCGCCTCTAAAATACTTTTTTCTTTGATATTTGAATCGCTGTAATGAACAAAAACGCAGGGCTCAATATCGCCCTCGGAATTAACATGAAAATAGTTTCTGCCGCCGGCAATACATCCGCCGACAAACTCGGCATCATTTTGAAAATCAACGCAGAAAATACCCTTTCCGTCCTTACTGCTTCTTGCAGCTCTTATTCTTCTGTAAACAAGCTCTCTTTGCTCGGGAGTGAGCAAAAGCTCCTTATAATTGTTATTTATTCCCACAGGCATAAAGTGGAAGTACCACGCATAAAACGCACCGTTTTCAACAATCATCCTGAAAAATTCATCGCTCGTTACTGCCTCACAGTTCTTACCTGTGTAGCAAACCGAAACGCCGAAAATACATTTGTGCTTTTTAAGAAGCTTCATAGCATTTATTGTTTTTTCGTAAACGCCTTCTCCTCTGCGCTCATCGTTTGTTTGCTGAGTTCCCTCGATTGAAAGAGCCAAACCGAAATTTCCGCATTCCTTCAGCTTTTCGCAGAATTCGTCATCAACAAGCGTACCGTTGGTAAATGCAAGAAAAATGCAATCGGGATTTTCTTTTGCAAGAGTTAAAATTTCCGCCTTTTTAACAAGAGGCTCTCCGCCCGTAAACATAAAGAAGTGTGTTCCGAGCTCTTTACTTTGTCTGATAACCTTGCGCATATCATTGAGCGAAAGATTTGATTTGTGACCGTACTCTGCCGCCCAGCAGCCCTTGCATTTTAGGTTGCAGGCACTTGTTGGGTCCATTAAAACAACCCACGGAATATTGCAGTGATAGATTTCTCTGTTTGAACGAACGGCTTTAGTGCCTTTATATCCCAAATCTATTGCAAAGGTTACAAGCGCTTTTCTAAGAAGCTCTCTGTCAACATCATTTATGGCTCGGATTAAATAATCGTGCCACGGATTATTCTTATCCTCAATCATGCTTAAAGCCGCATCAAACGACTTTTGGGGAAACATTCCCTTAGTTGCCTTTTTTGCAATGCGAACAATCTTTGCCATATTCTGTTCGGGCTTTTTATAAACATATTTTATAAGTCTGTTTGCTAAAAGCCTTAAAGCCTTAACCTTAATCTCTGCCATCTGAAACGCCTTTCAAAAATTGATTTCCGAAAAATTACATTGATTCCGGAACCGTAATTTTAAGCATTGTTAAAATGTTTCTAATAGTATTCTTAACAGCCGTGCAAAGGTATAAACGCGCCTGCATTAAGCCTTCATCCTCAGTCATAACTCTTTCTGCGTTGTAGAACTTATGGAAAAGAGTGGCAAGCTCAACAACATAGTGAGTAATCTTTGCAGGGTCATATGTTTTTGCCGAAAGAATTATTTCGTCAGTGAGTGTGGAAAGGTGGCGTATAAGCTCTCTTTCCTCGCTTCCGCAAAGCATTGCCAATTCTTCATCGGTAGGAGTTCTGAGAATTACTCCCTCAGACTCGGCTTTTCTTAAAATAGAGCAAATTCTTGCATGCGCATACTGAACATAGTAAACGGGATTTTCGCTTGACTGCTTTATTGCAAGCTCCATATCAAAATCAAAATGAGAATTGGGCTCTCTTAGATTGAAGAAGAATCTTGCGGCATCAATCGGAACCTCGTCAAGAAGAGTTGAAAGAGTAATTGCCTTGCCGCTTCTTTTTGAAAGCTTAATGGTTTCACCGTTTTGAACGAGGTTAACCATTTGCATGATAACAATATCCAGCCTGTCTGCATCAAGACCGAGGGCGGTAAGCGCCGCCTTCATTCTTGCAACATAGCCGTGATGATCTGCTCCCAAAACATCTATTGCTTTATCATATCCTCTTGTAACAAGCTTATTGTAATGATATGCAATATCGGGAACAATATATGTCGGCAAACCGTTTGAACGGATAAGAACAATATCCTTTTCGTTTCCGTACTCGCTTGCCTTAAACCAAAGAGCACCGTCCTGCTCATAGGTTGCCCCTTTTTCTTTAAGAGCATCTATAACGCTCTTAACGGCACCGCTTTTGTGTAGCTCGGATTCTCTGAACCACTTATCATATTTAATTCTGTATTTACCGAGATCTCTTTCAAGCCCTTCAATATTCTTAGGAAGCGCAAAATCAACAAGAGCTTTTCTTCTTTCCTCCTGCGGCGCATCAACATACTTATCATTAAATTCTTCTGCAAACGCCTTTGCATGCTCGGTAATATCTGCACCGTGATAAGCATCCTCGGGCATTTCAATTCCGTCTTTATATATTTGCAAATACCTAACCTCAAGCGAGGTTGCAAATTTTTCAATCTGATTTCCTGCATCGTTAATATAAAACTCACGGCTTACATCAAATCCCGCCCAATCAAGTACGCTTGCAAGACAGTCGCCTATCGCTCCGCCTCTTGCGTTTCCTATATGCATGGGTCCTGTCGGGTTCGCACTTACGAATTCAACAAGCATTTTTTTGCCCTTGCCGTAATCGGAGCGACCGTAGCCTTCGCCTTTTTCAATAACATCTTTTACTATTGCTCCGTAAAAATCCTGCTTGAGATAAAAATTCAAAAATCCCGGACCTGCAATTTCGGCTTTTTCAACAAAGCCCTGTGACAAATCCACATTGTTAAGAATAATTTGAGCAATCTGTGCCGGAGCTTTTTTAAACGCTCTTGCGCTTGCCATTGCAACATTAGATGAGAAATCACCGTTTGCTCTGTTTGCAGGCACTTCAATAACAAATCCCGGAATAGGCTCGCCGGGAAGCTCTCCGGAGGCAATAGCCCTGCCGAGCGCATCAAGAATTTTTGTGCGAATATCATTTTGTGTTTCTTTAACTATCAGCGACATCTTTACTGTTCTCCATTTTTTTAAAACTCATTTGTACCGTGTTTTTTGAAATATGGGAGCCGTTGATATCAAGATCATACCCAAAGCTGAATTCTCCGCTTAAAGTATCGGCTTTACCGCCGAACTCTATTCCGTAAACTCCCATCATAATATTGCCGAATTCCGTTGCATACTGACAAAGATTGCGCTTTGATTTTTGAATTAGCAAACACGAATCAAAAGCACCGCTTCTTATCATTTCAACATTATTCAAATCCTTAAAAATATTGACCGTAACATTTACGGGATTATACGGCGGCTCCTGCTCCTCCGTGTAGCGAAAAACATACCTGTCCTCCGCTTCGTCAAAGCTTCCGAGTGTGGTTAACTCAAGCTGCTGTGTATCGCCATCAATAGTTTGCGTTCCCTTTACGGTCAGCAAAACCTCCGTTGCCATTAATAATTATCTCCTCTTGAAATTGCATAACCGATTAATCGGTCAATCACCTCGGTATAGCTTACACCCACAGCCTCAAAAAGCTTTGCGTACATGCTGATTGGAGTGAAGCCAGGAAGAGTATTGATTTCATTAAACAAAACCTTTCCGTCTGATTTTCTTACGAAGAAATCAACCCTGCTGAGTCCCTCGCAACCGAGATTCTTATAAACCTTTACCGCAAGCTCCTTAACCTCTTTTCTTTTTTCCTCGCTTATATTTGCGGGAATAATCAGCTCGCTGTCGGGGTTTATGTATTTTGCTTCGTAATCATAAAACTCATTGCACGGCTTTATCTGACCAACCTCAGCACAAATCGGATTTTCGTTACCCATAACGGCGCACTCAATCTCAAGACCGTCAATATTTTCCTCGAGAACCGCCTTTTTATCCTCTTTAAATGCAATAATCATTCCTTGCTCGAGCTCGCTAATGTTGTGAGCCTTTGTAATACCAACGCTTGAGCCGGCATTTGCAGGCTTAACAAAAATGGGATAGCCGAGCTTTTCCTCTGCTGCTTTAAGGCATTCCTCTTTGTTCTGAGAAAACTCATAGCTGTTGAAGGAGCACCATTTTGCCTGTGAAATAAAGCAGGAATCGGCAACGGCATTGGTAAAATGCTTATCCATGCACACGCCCGATGAGGTTGAGTTGCATCCAACAAACGGAATTCCCGCAAGCTGAAGCAAGCCCTGAAGAGTTCCGTCCTCTCCGTTTTTACCGTGCAAAACGGGCAAAACAACATCAAGATGAATTGTTTCTCCGTTTTCGGTTACAATTCCTTTGACTAAAGAATCCGGACTTATAACGCCTTTTCTTATGCTTCCTCCAAGCCATTTATCCTCCGGAAGCATATCGCTCGGTCCGTCATAAACAAACCACTCGCCCTGCTTTGTTATTCCGATTAGAACGAGATTATACTTTTCCTTATCTATTTTTTCAATAACGCTTTTTGCGGAAACGGTGCTGACATCATGCTCACTTGATGCTCCGCCGAATATTATTCCTACCGTGATTTTTTTCACAAGGCATTCCCCTTTGCATTATTTTTACTGTATTATTTAATATATTCATTGTATTATAGCACAATCACAAATAATAAATCAAGATGTGAGTGTTTATATATTAAAATATTAATATATTAAGTTTTTAAAAATATAGTGACAAAAGCAAATGTTAGTGTTATAATATTATGACTACATTTACGGAGGTTTCAAATGGAACTCAACGAAGCACTTGAATTAATTGAAAAGCAGCTCGATTCCTGCAACAAGGAAAACGGCTTTAAAAAAGTAACATCTAATGAGAATTCACTCGAATACGAAAGCGAGAAAGGTCTTTACCGCCTTGTTTACGACAAAGAGGCACAGATAATTTCATTTGACTGTAAAAATGACAGCGGCGATTTCAAAACAGTTTCCAAATCGCTTTTTGATATTGAAGCCGTTACCGACAGAGACTGCAAATCGCTTGCAAATGAAATTGCAGATGAGGTTACATCTCTTTTTGCAAAGGCAAAAAAGGTTGACCTTGAAAAAATTAAAATGCCGAAATCCGTTTCGAGAACAAAAGCAAAGAACGGAATAATCAGCTATGACACCGACTCTCTTGCAAACAGATTCGGTCAGCTCTATCCTGAGCTTAAGGACGAAATTCGCCTTAACATTGCAACCTACGGAGAGTTTTTGAGCGAAACCTTCTTCAAGGATATAGTTGCTCCCAAGGTAATTGAAATCATTAAAAGCAAAGATGAAAACGAGCTCAAAAAGCTTTTCAAAATGCTTAATGAAATTTATGACGACGGTATAAACGAGGTTCAGGATATTATCGGAGTTACTATTCTCGGTGAAATGAGAAACGATAAGGAAATGCTTGCAACTGCGGATGAATATATGAGCGACTATATGTCCGGACCTGTTCACGAAATCAACAAGATTACAGGTAAAAATTCAAGACTTTGGAAAAAGCTTCAGTCTCCCCCGCCTTACAAGCCCAAGAAAAAGAAAAACTCAGTTTACCAAAGCATGATGAATATGCAGCAGCCCCCTGCTCAGAAATAATCGTTTTATAAGGGTATATTGTTATGGAAGAAACGCTAAAGCTTCTTAAACAAAAAGGAATAGTGTGCTGTGTTATCAGCATTCTGATAACAGTTGTAATTATGATTTGTGCCTTTTCAGGCTTAAAATCCATGCTTCCGTTTATGAGAACAGAACTGAACGCAGCGTATTTTGATGACGCACAAATAAGCGAATATTCTCCTGAAAGCAGCCCCAAGCAAAGTGCAAAAGGTGAGGTTCTAATCAGCAGCATTGCTCCGTTTTCCCGCAATGATATTGTGGGAAGCATTACCCTTGGAAGCACTGAGCTTGATTTGTGCTATGACTGCGATGATATTGCTCTAATGAAAAGGGCAAGGCTCGAAAGCGGGAAATACCCGGGAGAAATCGGAATTTCAAGGATTTATGCTTATAAAAATTCGCTAACCCCTCTTGCACTTATTAATCCCGGAGATACTATTGAGATTTCCATGCCGTACGGAGCATACACCTTCACCGTTAAGGAAGTAAAAAACCAAATTCCCGTTTCGGATTCTTCTTTAACAAGCAGCGATATTAAAAGAGGAATTGTTATATATACAGACACGCAGGAAACATACGGCATTTCCGGAAAATGCACCGCAGTTTTTGCCGAACTCACAAGCGGTCCTAAAATTACAAACGGGTGATTGAATTGGAACTTAAAAGCTCACGAAAAATACTCTGTTCACTTCTTTGCGTTGTAATTTCCGTTGCTCTGAGCATAGCGTCAACAGTCGGAATTTTTGATATGACATTTACAAGCCCTCGCATTGTTGCAAAATATTTTGCAACCGAGGAGCTTGCTGCAAGATGTGAAGAACAGCTTGATTTAAGATTTGAAGCGCTTGCCGAAAAAAGCTCTATTCCGGCACGCGTTTTTCAGGCAATTAAAACTCAAAATTCAATAGACGCCTGCCAGGATATTGCTGTTGATTATTTCTTTAACGGCAGTGATTGTTCTCTTTACAGTCAGAGCAGGATAGATTCCTTCAAAAAGCTATGCACCGAATATCTTGACGGAAACAATATTAAATATTCGCAGGAAGATGTTGATAACACAGCCGAAGAGGCTGCACGAATTTTCAGCGAATGTGTCGGAATAAGCGGATTTAAAACCTTTCAGGCAGTTGTTTCCGATATTAATGAGGTTTCACCCAAAATTGTTTTATCCTCACTTATGATTGGGTGCATTGCCGCGCTTCTTGTTTTTCTTCTCTTTTCTCAAAAGAAAAACGGACTTGCATATCTTTGCGCTTCGGTTACATCAAGCGGCATATCGGTTTTCATTGTAGGTGTTCTGTGCCTTATTCTAAAGGCGGGAAAGGATTCCATTCTAATTCAGCCCGAGGCATACCGAGATGCAATGATGAACTGCATTAATACTTTTTACATACTGCTTGTCAGCGCAGGAATTGCAATCTTTCTTATCGGTCTTGTATTAACGGTATTTACAATTCAAGCCTATAAAAAAGAGAAAACAAAAAAAGAATCGCGCCTATTAAAAAGATTTAAGTAAAAAAACGCCGATGCTTTGCATCGGCGTTAAGATTATAATTTCTAATTAATGATGGAAAAGTCGGATTCCCGTCATTGCCATTGCAATTCCGAAGGAATCACAGCTTTCAATAACAGCGCTGTCTCTTACTGAGCCTCCCGGCTGTGCAATGTATTTAACACCGCTTCTTACAGCGCGCTCAATATTATCCTCAAACGGGAAGAACGCATCGGAGCCGAGGGCAACCTTATCCATTTTCTCGTGCCACTCTTTTTTCTCTTCGGCAGTAAATTCCTCGGGCTTTTCGGTGAAATATCTCTGCCATACGCCGTCTTTAAGCAAATCGGCGCTTTCATCGCTGATATAAAGGTCTATTGCGTTATCTGCCTCACATTTGCGGATACCGTCTATAAATTTGAGCGATGTTACCTTGTCGCTCTGGCGAAGCCACCAGTTATCAGCCTTCTGTCCTGCAAGTCTTGTGCAGTGAATTCTGCTCTGCTGACCTGCTCCTATTCCGATTGTTTGACCGCCCTTTGCATAGCAAACGCTGTTTGACTGCGTGTATTTAAGAGTAATCATTGAAATTAAAAGATCTATTTTTGCGATTTCCGGAATGTCTTTAACCTTAGTGGGCATATCGTTGAAAAGGTCAAGTGTGATATTTGCATCGTTGCGCTTTTGCTCAAAGCTGATTCCGAAAACCTGCTTTGTTTCTGTTTCTTCGGGAACATAATCGGGATTGATTTTAATTATAAGATAATTTCCGCGGCGCTTGCTCTTTAAAATTTCAAGAGCCTTTTCGCTGTATGAAGGAGCGATAATTCCGTCTGACACCTCTTTAACGAGAAGCTGCGCCGTGCATTCGTCGCACTCGTCCGAAAGAGCGGCAAAATCACCGAAGGAGGAAACCCGGTCGCAGCCTCTTGCTCTTGCATAAGCGCTTGCAATGGGAGTAAGCTCAAGACCGTCGGGAACAAAGCATGATTTTCTGTCGGTTTGAGAAAGAGCTTGTGCAACTGCCGCACCGGCAGGAGAAACATGCTTAAATGAAGCGGCGCTGGGAAGACTGGTTGCCTGCTTAAGCTCTTTAACAAGCTGCCAAGAATTAAATGCATCAAGTAAATTAATATATCCTGCCGAGCCGTTAAGTATTTCAAACGGAAGCTCTTTTCCGTTCATATGTATTCTTGCAGGATTCTGATTAGGATTACAGCCGTATTTTAACTTATACTCTGTCATTTCAAATTCCCCTTTTTATGAAATATAGGGTTTATTTTACACCACAAACACAAAAATTGCAACAACAATTTAAGGAGAGTGATTATAATTAAAGGACTTCTTGTTACAAATCACTTTTTAACCTCGGAAAAATTCAATACTCTTCATCGCCATTTAATTGAAAGCGCCGAAAAATCGGGCATTGAGCTTTTGCACAAAACCAATCTTGAGCTTGCCTGTGAAAGCAGCTTCGACTGCGAATTTGCGCTTTTTTGGGATAAGGACACCACGCTTGCCAAAAGAATTGAAAACAGCGGAATACGCTCCTTTAATTCCTCAAGAGCTATCGAATTATGCGACAACAAGGCGAAAACATATACGGCTCTTGACGGAAAAATAAAAATGCCCAAAACCATTCCCGCGCCTCTAACCTATTTCAAAAGCGACCTTTCCGATTTTGTCAGCAGGGCCGTGGAAATTCTTGGGCTTCCCATTGTTTTTAAGGAATGCTTCGGCTCATTCGGAGAACAGGTTTATCTTTGCAAAAGCGTTGATGAAATCAATCAAAAATTGAGCGAAAAGCCTTTTATTCTTCAGGAATACATTTCCTCATCAAAAGGAAAGGATATTAGAATTGAGGTTGTTGGCGGAAAAGCCGTTTGCGCTATGCGAAGAAAAAACGAGTGCGATTTTCGTTCAAATATTACAAACGGAGGAACTGCCGAGGCATATTCGCCATCTCCCGAAGAGGAGCGCATTGCCGTTGAAGCCTGCCGTATTCTCGGGCTTGACTTCGGTGGAGTTGATATTCTTGACGGAGGATTTCTCTGCGAGGTTAACTCAAATGCTCACATCATCAACATAATGAACACAACAAAAACCGATATTGCCCCGCTTATTTTTGAGTATATAAAGGAAGAAATCAAATGAAGGGTCTTTTGATTTACACCTCAAACGAGGCAGAAAGAAACCGTTTTGCCATTCAAAAATTCAAAGAAAATCTTGATTTAAAGCTCGTTTTGGCAGATGAACAGATTGATTTCAATCAGCCATGTGATTTTGTTATAAACAGAACTAACGATTGTAATATTGCTCTTGAATTTGAAAAGAGAAGCATTAGGGTTTTCAACAATTCCCGTTTAAGCAGAATTGCAAACGACAAGGAAAAATGCTATGAGCTTGTTAAAAGCGCGGGCATTGAAATTATGCAAACTCCGTATGACGCTTTTCCGAAAATTGTTAAATCAAAAAGCGGAAAAGGCGGAAACGAGGTTTTTCTTGTTCATAGCGAAAGCGAGATGCCAAAGCTTGATAAACCGTTTTTAACACAGCAGGTTTGTGACACTCCCGGTGTTGATTTAAGAGTTTATGTTATCGGAGGAAAAACAGTTTTTTCAGCCATGAGAAAAGCGAAATCCGGCTTTAAAGCGAATTTTTGCCTCAACGGAGAAGCCAAAATTCATACGCTTACCGCCGAAGAAAAGACTTTGTGCGAAAAAATTATTTCATTGCTTGATATTGACTATGCCGGGATTGATTTTATTTATCACTCGGGAAGGCCTGTGTTTAATGAAATTGAGGACAGTGTAGGCGCAAGAATGGTTTATTCGCTTTCCGATTACGATATAATTAAAGACTACTGCGATTACATTAGAAGCAGGCTATAGAAAAGGGATTACCTTTATTCAGGTAACCCCTTTAATTTTTTATTCTTCAAGAGATTTGGCAATTATCTTCATTGATTTTCTACACTCATCGCTTATCGGCAGGAACGGTTTTCTGCATTCGCCCATTTCAATTCCCATTTCGGTGAGAATTGCTTTTTCGGACTGAAATACACCGTATTTAATCATTTCACATATTATTTCATCTGCTTCATTCTGACCCTTTTGAGCCTCGGCGAGCCTTCCCTCTTTAAAATCTTTCATTATTTTTTTGAACTTTCTTCCCATAAAGTTATAGGTGCTTCCGATTGCTCCGTCGGCGCCCATTGCAAGTCCGGCAAGAAGTGTTTCGTCAAAGCCGTTGTAAACAATTATATCTCGCTCAAGCTGCTTAAACTGCTGAAGCGCAAACATATCGCTTGAGGTGTGCTTGATTCCGATAAATTTTTCGTTTTCAAAAAGCTTGTTTGCAATTTCCTTTGTAAGAGAAAATCCTCCCGAATTCGGGAAATTGTAGATTATCATAGGAAGCTCCATGCTGTTTGCAATATCATTGTAGTAACCGATAACGGCATCAAGTCCAAAGCTGTAATAATACGGTGCAACTGCGGAAATTGCATCGTATCCGAGCTCCTCGGCTCGCTTTGCCATGTCAATCGCGGCATCTGTTGAGAGCGTTCCGACATGGGCAATCATTGTTTTTCTGCCGTCATTCGCTTCTATGGCGTATTCAAAAACTTCTTTGCGCTCCTCGTTAGTGAGCATAAGTCCTTCGCCGGTGCTTCCGCCAACATAAAATCCGTCTATGCCGTTTTCTATGTTGAAATCAACAAGCTTCTTAAGTGAATTTTTATTAATGCTTCCGTTGTTATTAAACGGTGTAAGTAAAGCCGAAAAAAGCCCCTTGAATTTTTCCATTTTTTATTCTTCCCCTTTGCTATGATTTTCAAATACTTTTGAAAAGTGTTTTGTTATATCCATAGGTCTTGTTATCGCGCTTCCTATAACAACTGCATACGGCTCGCATTCAAGAACCCTTTCAAGCTGTGAGGCTTCCCAAATTCCGCCCTCGGCAATAACCTTGGCTTTAAGCTCCTTCTTCATTTTTTTTAGAAACTCATAATCGGGAATGGCAATACCCTTTGTGTATTCGGTGTAGCCCCTCATTGTGCTACCTACATAATCAAATCCCATTTCATCCGCAGCTTTTGCTTCCTCAAAGGTTGAGCAGTCCGCCATAATTTCGGTTTCGGGAGAATTTTTGCGTATGTATTCAACCAAATCCTCCAATTTTTCTCCTCTCGGACGCTTCCTGCTTGTTGCATCAAGAGCAATAACCTCGCAGGAGGTTGTAAGAAGCTCTTTAACCTCTTTAAGCGTTGGAGTAATATAAACATCACTGTCGTCATATACTGCTTTTATAATACCTATAACCGGAACATCAACCTCTTTTTTTATTGAATTAATATCCGAAACATAATTTGCTCTTATTCCCTTTGCTCCGCCGAGGACTGCCGCGCGTGCGAAATGATGCATAATATCAAGACCGTAAAGCGGCTCTCCCTTAACTGCCTGGCAGGAAACAATAAGACCTCTGTTTAAATTTGCCAAAGCTATTCTCCTTTTTTTATTTCATTTAAATCAATACTTACGAAGTCTATTTCCCGACATTCAAGGTCCGGCTCATAAAGAATTCCGATTTTTCCGTTCGGCATTTGAGTCATTGCACTGTAAACAAACGGGCCTTTTTTTAGCGTTATACTGCTTGTGAAGGTTTCGCCGTCATCCTCCGAAAGTCTAAGCACACCGTTTTCTCTTTTTTCTCGGCTTGCGGGATTGAGAAAAAGTACGCTCGCCTTTTTTGTGCCCTCAAGCTTAATAACCGACATCTGGCAAATGCACTGAGGCAAATCGTCATTCCATGAGAAATCCTCCCAGCTCTCACCGCCGTTTTTACTGTAAGCGGTTGCAACGCTTTTTCTTTTGTCGTGGTTTCTCATAAAGTATTTGAGCGTTCCGTCCTCCTGCTCAATGAGCTGAGATTCGGTTAGCATCTGCGATTGCGTTATCCTTTTTGAATCAGCCTTTTTTGAGCCAATCGTTCTTGTGTTGTTCGGTGTTTCGCCGAGCTTCCATGTTTTTCCCAAATCATCGCTGTATATTACACAGCACGAAAGCCTCAGCGGAGTTTTTCTTGTTCCGTAATAAATAGGAACGGCTATTCTGCCTTTGTGTTCTCCGTGCTTCAAAACAATGCCGCATCCCGGACCGGGTCCGATAAAGCTCATATAATCCGTTTTCACCTGTGAATTCAGTGATTTCGGCTTAGACCATGTCAGCCCGTCGTCATCGCTGTGGCAAATCATCAAAAAGGAGCTTGCAAATTCCTTGAACCTTTCTCTTTTATATATGTTTCCCGAGAGAGTGCTTCCTTTATATACATCACCGTTTTTTCTAACACGAAACGCACTCTTTTTTCCTGATTTAAGAATAAGCTTTCCGTTTTTGAGAATATATTTTTTTAAGCCCTTTGAAATTATTTTTTCACCTGCTTTTGTTTCTCCCGTACCAACACGGCAATTAAGTATTCCGACTCCGGCGGGAGTGTGACAATAGAGCATATATATTCTGTTTATTTCTTCAACATAAACCATTACGGGGTCTATTGCCGCAGAAGAGCCTTTTTGTGTTGTTCCCTCTTCCTTAACTGCAAGAATAAAATCGCTCCATGTTTCTCCGCTGTCAAGGCTTCGCCTAACAACCTTATCAATTCTGTTCGGATTATCACTTCCCGAGCAGTATCTTGCATCTGCACATGCAACAACCACTCCGTTTTTAGTTGTTACAATCGACGGAATTCGGTAGTATTCGCAAGGACCTCCGAGCCCCGGTCCAAAAAGTGTTTTGGCTTCTCCTAACGGCATTAAATCCGCCCCTCTCTTTTTTCTAAATCGAGTATATCACACTGGCTGATATCATTCAATTAAAAATATTTACTTAAAATTAGGTTTGAATTATAAATTACAAATTTTAATATTTGTATTTCATCTTACAATTTTTTAACTTTTTTAACTATTTTCATTGAGGGATTTAAAAATAATTGTTATAATGAGGATGAATTTACAGAAAAGAGGTTACTTTATGGCAGAAGGACAAAAAAAGTACATGAAGAAGTCCGAAATCATTACCTTTGGTATCGGTCTCTTCGGTGTAGCTCTTCTCACAGGCTGGATGCCGGACTACACCACAACCTATTTTGCAGACTTTGCTTTTAAAGGCAAGGGCTTTGACCAAAAAACAATGGCAAACATAATCACAACCGTATTCACCGTTGCAGGCTTCGTTGGTGCATTCTGCGAGCTTATCATTGGTATATTGGTTGACAGAACAAAAACAAAAATCGGTAAGGTTAAGCCGTGGATAGGCTACGGCGCTGTTCCGCTTGCAATCATTTCGATGCTTGTTTTTGTTGCTCCCAACACATCAAGCATGACTGTTGCAGTTATCTGGATGTTTGTAATTTACGCACTTTACACAGCTTTGAGCTGTGCCGTTGAAAGTCCGAGCAACTGCTTCGGCGCTCTTTGCTCTCCCAATCCCTCCGAGCGCTCGGATGCTATTTCCATTGCATCCTTCCTGCGCAGCGTCGGACAGTCGGGAGGTCAGGTTGTATTACCTGTTGTTGGTGCAATAATGGCTCTTGCAATGGGCAAGCAGCAGTTTAAAAATGCAGAGGGTCAGGGACTTGACCTTGTTATTTCAACAGCAGTTTGTGCTCTCGGAATGGTTATTTTCGTTATGATTTTCTTTGCGAACAACAAAGAAAGAGTTCCCTACACAAACGAAAAGGTAAGCCTTGCAGAATCACTTAAGCTTGTTTTCACAAACAAGAATCTGCTTATGGTTTCACTTACCAAATTCACCGGCTTCGGACGCGGTGTTTACGGCACGGTTTCGCTTTACATAGCAATTTATCTTCTCGGCTCAAAAGGACTTAAGCTTGCGCTTATGCTTCCCATGGGAATAGGAACCGCAGTTGGTATGCTTATTGTTCAGCAGGTTCTCAAGAAGCTCAGCACTAAGCAAACCTTCCTTCTTTTCTGCGGCTACGGCGCTCTTTCACTTTTCGTTCTTTTTGTTGTTTCAAAATCAATCGGTTTCAGAAGCGAGCTTATTATTCCCTTCCTTATCATCAACTTCTTCTGCGGTCTTCAGCACGGAAACACAAATGTTACTCCGAACATTATGATTGCAGACTGTGTTGACGAAATGGAATGGAAAACAGGCAAAAGGCAGGAAGGACTTGCTTATGCAGGATACGGATTCTTTGCTAAAATTTCTTCCGCTCTTACAAAGGGCTTCGGTCCCTGGCTTGTTTACACATGGTCAAAATATCAGGTTTCAACCGACCCGAATGTTGCATATATGGATCAGAGCGACTCAACGCTCAGCAAATTCCTTATTATCTACACACTCATTCCTGCAATATTCGTAATTCTTCAGGGACTTCCGATTTTGTTCTACGACAATGTAGGAGAGAAGAAGGAAAGAATAACAAGAGAGCTTGCAGAACGCAGAGCAGCAGCCGCTGATACCTCTGCCGCAGCAGAATAAGGAGGAATTATAATGGCTGAAAAACAGAAAAAAGAAGGTAAAACAGGTCTTTTTGCACTTGCTTCCACCATTATCGTTGCCGTTATTCTTGTTGTAATTGCAGCAGCAACCTTTGTTTCAAAATACACGGGATTTAATTCCGATGAGGTTGCTCTTGCGTATGTTGATACAATTGTGCAGAGCGGAGACGGCTACAACGCTTATAAAAATACTATTTTGAGCAAAAATTATAAATTCGGCGATTTTATCCGTGAAAACTATATGAATCAATATGTTAACGACGATATTGACGATGTTGAGCTTGACTCGGAAACAGAAGCCGAATACCTTGATAAGCTCTACGGTGAAATGTACAACTACTATGTTGAGCTTATTGACACATACGGCTACGATAATTATGATATGATTTTTTCAAAATACTTTGAGAAAATGGTTCCGCTCAGAAAAGAAATTTTCAAGAGCGAATATATGGACACGGAAATCATGTTTTCTGCATTTGAATCAAATGTTGCTTCATATAAGGACAGCTTAACAGGCACCGAGGTTACATATGATGAAAATACAAAAGTTAAGCTCACGGATAAAACAATAGGTAAATACGAGGAGCTTTTCGGTGAGGATTACAAGCTCACATGCAAGATTTCCGATATGAAAGCCCTTTCGGACAGCGAAACAGAGCAGTACAAGAAAAATATGCCGTCCGATATTCTTGAAACCTACAAAATGACAGCGGACGATATAAACGCTGTTAACCACTACATAATTACTATTTCAGAGCAAAACAGCGGTGATATTGAAACGCAGGAAATTTATACCGTTAAAATCGGAAAAACATGGTATGTTGACAACACTTCAATTGACACAACCGCTCTTTACAAAATTGCCTGAATAAATTACAAAGCTCCGAGCACATCAGTGCTTGGAGCTTTTTCCTTAAATATTTAATCCCATTTCTTCAATTTTATCACGAAGCTTCAGCCAGTCGCCGAAGGCAAGCTCCTTGTTGTTAGGATTGCGAAGAATTGCCGCAGGGTGAAAGGTTCCCATAAAAAGAACTCCGTTTTTATCTATAAACTCACCGTGCTGGGTGGTTACTCTGAAATCCTTTGAAATAAGGCGCTGTGCCGATATTCTTCCAACGCAAACAATTATTTTCGGCTTAATAATTTTAAACTGCTCACGAAGCCACTCTATACACATATCCTGTTCTTCGGGCTTCGGGTCACGGTTTTTAGGCGGACGGCATTTAACCATATTGGCAATATAAACATTATCGTTTCTGTTTAAATCAATGCTTTCAAGGAACTTATCGAGCAGTTTTCCGCTTCTGCCAACAAAAGGTTCTCCCTGAAGGTCCTCGTTTTCTCCCGGTCCTTCGCCGATAAGCATTATATCCGCATCCTTTTTTCCAATGCCGAAAACAAGATTTGTTCTGCCTTCGCACAGAGCGCATTTGCGGCAGGATTCACATTCTTTCCGAAGCTCATCTAATGTCATTTTCATCACCGTTGTTTCATTTTTTAATATTGTAGCATAAAACTATTGAAAATTGAACAGTAAAGGTATAAAATAATAGCGAAAAATTTAAAGGAGAATAATTTAATATGGAAAATCAAGTAGTTGTTGAAATTTCTGCACGCCACATTCACCTTTCTCAGGAGGATTTGGAAACTCTTTTCGGTAAGGGATATGAGCTCACTGTTAAAAAAATGCTCAGCCAGCCCGGTCAGTTTGCATGTGAGGAAAGAGTTACCGTTGTAGGCCCCAAAAGAGAGCTTGCCGGTGTTTCAATTCTCGGTCCTGTCCGCAGTGCTACTCAGGTTGAGCTCAGCCTCACAGACGCACGCTCAATCGGCGTTTCTGCTCCGGTAAGAGAAAGCGGAGATATTGAAAACAGCGGTTCATGCAAATTAATCGGACCCAAGGGCGAAATTGAAATCGAAAAAGGCGTTATAGCTGCTAAAAGACATATTCACGCAACTCCCGAGGATGCTGAAAAAATGGGTCTTACAGACAAGCAGATTGTTTCTGTTGAAATCCCCACATCAAACGGCAGAAACCTCACCTTCGGTGATGTTGTTGTAAGAGTAAGTCCTTCTTATGCGCTTGCAATGCATATTGACACAGACGAAGCAAATGCCGCAGGAATGGCACCCAACACAATGGGAACAATTATAAAATAAATTTCAATACATAGATTAAAAAAGGAGCTATCCCGTGAAAAATGTGGGATAGCTCCTTTAATAATTATTCGATTTATTATTTCTCAGCGTTTGCAATCTGCTTTCTGAGGGGCTTTATTGACATTACGGCAACAACACCCACAACAGTTACAACAAGCTCCGGAAGCATATAAGAAGCATTGTAGATAAGTGAGTAAACCACTGCAAGAGTTTGACCTGAAAGCGATGCAAGAATATTTTTACCGAGAGAATTATTCATTACATCTGTGAAGAACCACTCTGCGTAGCTTCCCCAAAGAATCCAGCCTGAAAGGAAATGAGCCAAAAGGCGAAGAACAACAACTACTCCCGAGCCGAGAGCCGCCGCAACAACATTATTCTTGATTTTACCCTTAAACATTCCCGAAAGACCGAGAACGGTGAAGGCAAGTATGTAATCAAGAAACGCCATAAGAACAACATTGAAGCCCTCCATTCCTGCAAATGCCTGGCTCATGGTTGCGCCGAGAAGCATTTGAAGAAGGCTGTAAACGAAGCCGGAGAAAATTCCCCACTTCATTCCGTACATATAGCCGAGAACAACAATCGGCACCATTCCGAAAAGAGTTATTGATCCGCCATAGGGCAAATCGTAAACCTTAATCATTGAAAGCACTGTTCCGAGTGCTATGAGAACGGCTGAAATAACCATTCTTTTTGTGTTTTTATTCATTAAAACACTCCTTAATATTTATTTCTCAATAAGCCAAAAGAAAAGCGCAGGCAAAATGCCTGCGCCGAATTTACTTACGCTCTCATAAATCTTCCTACGATGGCATTACCCAACAGGTTAAAAGGGTGTAATCTCAGCCTTACGGCACCCCTGACTTATTAAGTTGATTACATTATACAACAAAATTTTCATTTGTCAATATAATCAGCGAACTTTAATTTTCATTGTTTTGCTCCATGAAGAATATACCTTTTTGCCGTCGGGCTGTCGGTATGCTCTCACACGAACATAATATGTTTTTTTGCTCTTTGCAGTTTTAATTGTTTTTGATGTTGCAGAGCCTTTTTTAACCCAAACGGATTTTGTGTTGCTTGAAAAATTCTTGCTTGTTGACCACTGAATTTGGTAGCCGGTTGCCTTAACCTTTTTCCAGCTTACCTTAATTTTACGCTTTGCAGTTGATTTCGGCTTTTTGATTGAAGGAGTTTTGCTCTTTGTTGAAACCTTGAGCACATCGGTTTTCGGGCTTGAAGCAATCAAACCGTTTTCTGCGCAATATGATTCAACCGTGTAGTAATAATAGCTGCCCGCATTAAGCTTATTGAGCGTTGCTGTTGTTTGTGAAGCACCCTCAAGCAGCTTTACAAGGGAATACTTCTTTGTTTTGGAATTATATCTGTAAACCTTATATCCGTCTGCTCCGTTTTGTGCAGTCCACGAAAGAGTTATGGAGGAGGTTGTTGCTCCCGACTGTTTAAAACCTGTAATCTTATAAAGATCTGTTTTAACAACATTCTCGGGAGAATATTCTCCGAATATCTTTAAGCCGTTGATATTGATAAACGGTTTAACAGAAACTGTGTAATCGGTTAATCCGGCAAGATTATATACTGTTGCATAATTCTCGCTCACAGTCATTCCGCCCGCTTCACCTGTTGAATTATTAACATATCTTACCCAATAGGCGCTTGCTCCGTATGCACTCTCCCATGTAAGTTCAAGCGCACCCTCGCCGCCTTCAATTTTAACAGGAGCATATTCTGCTTTTGGAGCAATTCTGAACTTAACCCTTCTGCTTCCCGTAAAGGCATTTATGCCTGTTATAATCGCCTCGGCAACACCGGGAGCGAAATTATTTGAATAGCTAACGATATAATCCGTTCCCTGAACAAGTGCCGCTCCGTTTTTAGTGAGCTTAATTTCCGGCTGAGCTCCGTTAGGTGAGTAAGCCTGAGCGGGAATGCTCTCCAACGAATAGGAATTTATATCGTTTTCGGCATAATTCGGAAGATAGCGGAAATTTGCATCAACGCTGCCCTCAATTCCGCTCACCTTTCCTGCCGAAGAATACTGCCAATAGTTATACTCTCCTGCATAGGAGGTTTTTGTTGCATAATTTGCAAGCCATATTTCATATTTATTTGAAATATTTTCTGCAATAAGGTAATCCTTGAAAAAGTTTTCGCTTGCATAAACACAGCCTCGGTATCCTGCCTGTTCAACTCTTTCGCAGAACTTATTTGCAATTTGAGTCATATACTCTTTCCCGAGAGAATTTCTGCGTTTATAAAGCCTTCCCGAAGCTCCGCCGCCTCCGAACTCATAGTCGAAAACAACGGGGAGGGTAATGTTATAATCTCCGATAACAGATAGAACCTTTTGAGCCTCATCAGCCGCCTCGGTGCACGAAATTGCCTGGCTGAACCAGTAAACGCCAACCTCAATTCCGGCATTAAGAGCGCCTGTTATATTTTCTTTATAGTATTTATCGTAAACCTTAGTTCCCTTTTCTCCGTAGCCCGTGTAGCCAACGCGGATGAATGCAAAATCTGTTCCCGATGCCTTAACGGCATTCCAGTCAATTATTCCGTTATGCTCGGAAACATCAATGCCGTTTGAAATTGTAAAATTATCAAATCTACTGTTTTGAGTGTAGCTTTTCCCCGTGTAAATACTGTTCACCGGCGCAGCCCAAGCCACACATAACGAGGAAAATGCCACGCAAAAGGCAAGTATCAAGCTTATAATTTTAGAAGTTTTTTTCAATCTAATCACCTTTCAAATGCTTTGAATCTATTTAACAATCCATTTATTTAAATCAACATATTTGCTTCCTATTCCGTTAACCTTTCCGGTTTTGGAATATTGCCAAACATCAAAATCTCCTTCGTAAGTTACCTCGCTGTTATAATCGGCAACCCAAATGTAGGTTCTTTTTGAAATTTTGCTCATGTCTATATCATATTTAAAAACATTTGATGAAGAATAAACCATTGAGCGATAGCCTGCATCCTCCACGGTTTCGCAAAACTCATTAATTACATATGCACAGGCCTTAGGTGAAAGCGCCGCTTCAACAAGCCTGCCCGTTCTTTCTCCGTTTGAATCATAAGGATATTCAAAATCAATAGCAATCGGCAGGGTTACAGTGTAATCTTCAATAATATTTATAACAAATTTTGCTTCCTCGCGTGCCTCCTGCTTGGTTGTTGCCTGCGAATAAAAATAAACGCCCGTTTTCATTCCGGCATCATCTGCTTTTTCAAGATTTTCCATTGCGGTTTTATCTATAACTATATTTCCGCTTTCATAACCGCGAAAGCCCACTCTTATGTATGCAAAATCAACGCCGCTTTTTTTAACCTTATTCCAATCAACATTGTTGTTATGCTCGGAAATATCTATTCCCTGAGCGACTTTAACATTTGCTCCGAAAGGACTCGGCTTATCACTTATTCCGAGGGCGTTTTTCAGATACGGCGAAAAGCACAGCAAGGCAGTCAGCACCGCAACGAAAAGAAGCATTATTGCAATAATTTTTTTATCTTTTATAACTTTTTCCATTTGAAAGCTCCGAACACAAAATACTAATTTATTTTATATAATTCTTTTCACAATGTCAACAAAATGCAAAAATGTTCACAATTTTACATTATATTACCGCAAGCAACACAGCCTATTAAATTTTGCTGTTGACAAACGGACTGCACGGTGTTATAATACAAATCAGTCACTAACGGGCTTTAAAGCGCTAAAGTGTAATTATTATTCAGGAGATTCGGCAATGACACAGAGAAAAGGTAATTTAATGAGCGTCAGAAATGATATTAAGGTTCTTGACGCAACAATCAGAGACGGAGGTCTCTGCAACAATTTTGAATTTACGGATGAATTTGTTACCGAGCTTTATAAAGCAAACATTAAAAGCGGCGTTGACTATATGGAGTTTGGCTACAAGGCAAGCAAAAATTTATTTAATGAAAAAGATTTCGGAAAATGGAAATTCTGTAACGAAGAGGACATTCGCTCAATTGTTGGCGAAAATGTTTCGGATATGAAAATCTCGGTTATGGCAGATGTGGGCAGATGCGATTTCAGAACAGATTTTCTGCCTAAAAGCGAAAGTGTTATAGATATGATTCGTGTTGCCTGCTATATTCACCAGATTCCGGCGGCAATCGAAATGATTGAATATTTCCATGAACTCGGATATGAAACAACCTGCAACATAATGGCAATATCTCAGGCAAATTCAGAGCAGATAGAGGAAGCTCTTGAAATGCTCGGCAACTCAAATGTTGATGTTATTTATCTTGTTGACAGCTACGGCTCTCTCTATCCCGAAAATGCAGCAAAGCTTGCTAAAAAATATCTTGAATACGGCGAGAAATACAATAAGCTTATAGGATTTCACGCCCACAACAATCAAAATCTTGCCTTTGCAAACACTATTGAAACCCTTTCCTACGGCGTTTCTTATCTTGATGCAACGGCTCTCGGAATGGGAAGGGGCGCAGGAAACTGTGCAATGGAGCTTTTACTCGGATTCCTCAAAAATCCAAAGTACAGTCTTTACAGTCTCCTCACATTTATTGAAAAATATATGATTCCGCTTAAAGAGCAGGGAATTGTTTGGGGATTTGATATTCAGTATATGTTAACAGGGCTTCTCAACCGTCATCCTAGAGAGGCAATGACATTTACCGCTGAAAACCGCAAAGACTATTGCGAATTCTACAAATCACTTCTTGATAACTTCTAAACACATTTAGGGTTTTACTTTTTCATCCTGATGTGTTATACTCTTAATCAAATCAAACAGCAAGGTGAAAAAGATGGATAACAGTATGAAAAATATGAAATTCGTTACAAAGCTTCCGGTTCCTAAGGAGCTAAAGGCTGAATTTCCTATTTCAGAAAATGCTAAAAAAATTAAAGCTCAGCGCGATAAGGAAATTGCAAAAATTTTCAAAGGCGAAAGCGATAAATTTCTGCTTATAATCGGACCGTGCTCTGCCGACCGTGAAGAAAGCGTTCTTGATTATGTTAACAGGCTTGCCGAGGTGCAAAAGCAGGTTGAGGATAAGATACTCATAATTCCGAGAATTTACACAGGAAAGCCGAGAACAACCGGTGCAGGCTACAAGGGCATGCTTCATCAGCCCGATCCCGATAAAAAGCCCGATATGCTTGAGGGTATAATTGCAATCCGTTCTCTTCATTCAAAGGCTATTGAGCAAAGCGGACTTACATGTGCGGACGAAATGCTCTATCCCGGAAACTACCGCTATCTCTCCGATTTGCTTTCATATGTTGCTGTTGGTGCAAGAAGCGTTGAAAATCAGGAGCACCGCTTAACAGGAAGCGGCATGGATGTTCCCTGTGGAATGAAAAACCCCACAAGCGGAGATTTTTCGATAATGCTTAATGCCATTACTGCGGCTCAAAGCCCCCACACCTTTATTTACAGAGGCTGGGAGGTTGAAACAAGCGGTAACGAATATGCTCATGCAATTTTGAGAGGAAGCGTTAACAAGCACGGTATCTGCCATTCCAACTACCACTATGAGGATTTGCAGACCCTTCTCGGAATGTACAATGAAGCAACACATAAAAATCCTGCCGTTATTATTGACACAAACCACTCTAACAGCGGCAAAAACTATCTTGAGCAAATTCGTATCTGCGATGAGGTTATGCACAACTACAAGCACAACAGTGCAATTAAAAAGATTGTTAAGGGCTTTATGATTGAAAGCTACATTGAGGACGGATGTCAAAAAATTGAGGACGGCGTTTACGGCAAATCAATAACGGACCCGTGCCTCGGCTGGGAAAAATCAAAGGATTTGATTTTCAAAATTGCAGACAGACTTGAATAATCAAAAACCGCTTGAACTCAATCAAGCGGTTTTCTTTTTATTTTTTTAATTCATTTTCCGCACAATCAAGAGCTGCACGGATAATTTTGTGCATATCAAAATAGCGGTACATTCCGAGCCTTCCTCCGAAAATAACATTTTCTTCCTTATCGGCGAGCTCCTTGTATTTATCATAGAGCTTGTTATTTTTTTCGTCATTTACAGGATAATACGGCTCGCAGTCTTCACCGGGGCTCTGCGGATATTCATGCGTTATAACCGTTACGGGCGACTCGGCAAATTCAAAATGCTTATGCTCAATAATTCGTGTAAAATCAACATCTCCCGAGGTGTAGTTAACAACGGCATTGCCCTGATAATTCTCGGTGTTAAGCACCTCTGTTTCAAATCTCAGCGAACGGTATTCAAGCCTACCGAAGCAATAATCGAAATAGCTGTCAATAGTGCCGGTATAAATGATTTTATCAGCAAGCGCGGTCAATTCTTCCCTGTGCTCATTAAAATCCGTATTGAGTCTGACATCGGCATTCTCCAGCATTTTTTCAAAAATCTGTGTGTAACCGCCAATCGGTATCCCCTGAAATCTGTCGTTGAAATAATTATTGTCATATGTAAAGCGAACAGGGAGCCTTTTTATAATAAACGCAGGAAGCTCGCTGCATTTTCTTCCCCACTGCTTTTCCGTATAGCCTTTAACAAGCTTTTCGAAAACATCTCTTCCGACAAGGGAAACCGCCTGCTCTTCAAGGTTTTTCGGCTCAGTTATTCCCTCGCTTTTAATTTGCTCGGCAATTTTTGCTTTTGCCTCCTGAGGTGTTATAACCCCCCACATTTTGTTGAAGGTGTTCATATTAAACGGGAGATTGTAAATCTCATCATTAAAGCGCGCAACGGGAGCATTCGTAAATCTGTTAAACGGCGCAAAGGAATTCATATATCTCCATATTTCTTCATCATCCGTATGGAAAATATGAGGTCCGTACTTGTGAACATTTATACCCTCAATATTTTCGGTATATGAATTTCCGCCGATATGCCCACGCTTGTCTATAACGAGGCAGGTTTTGCCGCTCTTTGCGCATTCATTTGCAAAAACAGCTCCGAAAAGTCCTGCGCCAACAATTAAATAATTATATTTTTTCATAAATAAACACCCAAATCACCGAAGAGCCGGAATAATTGCAGAGGAAACGCGGAAGAAAATCAATAGTGAAATTGCATCAAGAATAGTTGTTATAAACGGATTTGCAACAACAGCGGGGTCGAAGCCTATTCGTTTAACAAATATGGGTAGAGAACAGCCTATAACCTTTGCGAGCGCCACCTCAACAATTAGGGTAAGCGAAACCGCAAGTGCAACATAAACAGTAACACCCTCATTATTAAGAATCATTCTGTCAAAGAGCATCATTTTTGCAAAATTAAAAACCGCAAGTCCTACGCCGCACAAAAATCCAACTCTTATCTCTTTGAAAATTATTTTGAATGTATCGCGGTAATTAACCTCTCCGAGCGACAAACTGCGGATAATTGTGCTTGCCGCCTGCGAACTGGAATTACCGCCCGTACCGGTAAGCATGGGAATAAACGCTGTTAAAACAACAACCGCCGCAAGCTTTTCCTCAAAGGAAGTAATTATCATTTGGGTAAAGGTTGCGCTTACCATAAGAACAAGAAGCCAAGGCATTCTTTTGCGCCATGTTTCGGCAACACCTGTTTTGAGATACGGCTTGTCTGACGGGGTAATAGCCGCCATTTTTTGGATATCCTCGGTATTCTCCTCCTGCAAGACATCCATAGCGTCGTCAACAGTGATAATACCTACAAGGCGCTCCTCCATATCGCAAACGGGCATGGCGAGGAAATCGTACTTACTGAGCATTTGCGCGGCAACCTCTTGGTCATCAAGAGTATTGATATAGATAATGTTTGTTTCCATAAAGTCGCCGATTATATCCTCGTAATCATGGAGCAAAAGCTCCTTAACGGTTGTAACACCGAGAATTTTGCGCGACATATCGGTAACATAGCAGGTGTAAATCGTTTCTTTATCAACACCTGTTCTTCTTATTCTTTTAAATGCGTCCTCAACGGTCATATCCTTTTTAAGGTCGATAAACTCCGTTGTCATAATTGAGCCTGCACTATCCTTAGGATAACGCAGGAGCATATTGATAAGCGCTCTCGTTTCGGTATCAGTGTTTCTGAGAATTCTTTTAACAACGCCTGCCGGCATTTCCTCGATAATATCTACCGCATCATCAAGGAACAAATCATCAAGCACTTCCTGAAGCTCTGTATCCGAAAAAGCATGAATAAGCGTTTCCTGTGTATCGCCGTCGAGCTCAACAAATGTGTCGGCGGCATTTTCCTTTGTCAACAGCCTAAAGCACAAAAGCTGCTTCTGCTCGGTATCAAGCTCTTCAAGTATTATGGCGATATCCGCAGCGTTTAACTCATTAATCAGCTCTTTAATTTTTGCATATTGTTTTTTATCATAGAGCCAATTAACCGTTTCAAAAAGTTCTTCTTTTTCCACGAACATCACCTCTCCTAATTATGATATATTATTTACTCTGACCTTCTTTTGAAGCAGATTTTTTCTTTTTAACAACTATTCTGACTGCCGCAACACTCAGAGCTGCTCCCGAAACAGTTGCCGCCGCGGCAACATAAAGCTCGGGATTTCTGTAATACGAAGCCTTAGAAAGAAATGATTCGTAATCACTTTTCTTCATTTCCTCTTCAACCTCGGCAACCGTTTTGCCCACTCTTTTTATTTTAAACACATAAACTCTTTTTTCGCCGTTGGAAGCCGTAACATACAAATGGTGCTCGGTTTCCTGACCGGGCTGAAGCGTTATTTCCGTTGCGCCGCTGCAAACGGCATTTGTATCCTCAGTAACAGGGTAAATTTTTAAAACCGTTAAATCACTCGGAATAAACACACGATACTCGCTTCTGTCATGGCTTATTTTAGGAACAATTTCCCCCATGTTAAACGAAACACTCATAAGAGCAGTATTATCCGTTGGTTTTACGGGCGGAAGATTAAGATAATCAAAGGTGTAGCTTGCAGTAATTTCGCCGAAATTGCGAACAGTAACAATTATTCCGCTTTGTCTGCCTGTCTCATCTGTATTATAGTTTACAAACAGCTTTGTCTGACTGTCATCCTCATTGCTGAGAGAATAGCTTTCAAGGCTCGGAGTAACCGAGGTATCCTCAAGAGTAAGTCCGTATTGATAAGCATCTGTTTTAAACTCGGGTGAAATTGAAGCATTTTTAAAGGAAATTGATGTCAATACACCGGGAGCGCTCTGCACTTCCTCAGCAAAGGTTGATATGAATGGGATTATCAGTAAAAAAAGAAAGAGAATTGCCGAATTTACTTTTTTCACTGTGTCACCTGCTTTTTAATAATATACCTTTTAATATTCTTTTCTAAAAGAACTTCCCTTAATCTTTCCTCCTCAAAATCTGTTGAGAAAACATAAATTTCATTTTCACCGATAGGCTTTTCCTCAATGATTTTATCAACAGCCTCCCGAATACCCGAATAGGACGAAACGCTCTGTTCTGTTACAGATACAAAAACAGGGAAAACAAATTTAACACTATTTTGAAAATCGTTTGAGAGCTTTTCAACAAGAGCCTCGCAGCAGTCCTTTTCAGAGCCGTTACCCGTTGGAACGGTACAGCCGCTGAGCATAAATACGGAAATTCCCGCTTCTGCTCCGTCGGTCACAATGCCTTTAATATACTCATAAACATATTCGTTTTCGGGATTAAGATAAGCGCTTCCGGAGGCATCCGTCAGATACGATCCGTTTTGTGCTTTAAGTGCGGAATCACTGCTCGAATACGGAGCAACATTATCCTTATAACAACAAATTCCGCCGATGCACATAAAATCATTTGAAAGGAGCTTTTGCACTGAGCCCTTAAGGTCGCTTGCCGGAAGTGAAACGGCATTATATGAGCTGACCGCGGCAAGAGAGCTGTTGTAGGCAAGAGTTCCGTCCTCTCGTTTCAAATCGAAGAAAACGGCATTGCTTTTATTTTTTGTTGCGCTTGAAATAACTGCATCGAGCATTGATGAATTATCAAGCGATGCCGTTTCAACATAGCTTGCAGAAAAATTCAAATTTACATTTGCAATTCCGGGAAGAACATCCTCCTCTTGAATTTTTCCGCTGTTTTCAGGCATGGAATTTCTTTGCATATAAACATCCATAACTGTATAGCCGCATGAAACAACGGCAAGCGCGCACAAAACGGTTATTGCCCTTTTAAAAATCAAACGCAGCTTTTCTTTTACCACGCGCTTTCTCTTTTTCTCCTTAGGTCTGAGAGAATCGAATTTATCCGAATACGGACCGCTGTAAACATATTTATCCGCAAAATCTATTTTTCTGCCCTGAACCTCCTCGGTCCATTTCTGATTTCGCTTTTTATTGTTATAAAAACGCTTTCTTTTCATTTAAAAATCACCCTGAAGAGCGCCGTTTGCACGAAGCGCTTCAATCGTTTTTGCAGGGCTTTCGCTCTTAAAAACAGCGGAGCCTGCAACAAATACATTTGCTCCTGCCTTTGCCGCAATCTTAACTGTTTCAAGATTAATTCCGCCGTCAACCTGAATATCTATATCGGGATATTTTTCACGGATTTCTTTAATTTTCGGCATTGTGCTTTCCATAAAGCTCTGCCCGCCGAAGCCCGGCTCAACGGTCATTACCAAAATCATTGAAAGTCTGTCTGCATATTTCAGAGCATCTGAGGCCGGAGTATTGGGCTTGATTGCAAGTGCAGGCTTAACTCCTCTTTCAACAATTTTATCAATGGTTTTTTCAATATCACTCTCGCACTCTGTGTGAAAGGTGATTATATTTGCTCCTGCATCTGCAAAATCATCAATATATTGTAGAGGATCACTTATCATAAGGTGAACATCAAAAGGAACGGAGCAAACTCCTTTCATAGCTTTTATAACAGGAGCGCCGATTGAAATATTCGGAACAAAATGTCCGTCCATAACATCAAGATGAATTAAATCTGCTCCTCCGTCTTCGCATTTTTTGAGCTCTGCTTCAAGATTTGCATAATCGCTTGCAAGCATTGAGGGGGAAATTTTAACATCCATTTTTTTGCCTCCTGTGGTTTTTCTCATAATTATTTTTATTTTAACATTTTAATTAAAAAAAATCAATGAAATAATAGTATTAATGTACTTGTTTTTAAAGGTTCTTTACTGTATAATATCAAAAGCACTAAAGAAATGATTAATTCGGAGGATTATTTATGATCGGAACAAGCAATGTTACGGTGCAATTCGGCGGCAGAGCACTGTTTGAAAGAGTTAATGTTACATTTTCTCCCGGAAACTGCTATGGTATTATCGGCGCAAACGGAGCAGGAAAATCAACCTTTCTCAAGGTTCTCAGCGGTGAGCTTGAGCCTCAAAAGGGCGAGGTTTTCATCACGCCCGGTGAGCGCCTTTCGGTTTTGAAGCAGGACCACTTTGCATATGATGAATACGAGGTTGTAAGAACGGTTCTCATGGGCAATCCCCGTCTTATTGAAATAATGGAGGAAAAGGACGCGCTTTATGCAAAGCCCGATTTCAGCGAGGAGGATGGTATCAGAGCCGGTGAGCTTGAGGCTGAATTTGCCGACCTTGACGGCTGGAACGCCGAATCCGATGCGGAATTTATGCTCAATAAGCTCGGTGTTTCCGATGAATTTCACTATGTTAAAATGGCTGAGCTTTCGGGTGATATGAAGGTTAAGGTTCTTCTTGCACAGGCTCTTTTCGGAAATCCCGATATTCTTCTTCTTGACGAGCCCACAAACCATCTCGACCTTGCAGCTATTCGCTGGCTTGAAGACTTTTTGCTTGATTTCGAAAACACAGTTATAGTTGTTTCCCACGACAGACACTTCTTAAACAAGGTTTGCACACATATCTGCGATGTTGACTTTGGTAAAATTGAAATGTATGTAGGAAACTACGATTTCTGGTATGAATATACACAAATGCGTCAGCGCCAGGCACGCGAGCAGAACAAAAAGAACGAGCAGAAGATTAAAGAGCTTACCGAATTTATTCAGCGTTTCTCGGCAAACGCTTCAAAATCCAAGCAGGCAACAAGCAGAAAGAAGCAGCTTGACGCCCTTGAAATGCTTGAAATGCCCGTTTCAAGCAGACGATTCCCGTTTGTTGCATTCCAGCCCGACCGTGAATGCGGAAACGATCTCCTGAGAGTTGACCATTTAACAAAAACAGTTGGAGACAGAAAGGTTCTCGACGATATTTCCTTTGTTATTCATCCCCGTGAAAAGGTTGCTTTTGTCGGCGGAGATGTTGTTGCAAAAACAACTCTGTTTAAAATTATAACAGGCGAGCTTGAGCCCGATGAAGGCTCATATAAATGGGGCGTTACAACAAGCCAAAGCTATTTCCCGTCGGACAACAGCAAATATTTCGACGGAGTTGACCTCACTCTTATCGACTGGCTCAGACAATATACAACTCAAACTCTTGAAACCGACATCAGAGGATGGCTCGGAAGAATGCTTTTCAGTGGCGAAGAAGCGCTGAAAAAAGCAAATGTACTTTCCGGAGGCGAGCGAGTTCGCTGTATGCTTTGCAAAATGATGCTCAGCGGCGCGAATGTTCTTATTCTCGACGAGCCCACAAACCACCTCGACCTTGAATCAATCACAGCGCTCAACAACGGTCTTATCCGTTATCCGGAAACTGTTCTCTTTACCTCGCACGACCATCAGTTTGTTCAAACTATTGCAAACAGAATTATTGAAATTTCAGGAAATACAATTCTTGACAAAACAGGAACATATGATGAATTCCTTGAAGATTTCAATGAAGAACAGCTTAAAAAATATTAATAACAGGCAAAAAAAACAGGGTTTGCAATGCAAGCCCTGTTTTTATTTAATTATTCAGTAATTATATGCGATGCTATTTTTTCGGGAAGCTCGCCTTTTGCAAGCTTACCCTCTGCAACCGCCGTTAAAATTCCGAAAATTGCATAAGTGTTATACTTTATGAGAAATTCATCACTTGAAATAAGCCCTCCGCATATTCTTGCACATTCCGAAAGGATTCTCTCTACTCCGCTTATGATACTGTCTTCTATAAATTCTCGATATGAGCTTGCGAGAATCTTTCTGAGAAATCTCATGTATTTCTCCGGAAGCTCAAAAATTGCATGCACTGTTTTTCTTGTTCCGGTTACGGGAATCTTTTTTACGATTTCGCTTGAATAAAAATCAACCGACCATTTTAACAATGCCTTAACATCCTTAAAATGATAATAAAAGGTTTGACGGCTGATGTTACATTCCTCAACAACGGAAGTAACGGTAATTCTATCAAAATCTTCCTTTTCAACAAGCTCCATAAAGGAATTCAAAATATCATGCTTTGTTGCCTTAGCCATAGTGTTTATTCCCCCCAAAACAAACATTATTCTACGAAATTTTACCACAAGAATTTTAATATGTCAATAAAATACTATTTGTAAAATAATCATATTTTTCAGTCGGCGTGTATTTTAAACTATTTTTCCCATTTTATTTGAAATACATCAGCATATTCTCGGTAATCCTTCACCGTAAAGAACGCTCAGAGTTCTTTTTGCACCGAGCTTTGTTACCGAAACAACTCCGCTGCCCTCTTTAACGCTACCTATTATCTCAGCGTTTTCACCGTAGCGGCAGCGTCTTATTATTTCAACGGCTTTTTCCGCCTGAGCAGACGGAACAGTTAAAACCATTTTACCTTCGTTTCCCATATAAAGAAGATTAAGACCGAGTATTTTGCAAAATGCACGAACACTTTCCGAGGACGGAATTTTATCCTCCTCTATTTCAAACTGAAGCGAGCACGACTCAGCAAGCTCGCACAGAACCGTTGCAAGACCTCCACGCGTTACATCCCTCATAGCATGAATTTCAATATTATTTTTCATAAGCTCAAAAACCATTTCGCACAATGGAGCATTATCGCTTTCAATTTCATTTTCAATATTCATTCTCTCGCTCATAATAACAGCGTGATGATCGCCGAGATTACCGCTTAGAATTATTGAATCCGAGCATTTAGTGTTTGAGCTTTTTATATCATGCTCAACAAAGCCGATACCCGTTGTATTAATGTAAATTCCGCCGTTTCCCTCAATAACCTTTGTGTCGCCGGCAACAACGATAACTCCTGCCTCCTCAGCCGTTTCAGCCATGGACTCCGCTATTCTCTCAAGCTCGTCAAAATCAGCGCCCTCTTCAATAATAAACGCACTTGTTATATATTTCGGCACCGCGCCTCTCATAAGTAAATCGTTAACCGTTCCGCAAATACTCAGCCTGCCTATATTTCCGCCTCTGTAAAAGAGAGGAGTAACAACAAAGCTGTCCGTTGTTACAGCGATCTTTTTACTTGAATCAACAACGGCGCTATCCTCCATCATATTGAGAATTTCATTTGAAAAATGCTTTGCAAAAACATTTTTTATTAATTCGGAGGTGCTTTTTCCCCCGCTTCCGTGAGCAAGTGTTATTTTCATAATCAACCTCTGTTATTCACAAAATAATTAAAGCAGCTTCCCTCTGTTGAAACCATGCAGGCACCCTGCGGATTTTCGGGACTGCACACCTTATTGAAAAGCGGGCACTCCTTGGGAGAAGCCATTCCGAGAACTATATCGGAGCAACGGCAGAGATTATTTGCCTTTGAATCCTTTGCTATTCCCTTGCTTTGTGCATCGAATAATTCATATTCCTTTTTGATTGCTGTTCCCGAGCCTTCAATTTCACCGAAGCCTCTCCAAGAGGCTGTGCAGGGCTCAAAATATTTTTCAGTCAGGCTGTAAGCCTTTTCGTTTCTTTCTTCCTTAACAACGCGTTTATACAGATTTTTAACAACACCCTTACCCTGAAGCTTTACAAGCGCATAAATTGAGCAAAGGATTTCTTCGGCAGTAAATCCGCTTACAACAAAAGGCATATTGTATTTTTCGGCAAGAGGTATAAAAGCATTTGAGCCCGTTATTGCACAAACATGACCCGGCGCAAGAAAGCCGGATATTTTTTTATTCATTGTGCAAAGCTTATCCACCGCCGCAGGCATGGTTTTGATGGATGTTAGAAGACGGATGTTTTTTATGCTCTGCTCGAGCGCCGTGTCAATAAGCTCGGCATATACGGGAGCCGTTGTTTCAAAGCCTACTGCCGCAAACACAAAGCTTTTGTTCGGTTCTTTTTTGGCAATTTCAATTAATTCAAGCGGGGAATACACCATTCTTATATCCGCGCCCTTTGCCCTTGCATCGTTGAGTGAATACTTAGAGCCGGGAACGCGAAGCATATCTCCGAAGCTAACAATTACATTGTTTTCAATTTCGGAAAGCTCAACAAGGCGGTCGATATATTCACTAACCGTTACGCAAACCGGACAGCCCGGTCCCGAAACAAGATGTATTTTTTCGGAAATCAGATTATCAATTCCGTTTTCACATACGGATGCAGTATGCGTTCCGCATATTTCCATAAAATAGAGGTCGCGTCCGTTGTATTTTTTAAGAAAAGTGCAAACTTCATTTATATTCATTGACCGAGCTCCTCAATTTCTTTAAACAGCTCCGTCATGGCTTCAGCCTCGTCTTTTTCAAGCACCTGAATAACAAGACCTGCGTGAACAAGAACATAATCTCCGATTTTAACATCAACTATTCCGCTGTTTGCCTTAACTCTGTTTCCGAGATAATCAACCGTTATCGTTTTTCCGTTTATTTCAACAACCCTTCCGGGAGAAGCAACGCACATATTTACACCTCACTGATTGTTCAATATATAAATATAAGCCTGTCCGAGAGCAATGCCGCCGTCGTTACAGGGCACTTTTTCATTAGTATATACGGAAATTCCGCTTTCCGTTAGCAATTTTTCACTCTCGCTGAGCAAAAGGCTGTTTGCAAAAACTCCGCCCGAAAGCACAACCTGTTTTACCGAGTGCTTTTTGGCCTGAGATAAAATCAAACGGGCAATCATTCTATGAAATCCGAGAGCCACCTCGTTTGCGGGCGCATTTGCGTTAACAGCCTGTAAAACTATTTCTTGCATTGAGGTACTGCTTTTGAATACAAATTCCTTTTCTGCACTTTTTGCCGCGCGCTCAAGTGCTTCGGCACACTCACCCTCGTAGGAATTATAATCGCAAATTCCGAGAGCGGCGCTTACCGCATCAAAAAGCCTTCCCATACTGCTGCTGAGCACGGTGTTTATATTCAAATCAAGAGCCTTGTTAACCGTTTCATCGCTTCTGAGAATACATTTCAAAAGAAGAGAAGCATCCTTGGATACATCATCGGAGGCAAGCATTTTTACATAATCAAGATGAAAAACGCGTTCAAAGTGCTTACCGTCAAACAAAAATCCCTCGCTTCCCCAAACGGCTCCGTCGTATCCGAATCCCGTGCCGTCAAACGCAAAGCAGAGTGTTCTTTCGCTAATACCATGCTCTGCAATAACACTTGCACAATGAGCCTCGTGATGCTGAATTTTATAATCGGAATTAAAAAGATTTGAGCTGAAATAACCCGGATGCATATCGCTCACAACGGCCTTCGGCTCAATTCCGTGAAGCCGTTTCATTCTTTCAATGCTTTGAGTATATGCCATCATACAATCGTGATTTTCAAGGTCTCCGAAATATTGACTCATATATGCCTTGTTGCCGTGAACAAGACAAAACGACGCTTTCAAGTCACCGCCCGTGCACAGAATATCCTTGTTAGCGGAAAGCTTAAGCGCTATGGGCAGCGGAACATATCCTCTTGATCTTCTTATGAAATGGGCTTTATTCTCCAAAACACGCAGAACGCTGTCGTCAAGCGGAGTTTTTATTTCTCTGTTATGCGAGAGTGTGCACACTCCGAGGGCTTTTATCTCCTCGTCATTCGTAATAATCGGCTGAGAGGTTATATTTGCGCTCGTCATAACAAGCGGAGAAATCTCTTTAAGAATGAGGAGCTGAATAGGATTGCACGGGAGAAACGCACCGATTAAATCGGATTTTTTGCAAACTGACGGTGCAAATTCTTTTTTCTTTTTTAACAGAACAATCGGTCTTGCAGAGGAAATCAAAAGCTCCTTTTCCTTTTCACTCACCTCGCAAAACTCGTTGATTTCATTTATATTTTTAAACATTACGGCAAAGGGCTTTTGTTCTCTGCCCTTTATTTCACGAATTTTTTTAACTGCATTTTCGCAATCAGCCCGACAGGCGAGATGATAACCGCCTATATCCTTAATCGCCGCAACTCCCCCGCTTTTCAAGACCTCAACAACCTCTCCAACGGGAATATTTGTTTCAACTCCGCAGGAATTACAGCAAATTGTTTGCGCGTGACAGCGTCTGTCGGAAACGGATGTGTACTCCTTTTCACATTCGGGGCACATTTTAAAGCCTTCCATTGATGTGTTTTCCCTGTCATACGGCAGATTTTCAATAATACTGTATCTCGGACCGCAATCAACACAGCTTATAAAAGGATGAAAATACCTTCTGTTGCTTTTATCAAAAAGTTCCTTTTCGCACCTTTCACAGGTTGCAATATCGGGAGTAATAACGGGAACTGCAAAATCGCGCTTGCTTTTTGCAATGGAAAAGGTTTCAAAATGCATATCCTCCGTTTCTTTAACGGTACAACCGTCGCAAACGGAATTAAGGCGTTGGATAAATTTCTCCAACGCCTTGCCCTCTCCTACGGCGGTGATTTCAACTCTTCCGCCGCTGTTTTTAACTTCTCCTTTAATGTTCATTTCAAGCGCAAGCCTTTGCGCCAGAGGGCGAAATCCAACGCCCTGAACAACTCCGTGAAAGGTTAAAAATAATGTCATTATTCCTTAGTAACCGTTTCCTTGCCTGTTTTCTTGTTTTCAGGGTCAAGATTTAGGCATTTTTTAGGACATTTATCAACGCACGCACCGCACTGAACGCATTTGTCGCGGTCAATGGTCCATGTTTTTGTTTCTTTTCTGTCAACAGCAATACATTCCTGCGGACAGTTCCTTGCACAAAGTCCGCACAAAACACAAGAGGAAATATCAATAGAAACATTTCCTGCCGGTGTTTCGGGAATGGGCTGACTGTAAGAATCAACCACCTTTTCACTTGACGGCTCTGTATAGTTGGGAACTATTTTCAGGCAATTCTTAGGGCAGGAATTTGCACAAAGTCCGCACTGAACACAGCCCATTCTTTCTATCGACCATGTTTTTGTGTTTCGATCAACCGTTATAGCACCGCTCGGGCACTTGCGCTGACACATTGAACACATAATGCAATTATCTATATCAATTTCAATATGACCCCTGCTTCTTTCGGGATACTCCCTTTGCTTAATGGGATAATCCTTAGTTGCAGGCTTTGAAAAAAGATTTTTTATTGCAATTTTAGTAAAATTCATTAAAGCCATAATTTATGCTGCCTTTCCGTTAGCAAACTGTTTTTAATCGGCTGATTATCTTTCGGTACAGCTGATACAGGGATCTATTGTTAAAATCTGAAGCGGAACATCTGCAAGATCGCTTCCGGGAAGGATATGAATAAGCGAAGCAATGTTAACAAAGGTGGGAGTGCGAACACGAACTCTTTCAAGAAACTTTGTTCCGTTAGCCTTTATGAAGTAGAGCGCCTCGCCTCTTGGTTGTTCAATTCTTGCATAAGCCTCTCCGTTCGGGAAGCCCTTACATTTAACCGAAAGCTCGGTATCCGGTATTTTTGCAATAGCCTGTTTGATAATATTGAAGCTTTGGAAAAGCTCGCCGATTCTTACACAGCATCTTGCGTAGCCGTCACAGTCATTGCTTGTAACAACTTCAAAATCAATATCCTTATATGCCTCGTAGCCGGTTTTACGAATATCAACGGCAATTCCCGAAGCTCTTGCCATAGGACCTACTGCATCAAGGCGCTGCGCATCCTCTTTTGTTAAAATACCAACACCTTTAAGCCTTCTCATAACGGTATAATCGTTAAGGAATATATCAGAAACCTCTTTAAGCTGCTTTTCCATTTCATCGAATTTCTTTGAAAAAGCGCTGAGCATTTCGCTGTCCATATCCTTAAGAACACCGCCGATGGTGTTAACGCTGAATATAACTCTGCCGCCTGTTGAGGCTTCAAACATATCGAGAACACTTTCTCTTATTCTCCAGCACTGCATAAACAGGGCATCAAATCCGAAAGCATCTGCAAGAAGACCGAGCCAAAGAAGATGAGAATGCAAACGGCTCATTTCACTCCAAATTGTTCTGAGATACTTAGCTCTTTCGGGTACCTCTGCGCCGAAAACATCTTCAAGCGCTTCACAGTATCCGAGTCCGTGACCGAATGAGCAAATTCCGCATATTCTTTCAAAAACATAGAGATAATCGTTGAAATCACGCTTTGTACAAAGCTCTTCCAATCCTCTGTGAACAAATCCGATTGACGGAACTGCTTCAACAACCTTTTCATCCTCAAGAACAAGGTCAAGATGCACCGGCTCCGGAAGCACGGGATGCTGAGGACCGAATGGCACAATTGATCTGTTTCCCATTATTTATCCTCCTTAACCTTAAATGGCGTTGTTGCCTTAATTCTGTAAAACTTATTATCGTAATCCGGATTTGTTGAAATAATCTTAACTCCGAAGAGCACTGCCATTTCGTTTTCATAAAGCATAGCGCTCGGATAAAGGTCTGTTATTGTTGGAATTTCATCGTTTTCATTTAGGTTTACTCTGTAATTTTCAATAACATAATCTTTTCCGAGAGTATATGTAAGCTCATAGCCGCCTTTAACGCTGACTGCATGAACCTGAATCAACCTAAAGCCTTCTCTCTGCTTTAAAAGCATAACCTTGATAAGCTCTCCGGATTCAATGGTTTTCATTGTGTTTTCATCAAGCCTCATCTGCCTTGCCCTCCTTAAGCGCGTCGCTTTTTTTCTGAAGCAGCTCAACGGCTTTTGCAACACCGTCTATAATTGCCTCGGGGCGTGCGGCACAGCCCGGAACATAAATATCAACGGGAATAGTTGTGTCTATTCCTCCTTTAATGTTATAGCAATCCTTGAAAACTCCGCCGTTGCAGGCGCAAATTCCTATTGCAACAACAACCTTTGGATTACACATCTGTTCATAAATCTGCTTAACAACAGGCTCATTCTGAGTGTTAACCGAGCCTGTTATGAGCAGAATATCCGCATGCTTGGGATTACCCGTATTAATTACGCCGAAGCGCTCAACATCATAAAGAGGAGTTAAGCAGGCAAGAACTTCAATATCACAGCCGTTACAGCTTGAGCCGTCATAATGCATCATCCATGGCGACTTTTTAACATTTGCCATTATAAAACTCCTTTCACTATAACATCAATAAGGAAAACATTAACCGTTCCGATAACCATTGTAACTATCCATGAATTCCTGAACATCTGCTGCCATTTAAGCCTTGCATTTGTGTTGTCAACCAGGATTTCAACAAAATATGTTACAGCTATTGCAATAAGTGCAATGATAACGCTGTGAGGTTTTCCGTTTATGAAGAACAATCCCATGAACGCCATTAAGAAAACTGTTTCGTACCAATGGGCAATCTCAAAAATTGCAAACATCTGACCGCTGAACTCGGTTGTTATTCCCTTAACCATTTCCTGATGTGCGTGGTGGCTTGTTGAAAGGTCAAAAGGATGCTTGCGAAGCTTGATTGTTAAAATAAAGCAAAAGCCTACGAACACACCGGGAAGGAATAAAATCGGAAGAGGTGCGGTGCTTTTGGCAATTTCATTAACCTTAAAGCTTCCCGTTGAAAGATAAAATCCAACAGCAGTCAGAAGAACCATTGGCTCATAAGCAAGCATCTGCATCATTTCTCTTTGAGCTCCCATATGAGCATAAGGAGAATTTCCCGATGTTGCCGAAAGAATAAGGAAAATGTTCGCGGTTGTCAGCGAGAAAAAGATAAGCAAAAGGTCACAGCCGGAAAAGAAAAGACATCCGGTGAGAATAATAAACACAAGAAAGGTTACAAGATAAACCATTTCAAACTTATTAACAACAACAGTTTCCTTGCTGATAAGCTTTTTTATATCGTAAAACGGTTGAAGAAGAGGCGGACCCTGTCTGCCCTGCATTCTTGCTGTAATTTTTCTGTCTATTCCGGCAAGAAGTCCTCCTGCAAGCGGCGCGGCAATAATATAAACTATCGCGCTTATAATCATTTTTAAGGAATCACTCATTTAACCGCACCTCCCATTGCAATAAGAATCGGAACAACAGTAAGTATAACGGTTATTACTACGCTCGGAACTCCGACCTTCTTTTCTCCGAAATAATCTTCAAGATACCAGTTTGACAGATAGAGAGTTTTGGGCTCTCCCATTGAATCAACAAAGCTCTGCTGATCTCCGCAGTTAACACCGTTTATATATCGGTCTGCCTTTTTCAGCTTTGACTTTTTACTGATTCTGAACATAACAAGCGGAACAATGAAGAAAATAACAAGCATTATAATCATAATAACGATATTGTCGTGGGACAGCACTTCGTTTGTGTAGCCGTAAACACCTTGAATATAAGGCATAAGAACCGTTTGGCTGATAAACGGCGCTGCAAAGCAAAGAACAATCATTAAGGCTGTGTGTGAGAACAGAGAAAGCCATTCGCCCTTGTGAGTTCTGTCTATTCTGTGTCTGCTTCTGTGTGTTGATGAAAGAACACAGCCGAGCCACTTTGTCCAATAGAAAAGAGTTGTTGCAGAGCCGAAGCAAATCAGAATTACAAGAATTATTGAGCCCGAATCAACAAATGCTTTTAATGCCGCCCACTTTGAGAGAAGCATACCGAAGGGTGCAAGATACATTCCCGCAATACCGATAACAAGGGTCCATGCAAGAAGCGGATATCTTTTAACAAGTCCGTGCATTGATTCAATATCTCTTGAGCCTGTTGCATTTTCGATTGCACCGACAGTTTGGAACAGAAGTGATTTTGAAACAGCGTGGAATATTACAAGAAGAATACCCGACCAAATAGTTTCCTCATAGCCAACGCCTGCACAGGCAGTTATCAGTCCGAGGTTGGAAATGGTCGAATATGCAAGAACCTTTTTACCGTCGCTAACGGAAATTGCAAGCATTGATGCCGCAAGGAATGTTATTCCGCCGATATAGCTAACCATCGCACCTGCATATGTTCCGCTCATAAGCGGTCCGAGGCGCAGAAGCATATATACTCCTGCTTTAACCATTGTTGCACTGTGTAGCAGAGCAGACGACGGAGTGGGAGCAACCATTGCGCCGAGAAGCCAGCTTGAAAACGGAAGCTGAGCGCTTTTAACAAGAGCTGCAAATGCTATAAGAATTACGGGTAAAACTACACCGTGACCGTTCATTTTGAGAAGCTCGTTTAAATCGGTTACACCGAACACAAGTCCGAGATAAACTATTGCTATTGCAAATCCGAGACCGCCGAGAAGATTCATCCAAAGAGCCTTGAAGCAGTTTGAAATTGCATCGGGCTTTCTCGTGTAGCCTATCAAGAGGAAAGAAACAACGCTTGTGATTTCCCAGAAGAAATAAATCCATATGAGATTTGATGAAAGAACAAGACCGAACATTGCTCCTATGAAAACATACAGCATTGCAAAGAAGAAGCAACGCCTGTCCTTAACATCGGTATGGTGCTTGCTGTAATCGGTCATATAACCTGCCGCATAAACGGTTATAAGAGTTCCGACAATTCCTATGATAAGCACCATAATTATAGTTAAATTGTCAACATAAATATGAGTAAGTTCGCTCTCGGGCTCCTTAAACAGCTCGTACCAAAACATCAGAGCCGTTTGAGCAACAGAGAGAAGCGCAACATAGTACTTTTTGTACTTAAAGCTTAAAACCACAACAAGCGCCATAAGAAATGCCTCAACGGCAAGCATCAGCATATCTATTTCATGGGTATGCACCATAAAACTGAGCACTTTTTGACCGCCTGAAAAATAGCTGAGTGCAAGCATTACCGACACACCGATGACTGCAACTGAGCTTGTGTATGTAATTGCTTTTCTGAGAGAGTTGTTTTTTGTCAGGCTCAAAAAGAATGCCGAAACAAATGGAAACAACACTAAAAAAAGAATCATTTTCAATTCCATTCTCAACACCTTCAATCCTTATTTTATCAGTTTAATAAATACACTAAATAGATTTTAACACGATAAGTAAAAAAGTCAATGAGTTTCTCTGTTTTTTTATAAAAAATCAGTAAGAAAAACATACCAAAATTCTTATAAAAAAACATTGCATATTTTTTAGCTTTTAAGCAAATTCTAATTTGTAAATAATGCACAATTTGTGTAAAAAAGAGCGGTTTTCGGTTGACAAACCACCGTGTCGTTGATACACTCATATTGTACTAAGATTTAATCTTAAAAGGTAAACCATACTATATAAAGGAGAATCACTATGGAAGCATGGAGAAATTTTAAATGCGGAAAATGGAACAGTGAAATCAATGTTTCTGATTTTATAAAATTAAACTACACACCCTATGACGGAGACGCATCATTCCTTGAAGGAACAACAGAAAGAACCGACTCGGTCAGTGCAAGGGTTAAAGAGCTTCTTATTGCCGAAAACAAGAACGGCGGCGTTCTTGATGTTGACAGCGAAAATGTTCTTTCCCTTCTCACTCACAAGCCCGGTTATATTTCAAAGGGAGAGGATATCATTCTCGGACTTCAAACGGACGAGCCCCTCAAAAGAGGTGTAAGCCCGTTTTCGGGATACAGAAATGCTGCTCAGGCATGCGAGGCATACGGCTACAAGCTCGGTGAAAATGTTGAATCTGAATTCAAATACAGAACAACTCATAACACCGGCGTTTTCAGAGTTTACACAAAAACAATGAAAAAAGCCCGCCATGCAGGAATTCTTACAGGTCTTCCCGATGCTTATGCAAGAGGAAGAATTATAGGTGATTACCGCAGAGTTGCTCTTTACGGTATGGATTTCCTTATTGAACAAAAGCAAAAGGATAAGGATTCCTTTGACAATGCTGAAATGACTGAGGAAACAATCCACCTTATTGAGGATATTTCAAAGCAGCTTGAATTTATGGGCGACCTCAAAAAGATGGCTCTTGAATACGGCTGCGACATTTCACGCCCGGCAGAAAACGCATACGAGGCTGTTCAGTGGTTATATTTCGGATATCTCGGCGCTATCAAGGAGCAAAACGGCGCTGCAAACAGTATCGGCAGAATTTCAACCTTCCTTGATATTTATATTCAGAGAGATATTGAAGAGGGCATTCTTGATGAGAAGCATGCGCAGGAGCTTATTGACGACCTTGTGCTTAAACTTCGCTTGGTAAGACACCTTCGCACTCCCGAATACAACGACCTTTTTGCAGGCGATCCTGTTTGGGTAACCTGCTCGCTTGCAGGTGTTACCGAAGAGGGAAAGAGCATGGTAACCAAAAACGATTACCGTTTCCTCAGAACCCTTTACAATCTCGGACCGAGCGCAGAGCCTAACATCACAATTCTTTGGGCTCAGGCTCTTCCTCAGAATTTCAAAAATTACTGCGCGCAGGTTTCAATAGACACCGACTCAATTCAGTATGAAAACGATGATGTTATGCGCAAGGAATACGGCGACGATTACGCTATCGCCTGCTGTGTTTCTGCAATGAAGGTCGGAAAGCAGATGCAGTTCTTCGGCGCAAGATGCAATCTTGCAAAGGTTCTTCTTATGGCTCTCAACGGCGGTAAGGACGAGATCGGCGGAACTCAGATTGCTCCCGAGGGCAAGGTATTTGATGAAGAGGTTCTCGATTACAACGAGGTTCTCGAAGCATACAAAAAATATCTTTCATGGATGGCAAAGCTTTATGTTAACACAATGAATGTTATCCACTATATGCACGATAAATATGCTTATGAACGCCTTATGATGAGCCTTCACGACACAGATGTTGAAAGACTTATGGCTTTTGGAATAAGCGGAATGAGCGTTGCAACGGATAGCCTTTCGGCTATTAAATACGCAAAGGTAACTCCCGTTAAGGATGAGCGCGGAATTATTACCGATTTCAAAACGGAGGGTGATTTCCCGAAATACGGAAACGATGACGACAGAGTTGACCTTATTGGCAAGGAGCTTGTTGATTTCTTCTATCACGAGCTTTGCAAAACTCCTGCATACCGAGGCGCTAAGCACACTCTTTCAATTTTAACTATCACATCAAATGTTATGTACGGCAAAAAAACAGGCGCAACTCCCGACGGTCGCCATGCGGGTGAGCCGTTTGCTCCCGGAGCAAATCCGATGCACGGAAGAGATGCCGAAGGTGCTCTTGCAAGCCTTAACTCCGTAGCAAAGCTTGATTATGCTTGCTGCCAGGACGGTATTTCAAATACCTTCTCCATCACTCCCTCAACGCTCGGTAAGGATGACGACGACAGAATTGAGCACCTTACAACAATGCTTGACGGATATTTCATTCAGGATGCTCATCATCTTAATGTTAATGTTCTTAATCGCCAAAAGCTTATTGACGCAATGAACGACCCAACACTCTATCCTTCTCTTACAATCCGTGTAAGCGGCTACGCAGTAAACTTCAATAAGCTTACAAGAGAAAAACAGGAGGAGGTTATTTCAAGAACCTTCCATGAAAAATTATAATATAAAAGCCGATATTCATTCATTTGAAAGCTTTGCGGCGCTCGACGGCGACGGCATACGCTACGGTGTTTTCTTCACCGGCTGTCCGCTTCGCTGTGTTTACTGCCACAATCCCGACACTTGGAAAAATTCAGGCAGAGAAATGAGCGCCGAAGAAATTTATAAAAAGGTTCGGCGATATAAACCCTATTTCAAAGATAAAGGCGGTGTAACCTTTACCGGAGGCGAGCCGCTTTTAAACGCTGATTTCATTTGCGAATGCGCGTCGCTTTTAAAAAATGACGGAATTAATTATGCCGTTGACACAAGCGGCTGTGTTGAATTGAGCGAAAGCGTTAAAAAAGCAGTTTCGGATGCTGAGCTTATAATTCTTGATTTGAAATTCCCCAATGAAAACAGCTATAAAAAATACACGGGCGGAGATTTTGAAAAATTCAGAAATTTTGCTCTTTTCTGCTCCGAAAGCGCAAAAAGGCTGTGGCTGAGAACCGTTATTGTTCCGGGTATTAACGACAGTGAAGAAAAGCTTTCGGAATATGCGAAATTTGCAAAAACACTCAAGTTTGAAAAATATGAGCTTCTCGGATTTCACACCATGGGCTTTTTCAAATACGAAAAGCTCGGAATAGAGAATCCGCTGAATCAAACAGCCCCCTTAGAAGAAGAAAAACTGAAAGAGCTTCAAAAATATCTTAATACACTTATTTAAACAAATTTCGGATAGTGCGGAAACTTCCGCATAATTATTTAATATAATGTTAACAGTGATGAAAGGCAGATGATATTGATGTCCAAAAAAGCAAAAGTCAATATAACCTGTGCTGTAATGATTTTAGCTGTGATTGTCTGCGCTGTTACTGCAATTGCTTACATAAGTAAAACAACTATCGACAGTGTTTCTCATTTCGGAATTAAAAGCAGCGATGTTTACAGCCAGTCGCTCAGATGGACTCCCGTAAAGAAAGCAATGGGATATAATATCTATTTATATACTCCCGAAACAAAAGAATATACAAAGATTTTAACCATTGAAAACGGCAAAGAAAAAAACGCCGTTGTTTCAAATCTTGAACAGGCAAAGCCTTATTATTTTTCGATAACCGCTTACAAAACCTACGGAAACAAAATTATTGAAAGCGAGAAAAGCAATGTTCTGACTGCATACACCCTGCCGGAACAGTCAAAAATTCAATCGCTCATTTCAATAAACGCAAATCAGGCAATAATATTTTGGTTTGCAAATCCGTCGGGAAGCGGCTACGAGGTTCAGTATTCTCAGGAACAGAATTTCAAAACCGCTTCCGAGCTTCAGTTTAACAACCCGTCGGAAATTCATGCAACTATTGACGGTCTGAGCGTTAATGCTGTTTATTATTTCCGTTCACGCGCAAAGCTCGACACCGGAAGCAAAATGGTTTACGGCGCATGGAGCGAGCCCTGTGCGGTTACCATTTCCGATGCTCAAAAGCCGCCGATTGACCCAACAAAGCCAATGGTTGCCCTAACCTTTGACGACGGCCCGGATTACGGCTCTTCAAGCAATAAAATTCTTGATGTTCTTGAAAAATATAATGCTCGCGCAACCTTCTTTATGGTTGGAGAAAACGCAAAAAATAATCCCGAGAATGTTCAAAGAAAGGTTTCTCTCGGCTGTGAAATAGGAAATCACACCTACAATCACAAGCATTACGGCAAAGAAGTTACCGCAAACGACATAAAAAAAGGCACTAAAGCAATTCAGCAGGCGTGCGGTCAGGTTCCCACCTGCTTCCGTTCAACGGGCGGAAAAACCACAAAAGCCATTAGAGATGAATGCCGCGCAGAGGGCATGCCGATTTATTACTGGACTCTTGACACGGAGGACTGGAAAACAAGGGACGAAAAGAAAATCTATAAAAAGGTTATTAAAAATGTTAAAGACGGCGATATAATTCTTATGCACGAAATATATCCCTCAACGGCAAAAGCAATAGAAAAAATCGTTCCTAAGCTTATCTCGCAAGGCTACCAGCTTGTAACCTGCGAAGAGCTGATGATTGCAAAAACAGGCGCCAAGGGCGAGCCCGGAACACAGTATGTCAGCGCAACACAAATAAAAAATAATACTAATTAAAAAACAGCACGGAAAGTCAGCAAACCTTTTCCGTGCTGTTTTTTAGATATAAAGAAAACTAATTATTCGTTTTCTTTTTCTGTTTCTTTTTTATCTTTATCCTTTTTGGTTGTTGTTTCTTTTTTCTCCTCGTGATAAGTACTCTTAGCCGTGTAATTAATCTCACCGTCCACCTTGCGGACAAGCTTGTATTTCAAACCCTTTTTATCGGTTTTTTTGATTTCGATTTCAACCTTTCCGATTTCGGTTTTTTCACTTGCGAGCACCTTGCATTTCAGGGCTCCGCCTCCGACGGAAAACTCAAGCTTTATCGGACATTCTTTATTGTTTTTAAACTGAAAATCAAGTCCTCCCCAATCAACGGTTGCATCGCCGCCCATTGGAACATATCCGATTTTCAAGGAATGATTATAGCGCTCAACAATTTCCATATCGGCGCGAAGCACAGCCTCAAAGATAGTGCTCGAAACCTGGCATATACCTCCGCCGAGGCCGTCAACAAGCTCATTATTAACTATAACATGAGCCTCCTCAAAGCCCGCTGTTACGGTTCTTTTTCCAACATTTTGATTAAAGCTGAAAACGCTTCCCGCAGGAATTATTACATTGTTTATTTTGGAAACTGCATTTTCAATATTTCTTGTGCGCGTTTCATCCGAGGTGCTGTAATAAGTTGTGTATTCGGCAAGAAGATACTCATAGTCAGCCGAAGGGTCGCGTTCAAGAGCATCATAAATCTGCCTTGTAACGGCAACTGCTTCAAAGGTTGTTTCCGGATCCTCCGTTGTTGTTACGGTTGTTGATTCTGTGGTGCTTTCACTTATATCAGCCTGAGCCGAGGTTTCCTTCGATTTACTGCACGAGGCAAAAACCGAAGAAAGAACAACTGCCGAACACATTAAAACAACAAATATTTTTTTAACATCAGTCATTTTTTATTTGTTTTTAACCCAATCCTTTTTGTTTGTTTGCCTTGACCTTGCTATTGCAAGAGCGTTTTCGGGAACATCCTCCGTTATTGTTGAGCCTGCGGCAGTAAACGCATTATCGCCGATTTCAACAGGAGCAATAAGATTTGTGTTGCATCCGAGAAAAGCATTATCGCCGATTTTACAGCGGTGCTTATTCTTTCCGTCGTAATTAACGGTTACCGTTCCGCATCCGAAGTTTACTCCCTTTCCTACATCCGAATCACCGATATAGGTAAGGTGAGCACACTTTGTTTTTTCATCTATAACCGAATTCTTAACCTCAACAAAATCACCGAGGTGAACATTTTTACCCACTTTACTGTTTGCCCTTATCTGAACAAACGGTCCTGCATCGGCTCCGTCATCAATTTCCGAATCGGTAACATAGGCATTGTTCAAAACAACATTATTTCCGATAACGCTGTTTTTTATCTGAGTGTTCGGACCGATAACACAGCCCGAGCCGATTTTAACCTTGCCTGTTATAATTGTTCCGGGAAGAATTCTTGTGTCGGGCTCAATTTCAACCTCTGCGCCAATCATTACTCCGTCGCTGCACGGAATATCAACACCGCTCACAAGCAGGCGTGAAATTATATTTTCTCTCATAATATTGTTAAGGTCACGAAGCTGCTTTCTGTCGTTTGCACCGAGAGTAACGCTACTGTCCGGAACAACAAAGGCGCCTGCGTTTTCACCCTTTGAGAGAAGTATTTCAAGACTGTCTGTTAAATAATACTCGTGCTGAACATTATTGTTTGTTATATTATCAAGAGCATAGAGCAAACTTTCACCGTTAAACCAATAACAACCGGCGTTGCTTTCATTTATCTTCTTTTCTTCCTCATTTGCATCCTTATGCTCAACTATCCTTAGAAGCTTGCCGTTTTCATCCCTCTTGATATGGCCGATACCCTCGGTATCATCAACCATTGCGGAAATAAGTGTTATTGAATTTGCGTTTTCCTTATGATAATCATATGCGGCATTGATTGTTGCATCGTCCATAAGCGGACCGTCGCCGTTTAAAATAAGGATATCATCGTCCTTATGCTTTTCAACAAAAGAGCGCGCCGACATAACCGCATGACCCGTTCCGAGCCTCTCACTCTGAAATGCAGTTTCAACTCCGTTCGGAAGCGCCTTTTCGACAACCTCACGGCAATGCCCTGTTACAACGCAAACATTTTCACAGCCTGCTTTTTTTACCGCCCTGATAACATGAATAATCATTGGCTCAAAAAGAACCTCGCACATTACCTTTGGCATACTTGTTTTCATTCTTGTTCCCTTGCCTCCGGCAAGAATTATTGCGCATTTACTCACTGAAATAACCTCCGTAAGTTACGATTTATACTAATTATGCACCAAAAATTCTTTTTTTTCAACACTTTATATATAACTATTGTTAAAATTATTAAAAATTGTAAAAAAATATTTGTAATTTGACTTTCCATGTGTTATAATTCTTGTGCTATACTGTATAGGTATAAGTTACCAAATTAGTATTAATTATTATTTAGGAGGAAATTCTTATGGCAAAAAAGTATTGCTATCTCTTCTCTGAGGGTAATGCCGACATGAGAGAGCTTCTCGGCGGTAAAGGTGCTAACCTTGCTGAGATGACAAACATCGGTCTTCCTGTTCCGCAGGGCTTCACAATTTCAACAGAAGCCTGCACTCAGTACTATGAAGACGGCCGTGAAATCAACGACGGTATCATGGCAGAAATCAACGAGTACATTGTTAAAATGGAAGAAATCACCGGCAAAAAATTCGGAGATAAAGAAAATCCGCTTCTCGTATCTGTTCGTTCCGGTGCAAGAGCTTCAATGCCCGGTATGATGGACACAATCCTTAACCTCGGTCTTAACGAAGATGTTGTTAATGCAATTGCTGAGAAATCCGGCAATCCGAGATGGGCTTGGGACTGCTACAGAAGATTCATCCAGATGTATTCAGATGTAGTTATGGAAGTAGGTAAAAAATACTTCGAAGAGCTTATCGATAAAATGAAAGATGAAAAAGGCGTTAAGCAGGATGTTGAGCTTACCGCTGACGATCTTAAGGAGCTCGCTTCTCAGTTTAAAGCTGAATATAAAGAAAAAATCGGCGAAGACTTCCCGGCTGATCCCAAAGAGCAGCTCATGGGCGCAATTAAGGCTGTTTTCCGTTCTTGGGACAACCCCCGTGCAAATGTTTACCGCCGCGACAACGATATTCCTTATTCTTGGGGTACTGCGGTTAATGTTCAGTCCATGGCTTTCGGTAACATGGGTGATGACTGCGGAACCGGTGTTGCTTTCACCCGTGACCCTGCAACAGGTAAGAAGGGTCTCTTCGGTGAATTCCTTACAAACGCTCAGGGCGAGGATGTTGTTGCAGGTGTTCGTACTCCTATGCACATTTCCGAAATGGAGCAGAAATTCCCCGAGGCTTTCGCTGAATTCACAAAGGTTTGCGAAACCCTTGAAAATCATTACAGAGATATGCAGGATATGGAATTTACCGTTGAACACGGCAAGCTCTTCATGCTTCAGACAAGAAACGGTAAGAGAACAGCTCAGGCTGCTCTTCAGATTGCCTGCGACCTTGTTGACGAGGGTATGAGAACTCCCGAAGAGGCAGTTGCTATGAT
>CAMFBH010000010.1 GCA_945948515.1 uncultured Clostridia bacterium
AGTATTATGTTGCTTCTGATAAAATTGACCAGGGCGAGTTGCTTGAAGGTCCTTGCCCTGCCGATATCGACCATAATCAGTTTGAAACATGGAAACAACAGGGAGATATTTTAGGTGCGTTTTTCGGCCATGACCACAACAATGATTTTTCAGGTGTGTTAGACGGTATCCGTCTTACAGCAGTTCCGGCGGCAGGATATTACAGCTACGGATATAATCACGGTGTTCGCACAATAACCTTAAACGAGAGCAATCCCGAAAGCTTTGAAAGCGATATCATTTTAAGCGACCAACTTCTCGGTTATAAGGTTAAACCCATCTATAAAGCAAGGCACGGCTACTATGAATACAATTATATTTTCAAACCCGCCGTATGCGGTGCAGTGGGCGGCATAGCACTGATAGGTGCAGTTAGTGCAGTAATTGTTAAAGCCGTTAAAAAGAGAAAGAATAAATAAGAAAAAGCAGGACTTAACGCAATAGTTAAGTCCTGCTTTTTATCTTTTTGTCCACTTGAAAATGGAGAACAAGGGAAACTATAATTGTTATAATGCAAATATACGGTCCAATGCATATTTGTGCGCCGAAGCTTGCAGAGAGTATTGTTAGGGCAACCGATACAATCAGAAGAATTGCCGACACAGCCGTGTTGCGCTTCAATCCGCTTTTCTGATATGAAAACAGAGTAAAGATTAACAAAAGCAGACTGAGTAAAACAACGCAAACGATAAATATCATTCCCAATAAAACACTTTTGTTTCCTAAAACCGTGTTACCTAAAAAGCTGCCGATACCGTCGCCGGATGAGGCGGATATAATTGCCTTAATCAAAGCAATAAGGCTGATAGGCTCGGAAAACTCCTTTACTCCGTTAAGCTTGAAAAGCGGGAGCAGCAGAGAAGCAACGGGCAAGAACAGAGAAATAAGCCGAATAATTGAAATTAAAGAGCCGATTGTTGAGTCCTTAACTCCGTTTAAGAATCTGTCGAGCGAATCCCATTCTGCCTGAGCTTTTTTTGCATCATCTTCAAGGCGCTTATCCATTTCATAATACATTAAATTTGCACCGCAGGAGGGGCAGCACGGCTTGAAGTACATGGGGCCTAGCTTTTTGTTGCATTTAGGGCATCTGTTATTCATTGATTGCACCTCCGTTTGAAACCTCTTGTGAAACCTTTTGTCTGTGAAGCTTCATTTCGTTTCTGATGGTGCTCAGCTTTTCTCCTTCAAGGTTATAGAAGAAATAGGGGATAACAGAAATTAAGCCAAGCATCTGCGGAATAACGGTGAAGAATGCCCAGAGCCAAAAATTAGTGTTAACTCCGCCTACATTTGTTTTAACCACATCATCAACAACAACATATCCGATAAGCGGAAGAAGCGCTGTTCCGATTGAGGTTGAAACAGAGCCGGAAAGCTTTCCTACAAATGTTAAAACAGAGAAGCTGATTCCTTCGTTTCTCTCACCGGTTTTCCATTCCATATAGTCAACGGTGTCGCCAATCATTTCCATTGGAATAACAAAGTTGAAGCTTTGAATATAAGCGTTAACCATATATTTGAAAACAAGAATGGGAGCAACCCATTTGATTTCGTCATAATGCTTAATGCCGGCAAGGAAGCAGATTAAAGAAGCGCCTGCGTTTAAGAAAGCATTTAAAATCATAATCTGCCTGTTGCTCAGCCTTGCCTTAACCTTAGGAATAATTGCGTATGTAACATAACCAACAATCGTTCCCGGAATTCCAACGAGCAATGATATTGTTGCATAGCCGAGAACCGTTATGTAGTAATAGTTTGCAAGAACATTGCCGATACCGCCGAGTATTGAAAGAACATTAGAAATAATGAGTATCAAAAGAGGCTTGTTCTTAAACATGTATTTAAAGCCGTCAAAAACGCTCTGCTCTTTGGTGGATTGAACAACTCTTTCCTTTGTGAAAAATCCTGCAAGAGAAAAGAGAAGAGCACCTATAATTCCCGCAACAACGCCCATAAAGCAGAAAACCTGCTTGAGATTCCAGCCTATTGCGTGATTGTTGCTCGCATCAATGAGAACCGGCAGAATAACAGTGCTTAAACCGCCGATAACGCTTGAAATTATTCTTGCAGAGGTTATTACTCTTGAGCGGTCGCCAGGGCTCGGCGAAATTGCCGACGACATTCCCCAAAAAGAAACATCTCCGATTGTGTAGAAAAACTCCCAAATAATATAAGAGAGATACATATAAACTATTTTTACCGCAGCGCTTTTAACATCCTGGAGAAGCAGGGGACCCGAAAAAAGCAGCGCTGTCATAATCGATATCGGAATCGGAACAAGAAGCAGATAGGGGCGAAGCTTTCCGTATCGTGTTCTGGTTTTATCAATAAGGCTTCCCATAACGGGATCGTTTATAGTGTCCCAAATTCCGCAAACGAGAATCATAAACGAAACGGCTCTGCTGTCTATCCCGAAAACAGTAACGAAGAAGTACGACAAAAATCCGCCGGCAACAAGGTTGTAGCCAAAAACCTGCCCTGCGTTTGCAATGCCGTACATAACTGTTTCTTTAACACCGACATAGCGAATTTCCTTTTTGCTTTCTTCCATATTTCCCTCCCGAAAATAAATATCAATTTTATTTTAACTCTTTTTTTCTTTTAACTCAATTAATTAATTATCCAAAAAAGAAAGCATAGTTTTATATATTTTACACAAAAAAACGGCAGTCCGCTTTGAACTGCCGTTTGCTTTTAATTTGTGAAAAACTTATGTGCTGTATTATCAGCCCTCGTATTCGTCCTCGTTTTCCCAGTTGTGCCAAACATTCTGAACATCGTCATTATCATCGAACATATCAAGCATTCTTTGCATTTTCATCATGTCCTCTTCGCTCTCAAGCCTTGTGTAAGTAGCGGGGATATAAGCAGGCTCGGAGGAAACAACCGTGTAGCCCTTTTCCTCAAGAATATCTCTGATTTTACCGACTGAATTTGCATCTGTGCGAATTTCAAAAACATCTTCATCGTCAGTGAGAAAATCGGAGGCTCCTGCCTCAAGAGCATCATCCATAAGGGAGTCCTCATCAACATCCTCTTTTTCAACAAGAATAACGCCCTCGCGTGAGAACATAAATGTAACAGAGCCGGAGGTTCCCATGTTTCCGCCCGCCTTGTCAAAATAATGTCTAACCTCGCCGGCAGTTCTGTTTCTGTTGTCGGTAAGAGTTTCAACAACAACGGCAACTCCACTCGGACCGTAGCCCTCGTAAACTATTTCCTCATAGTTGCTTGTGTCGCTTTCACCTGCGGCTTTTTTAAGCATTCTTTCAATGTTGTCGTTCGGAACATTGTTCTGCTTAGCCTTAGCAATAATATCTTTAAGCTTTGAATTAACATTCGGGTCGGGACCGCCCTGCTTAACAGCAACTGCAAGCTCTCTGCCTATTTTGGTAAACACCTTAGCTCTTGCGCCGTCCTTTTCACCTTTTTTGCGCTTAATGGTGCTCCATTTTGAATGTCCGCTCATTCATACCACTCCTTTAAAATTCTGGAATAATTCTACCACAACAAAGCACGGTAATCAAGAGAAAAATAACCGTTGTAAAAAAAATATAAATGTGTTATTATATGAAAGTATATAAAAAGCATATATAAAGCAAAGGAGATTTAAAATGTATCCCGATTATTTTGATTCAATATCACTTGTTGCAAAAAGCGATTCAGAGGTTGCAGAGGCAATGTCACTCGAGCTTAAGCGTCAGCGTGAAAACATTGAGCTTATTGCTTCCGAAAACCTTGTGAGCCCGGCTGTAATGGCGGCTATGGGAAGCGTTTTAACAAACAAATATGCAGAGGGACTTCCGTCAAAGCGTTATTACGGCGGTTGCCAGTATGTTGATATAGTTGAGGAAATTGCAATTAAAAGAGCGTGCGAGCTTTTCGGATGCAATTTTGCAAATGTTCAGCCCCATTCGGGTGCTCAGGCTAATACTGCCGTTTACCTTGCTCTGCTCAAACCCGGAGATACAGTTATGGGAATGAGCCTTGATAACGGCGGCCATTTAACTCACGGCTCACCCGCAAATATCAGCGGTAAGTATTTTAACTTCGTGCCCTATGGTGTTGATGATGACGGTTATATTGACCTTAAAGAATTTGCAAAGCAGGTTAACAAGGTTAAGCCGAAGCTTGTTGTAGCAGGCGCATCTGCATATCCGAGAGAGATTGATTTTAAAACAATGGCAGATATTGCTCATGCAAACGGAGCAATGTTTATGGTTGATATGGCTCACATTGCAGGTCTTGTTGCAGCAGGTCTTCATCAGTCGCCTATTCCCTATGCCGATGTGGTTACAACAACAACTCACAAAACCCTCAGAGGACCGAGGGGCGGCTTGATTCTCTGCAACAACGAATACCTTGCAAAGAAGCTTAATTCCGCAGTGTTCCCGGGAACACAGGGCGGACCGCTTATGCATGTAATAGCAGGAAAAGCAGTTTGCTTCGGCGAGGCGCTTAAAGACGATTTTAAGGAATATCAAAAGAGAGTAGTGGAAAACGCAAAGGCTCTTGCAAACGGACTTACATCAAGAGGCTTGAATCTTGTTTCGGGCGGAACTGATAATCACCTTTGCCTTCTTGACCTTAGAGGAACTGATGTTACCGGTAAGGAGCTTGAGCACAGACTTGACGAGGTTCATATAACTCTCAATAAGAATACTGTTCCGAATGAGCCCCTTTCACCGTTTGTAACCTCGGGTGTAAGAATCGGAACACCTGCCGCAACAACAAGAGGACTCAATGCCGAGGATATGGATAAGATTGCGGAATTCATTTATCTTGCAGTAACCGATTTTGATGCTAAAAAGGATTATATCAATAACGGCGTAGCGGAAATCTGCAAAAAATATCCTCTTTACGAATAATATTACTTAAATAATGAAACGGAGGTGAGAGCTTGAAAAAACTGTTTGGTGTTTTCTTTAAAGCAATAATGAATTTTGTTTATCTGTTTTTTAAGCTCTTGCCTGTAAAAAATAAGGTTTCTTTTATTTCAAGACAGAGCGAAACTCCGAGCCTTGATTTTAGGCTTATGATTGAATGCCTTGAAAAAGAGTATCCCGAATACGAAGTATCCGTTCTTTGTAAAATGATTCCCGATTCCTTTTCAGGAAAGCTCCTTTACTGCTTTGAATTTTTAAAGCAAATGAAGGCTCTTGCAACATCAAGGGTTGTTGTGCTCGACGGGTACTGTATTTTAGCCTGTATGTTAAAGCATAAAAAGGATTTGAAAATCATTCAAATTTGGCATGCTCTCGGTGCGTTTAAGCGATTCGGAAAATCAATTCTCGACCTTGACGGCGGTAGCTCCTCCGAAACGGCAGAGGCATTTGATATGCACAGGAATTATGATTTTGTGGCGTGTTCGGGTAATGCGTGTGTAGGTCCTTTTTCGGAAGCATTCGGTCAAAAGAAGAGCGATTTTATTCCCATTGGCATACCGAGAATGGATTTTCTTACGGATAAAAAAGAAAACGAAAAGCTGAAGAATAAAATCTATTCCGAGTATCCGAGTATTAATAACGGCAGAAAGAATATTCTTTATGTTCCAACCTTCCGTGATAATGACGAAAGCAGGCAGCAGCTTAGAGAAGCAACGAGAAATCTTGTAAATGCCGTAAATTATGATGAGTATAATCTTATCGTAAAGCATCATGTGGTAGATTCCGATAAAGAACAGATTTATACAGATAACGCCTCAAACGAAATTGAGGGTGAAAGCTTTGTGGGAATGGAGTTTATGTCGGTTGCGGATTGCGTTGTAACAGACTATTCTTCAATTATCTATGAAGCCCTGCTTAAAAATCTGCCTATCTACATTTACTGCTTTGACAGCGAAAGATATCTCGATGAGCGCGGATTTTATATTGATTTTTATAATGATATTCCCGCAGTTTACTCTAAAACGGCGAAGGAGCTTATTGATAAAATCGAGCGCGGAGAAGAAGCCGATAAAGAAAAGATTGCATGCTTTAAAAAGCAGTATGTAAACTACGATACTAATGTTGCTCAAAAATATGCAAGCCTTATAGATATGCTTATCAGAAACTGCTACGACGGCAGATACAACTATAAACCGGAGGGTGAAAATGGATAAAAGAAAGCTTCTTTCACCTGTTTACCCCCTTTTGCAAAGGCTGAAATTTTTAAAGCAGATTATTGAGTTTAATTCGGTTAAGGAAAAGGTTAATCCCAAAAAAATTCTATTTTATTCTTCAACAAGGGGGGAGCTCGGCGGAAATCTCCTTTGCATACTAAATTACATTAAAGAGAACAGCCTTGATTTTGAAACTGTTGTTTCAAGTCAGGCAAAGCCGCTTTGCGAAAAGGAACTGATTTATCATTTAAAAACAAGTGCGTTTGTTTTAATAGATGATTTTCAGCCCCTTGTTTATGCTTTAAAATTTTCACCGGATCAAAAGCTTATTCAGCTTTGGCACGCTATGGGAGCCTTCAAAAAGTTTGGATATTCAAGGGAAAGCGCGGTTAAAAATTCGCTCACCCATAAGAATTACACCCTCGTAACAGTTAGCTCTGAAGATGTGAGAGATTGTTATGCAGAGGCTTTTTCGATTGATAAATCAAAGGTTTTGCCCCTCGGAGTTGCAAGAACGGATATGCTTTTCAGCGAAAGCAGAAAAATTGAAGTTCAAAACAGGCTTTATTCCAAGGAGCCGTCTTTAAAGGGAAAAAAGGTTTTACTGTTTGCTCCAACCTTTAGAGGAGAAAATGTCAATAATGCATATTATCCAAATGAGTTTATGGATATCGGCGCGCTTTGCTCGCTTCTCGGAAATGATTGGGCGATAATTATTAAAATGCACCCCTTTATAAAAAACAGCTTGATCATACCCGATGAGGTTAAGAACAGGGTGTTTGATTTTTCGGCTGAAAGAGAAATCAATGATATCCTGTTTATAACGGATGTGCTTGTTACCGATTATTCTTCGGTGATTTTTGAAAGCGCAGTATTAAATGTTCCTTTTGTGCTTTATACACCGGATTTAAAGGAATATACAAACAGCCGTGGGTTTTATTATGATTTTTCAACCTACGGCGCATGCGGAATTGCAAAGGATTTGAATTCCCTTGCAGATACCGTAAAAAATGTTAAGAACAGCAAGGGCTTGGAGGAATTTAAAGAGCGTTTCGTCAGCAGCTGTGACGGAGCCTCAACAAAGCGCTTTGTTGAAAAAATATTAGCAGGTGATAGGAATGGACTATAAGTTTTCAAACAAAATCTCGTCTCTTCAGCCGTCTGCAATAAGAGAAATTCTTAAAGCAACAGCCGATCCGTCAATAATACCTCTTGCCGCAGGAAATCCCGCACCCGATGCTTTTCCTGTTGATGCAGTGCGTGAAATTGCAAAAGAAATATTGAATGAAACCCCGATAGATGCACTTCAGTACGGCGTTTCCGAGGGCTATGAGCCTTTAAGAAAAAAGGTTTCGGATTGGATGAAGGAGCGCGAGGGAATAGGCGAGGAGTTTGACTCAACCCTTATTGTCAGCGGAGCAACTCAGGTAATGGACCTTGTAACAAAGGTGCTTTGTAACGAGGGGGATACCGTTATTTGTGAGGAGCCGTCGTTCATCGGTTCTCTTAACTGCTTTCGTTCCTACGGCTGTAAGCTCAAGGGCATACCCGTTGAAGCAGACGGAATGAATGTTGATGCGCTTGAAGAAGCACTCAGCACAACCGAGAATGTTAGATTTATATATACAATTCCCAATTTTCAAAATCCTTCCGGCGCAACAATGAGCCTTGAAAAAAGGAAAAGGCTTTATGAGCTTGCAAAAAAACATAATGTAATTATTCTTGAGGATAATCCGTACGGAGATTTAAGGGTAAGCGGAGAAAAGCTTCCAACAATCAAATCAATGGATAAAGACGGAATTGTTATTTATGCCGGCTCATTCAGTAAAATTCTTTCTCCGGGAATTCGTGTTGCATATGCAATCGGTCCGTCCGCCGTTCTCGCAAAAATGACAGTGGGCAAGCAGGCTTCCGATGTTCACACGGCAATGCTCAATCAAATGATTGTTTATAAGTGGCTCAGCGAACACAATCCGGAAAAGCATATTGAAAAAATTCAGGAAATCTACCGTAATAAGCTAAATCTTATGTGTAATTGCATTGATAAGGAGCTCGGAGATTTTTTAAGCTATGTTAAGCCCGAGGGCGGACTTTTTGTTTGGTGCCGTCTGCCGGAAAATGTTAATATGCTTGAATTTGTTAAAAAATGCGTTGACAAGAAGGTTGCGGTTGTGCCCGGCAATGCATTTCTTGTTAACGATACCGATGAATCACATTATATTCGTCTTAATTTCTCAACCCCGTCCGATGAGAAAATAGTTCTCGGTGTTAAAGCACTCGGAGAGGTTGCAAAGTCTTATCAATAATATAGGAGAAATATAAATGGAACAGCAAACTGAAAAGAAAAAAAGAAGCCTCAGCCTAATTCAGCCCACCTCAATTCCCACTCTCGGAAATTATATCGGAGCAATGAAGGGCTGGCCTCAGTTCCAAGATGAGTTTGAAACGGTTTTCGGCGTTGCAGATTTACATTCGATAACCGTAAGACAGGAGCCTGCTCATCTCAGAAAACTATCGAGCGATATGTTTGCAATGCTTCTTGCCTTGGGACTTGACCCTAAAAAAAGCATTGTTTTTATACAAAGCCATGTCCCTGCTCACAGTCAGCTCGGATGGCTTTTGAATTGCTACACTCAGTTTGGCGAGCTTTCAAGAATGACTCAGTTCAAGGATAAGAGCAAGCAGCATCCCGACAATATCAACGCAGGGCTTTTCACCTATCCGTGTCTTATGGCTGCTGATATTCTTCTTTATCAGGCGGATGTCGTTCCGGTAGGAGCAGACCAAAAGCAGCATCTTGAAATTGCCCGCGATATTGCGGAACGCTTCAACGGTATTTACGGAAATGTTTTCACCGTTCCGGAGCCTTATATACCGAAATCGGGCGCAAGAGTTATGAGCCTTCAAGATCCTACTAAGAAAATGAGTAAGAGCGATCCAAACCCCAAAGGAACGGTTTATCTTACCGATGCTCCCGAGGTTATAATGAAAAAGTTCAAGAGCGCCGTTACCGACAGTGAAATGAGCGTTCGCTATGCCGAGGGTAAAGACGGTATTAATAATTTAATGACCATTTACAGCGTTGTAACAGGGCTCAGCTATGAAGAAATTGAGCGCGATTTTGCCGGCAAGGGCTACGGCGATTTCAAAGCCGCAGTAGGCGAGGCGGTTGTTGAAGAGCTCCGCCCCGTAAGAGAAAGATTTGAAAAGCTCTCCGCCGATAAAGCATATCTTCAGGAGTGCTGGACTAAGGGCGCAGATATGGCTCAAAGAGTTTCTTCAAGAACCCTAACAAAAGCAATGAAAAAAATCGGCTTTTTGCTGAAATAATTGTATAAAACCATAGCCACCGGTTCAACTGGTGGCTATGGTTTTGGTTGTTTTACACAAAATTAGAGCGCCTTTTTCGGCGTTTTGACATTGACGGAGTGTAGTAAAATATGTTATAATTTGTTTATCTTTATTTAATAAAGTAATCAGCTATTTAAGGAGGAATTACTTTGAAAGAAGCAAAAGCAATGGCGTATGTCAATATGTACGGCGTACTCGGATCTTTGGAAAAGCTTTGCGAAATTGATACTGTGGCTAAGGATGTTTTAAAAACTCTTAAAAAGCCGGTTTCACTTTGCTTTGATGTAACAGGGGGTCCCTGTTGCACTTTCCATTTCACAACAAACGGCTGCAAAATGACCGACGGTTCGGACGGCTGCACCTGCAAAATGAATTTTGCAAGTCCCGAAAAATTCAATGCACTTATTGATGACAGCAAACCCGGAATTCCGTCAAAGGGAATTGCGCAGGTTTTGTCTTTCCTTTTAGGACCTTTCACTAAGCTTACAAACCGTTTAACAGAGCTTCTCATGCCCAGCGAGGAGGCACTTAAGGATCGTGCGTTCTTTGAAGAGAGCACAATTCTTACCTTCTACACTATCGGCGGAGCGATTTCCGCTCTTGCAAACTCAGATTCAATCAGTCAGCAGAGCGCTCTTTACACTGTTGACGGTGATGTCGTTATGGGCATCAAGGATGTTTGCTATGCAACAATTTCCGTTAAGAATCACAAGTTTACAACAGTTAAAGAAAGAAAAGATAATCCCCGTGCAATCATGGAATTTGCGGACATTGATCTTGCTTACGGACTTTTCAACGGAACTGCTTCAACAATGGCGGCTCTTTGCAGCGGAAAAATCTATATGTCGGGCATGATTTCAATGGTAGATAACATTAACCGCATTCTTGACAGAGTTGCGGCTTATCTCGGTTAATAAACAAGGAGGATTTGAATTATGAGTAAATATCCGGAATATAAGCATGAAAAAAGCCAGGAATGGTTTCAGCGTGCTCTTAATGCAATCCCGTCAGGCGTTTACGGTCATCTCGGTCCGTCCGAAGGCCTTTTCCTTCCCATCACTAAATGGCCTCTTATGAGCGATCATGCAAAGGGTACATATTTTTGGGATGTTGACGGAAATAAATATCTTGATTTTATGTGTGCTTACGGCCCCAATGTTCTCGGCTATTGCGATGATGATGTTGACGCTGCGGCAATCGAACAGCTCAAAACAGGCAACTGCACAACCTCTCCTTCATATAAAATGGTAGAGTGTGCTGAGCTTCTTAAAGATACTGTTGCAAGCGCAGACTGGGCTTTCTTCATGAAGAACGGCTCTGATGCAACAACATTTTCGGTAATGTGTGCACGCGCCCACACAGGAAAGAAAAAGATGTTCTTCCTCAAGGGCTATTATCACGGAGATTTCCAGTGGGCACAAAAGGTTGACTATCCCGGAATTCTTCCCGAAGAGGTTGCAAACAATGTTGTTGTTCCGTGGTTTGATATAGATGCTCTTCAGCAGGCTTATGATGCTTGCAACGGCGATGTTGCAGGTCTTATCGCTCAGCCCTATGACCACGGCAATTTCAAGGATAACGAATGTGCAACAAAGGAATATTGGGCTCAGGTTCGTAAGTTCTGCGACGATCACGGAATGGTTCTCATTTTCGACGATGTTCGTACAGGCTTCAGACTTGACCTTGCAGGCTCCGACCACTATTACGGAATTAAGGCAGACCTTATCTGCTTCTGTAAGGCTCTCGCAAACGGCTACAATATGTCTGCTCTTTGCGGCGGCGAGCATATGAAAGCAACCGCTTCAAGCGTTGTATATACAGGCTCATATTGGATGAGCGCAGAGCCATTTGCGGCTTGTCTTGCGTGCATTCCGAAAATGAAAAAGCTTGACACACCTAAAATGTTCCGTGAGATGGGAACAAAGCTTACAGAAGGCTTGAAGGCAGCAGGTGCCGAGCACGGCTTCAATCTTGTTGTTTCCGGTGAGCCGGCATTGTTCTATCTCCGAATAGCAAACGATGACAGCCTTATGCTTCATCAGGAGTGGATTGCAGAGTGCGTTTCAAGAGGTCTTTTCCTTGCTTCTCACCACAACCACTTTATGAATGCCGCTGTAACAGATGAGGATATCAAGCTTGCTATTGATATTGCCGAGGATGCTTTCGGAGTTGTTGCAGCAAATCATCCCGAAATGGATTGGACACCGATTAAATAAAAATAAGCATATTTATTTAAATATATATTAAGGGAGGAAATAATATGCCCAAAAAGGAACTCAAGCCGTTTGACAAAAGCGAATGGCTTCGCCTTGAAAAGAAGGCGGATGAAATGAGAAGAATGGCAATTCAAACAGCCATTTGGGGCGGTTCAGGTCATCTCGGAGGCTCTTTGAGCGCAATGGATGCCATGGTAACTCTTTACTATCGCATAATGAACATTGATCCCGAGGATCCCGATTATGAGGACAGAGACCGTTTCATTTTATCAAAAGGTCATTGCGCAGTAGGCTATGCTCCTATTCTTTGCGATATCGGTTATATGCCGGTAGATGAGCTTAAAATTTTCAATCTCACCGGAGCAAAAATCGGTATGCACCTTGACTGCAATAAGGTTAAGGGAACAGACTGTTCAACAGGCTCTCTCGGCCACGGAATTTCTCTTGCAGTAGGCTTTGCTCTTGCAGGCAGAGTTAACAAGAGAGATTATATGTGCTATTGCCTTACAGGCGACGGTGAGCTCAACGAGGGCTCAAACTGGGAGGCAGCAATGAGCGCAGCTCAGTTCAAGCTTTCAAATGTTGTTGTTCTTGCAGATAACAACAAATGTATGATTGATGGCAGAGTTGACGATGAAATGAAGGTTGAGCCTCTTGATAAGAAGTTTGAGGCTTTCGGTTTCCGCGTTATCAGAGTTGACGGTCACAATATTAAGGAAATCAATAATGCTCTTGAGGATGCCGTTGCAAATCACGAAAACGGCGGAACTCAGCCGACTGCAATTATTCTTGATACTTTCAAGGGTGCCGGTGTTGACTTTATGCAGGATAATTATCTCTGGCATTACGGCTCTCTTGATGAGGCTATGGAGAAGCAGGCGAGCGACAGCCTTGACAAATATTATAAAGAACGCTGCGAGCGTGCAGAGAAGGAGGCGTAAGTATGGGCGGAATGACATATACAATGACAGATACAACCAAGCTTTCAACAGCAGAGTGCTACGGTATTGCGCTTTGTGAGCTTGGTGAAGAGCATCAGGATGTTGTTGCTCTTACAGCCGACCTTGCTAAATCAACAAAAATCGGAATGTTCGGTGAGCATTTCCCCGACAGATTTTTTAATGTAGGTATTGCAGAGCAGAATCTTTTCGGCGTTGCGGCAGGTATGGCTAAAAACGGACTTATTCCGTTTGCATCAACCTTTGCTATCTTTACCGCTGCTCGTTCTCTTGACCAGATTCACACAGATATCTGCTATCAGAATGTTCCCGTAAAGATTATTGCAACTCACGCAGGAACATCTTTCGGTCAGGCAGGCTCAACTCACCATTCTCTTATTGATATGGCTTGTATGAGAGCTCTCCCGAATATGACTGTTATTTGCCCCTGTGACGGCTCCGAAACTTATCATGCAGTTAAGGCTGCTTATGATATTCCCGGTCCTGTTTATATCAGAATTAACCGTGGCTTTGATCAGGTTATTTATAAGAATATTGACGATTGCAAGTTTGACTACAAAAAGGCAACCGTTATGAATGAGGGTACCGATATTACAATTATCGCGTGCGGCTCATGCGTATTTGAGGCAATGCAGGCAGCTCGTATGGCAGAGGCTGATGCAGGGCTCAAGGTTCGCGTTCTCAATATGCACACAATCAAGCCCCTTGATGAAGAGGCTGTTCTCAGTGCCGTTATGGACACAAGAAGAATTATTACCGCAGAAGACCACGAGGTTATGGGCGGATTAGGCTCTGCCGTTGCAGAGGTTGTTGCAAAATCAGGTAAGGCCTGCGCATTTAAAATGCTCGGTCATCAGAATGCATTTTCAACAATCGGTCTTCAGGAAGACTTGCTTGCTATGGCTAAGATTGATGCAAACGGCATCTCTGAGGCTATTCAGGAAATGATGCATGCAGACTTTGAAGCTGATGATGCTTGGGATGATGAATTCTAAAATCAAATCAATCATTATCACTGAAAGGAGTGTGTTTTATGGCAAGCGATACAACCCGCTACACCAATAAAGTATTTATGGCAGCAGCGCTTCCGCTGTTAAAAACTATTGCAACCGATGTTCCCGAGCTCAAAAAGAAGTTTGAGGGAGTTGACGCAGTTTTTCAGGTTTCCGCAAAAAAGAACGCTGAGGAAAAAGAAGCAACACATTTCATTGTTGAAAACGGTGAGTGGAGCGTAAAACTCGGCGAGTATTTAGGTCAGAAGCCTATTGATGCAGAACTCGAGTTTTCTTCTCTTGAAAAAATGAATGAATTCTTCAAGGGCAAAATGACAGCTCTTCCGAAAATGAAAATAAAGTCATTCGGAAAATTCATAAAGTTTATGATGGTGCTCCTTAAAATGTCTTCTCTTTTAGGCATTAAGGTTCCTCCCGAGAATGATGAGGAGCTTTCGCTTCTTCTTTGCAAGCTCTATTTCTATCTTCTTTCATCGGGTATTTCTCAGCTCAATAAAATGGGCCATCCGGCAATTCATGAATGGGCAATGAAGAGTCCCGACCGCTGCTATCAGTGGGCTATTGAAGGTCATCCGGAATGCACGGCTTATATGAGAGTTAAAGCAGGAAAATCCCGTGCAGGAAGAGGGGAGTATAAGCGTTCAAAGCCGTTCTTCTGTATGAAGTTCGACTGTGCAACATCTGCTCTTAAAATTCTTCTCGGAACGGGCGATATGTTCCAAATGACTGCAAATCAGCAGCTTATTATGGAAGGTGCTCCCGAATTCGGTGTTCAAATCGGTGACTATATGATGCTTGTAGGCGAATTGGCATCATAAATTAAAATTACATTGAAAAGCTTCCCGTATTGTAGTATAATTTTGTTATTACTTCAGTACGGGAGTTTTTTTATGTTTGAAATAAAGTATTTGAATGCAGAATGCGAAGAATTCAAGTATGTTCGTGAAATAAGGCAAAATGTGTTTATTGAAGAGCAGAAAATTGATTCCTCCGAGGAATGGGACAAGTTTGATTCGCCTGAAATGAAAACAGTTTTCGTTTTGGTATATTACAACGGTATTCCTGTCGGAACAGGAAGAATTATTAATAAAGACAGCTTTGTTAAGCTCGGAAGAATAGCTGTGCTGAAGCCTTACAGAAAGCTTCATGCCGGAAAGGCGGTTATAGAGTCTCTTGTTAAAAAAGCAAAAGAAAAAGGCTTCAATGATATTAGGGTGGATGCACAAACTCAGGCAGTTGGCTTTTATGAGAAAGTGGGCTTTGAGGTTATTTCCGATGAAGAATTTCTCGATGCGGGAATACCGCACAAAGCAATGCGCTATGTAAAATAACAGGAGGAGAATAATGTCTGCAAAAAAGAGTTTTAAAGGAATAGCGGCTTTCCTTGTTGTTATTGCAATATTGGGCTGTGCGTCAGGCTTTGGATACGGATATATTCAAAACGATATAAACGGAAAAAGAAACAGCTCGCAAAGTGCCACAATAGAAATAACTCAGTATGATTACGCCTACGATGTTGGAATGAAGCTTAAAAATGCCGGAATTATAAAAAGCGATACGCTTTGGAATTATTGGATGGAGAAAAATCACTCGGGCTTTGCTTTTGTTTACGGTGAATTTAATTTTAAATCGGATATGAGCTATGAAGATATTGCAAACAAGCTTCAAAATCCGGATGTTTCACATGCGCTTGTTAAGGTAACAATTCCCGAAGGCTTCAATATATATGATATTGCCGCAAGGCTTGAAGAGGCAAGGGTGTGCTCAAAGAACGATTTCCTTGAATTCTGTAAAAACGGCGACGATGCTTTGAACGAGCAGTTTCCCTGGATTTCGGAGTTTCCCGAAAATGAACTTCGTGCATATAAGCTTGAGGGATTTCTTTTTCCTGCAACATATGATTTTGCCGAAAATACAAATGCAAGGGATGTTGCAGTTTCAATGCTCAAAGCCTTTGATGACAGATATACCGATGAAATTCGTGAAGGCTGCAAAAAACTGAATATGAGCCTCTATGATATGATTACTCTTGCTTCAGTTGTTCAGGAGGAGGCGCTCACAAACGATTCTGCAAAAAATATTGCCTCTGTGTTTATCAATCGTCTCGGTATTAATCAAAAGCTTCAGAGCGATGTTACTATTTTTTATGCAAATAAGCTTAAGGAAAACGGCTATTCACAGGAGGTTCTCGATGCATATAATTGCTACAAGTGTGATGCGCTTCCGGCGGGTCCTGTTTGCAATCCCGGACTTGAGATAATTGATGCAACAATTAATTACAGTCAAACCGATTATTATTATTTCTTTTCCGATTTGCAGAATGAATTTCATTTTGCAAAAACATACAATGAGTTTGAAACGCTCAAAGCAAAATATCCGTGGCAATAAAAAAACTGCGTGAAGTTAAATACTTCACGCAGTTTTTTAATCTGTAAATCTTCCTGTGAAATCAGGCTCAATCAGCGGAATTCCGAATAAATCAACGGCACCCTTAATTAACTCTTCAGTTGATTTAAACACAATTTCGTGTCCTGAAAAAACAACCGAATAAACGGCAAGGTCCTTAAATTTCGGATCCATTTCATTGATTATTTTTACTGTGTTATCGCTGTTAAAATAGAATGTGAAAATTCTTACATGAGCGGTTTGAATAGGTCTAATCCAAAGCTTAAGAGAGCCGTCGCTCTGCCATGAAGCCTTGCTGTATGCAGTGTAGTTTAAGTCACCGAGCCTCATTGGAGAAATGCCGTATTCACCGTTAAGTCCAACTTCAATAGTGTTTTCGTATTCCTTTTCGCGCCATGTAAATAAAAGATTGTCATCTGTAAAATTAAAGCGCATCATATTGATTTTTCCGGGCTTGTTGTAAAGCATTTGAGTAACCGATATAGAAACAACGGAAACGAATTCGCTTGTTTTACATTCGATTGTTCTGTTGTTAATTCTTTTTTCGGCTTCATAATTTCTCGGATGAATAATCGGCTGCTTCACGGAACAGGCTTCGGCAGTCTTGCGCAGCTCAGCATAGTCTTTTTCGTTTTCCTCAAGAGCTTCGTATTCAAATGCGCTTGGAAAATGCTTCCAGAAAACCTTCATAACCTCATAGTCCTGAGCATGACCGCAGTTCATAACAATCATTGCATCATAATCAGGCAGGAAGAAGCATCTTTGACCGTAAAGACCGTCGGCTCTGTAACTGTTTGCAATCGGGTTGCGCCAAAATTGGAAGCCGTAGCCGTTAACATTGTCAATATAGCTGTCGGCAACGCTTTCTGTTTGCTTTGCGGTTGCTTCCTTAACCCAAAATTCAGGGATGAGCTGAGTTGAATCCTTGTATTTTCCTTCGTGAAGATAGGGATAAAAGAATTTAGCGAGATCCTCGCTCTTCATATAGAGGCCCCATCCTCCGGCACAAACACCGTTTTTATCCGTTTCCCAGAAAGGCTTTTCAATTCCGAGGGGTTCAAGAAGCCTTGGGTAAAGATAATCAATAACATTCATTCCCGTAACTCTTGAAACTATTGCACTAAGCATATAAGTATTTTCGCTTATGTAGTTGAATTTTGTGTCCGGAGGTGCAAGAAACGGAGCGTGGAAGTAATTCTTTATCCAATCCGTACCCCCCTTATTTTCAAAAACGGTAATAAGCTTATCACTTCTCATTGTCAGCAGCATTCTGACTGTAAGATTGTTGTTGACCGGAAGCTTTGCGCTTTTGTACTCAGGGAAAAACTTACTGATTTTATCATCAAGACTAATCAGACCCTCGCTTACGCAAAAGCCGATTGCCGTTGAAGTAACGCTTTTGCTCATTGAATACAAAACATGGGGCGTTTCGCGGTTATAGGGAGCCCAGAAGCACTGAGCAAATATTTTTCCGTGACGAACCATTGTAAAGCTGTGAACATTAAGACCTTTTGCGTTTATCTCATCTATGAAAGCTTTGACGCTGCTGCTTTTAACACCAACCGATTCGGGAGTGGTGTGTTCAAATTCGGCGTCTTTGAGTTTTTTCATGTTATGCTCCTCTCTTTCATTCTATAAGAATAGTTTATAACATTTTGTAATAAAAGTATATACCCATTGGCAATAATGGACAAAAAATTAAACTTGTCTTTTAATAGCTAAAACGAAGTAACATATTTATAATATAATAAAATACTTTGTTGAAAAAAAACAATAATTGTTGTACAATTAAAAAAAGCGTGTTTGAATATTTAATCATTCGGTGGTCTTATGGATAAAAAAGTTAGGGAAAAGAAGTTCTCAGCGTTTTGCAGAAAATTTTTGCTGGCATTTATTGATGTTGTGCTTTTCTTTGCCAGTAATGTTGCACTCGTATATTTAACCAACGGCGGACAAATTGAAGGTATTGGATATTCCAATGAGCTGTTGTTTAATTATACTCACGCAATTATAACAGCTTGCGGAGTTATAATTATCAACTGGGTAATGGGGCTTTACAGAAGCGTGTGGAGCTTTGCGGGAATAGACGAAACGGTGCGCTGTGCAGTTGCAGCTGTTCTTGACACGGCATTCTTGTTTGCTGTTGACAGAGTGATTTTTCCGAAATTTTTCTCCACCATCAATAAAATCGGTTTTTACGCGTATCTTTTTGAGATAGTGCTCGTTATGTTCTGTATAGCATTTCTGAGAATCGGATACCGAGTAATAAGAAGATCTCTCGGCGAAATAGATAATAAATTTATAAAACGCTCAACAAAAAAAAGAGTTATGATTGTCGGCGCAGGCTTTATGGGCAATTTCGTTATAGAGGAAATGCGAAAAACAGACTATAAAATCGGTGTTCCTATTTGTCTTATAGACGATAATCCGGCAAAAAAGGGTAAAAGGCTCAATGGTGTAAAAATTGTCGGAAATTGCGAGCAAATCCCGTTAATAGTTAAAACGCGCAGGATTGACACAATAATAATATGCGTGCCGTCAGCGAGTAAGCTTCGCCAGCGTGAAATTCTTGATATTTGCCTTAAAACGAGCGCGCAAGTTAAGATTTCTCCGTCAATGACCGAGTTTTTGGAATCTCCTAACAGCGGAAAGAAAATAAGAGATGTTGAAATTTCCGACCTTATCTCAAGGCAGGAGGTTAAGCTTGATAAAAAGGTATGCCGTTATCTTATAGGAGAAACGGTTCTCGTTTTGGGAGGCGGCGGCTCAATCGGCTCTGAAATATGTAATCAGGTTGCAAGATATAATCCTAAATGTATTGTAATTTTTGATATATATGAAAACTGTGCATTTGAACTTCAAAACGAGCTCAAAAATAAATACGCCGATATTATAGATATAAATGTCAGAATCGGTTCAGTTCGAGATATTGAAAGAATTCGAGAGGTTTTCAGAGAATTCAGACCGGGAGTGGTTTTCCATGCCGCAGCCCACAAGCATGTTCCGCTTATGGAGGATTCTCCCTGTGAAGCCGTTAAAAATAATGTTTTGGGAACCTATAATGTTGCCTGTGTAAGCGCTGAATTTAAGGCAAAGAAAATGGTTATTCTTTCAACTGATAAGGCGGTAAATCCAACAAATGTTATGGGCGCAACAAAAAGAATAACCGAAATAATAATTCAATATATGAATCAAAAATATCCCGAAACCGTTTTTGCAGCGGTTCGTTTCGGAAATGTTCTCGGCTCACACGGTTCGGTTGTTCCGATATTTAAGCAGAAGATTGCTCAAGGCGGTCCCGTGTGCGTAACCCATCCGGATATAACAAGATATTTCATGACTATACCCGAAGCCGCACAGCTTGTTTGTCAGGCGGGCGGTCTTGCAAACGGCGGTGAGGTTTTTGTTCTTGATATGGGAGAGCCTGTTAAAATAATGGATCTTGCCAAAAATCTTATTAAGCTTTCGGGTTTTGAGGTTGATGAAATCGGAATAAAAATTGTTGGCTTGCGGCCGGGAGAAAAGCTTTATGAAGAGCTTGCAATGGAAAGCGAGATTTCAACAAGGAAAAAAACTTCAAACAATAAGATTTTCGTTACTATGCCTGAAGAAATCAGTGATGAAAGCTTCAATGAAATGCTTGAAAAGTTAAATACTGTGAATTCCGATAATGTCAGAGAAGTTCTGAAAAGCATAGTACCAAATTATCATCCTGCGGAAAACTGAGTGTTATAAATGAAAAAAATTAAAAGCTTAGGTAAAAACTACACATTTTTTTATCCGAAAATCGCCGCTCTGGGTTTCGGAGCGATTATTCTTTTGGGAACCGTTCTGCTAATGCTTCCCATTTCCGTTAAGAGCGGAAGCATCAGCTTTATTGATGCGTTGTTTACCTCAACATCAGCAACATGTGTTACGGGTCTGATAATTTATGATACCTTTCAGAAATTTACCCTGTTCGGTCAGCTTGTGATACTTTGCTTGATTCAGGTAGGCGGCTTGGGATTTATAACAATTTTATCGGTATTTGTTAGAATTGTAAAAAAGCGAATGGGACTCAGAGAAAAAATGCTCGTAAAGGAGAGCGTAAGTTCGGTAAACTACGGTGATGTAAAAAGCATAAGCAAAATGGCTTTTGCCTTTACCGTAGCTTGTGAGGTTGTCGGAGCCGCTATTCTTTCAACACGGTTTATTCCTTCAATGGGATTTAAAAACGGTCTTTATACCTCTGTATTCCTTTCGGTTTCAGCATTCTGCAATGCCGGATTTGATGTGATGGGTAGATTGGAGCCCAAATCATCTCTCATGACTCTTAACGACGACCCAATTGTTATTCTCACAATTTCAGCGCTTGTTATAATAGGCGGAATCGGTTTTCTTGTTTGGGATGATGTTAAAGAGAATAAATTGAAATTTAAAATGTATCGGCTTCATTCAAAGCTTGTTCTTTCAACAACTACCATACTGCTGTTCAGCGGTACGATTTTGTTTTTACTGTTTGAATACTCAAACACTTTGGAGGGAATGAACTTCGGTGATAAATTACTGAATGCTTTTTTTGCGTCTGTCACTCCGCGAACGGCGGGATTTAATACTTTAGATGTTGCTTCAATGAGCGCTCCTTCAAAGGCTTTGACTGTGTTTTTTATGCTCGTGGGCGGCTCAAGCGGTTCAACGGCAGGAGGTATAAAAACAACAACTCTTGCGGTTTTGGTTTTGTGCGCCGTATCAACTGTTAAAAATAAAAACAGTGTTGAAGTCTTTAATAAAAGGCTTGATGACACGGCGGTAAAAAAAGCTGTTTCGATAGCAGTTATGAATATTGCACAAATATTTGCCGCAACTTTCATTATTTGCGCGATTCAAAGTGAGTTTTCGTTTTCAAGCGTTCTTATTGAAACAACCTCTGCAATGGGAACGGTAGGTATGTCGGCAGGAATAACACCGGAGCTTTCGCTTATCCCAAAGCTAATAATTATTTCAATGATGTTTATAGGAAGGCTCACAACGCTTGTTTTTGCACTTTCATTTGTGTCACCGAGAGCGCACAGTGCAACCCAAAAACCGCAGGAAAGAATTCTTGTGGGGTAAATATATAAATGTTTTAAATTTAGTTTTTAATATATAGTACAAGGCGGGTATATTATGAAAACAATTCTTGTAATCGGAGCAGGCGAGTTCGGAAGGCATCTCGCTATGCAAATGTTCAGTCTCGGCAATGAGGTTATGCTTGTTGACCGGCAGGAGAAAATCATTAACGAAATCAGCAAAGAGGTAACAACCTGTGAAATCGGCGATTATACAATAAAAAGTAATCTTGAGGCTCTCGGAGTTGATGATTATGATTATATATTTGTTTGCGTGGGTGATTTCAAATCAAGTCTTGTAATTGTTGACACGCTTAAATCAATCGGCGCCGGATTTATAATTGCTAAAGCATCAAATGAAATTCATGAACGCTTTCTTATTATGAGCGGTGCAGACAGAGTTGTTTATCCCGAGCGTGATATTGCATTTAATATGGCGGTTGAATACAGCAATTCAAATGTATTTGATTTTGTTCCTTTAAGCGGAGAAACGGGAATTTATGAAATTAAAACTCCGCAGAATTGGATAGGAAAGAGCCTGAGAGATGTGAATGTCCGCAAAAACCACGGAGTAACAGTAATTGCAAGTAAGTATGCAAACAGCGTAACCGCAATAACGGATGCTGATTATGTTTTTACTCCGAGCGAGCATATTTTTGTTATCGGTGCGGAAAAGGATATAAAAAGAATAACAAAAAATTAGATATTATTACGATTAGAAAAACGGCATTTTTTATGCCGTTTTTTCTTTATAAAAATGCCTCAAACCCTTGCAGGAGATGTGTTACAGCAAAAAAATAAAAAACAATATTGAACATGTGTACATTATAATGCAAATAATTTGCAAACTAAATATGAACAAATTGTAAACAATATTAAAGTGATTGGTGTTAAGTTTGTGTTAAATCGTCGTTATATTGTTGACAATCCTTATATGTTGTGATAATATATAACCGTATTATTTTATTATGCGCGTGCTATGCAGTACGCAACTAATGTTTTTATTGAATTCGAAGGAGGAATTTGCATGAAAACGAAAAAAAGCAAAAAGGCTTTGTCGCTGATGCTGGCGTTTCTTATGGCAGTATCTTCGTTAACCGTTGGCTTTGTTGCGTTTGGTGCTGATTCGGCAGATGCCCTCACCAATCTCGACAGTGCTATTACGGCGTACGAAACGGCAATGGTGAACAACACCAAAGCCTCAGGTCTTGCAAATGCTTATAAGGCTTATTATCAAGCATTGCAGTACATGGACGCTGCAAAATACGGAAGTCAAGATTTATCCAAGGCTCAAACCTTTGCGGATAAGCTTAACAGCGCTGTTACAGCAATGGCAGCTTCATCACCCAAGTTCCCGTCTCAAACATCAACAGTTGATATCGGAACCAATGATGTAAGTAACACGGTAACAAACGGAATGTCCGGTGTTGTTTACTACCAGGGCATGAACAGAGCAGCAAGAATGGGTACTGTTTATGTTGAGCAGGGTAACTCGGATACTCAGGAAGAGGTTTATGCAGGTAACTATGTATTCCTTTACGACGGTTCAACTCCAAACACTATTCCCGTAATGATTATTCACGGTAATAATGTTAGCAAAAAGTTCAGTGCTACTAAATACAACCGCGGATTGAAGGGTATTTATCTCGGAACGGCAAATACCAATCTTTCATTGGTTAACAGCACTTGGAATACAGACAATTCTGCTCCTAATGTTTTCTCCTTGAGCGGCGGCAACACAACTGCAGTTTCTGCTGTTAGGGGAACATTCAACGGTTTCTCTCAGTGGAAAAATAACACAGTAACTTGGTACGGACTTTCAAATGTGCTTAAGTACACAGGAACTCCAACTACATATTTAACAACAATCGATACAAGATTTGATTTCTATAACCACGACAGTAAGTACACCGGCGGTATAGCTGCAAGCGGTTACATAACAGACGGTCTTGAAACAGGTTCAATCACAACCGGAAAATCTTCTTCAACCGGAAACGGCTACGGCTATGTTCTTAATCTCAAAGCAATGCAGGATGCAATTGATGCCGGTATTGAAGCTACAAGAAACTACAAGGATAAAACCTATGCAAGCGCACTTGCTCTTATGGAGGCTGTAGATGCAGCAGCAGGAGCTGATTATTCGGCAACAGATTTTGCAACAAACACACAAACTGCATGCTCAACAGTTGCAGGTGATATGCAGAGTAAAGCAAGTGCCGTAACAACAGCGGTTGCAGGTCTCACTGATAATGTTACAACCACTGCGGATTCCGGCTACGGTCAGTTGAGAGAGCAGATTAACGCAACAAAAGAAATCTACGGCGACGGCACAAATAAAGTCGGTTGGGATGAAACATCATGGACCAAATTCACAGCAGCTTACACAGCAGCTGTTACAGCTATGGATAACCTTAATCCCGACGGAAATGCTGATAAATATACAGCAGATGCCGCAACTCTTGCAACAAATCTTAAAAACAACAGACCCTTTAAAGCAAATATGGCAGATGATCATGTTTATGCAGAAGAATACGCAGATGCAGTTAACAGAACACAGTCTTATTATACAACTTCAACTTGGGCAGCTCTTCAAACTGCTATAGATGAAACTTATCCTGCAGTTTATCCGAACGGAATTGCAAACGGAACCGAAATTACCGAAGCAAATCAGTCGGTAATGGATGGCTATGCACAAACACTTGCTACGGCTATTGCAGGCCTCAGACTTGACACAACAAGGCTTGAAGAACTTATAGTAACTGCAAAGGCTATTGATCAAACTCAGATTCTTGATGCTAATGCTTTAGTAAAAGCTATAAGCCAAGCAGATCAGTTTGTTAAAGATGCTGAAAACGGAATTATTTCCGGTAAAAACGGAGAAATTCTTTATGACGAAGCTTTGCAGAAATTGCAGGCTGCGATTGACTATGCAAACACTCCTTATACAATGTACACAAACGGAACTGTTGAAGATACCTATGTTCGTTCAAATACCGCACAGGAGATATCTTGGAACAATGGCTTCAACAAGTCAAGCGTTATTGCACCTTCAGGTAAAGTTGTTATTAAAACGCAGGGAGCGGTTCTTAATAACATAAGCATCGGTGAAACTGCTTTCTCAATGTGGTCTAAGGCGTATAACTTTGATCAGTCGCTCTTTACAACAGGTATCAACGGAATAAGCCAAAAATCGGTAACTGTTGATTCAATCACATATTCACTTAACTGGACCGGCACAAGCTGTAATTATGACACAGTAACATTCGCCGGCTCAGTTCCTGGCGGAAGCACAATCGATCCGAGCGATCTCAACGCAATCCTTTTCAGCGGAACAGTTTGCGATGCTTACGGAAATGCAGGAAACTACCCCAGAGTTATGCTTGGTCACGATTCTACAAACTACGCAACAGGTACTCTTACAGGTGATGTTCTTGTCAACATTCCTGCTGCATCAATCGCAGCAGGCGGTGCAGGATATAAGGATTATACCCTTTCAGCAACCTTCTATGCTCATGAGGCTAGTAAGAGAAAAGAGGGTGCTATTACCTACGGTGAAGTTAATAACGATACCTTCACATACACACCCTCATTCACATTGGTTGATATTTCAACACTCTGCACACTTCAAAACAACGCTCAGAAGTTAATTGACAACGAGCTTAATACTGACGGCCTTTATTATACAATAGAATCAATGGCAAGGCTTCAGGAAGCTATGACAGGTTCTAAGCTCATAACTAACAGCGGTGCTTTCAATGGCTATGAGTCTGCGGCAGCTTATGTTGCTGCTGCAAAAGAGGCTTATAGCAATCTTCAGGCTGCAATCAGCGGCATGCAGCGTCAGACCTATACAATCACCTTCATCAGCCACGATGGCACAACAACAAAGAGCGATTATAAAACAGGCGACACTGTTGTTATTCCCAATGTAACTCAAACATATGAAGAGGTTAGCTCGGTTGACGGTAAGAAATACCTCTACACCTTCCAGGGTTGGGACAAAGAAGTTGTAACAATAGTTAACGATAACGCAACATATACAGCAGTTTACACAAGCGAGCTTTGCGTTGCCGATTTCTCACTTCTTGATGCGGCTGTTCAAACTCTTCTCAATTCACTTTCTGATAACACATATTCATCAGAATCACTTACCGCTCTTGATGCACAGCTTAAGGCTTTAACCTATTATAATATGGATGCACAAGCAAGAGCACAGGTGCTTTCAGATGTACAAGATCAGGTTGATGCAGAAACCGATGCGGTAAAAGCAATGTCTGCAACAACCACTACCATTGATAACTCGGCAGGAACAGAAGCACTTGCAGTTGCAAATGCGGTTGATCCGGATGCAGTAGTTGGTAAAACAGAGGCAATTGCAGCAATCAATGCCGCAACAGGTAAGGTTGAAGTAACTGTTCTCACCAAGACAGTTGTAGGACTTGATCAAGCAACATATGACAGTGCAATTGCAACAGCGCTTGCTTACCTTACTCCCGCTAAATATACCGTAAATGCTCCTGCAGATGCAGTTATAACTGACACTTCAACAGGTGAAACCATTGAAAACGGTTCTCTTGTTGAATACGGAACAAATATCACAGTTGAAACTGCTGACGGTTCTCAGGTTGCTTGGTATATGACATATACCTCAAATGTAAACAACATTACTTATGCTGATAAATATCTTTCAACTAATAACGGTGTTGAAATGGTAGTTCGCGGAAACACAAGCTTTACAACAAGCGTACCTTCGGAAACAACCTTTAAGGTTACATTCGTTAATGGTACAACCGGCAAACCTTATCAGTATATGTATGTTGAGGACAGCGGAGAGATTGAGCTTCCCGCGCATCCTTCAACAGCACATTTCACATTCTCTGAATACCACGACGATGCTTTTGATTCTGACTGGTATGAAGCAGATATGTATCAGGTAATTCAGGATACTGTTATTACTGCAAACTTCACTGCCAACGATGTAACAGGCTACACAATCAGCATTCAGGATGACCTTTATGATGTTTCAATTTCATCCTACCATGATTTAGACGGTTCAACCAATGAAACTGCCGACGGATACACTCTCGTAGGCGTTCAGTACAACGATGTTGTAAGAATTTCCGATATTAATGGTTATGGCATTGTTGGATGGCTTCAGTATAATTCAGTAACTACCGAATATACAGTTCTTTCAACAAGCTCATCATGTGCTTTCCGTGCGTGCGAAGATGTGGTTCTTTATCCTTGCACTAACGAGAGCGAACTCGAAATGGCTATCAACTATGATCCTGTTGCAAAGGTTGGCGTAAGCGTTGTTAATCAGATGCATGCAGTTGGTGATGCTCCTAACGGTGGATTATTCATCGGTCAGATAGTTTTCCCTGAGGAAACTGTTAAACTTGTTGAGTACGGTATTCTTGTAGGAAGAAACGCAACAGAAGAGCTCACTCTTGAGAACTCTGCTTCATCTTCAATCGGTCGTTGTAAAGCAACAAACCGCACCATCGGTAATCAGTTTATGATAACTCTTACCGGCGGACTCAGCGGATACACAATTACTTATTGTGCTTATGTTGTTTACGAGGTTGACGGAACAAGATACACATTGTATTCAAATACATGCACAGTTGCTTAAAGGAGGTATGAATTAATGAAATTGTCTTACGAAAAACCCGAAGTTGAAATTCATAACTATTCATTGCCTTTAAACAGTGTTATTCTTATGACAAGCGACCCTACCGACAGTACAGGCGGTAATGATCACGACCTTAATGAAGGAGATAATTACGGCGAGGATATTTTCGGATAATTAAGTAAAAAAATCCGCAGGTGGTTAACACCTGCGGATTTTTTTCTTTATTTCGTTGACTTATTTTAAGTTATATATTATTATTAATATAACTATGTAAATCAGTTTTTGAGTTTTGCACGGAGAGTAGATATGAAGATTTTGATAGCAGGACTTGGATTAATCGGGGCAAGCCTTGCAAAAACAATTAAAAAAAATACAAACCACACAGTTCTTGGTTATAACCGAACAAATTCCGTTGCTCTTAAAGCACTTGATGACGGCGTAATTGATGAAACCGGAGAGCTTTGCGAATTAATTCCAAAGGCCGATATTACTATCGTTAATTTTTACCCTGAAGCAATAGTGCCTTTTATTTTAGAAAATAAGGCTCTTTTTAAGAAGGGAAGCATTGTTACCGACTCGTGCGGAATAAAGGGAAAAATATGCTCTGAAATGGCTCAGCATGACCTTGATTTTACCTTTATCGGCGGTCATCCCATGGCAGGTAGGGAGGTTTCCGGTTATGATAACAGTCTTGATAATCTTTTTGAAAAGGCAAGCTTCATTTTTACTCCTGTAAATGCGCCGGAGGATAAGGTTCAGTGCCTTTGCTCACTTGCCGAAGAAATGAAATTTGCAAGAAGCGTTGTTACAACACCGGAACATCACGATGAAATGATTGCCTTTACTTCGCAGATTGCACATGTTGTTGCATGCTCGTATATTCTGTCCCCGAGAGCGCGTGACCATTTCGGATACAGCGCAGGAAGCTACCGTGATTTGAGCCGTGTTGCAAGAATCAATGCACCTATGTGGAGCGAGCTTTTCGTTGATAATAGGGATATGCTTCTTCGCGAAATTGAAGCATTAAAATCAAATCTTGATTTGTTTGAAAAATATATTTCGGAAGAAAATAATGAAGAATTATGCAATTTACTTTCAAAAGGAAATAAAATTAAAGAGGAAATCGGCTGATGAAAAAGCTATTTGTGAATGTTAATAGAGGATATGAAATTATTATCAGCCGCGAGATTATTAATAACTGCGGTGAATATATAAAAAAAGTTAGCAATGCACGCAGGGTTTGCGTTATAACGGACAGTAATGTTGAAAAGCTTTATCTCGCCGATGTTACTGCCTCTCTTGAAAAAGAGGGTTTTGAGTGCTCCTCCTTTGTTTTTGAAGCCGGAGAAAAAAGCAAGCGTCCCGAAGCAATAATTGAAATAGCTGATTTTATGGCTGAAAAGGGGCTTAACAGAAAGGACCTTGTTGTTGCTCTCGGAGGAGGAGTAACCGGAGATATGGCAGGCTTTGCCGCCGCTTCTTATCTCAGAGGTATTGATTTTGTTCAGATACCCACAACTCTCCTCTCTCAGGTTGACAGCTCTGTAGGCGGTAAAACCGGTGTTGATTTAAAGGCAGGAAAAAATCTCTTTGGCGCTTTTCACCAGCCTATTCTTGTTCTTATTGACCCAAATGTGCTTGAAACTCTCTCAGAGCATTATTTCAGCGATGGTATGGCAGAGGTTATTAAGTACGGCTGTATTAAAAGCAGAAGCTTTTTTGAAAGGCTTGAAAAGGAAAACGCAAAGGATTTTATTGAAGAGCTTATTTTTAAATGCGTAGATATTAAAAGGCGTGTTGTTGAAAACGATGAAAAGGAGCATGGTGAAAGGGCGCTTCTTAATTTCGGTCATACCGTAGGTCATGCAATAGAAAAGCTTTGGAATTTTGAAGGCATTTCCCATGGCGAAGCGGTTGGAATCGGAATGGTTCAAATTGCAAGAGCCGGCGAAAAGAACGGAATAACAGAGCCGGGAACAGCCGATAGAATTGTTAGCGTTTTAAAAAAGTATTCTCTTAAAACAGAGCTTGAAAACAGCATGGAAGATATTATCGGCGCGATGTCCGCTGATAAAAAAAGAATTTCAAGCGGAATAAATTTTGTTGTTCTCTCTGAAATCGGAAAAAGCTATGTTCTTCCCGTTGAAAACGAAAAAATCCCAGAATTGTTCGGTGTAAATTTATGAGTGTTGTAAAGCTGCAAAATTCTACCTTGAGCGGAACAGTCTCACTTCCGCCTTCTAAATCTGTTGCTCACAGAGCGTTAATCTGCTCTTATCTTGCCGGTGGCGGAACGGTTTCTCCTATTATTGATTCAAAAGATATGGAGGCAACAATAGGAGTTATTAATTCTTTAAAAAATGGCGAAAGCGTTTTAAATTGTATTGAAAGCGGTTCGGCAGTAAGGTTTTTAATTCCGGTTGTTGCTTCTCTCGGCAAGAGCGCAACCTTTATCGGAGAGGGAAGTCTTGTTCCCAGAACACTTAAGGAATATATTGAGCTGTTGCCCAAGCACGGTGTTGAGGTTGAAAGCGCAGGCGGAGTTCCGTTTTCTGTTTCGGGAAAATTAAAAAACGGTAATTTTGAAATTGCAGGTGATGTCAGCAGTCAGTATGTAACGGGATTGCTTCTCGCCCTTGCAAATCTTGAGGGCGACAGCGCTCTCGTTTTAACAACACCGCTCCAGTCAAAGCCCTATGTTGATATAACAATAGGTGTAATGAAGGATTACGGCGTTGAAGTTAAAGAAACTGATTTTGGATATTTAATTAAGGGCTCTCAAAAGTTTAATGTTATAGATTATACCGTGGAAGGCGATTGGTCTCACGCGGCGTTTTTCCTTGCGGCAGGAGCAATAGGCGGAAATGTTACTTTGTCGGGATTAAAAGCCGACAGCGCGCAGGGCGATAAAAAAATAATTGATATTTTAAAGCAGTTCGGCGCAGAGGTTACAGTTGAAAACAATTTGGTTAAATGCAGAAAATCAAAGCTAAGCGGTGTTGAAATAGACGCGTCCGATATTCCTGATATGGTTCCTTCGCTTGCGGTTATCGGCGCTTTTGCAAGCGGTAAAACAGTGATTAAAGGCGCTCAAAGACTTCGACTGAAAGAGTCGGACAGAATTGAGAGCGTTATTTATAATCTCAGAGCAATGGGCGTTGAGGTTGAAGAAACCGACGACGGAATGATTATAACAGGCTGTGCCGAAACTATTCACGGAGCGAAAATGAAGGGCTTTAACGATCATAGAATCGTTATGGCGTTTTCCGTAGCCGCTCTGTTTGCAAAGGGCGAGTCGGAGATAGATGATGCTGAAAGTATAAATAAATCCTATCCCTCTTTCTTTGAGGATTATAACAGGCTTGGAGGAAAAGCAAATGTCATCGGTTGCCGGTAACAAAATTAAAGTGTCGGTGTTCGGGGAAAGTCACGGCGAAGCAATCGGCTGTGTAATAGACGGACTTCCGGCAGGTATTAAATTAAATATGGAGGACATTTATCTTCAAATGTCGCGCCGTGCACCCGGAAAGGATAAAACGGCTACTCCCCGACTTGAAAAGGATGCTCCGAAAATTATTTCAGGAGTTTTGAACGATACAACAACGGGCGCACCTCTTGCGGCGATTATTGAAAACACAAACACAAAAAGTGCAGATTATTCAAATGTTTTAAAGGTTCCGCGCCCCTCACACAGCGATTATCCTGCATATGTTAAATACGGCGGGTTTAACGATATACGCGGCGGAGGTCATTTCAGCGGCAGACTCACAGCACCGCTTGTTTTTGCAGGTGCTGTTGCAAGGCAGTATCTTGCACAAAAAGGAATTATAATCGGCGCACATATTAAAAGAATAGGCTCTGTTGAGGATTTGGCTTTTGATAAGAACAGTATTTCTCCCGAGCTTCTCAGCAGTCTTTCGGAAAAGACCTTTTCCGTTATCGACTCTTCATCAGAGGAAAAAATGAGAAGTGAGATTGAACGCTTCAGAATGGAAAGAAATTCCGTAGGCGGAGAAATAGAGTGTGCCGCAGTGGGAATTCCTGCGGGCGTAGGCGGTAATATGTTTGATACCGTTGAGGGTACTCTTGCTCAAATTCTGTTTGGGATTCCTGCCGTTAAGGGAGTTCAGTTTGGGCTCGGATTTGATTTTTGCTCTTCAAATGCTAAAGATGTTAACGACGGCTATGAGATTAAGGATGGCAGAGTTTCTCTTTTATCAAATAATAACGGTGGAGTGGCAGGAGGAATAACAACTGGCGCACCACTCGTTTTCAGCGTTGCGATTAAGCCTACTCCGTCAATTTCGCTTCCGCAGAGAAGCGTTAATCTTGAAACAATGCAGAATGAAGAACTTGTTATTAACGGAAGGCACGACCCCTGCATTGTTCCTCGTGCGGTAAGCGTTGTTGAAGCCGTTTGCGCGATTGCGCTTCTTGATTTAACTCTGTAAAGGATTGCAAAAATGGATTTACTTGAACTCAGAAAAGAAATAGATAAAATAGACGATAAAATAATTCCGCTTCTTTTGCAAAGAATGGACATTTCCAAAAAGGTTGCCGAATATAAAGTAGAGCGGGGAATTCCCGTTCTCAACGAACAGCGTGAAAAAGAAATACTTGAGGATGTTGCAAAAAAATGCGGCGAGCAAGGGGATACGGTTAAAACTGTTTTCTCAGCAACAATGGATGCATCAAGAGCCTTACAGCATAAGATAATCGGCGGAGGCAAGGAACTCAGGGAAAGTATAAATAAGGCGCTCGAGGAAAAGCTCGAGCTTTCGCAAATAAGTGAAAGTATTGCATGTGCAGGAGTTGAGGGAGCGTATGCCTCAATGGCAGCATCAGAGATTTTTCCGAATGCCGAAATAAAGTATTATAAGCAATTTGAAGATGTTTTTAAAGCAGTTAATGACGGGAGTGTTTCAATGGGAGTTATCCCTGTTGAGAACTCAACAGCGGGCTCTGTTCATGAGGTTTACGACTGCATTGTGAAGTACAGATTTTATGTTGTAGGTGCCTGTGATTTAAAGGTTGAGCACTGCCTTTGCACTAAAAAGGATACCGATTCCGGCGAAATAAAAACGGTTTACAGTCACCCTCAGGGCTTGAGCCAGTGTGATATATTTCTAAAAGAAAAAGGATATATCGGAACGAATTATTCAAATACTGCGGCGGCTGCAAAATATGTTTCAGAGAGCAGCGACAACAGTATTGCCGCTATTTGCTCGGTTGAAGCGGCTAAGAAATACGGCTTGAAAATTGTTGAGCGTAACATACAAAATATTAAGCTTAATAAAACCCGTTTTCTTGTAATAAGCAAAAAGCTTGTTATTGAGAAAAATGCCGATAAGATTTCGCTTATTTTCAGCCTTCCTCACACAACGGGTTCGCTTTACAGAGTGCTCGGAAGGTTTTCAATGGCAGGCTTGAATTTAACAAAAATAGAAAGCCGTCCTCTTGAAAGCAGTGATTTCAGCTATTATTTCTACATAGATTTAATGGGTTCCGTGCAGGACGAAAAAACACTTGATTTGCTTTGCGCCTTGTCAAGTGAGCTTCCTGAGTTTTCGTTTCTCGGAAACTTCAGAGAAATTATGCGTTAATGGGGTGTTTGTTTGAATAAAAGCAAAAAACACAGAACGAATTTGATAACAAATATCATTTTGCTTGTCAGTTTTATTTTATTCGTTTTTCTATTAATGTGTTTAATGAATCTCGACAGTTTGAGAGACAGATTTGATGCAGTAATTAATTACCTTTCAAATCTTGAACAGGCAATAGCAGGTTTGGATTCACATTTAGAAATAGCATTTTGTATTCTTGCTCTTTTTATTGCAAAAACTCAGCTTCCGATTCCAATGAGCTTTCTGTGTATTATAAGCGGAACGGTTTTTCCGCTCGGCAGAGCTCTTGTTATGAATATTGCTTTTTCTGCACTTTTCTTCATAGTGAAATATTATGAAGGAATGTTCATCGGCGGCGGATGGGCGCGAATGATTATAAATATAAGACAAATCAGTTTTGTCAGAAAATGGATTGAGTTTAAAGGCTCAGGTAATCCTTATATACTTTTTGTTACAAGGCTTATACCGAGCATACCTTTAGGCATGGTTTCAAAGCTTTACGGCTCAATGCACTATGATTTTCTTTATTATGTATTGCTGAGCCTTGTCGGTCTCTTTCCAAGAATCTATGTTTACACAAGCATTGGAACGGAGCTTTTTAATCCGTTCTCAGTTAAGTTTATTGTTTTGCTTATGGTAATTGTTGCGTTTTCATCAATATCCAGTATGGCATTCAATATATATTACGGCAAAAAATCAAAGCAAATGACCCAAACATTGCTTATTTATTCACCAAAAGAAAAATATAAAATTGTTTTGTAGAGAGGAAAAATTATGAATTTACAGCAGCTTAAATCAGCAGTAGCTTCAGGAGAGCTCGACTCACAGTTGAGAGTGGTTTATCCAACCGACAGCGAGTTAAACTATCAAAAAGAAAGAATTATTCAAACAATATGTGATTTTGAAGCTGAGTACGGTTATTCGGACAGGGAAGCGTTTGTTATGAGTGCACCCGGCAGAACCGAGGTTTGCGGAAATCATACCGACCATAACAACGGAAAAGTGCTTGCCGCTTCAATTAATCTTGATGCTATTGCAGTTGTTTGCAAAAATGATGAAAATATTGTTCGTGTTAAATCAAAAGGTCATAAAATGAATGTTGTAGATCTTAATGATCTTGAACCTAAAGAAGAAAACTACGGCCATTCAACCTCAATGGTTAAAGGTATTGTTGCCGGATTGAAGCAGGGCGGATACAATATCGGAGGATTTGATGCATGTACGGTCAGCGATGTTATGGGTGGCTCCGGACTTTCATCCTCAGCAGCCTTTGAGGTACTTCTCGGAACTGTTGTAAGCCATTTGTTTAATGACGGAAAAATAGATCCCGTAACAATCGCCAAGGTTGCTCAGTACAGTGAAAACGTTTTCTTCGGCAAGCCCTGCGGACTTTTGGATCAAATGGCTTCATCGGTGGGCAATTTTGTTACAATTGATTTTAAGAGCACGGAGGAGCCTGTTATTAACAAGGTTGAATTTGATCTTGCTTCCTATAATCATTCCCTTTGCATTCTTGATACGGGCGGAAATCATTCCGATTTAACAGATGATTATGCCGCTGTCAGAGGAGAAATGGAGGCTGTTGCGGAAGCCCTCGGAAAGAAGGTGCTTCGAGAGCTTACATACGAAGAGTTTTTCTCATCACTTTCAGAGGTTTCAAAAAAGGTTAACGACAGAGCAATTTTAAGAGCTATTCATTTCTTTAATGAAAACAGAAGAGTTGAAGAGGCTGTTTCTGCTCTTGAAAACAAGAATTTTGAAGATTTCAAGGCGGTTATAACAGAGTCCGGATATTCCTCATATATGTACAATCAGAATGTATATACTCCCAAAAATCCAACTGAGCAGAAGCTTTCACTTGCTCTTGCAATTTCAGAGGAGCTTCTTAAAGGAAAGGGCGCTTACCGTGTTCACGGCGGCGGTTTTGCAGGAACGGTTCAGGCATTTGTTCCTAATGAATTGCTCAGCGAATACAAGAGAGTTACCGAAAGCGTTTTCGGAGAAGGCTCGTGCCATGTGCTTTCAATCCGAGCACTCGGCGGTTGCCGCGTAATATAATTAAAAAATCCCGAACATTGATATGTTCGGGATTTTTTTGGATACAATAATATAACCATAAAATAAAAACGCCCTCAATTTTGAGAGCGTTAAAACTATTCAGCGAAGAAGAGAAAATCCAATGTCGATAGCACCGCCGAGAAGACGGGAGGTTTTTCTCATACCAACGGTTTCTGCAACCCATAAAAGAACAATTGCAACGAATATTGCAATTAAAAGCGCTTCTTTACTCATTGCTTATCCTCCTTTTAACTATATCAATATTATACACTATTTCAAAAATAAATCAAGTGCTTTGCTTTATTTTATACAGAATGCCGATATTTTTATTTTTAAAATAATTTGTTGAAAAAAATTAATAATTGTTATATAATATAAAACAGTAATTATAATGGGGGCATTTGGAATATGAATCCTGTTCTTTTAACTGCAAATCCAACCGGTGTTGAATTTACGGCAACCGTTGTAATGGCGGGTGTCGGAATAGTTTTCGGCGTTTTGCTTTTGCTGATTGCCGTGTTCTATGCTTTCGGCGCAATTGTTTCCAAAAGCGAAAAAGCCGCTAAAAAGCGCGCAATGAAAAAGCTTGATAAAAAGCTTGAGAAAGATAACGCTGCTGCGACAGCTCCTGCTCCGGTTGAAAAAAAATCAGTAAATAACACTCCTGCCCAGGCTCAGCCCGTTGTTCAACAGGGTATCAGCGCTGAGGTGGTAGCGGCTATAAGTGCTGCAATAACAATGTTTGAGGGCGATTCTTCCGTGCGCATTTGTTCAATCAGCAGAAAAAACACTGCTTCAAATCGCAATGCTTGGTCGTATGCGGCTCTCACTGAAAACACAAGACCGTTTTAAGGAGGTAAAAAAATGGCAGAAGTTTTATCCGGCGTTTGGCAGGCGATAGTTGATATTTTCGCCAATTCCGGCTACGCATATTTCTTTAACGACCCTCAGGGTTGGAAAAACCTCATTATGATATGCGTTGCGTTTTTCTTCCTTTGGCTCGGTATTAAGCATGGATTTGAGCCTCTTTTAATGATTCCCATTGCTTTCGGAATGCTCCTTGCAAATTTACCAATGGCAAATCTTGCTGTTCATTATCACGATTTACAGGGCTTTATAGAAATTTTCAAGGCAGGGAAAGCAGGTCTTCTTGATTACCTGTATTTCGGTGTTAAGGCCGGAATTTATCCACCTCTTATTTTCCTCGGAATAGGTTCTATGACCGATTTCTCACCCCTTATTGCAAATCCGAAAAGCTTTATTCTCGGTGCTGCCGCACAGCTCGGAATATTTTTCACATATGTTGGCTCAATAGTTCTCGGCTTCAACGCTCAGCAGGCAGGTTCAATAGCAATCATCGGTGGTGCGGACGGTCCTACTGCTATTTTCGTAACCTCCCAGCTTGCTCCTGAGCTACTGGGAACGATTGCCGTTGCGGCATATTCATATATGGCGCTTGTTCCCGTAATTCAGCCTCCGATTATGAAGGCTCTCACAACTAAAAAAGAGCGTAGCGTTGTTATGGGCAATCTTCGCCCCGTTTCAAAGCTTGAAAAAATACTGTTCCCGATAATGGTAACTGTAATTGTTTCTCTTCTTCTTCCCGATGCGGCAACCCTTGTAGGTATGCTCATGCTCGGAAACCTTCTTAAAGAAAGCGGAAGAACCGAAAGAATTGCAAAAGCGGCTCAAAACGAGCTTATGAATATCGTAACAATTTTCCTCGGAATTTCAGTTGGTGCAACAACCTCTGCCGAAAGCTTCCTCAATCTTAACACAATTAAAATTGTTGCACTCGGATTAATCGCTTTCTGTATCGGAACTGCCGGAGGCGTTCTTTTTGGAAAAATTATGTATATAGCAACAAAGGGCAAGGTAAATCCGCTTATCGGTTCTGCCGGTGTTTCCGCAGTACCAATGGCTGCCCGCGTAAGCCAGAAGGTAGGTCAGCAGGAGAATTCTTCAAACTTCCTTCTTATGCACGCTATGGGACCGAATGTTTCAGGCGTTATCGGCTCCGCCGTTGCAGCAGGTGTTCTTCTTACATTGCTCAGATGATATAATTAACAACAATTCGGGCGTTGGCCACTTAATGCCAACGCCTTTTTTGACGGAGAAAATAATGGCAAAGTTAAACGAAATGCAGCAAAGAGCTGTTAATCAAACAGAGGGTCCGCTTTTAATTCTTGCAGGTGCGGGTAGCGGAAAAACAACTGTTCTTGTTAACCGCGTACAAAATATAATTCAAAGCTCTCTCGCTCAGCCGTGGCAGGTTCTTGCAATAACCTTTACCAATAAGGCGGCAGGTGAAATCAGAGAAAGACTTATTAACGCAGTGGGCGAGGATGCAAACAGTATTTGGGCACACACATTCCATTCGTGCTGTGCAAGAATTCTGCGCCGTTTCGGAGAAAGACTCGGATATTCTAACCACTTCACGATTTACGATACCGACGACAGCAGAAGGGTGATGAAGCATTGTCAAAAGCAGCTCGGCATTGAGGATAGATTTCTCAATCATCGCTCAATTCTTTCGGAAATAAGCAATGCGAAGGATAGCCTTATATCTCCTGAGGAGTATTGCGAGAATAATTCGGGCGATTTCAGAAAATCAAAAATCGGCGAATGCTATAAACTGTATCAAAAAGAACTGTTAAAATCCGATGCAATGGATTTTGACGATATGATTTATAATACCGTGCGTTTGTTAAATGAAAACGATGATGTTCGTGAGCTTTATCAAAATCAGTTTAAATATGTTATGGTTGATGAGTATCAGGATACCAACCATGCCCAGTATGTTTTAACCTCCATTCTTGCCGATAAATATAAAAACCTCTGTGTTGTCGGAGATGACGACCAGTCAATCTATCGCTTCAGAGGTGCAACAATTGAGAATATTCTTTCATTTGAGGAGCAGTACAAAAACGCAACTGTTATAAGACTTGAGCAGAATTACAGAAGCACTCAGAATATTCTTGACGGTGCAAATGCCGTTATTGCGAATAATACAAACAGAAAAGGAAAAAATCTTTGGACCGATGCAGGCTCCGGAGATAAAATTATCCTCAATACGGTTGCAAATGAGTCTGCCGAAAGCGTTTACATAGCGGATGAAATTTTGAAAAATGTAAGAGCGGGCAGAAAAATGAGTGACCACGCAATTCTTTACAGAATGAATGCACAGTCGCGAAATCTCGAAATAACCCTCACAAAGAGCGGAATTCCGCATAAGGTTATCGGAGGAAACCGTTTCTTTGACCGTAAGGAAATTAAGGATATTGTTTCCTATCTTGCAGTTATTAATAATACTTCCGATAATGTAAGGCTTCAAAGAATAATAAATGTTCCCCGCCGTTCAATAGGGGACACAACTGTTGCAAATGCTCTCGAAATAGCAACAGGCTTGGGAATGTCCCTTTTTGAGGTTTGCGAAAGAGCGGATGAATTCCAGAAAACAGCAAGAGCGTCTGTTAAGCTGAAAGCCTTTACAGATATGATTAAGGATTTTCAGAATGAATATGAAAGCGGCATGTCTCTCAGCGAGCTTCTTCAGGAGATTATGGAAAAAACCGAATATGCCGAGTATCTTCGTGAAACAGAGCCCGATTCTGCGGATGACAGAATGAATAACATAAGCGAGCTTTCATCAATGTTTATAAAATATGAGCAGGAGGAAGAGGATTTTGACCTTTCTTCGTTCCTTGAGGATGTTGCTCTTGTATCGGATATTGATTCGTATAACACCGATGAGGACAGCGTTGTGCTTATGACTCTCCATTCAGCAAAGGGACTTGAATTTCCGATAGTTTTCATTCCCGGAATGGAGGAGGGAATCTTTCCGGGAAATCAAAGTATGTACAGCGATGAGGAGCTCGAAGAGGAGAGAAGACTTGCTTATGTCGGAATTACAAGAGCAAAAGAAAAGCTGTATTTAATAAATGCTTCTCAAAGAATGCTCTACGGACAGACAAACAGAAATCAGGTTTCAAGATTTATTCGTGAAATTCCTGTCAGCGTAACGGAGGATGTTACCGTTGTACCTAAAAGCAGCTTCCGTTCTTCACATAGCTTTGCTTCGGATATTCCGAGGCAGACTACAAGCTCAAATGCTCACAGCTTCGGTGAGGTAAAGGCAAAGCAGACTCAAAACGCCGATTATTCGGTTGGTGATACCGTGCGCCACAAAGCCTTCGGAACGGGCGTTGTTTTATCGCTTCAGCCAATGGGCAACGATGTGCTTATGGAGGTTGCGTTTGACCGAAGCGGAACTAAAAAGCTTATGGCAAAATTTGCAAAGCTTGAAAAGCTGTAAATTCAATATGTCAAAAAGTGATTACCTTCATAGAATATAGAGAAGTTTACTTCAAAATATTCTACGGAGGTAATTTTATGCCCGATAATCCTGTTTTTGAAAGTAAGGACAGAAGAATAAAAGAGGCGGTTTGTATTGATACAAAAAGAATCTATGATTCGTGCGTTTCAAGAGATTGTCTGGAAGATTTAAGAGTTACATTTTTCAGCCACTGTCAGCATTTGATTGATGAAGCGGTTACAATAAAAAGCAGAGACTGCACTATTGAAGCAGTGAGCATTGATGTTGATGAGGTGCCGTTTAACAGGGGATTTTACAGTGTTGATATAACTTATTATTTCAAGCTGACCTTTGATACCTACGCTTCGCCCTGCGCATCTCCGCGTGTAGCCGTCGGATTTGCACAGTTCAACAAAAAATGTATTCTTTACGGTAGCTGCGGAAATGTTAAAATATTCAAATCAAATCCTTTAAACGAGCAGCAAGACTGCCCGGAATCGCCGAAATACACTAACCCTACCGCAAAGGTTCAGGCGGTTGACCCTGTTGTGCTTTCAATGAATGTTGTTGATTGCTGCGACTGCTGCGTACCCGTTTGCTCAAGCTACCCGAAATCAATTTTGAGCAGTATTGATGACAGTACTCCTCCGAGCGGCGCGTCAAAAGCCATTCTCGTAACGCTCGGACTTTTTTCAATCGTTCAAATGGAACGCGATGTTCAGATGACTGTTCCGGCATACGACTTCTGCATTCCGGACAGAGAGTGCTGTTGCAATACTTCCGATCCGTGCGACACATTCAGTAAAATTGATTTTCCGATTAACGAGTTTTTCCCGGTGGATAAGGATTCTCATTGTTGCAAAGAGGATTGCGATTCATCTGAGGAAGAAGATACACAATAATTTAATACAAAACAAAAAGGGCTTGAATACTTGAATTCAAGCCCTTTTTCTTATTCGTTATCAAAAACGGGATACATTCTTCTGTACAATGCGTTGATTTTTTTAAAGTATTCCCTGTCTGTTTTTTCAATGGTTTCCTTAGTTGTTCTAAAGCGCCAGTTCTTTTCGGGAACTCCGGGAATATTCATTCTCGCGTCGCTTCCGAAGCCGCACATGTCCTGAAAAGAAATGATTGCCGTGTTTGCACTGCTCTTCCAAACTGCTTCAATAATCTTTCGGCAGGAGGGGCTGTAATAGCCGCCTTCTCCCCAGTTATCACCGCCAAAGCCAACATAATCAAGTGCAAATCGCCTTTCATTTTCCGAGGCTTCCCATAGCCAACCGAGTATTGTGTTGTTATCGTGGGTGCCTACATAGTTAACACAGTTTTGAGTGCAGTTGTGGGGAAGGTGAGAGCTGTCGGAGCCGGGGTCAAACCCGAATTGAATAACCTTCATTCCCGGAAATTTTGTTTGTTGGAGAAGCTCAACAACATCGTCTCCGAAAACGCCGAGATCCTCTGCAATAATCGGAGCATTCGGGAAATGCTCAAACACCTTGTTAAACAGCTTCATTTTCGGACCGTCAACCCATTTTCCTATTTTGGCGGTATCGCTGTCTGCCGGTACCTCCCAGTAAGATGCAAATGCTCTGAAATGGTCAATTCTCAAAACATCCCATATTTTAAATGCGTGTGCAATTCTTGAAATCCACCAGTCAAAGCCGCTTTTTTCCATTGCCGGCCAATCGTAAATCGGATTGCCCCAAAGTTGTCCGTTTTCCGAGAAATAATCAGGCGGAACACCGGCAACAACCTTTGCTTTCAGGCTTTTTTCATCAATTTTAAAAAGCTCGGGATTTGACCAAACATCAACGCTGTCCATTGCAACATAAATCGGCATATCACCTATTATTGCAATTCCCTTTGAATTTGCGTATTCCTTGATTTTTTTCCATTGAGTGAAGAAAATGTACTGAACAAATTTCCAAAATGCCGCCTGTTCTTCAAAATCATATATGTTTTTTATACATTCGTGATACCTTGCATGCTCGCTTTTCCATTCCCACCAGGGCTTTTGGTTTTCAATATCCTTAACTGCCATATAAACGGCGTAGTCTGTCAGCCACGGATTTTGAAGTTCGAATGCCTTAATTTTTTCAGCAAGCTCATTGTTGATATTTAAGAATGCTTTTTTTAGAAGCTCAAGTCTTTTTTCTGAAGCAAATTTATAATCTGCGGTATAGGGAGAGCCAAGATATTTGTTTTCCTCGGCATCCTCCTTGGTAACAAGACCTTCTTCATAAAGTCCGTCGGGGCTGATAAAAAGGTAGTTTCCGGCAAAGGCGCTGTTTGAACAATAGGGAGAGTTTGCTCCGTCAACAGGATTGAACGGTAGCACCTGCCAATAGCCAAAGCCCATATCGGCAAGGAAATCAATAAAATCAAAACAGTTTTTATCAAAAACTCCTATTCCGTAATCACCCGGAATTGAGCTTATATGAAAAAGAACACCTGATGCTCTTTTATTCAGCATTATATTCACCTCTTTTATATTCCGTAGGCTATTTTACCACAAAACAAACAAAAATCAATCCTTTTAATTTATTATTTTATTAATAATAATATATTGAATAACTTAGATATATTTGATATAATAAAAAGCAATATGGATTATTGTATTCAAAGGTGAGAAGTTTGGAAAACATTAAAGCAAAAACTTCATTGGTTTCTGCTGAAGAATTGCAAAAGCAGAAGGAATATGCTGCCAAGGTAAAATCGGTTTTATCGGTTCGATATAATTCTGCTCCCAAAGCGTGTGTCGTAACCTTCGGATGTCAGCAAAATGTTTCTGACAGTGAAAAAATCAAGGGAATGCTTTGTGATATGGGATATTCGCTCACAGATGAAACCACCGATGCAAAGCTGATAATTTTTAATACCTGTGCGGTGCGCGAGCATGCCGAGGACAGAGTGTTCGGAAATGTCGGTGCATTAAAAAAGTACAAGCTTGAAAACGACGGTGTTGTTATCGGACTTTGCGGCTGTATGATGCAGCAGGAGCATATTGCCCAAAGAATTAAAAACAGCTTTCCCTTTGTTGATTTGGTTTTCGGAACGCATGTTGTTCACAGGCTTCCCGAGCTTCTTTTAAAAACCTTAACAAGAAAGAAAAGGGTTTTTGAAATTCCGGATATGGACGGTGTTATTGCCGAGGGGATTCCCGTAGTTCGCGACGATGAGCGCAGGGCTTGGCTTCCGATAATGTACGGCTGCAACAATTTCTGCTCCTATTGCATTGTTCCCTATGTTAGAGGAAGGGAAAGAAGCAGAAGCCTTGAAAGTGTTGTTGAAGAGGCTAAGGATTTAATATCAAAGGGCTACCGCGAAATAACTCTTTTGGGTCAGAATGTCAATTCCTACGGAAAGGATCTTGAGCCCAAGATTAATTTTTCATATTTGCTCAGAATCCTTAATTCGCTTGAGGGCGATTTTAGAATAAGATTTATGACGAGTCACCCTAAGGACTGCACTAAAGAACTGCTTGAAACAATGGCAGAGTGTGAAAAGGTTGCAAAGCATCTTCATTTGCCGTTTCAAAGCGGAAACAATCGTGTGCTGAGAGCAATGAACAGAGGCTACACAAGAGAAAAATATCTTGAGCTTATTGATTATGCCCGCAGTCTTATGGGAAGTGAGCTTTCAATAACAAGCGATATAATCGTTGGCTTCCCCGGAGAAACATATGAAGAGTTTAAGGATACTCTAAGCCTTGTTTCAAAAATAAACGCAACCTCGCTTTTTACTTTCATTTATTCACCGCGTGTCGGAACACCTGCCGCAAAGCTTGATGATCCGATTCCGAAAAGTGAAAAATCAAAATGGTTTAAAGAGCTAACCGATTTACAGGAAACAATATCCGCCTCGCAAATGAAGCTTCATAACGGAAAGATTTTTAAATGCTTTGTTTACGGAAAGGGAAAATTAGGCGATAATTATATTGCCGCCAGAACGGATGGCAATTTGATTATAGAATTTGAAGGTGACGAAAGCCTTATCGGAACCTTTCAAAAAATTAAAGTAATCGAACCTCTAACCTTCGTTTTGAGGGGCGAAATTGTAAAGGAGAAAGAATAATGAGTTTAGAATCAGCACTCAGAGAATTAGGCAAAGAAATTCAGAAGGACGAGCGTTTTATCGCTCTTCAGGCTGCTGCAAAGGTAAACGATGCAGACGAAGCTCTTCAAAAGCAGATGCAGGAGATGCAGCTTCTCTCGCTGAAATATCAGCAGGAGGCAGGCAAGGGCGAAGAGGTTGACCAGGATAAGATTAAAGCTATTCAGGAAGACTATCAGAAGCTTTATGCAGAGATAATGGAAGGCGAGAATATGAAAAAGTATTCCGCTTGTGCAACGGAAATGGAATCAATGGCTCAGTATATCAGCCAAATGATCGGTCTTTTCTTTGACGGACAGGATCCCGAAACATGCGAGATTCCCGTTCATGATGACAGCTGCACACACAACTGCTCAACCTGCGGCGGATGTCACTGATTGAGTTAAAGAAATCAGAAATGTAATTCACTGAAAGGCGGAAGGATAAATGGCACAGGCTAAAATAAGCCCAATGATGCTTCAGTATTTTGATATAAAAAAAGAATACCCCGGCGTTATTTTGTTTTTCCGCCTCGGTGATTTTTACGAGATGTTTTTTGACGATGCAAAGATTGCAAGCAAGGAGCTTGACCTTGTTTTAACAGGCAGGGACTGCGGACAGGAGGAAAGAGCGCCGATGTGCGGTGTTCCTTTCCACAGCGCTGACAGCTATATTGCAAAGCTTGTTTCGCGCGGCTATAAGGTAGCAATATGCGAGCAGCTTGAAGACCCTTCAAAAGCAAAGGGCATTGTTAAAAGAGATGTCGTAAGAATCATAACACCCGGAACTGTTATTGAGGGCAATATGCTTCAGGACGGTGTAAACAACTATCTTTGCAGTATCTGTGCCCTCGAAAACGAAACGGGAATTTGCTTTGCCGATGTTTCAACAGGAGAATTTCACCTAACTGTTTTCAACCGTGAGGATGTTGAGCAAAAAATCAACAACCAGCTTTCAACCTATGCTCCTAAAGAGGTGCTTGTTAACTCGGCGGCTTCCTCGTATTCGGAGGTTGAAAAATTTGTTACCCAAAGGCTTAACACCTCTTTTCAAACGCCTAATGAGGATGCATTTGATTTCAACAATGCAACCAACACTATTCTTGAAACGCTCAAAAGAGAAGAAATTTCCTCATTGAATATAGGTCACAGCAAGGCGGCTGTTTGTGCTCTCGGCGCAGTAATTGATTATCTTCGTGATACTCAGAAAAAAGACAGTATTGAAACACCGAGCGAAATTGATTTTTACAGCGACGATGCGTTTATGTCGCTCGATATGAATGCAAGGCGAAATCTTGAGCTTACTCAATCCATGCTCACTCTTGATAAAAAGCATTCTCTTCTCTGGGTAATAGATAAAACCAAAACCGCTCCCGGAAAGAGAATGATAAGAAATTGGCTTGAGCGTCCGCTTTTGAACATTGCAAAAATTACAAAGCGTCAAAATGCGGTAGGCGAGCTTTCCGATGATTCCGTTAAGCGTGATGAAATACGCGAATGCCTTACCGGAATTAACGATATGGAAAGGCTTATAACAAGAATTGTTTATTCAACCGCTAATGCCAAGGAGCTTCGCTCACTCTCATCAACTATTGAAAAGCTCCCAAAAATTAAATCCCTTGCAGGAGCTTCACAGTCTGCAATGCTTAAAGAGATTGACAGTGAGATTGATTTGTTGAGTGATGTTTATGAGCTTATCAACAGTGCAATTGTTGAAGAGCCTCCGTTTTCTCTGCGTGAGGGCGGAATGATTAAAGAGGGCTTCAACGAAGAAATAGATTCTCTAAAAGCTATTATGCAGGATGGCGCGGGCGTTGTTGCCGGAATTGAGCAGGAGCAGAGGGAAAAAACGGGTATTCCAAAGCTTAAGGTTGGATATAATCGTGTTTTCGGATATTATATAGAGGTTTCAAACAGCTACAAGGAAATGGTTCCCGATGAATACATAAGAAAGCAGACTCTTGCAAACTGCGAAAGATATATAACGCAGGAATTGAAAGAGCTTGAAGGAAAAATCATCGGTGCTAAAGAAAGAGAAATAGCTCTTGAATATGAAATTTTCTGTTCGGTAAGAGAAAAAATTGCCGCAGAGGTTCAAAGAATTCAGCAAACCGCAAAGGCAATTGCAAAGCTCGATGTTTTGTGCTCTCTTGCTTATGTGGCGTTTAATAACAATTATGTTTGTCCGCGCCTTAATAACGACGGAGTTATAAATATTAAAGACGGCAGGCATCCCGTTGTAGAGGCTCTGCTTGACGGAGCACCTTTCGTTCCGAATGACACATTGCTTGATAACGATAAAAACAGGTGCTCAATTATTACCGGACCGAATATGGCGGGTAAATCAACATATATGCGCCAAACGGCATTAATAACAATTCTCGCTCAAATCGGTTCTTTCGTTCCTGCAAAGAGCGCGGATATTTCAATAGTTGATGCTGTGTTCACAAGAGTGGGCGCTTCGGACGACCTTTCAACCGGTCAGTCAACCTTTATGGTTGAAATGAATGAGGTTGCTTCAATTCTAAAAAATGCAACAAGCAACAGCCTAATAATTTTAGATGAAATCGGAAGAGGAACCTCCACTTTTGACGGAATGAGCATTGCAAGAGCGGTTCTTGAATTTGTTTGCAAAAAGAAAACGCTCGGAGCCAAAACTCTTTTTGCAACTCATTATCACGAGCTAACCGCAATGGAGGGGCTTATCGACGGAGTTAACAACTATTCAATCGCCGTTAAAAAGCGCGGAGACGATATCACCTTCCTTCGCAGAATTGTTAAGGGCGGAGCGGACCAAAGCTTCGGTATTGAGGTGGCAAAGCTCGCGGGAGTTCCGGATAGCGTTGTAAAGCGCGCAAAGGTAATTCTTAAGGAGCTTGAAAAGAACAAGGTTGAGATAGAATTTAAAGCCGAGGAAGCTGTTATTGAAGATGATGAAAGCGTTCAGTATAATTTCAGTGCAAACGGCAAAAACGAAATTGTTGAAATATTAAAGGCGATAGATGTAAACACATTAACGCCTATTGAGGCAATGCAAACGCTCTACGATTTAAAGAAAAAAAGCGAGGAGCTTTAAGAAAGATTATGAAAGGAGGCGTTCACTACGGCTCAGATTAATATTCTACCCAAAGAAGTGTATCAGCTTATTGCTGCGGGCGAGGTTGTTGAGCGCCCCTCATCAATCGTTAAGGAAATGGCAGAAAACTCCATAGATGCAGGAGCAAAAAGCATAACGATTGAAATAAAAAACGGCGGAACAACATATATCAGAATAACTGACGACGGCTGCGGTATTGAACGAAGCGAGGTTCGCAAGGTGTTTGTTCCCCATGCAACTTCAAAAATCAAATCAGCCTCCGACCTCGATGCAATAGGAACACTCGGCTTTAGGGGAGAGGCTATGGCATCAATCGCCGCAGTTTCAAAAACAGAGCTTTTAACAAGAACGGAAAACGAAGCAATCGGAACAAGAATTGAAATTGCGGGAGGGGAAGAAATATCCTTCGGCGAAGCGGGATGCCCGTGCGGAACAACAATAGTTGTAAGAGATATATTTTTCAATACCCCCGCAAGAATGAAATTCTTGAAGAAAGATGTTACCGAAGGCAATGCGGTTGCCGCTGTTGTTGACAGAATGGCGCTCAGCCATCCCGAAGTATCCTTTAGGTTTATCCGCGACGGCAAGCAAACTCTTGTTACCGGCGGAAGCGGAGAATTAAAAAGCACTGTTTACAGTGTTCTCGGCAAGGAGCTTTCAAATTCGCTTATAAGTGCGGATTATTCATATAACGCAATGAGGCTTACCGGATTTGTAAGCCTTCCCCATGAATCAAGAAAAAGCCGTTCAATGCAGTTTTTTTTCATAAACGGCAGGCTTGTTAAATCTCAAACCGCAATGGCGGCTCTTGAGCAGGCATATAAGAATTCAATAATGGTGGGAAAATTTCCCGCATGCGTTTTGAATATTGATATAGACAGTGCGCTTGTTGATGTTAATGTTCATCCTTCAAAAACAGAGGTGCGCTTTGTTAATGAAAGAGCGGTTTTCGATTTAGTTTATTACGGCGTCAAATCCGCTTTAGAGGCAAACAATTCGGTTAAGTCCGCATCCTTCACAACTCAAGGAGAATTGCCCAAAAGTAATTCGTTTGAAAGCAGAGCGGCAGAAAAAACATATTCTCAAAGGCTTGATTTCTTTAAAAAGAAAGAAGAGCCGGTGCAAACAGCTTTTTCTCAAAATGTCAGAGTTAAGGCAAACGAGGATTTCTGGCAGGCGGCAGCGCCGAAAAAAGAATATAAAATTGATGTCAGTATAGATGAACAGAGTCAAAGCGAAGACATATCAAAAAACACGGTAAAAGAGAACAGGGAGATTTCCATTCCCGATTTCAGAGTAGTGGGCGAGGCGTTCAAAACCTACATAATCGTTGAAATAGAAAACGAACTTTATTTTATTGATAAGCATGCCGCCCACGAAAGAATTAACTATGAAAAGCTGACGGAATCTAAAGAAATTGCAAAGCAGGTGCTTTTGAGTCCGCAGGCTGTTAATCTCACAAAGGATGAGTTTGAGGTTATCACTCAAAACATTGCTCTTTTATCACAGTGTGGTTTTGAGCTCAGCGAATTCGGAACTTCGGCGGTTCTTATTAGGGAGTGCCCGTCTATTTTAAGCGATTGCAATTTAAGTGATTTGATAACAGAAATTGCTCAAAAGCTTCTTGAGCACAAAACAGATATTGTTCCCGAAAAGCTTGAATGGATTTATCATTCATCTGCCTGCCGTGCAGCCGTTAAAGCGGGAGATAAAACAACTCCCGAAGAAACAAGGCTGTTTGTTGAAAGGCTTTTGTCAATGCCGGAAATAAAATATTGTCCGCACGGCAGACCGGTATTCATAAAAATCAGTAAGTACGAAATCGAAAAGCAGTTCGGCAGGGTGTAATAATGAAAACTAAAATTATTGCAGTAGTCGGTCCCACAGCAAGCGGAAAAACGAGCCTCGGAGTTGAGATTGCAAGGGCTGTAAGCGGAGAGATTATTTCTGCCGATTCCATGCAGATATACAAAGGAATGAGCATTGCAACTGCGGCTCCTTCAAAAGGGGAAATGCAGGGAGTGCCCCATCATCTTGTTGAGTTTCTTGATTCGAGCGAGCTGTTCAGCGTTGCCGATTTCACAAGGCTTGCAAAAGAAAAAATAGCTGAAATAAATAGCAGAGGAAATGTACCGGTTATTGTCGGCGGAACAGGATTGTTTATTGATAATCTTGTTAAAAATACTCAGTTTACAGAGGCTCAAACTGATTTTGCACTCAGAGAAAGTCTTATGAAAAAAAGCGAGGATGAGCTTTATTCCGAGCTCTGCAAAATTGATTATGAAGCGTCTTTGAAAATTCATAAAAATAATAAAATACGAGTCGTCAGGGCTCTTGAACTGTATTATTCAACGGGAACAACAAAATCCGAACAGGACGAGCTTTCTCATATAACCGAGAGTCCGTATGACGCTCTTTACATCGGAATAGCCTTTAAGGACAGGCAAAGGCTTTACGACAGGATAAATAAACGCGCAGAGCTTATGTTTGAAAACGGTCTTGAGCAGGAGGCACGAAGCGCATACCAAACGGCAGGCACAACAGCCTCTCAGGCTATTGGGCATAAAGAACTGATAAAGTATTTTAACGGAGAAGAAACGCTTGAAGAAGTAAAAGAAAAGCTCAAGCGCGAAACAAGAAGATATGCAAAGCGCCAGATAACATGGTTTAAAAGAAATCAAAGCATTAATTGGCTTTATGCCGATGAGATTAGTAAAGAAGAATTAGCTTCAAAAGCAATAAGTATTTCAAAAAGCTTTTTAAAGGAGGAACGGCTGTGAAAATTAAAAAAGAAAATCTTGCAATTATTATTGCCGTTCTTCTTATCGCAGCATTTGTTTTAGCAGAAGTATATTCGGTTATTAATGTTGAGCTTGTAACTCAAAGCGCTGTTGAAACAACGGTTTATGAAACTGTTGATGCAACGGCCCTTGCTGTGAGAAAAGAGAATGAAATATCGGCTCCGTCCTCCGGCGTTGTTGTTCCGATTGTCAGCGAGGGAGAAAAGGTTAAAACAGGCGGAGTTATAGCAAAGGTGTTTTCAAGTGAGCAGGAAGCGCTTAATTATTCAAATTTGATAAATCTCCAAAACGAGCTTGATTATTATAATACTCTTGAAAGCAGAACAATAGGAGAGGCTTCGGATGTTGCCGCTCTTGATGATGAAATTGAAGACGATGTCAATAATTATATACGAAGCGTGGCATCAGGAAAGCCCGAAATCATTTCTGATTCGTCTTCAAAAATGAACGATGTTTTCACAAGAAGGCAGCTACTAATCGGCGAGAACATAAATTTTTCCGAGATAACAGGTGAAATAAAATCTCAGATGAGAGAAATAAAGCAGCAGGGAGTAAACCCCTCCGGAAGTGTTACTACCGATGTTTCGGGAAATTTTTCTTCAAAAACAGATGGCTTTGAAAATCTTGTTGATTATGATAATGTTGAAAATTTAACGGTTAATCAGGTTAATGAGTTAATTAATAAGGCGTCAGAAGTGAATAATGGCTCGTCTTTCGGAAAGCTGATAACCGATTTTAACTGGTATTTGGTTTGTGTTGCCGATTGCAGTAAGATTTCCGGAATTTCAAACGGTGACACGGTGGAGCTCAATATTAAAAGCTCGGGTACGGTTTTAAAAACAATTCTTGTCAGCGGCGGAGAAACGGCTCTCGGTCAAAAGCAAACAGTTCTTGTTTTCAAATGCAATGATATGAGCGCCGATTGTACATCGCTGAGAGTTGAGGATATTGAAATACGAATGAAATCCTACACAGGCGTTAAGGTTCCTGCAAATGCAATTCACATAAATGATTCAAAGCAGGGCGTTTATACGCTGGTTTCCAATCAGGTAAAATTCCGTGAGGCTGATGTTGTTTACACAGCAAAGGATTATGTTCTTTTAAGCTTCGGAAATGATTCCGAAAACGGCATAAAGCTTTACGATAAGATTATAATTGAAGGGAAGGATCTTTATGACGGAAAAGTTTTTACTTGATGAAGACAGGCTTAAAGCCGTTGAAGAAAACTTTCTGCGAATACGGGATACCGTTTCAAACACAGCGATTAAGGCAGGAAGAAGTCCGGAAGAAGTTAGGCTCATGGCGGTAACAAAAACCGTTGAGTATCCTTATATAAACCGTGCAATAGAGCTCGGTGCGGATTTAATAGGAGAAAACCGTGTGCAGGAGTTTCTCGGAAAAAAGGACGATTTAAAGCTTGATAATGTTGAAAAGCATCTTATAGGTCACCTTCAAACAAATAAGGTTAAGCAAATTGTGGGCGAGGTTGATATGATTGAGTCGGTTGACTCCTATAAGCTTGCAAAAGAAATTTCCAAGGTTTCCGAAGCAAAGGGTGTTTCAACAAAAGTTCTTGTTGAGGTCAATGTCGGAAAAGAGGAAAGTAAAAGCGGTATTTATATTGAACAGCTTGAAGAATTGCTTTTCCGAATATCAGAGCTTGAGTGTATAAAAGTCTGCGGCTTAATGACAATTCCCCCCGTTTGCGAATCGCAGGACGAGGCAAGGCGCTATTTTGAGAAAATGCACAGAGCTTTCATTGACATAAAGAGCAAAAATATAGATAATATTAATATGGATGTATTAAGCATGGGAATGAGCGGCGATTATGAAGCGGCGATTCTTGAAGGCTCAAATATAGTTAGAGTCGGTTCTGCAATTTTCGGCGCAAGAAAATATTTTTAGAGGAGAGTAAAAGATGGGATTTTTGGATAAGGTTAAGGAAATGATCGGCGAAAATGAAGACGATTACGATGATTTCTACGAAGAAGAAAACGATTTCGGATTAAGCGCTCCGGCAAGAAGAAGCGAAAGGCGCGAGAGACAGGAAAAGGTTGAAAAGGAAGACCGTTACGAAAGACCGAGGTTTTCTCATAAAAGTGATGATAAGGTTGTTAATATTCACACAACCGCTCAGCTTCAGGTTGTTCTTGTTAAGCCCGAAAAATTTGAAGAGGCTTCAAGCGTTGCAGATAATCTCAATGAAAAGAGAACGGTTGTTCTGAATCTTGAGGGAGCAAACCGCGATATAGCAAGAAGACTTCTTGATTTCCTGAGCGGTGTTGCTTATGCAAATAACGGCCAAATAAAGAGAGTTGCAAACAGCACATATATCATTACTCCCTATAATGTTGATGTTATGGGAGATTTGATAGACGAGCTTGAAAACAACGGAATGTTTATGTGATAAACTATTTTGAGGAGAATGAATTATGATAACACCCAATGAGATTGCCGAAAAACAATTCACAACCGCTTCAAACGGATATGATGTTGATGAGGTTGATGCATTTCTTAACAGCATTGCAGATTCTTACACTGCGCTTTATAAAGAAAACAAAGAGCTTTACAGAAAAATGGAAATTCTTGCTTCAAAAATTGAGGATTACAGAGAAGAAGAGGATTCAATTAAAACTGCTCTTATTACCGCGCAGAAGCTTGCAGACCAAGTAACAAAGGAAGCTAAGGAAAAGGCTGAAGAAGCAATTTCTCAGAGTCGCAAGAGCGCTCAGCAAACAGTTTTTGATGCACAGGAAAAAGCAAAGAAAATTGTTGATGAAGAAAAAGAAAAAGCAAGCGTTATAATGAACGAAGCAGAGAAAAAGGCAAACGATGCAATAAACGGAGCAAAAATTGTTGCGGCTAATATTCTTTCAGAGGCTAAGGAAAATTCCGAGCAGCTTGTAACAAAAGCAAAGCAGGAAAAGGAATTCCATGAGCAGCTTCTTAATAAAATCAAAAAGGAAACGGCCGAATTCAAAACAAGCGTTATTTCTCTTTATGAAGATCAGCTTGGTAAAATTAAGGATATGGTTTCTCTCACCTTTGATGATGCTCAGGCAATAATGCAGGAAAAAATTGAGCAGTCAAAGAAAAGAGAAGAAGAGCTTAGAAAGGCTCAGGAAGAGCAGGCAAAGGTCGAAGCGGAAAAAGAAACCGAAAACGATGCCGCAAAAGGATTTGATCCTTCAGAGCAGGAGCTTGAGCCACCCGTTCCGTCAATGACTGCTCAAAAGGAAACCGAAAAAGAGGTTAATTCTGCAATTAACGCTTTCACGGCGGATGAAATTACTCCTGTTGAAGAGAGTGCTTCACCGGTTTCAGAGATTTACGAGGAGCCCGAAATGGAAGAGGCAAGCCTTGATTCTTATGGCTTTGATAAGTACAGCAATGTTAAAAGAGAGCCCATAACAACCGAAAAAATTTCTCTTATTCCCCCCGAAGATTATGAATACGAGGAAGAAGACGAGGACGAACACGGCAAATTCAAAGGCTTTTTTAAGAAGAAAAAATAATAATATTTCAAGTTAGGCTTGTTTAAACTAAGGAGAAGACAAATGGATTATAATCAAACATTAAATTTACCGAAAACAGAATTCCCAATGCGGGCCTCTCTTCCTCAAAGAGAGCCGGAATTCCTTAAAGAGTGGGAAAAGAATGATGTGTATAAACGCTTAATGGAGGTTAATGCTCAAAAGCCTCTTTTCGTTCTTCACGACGGACCTCCCTACGCAAACGGCGATATTCATATCGGTCATGCTCTTAATAAAACTCTTAAGGATTTTATTGTAAGATATAAAAATATGACAGGATTTAAATCTCCCTATGTTCCGGGTTGGGATACTCACGGACTTCCTACTGAGCTTAAAGCAAGAAAGCAGGCAGGAATTAATGCTGAATCCAACATTTCCGATTTGGAGCTTCGTAAAATCTGCCGTGAAACTGCTCTCGGCTATGTTGATATTCAGAGAGAATCCTTTAAAAGACTCGGTGTAATAGGCGAATGGGATAATCCCTATATCACTCTCACAAAGGATTTTGAGGCTGAGCAGATTAAAATATTTGCATCAATGGCATCTCAGGGATTTATTTATAAGGGATTAAAGCCTGTTTATTGGTGCCCTGATTGTAAAACGGCTCTTGCAGAAGCAGAAATTGAATATGCCGAGGATCCCTGCCACTCAATTTATGTTAAATTTAATGTTACCGATGATATGGGTAAGCTCACCGCAATGGGTGCAGACCTCTCTAAAACATATTTTGTTATTTGGACAACAACAACTTGGACTCTTCCTGCCAATGTTGCTATCTGCGTAGGACCTTCTTATGAGTATTCTCTTATTAAGTGCGACGGAGAATACTATGTTATGGCAACGGACCTTGTTGATACTGCAATGGCTGATGCAGGAAAAGAGGGCTATGAAACTGTCGGCATTATCAAGGGCAGCGAGCTTGAATATATGAAAACACAGCATCCGTTTATTGACAGAACATCGCTTGTTATTGTCGGAGATCATGTTACTCTCGAAAGCGGTACAGGATGCGTTCACACAGCTCCCGGACACGGTGTTGACGACTTTATAGTTTGTCAGAAATATCCGGAAATTCCCGTTATTGTTCCCGTAGATGCAAACGGCTGCCTTACCGAAGAGGCAGGAATGTTTGCAGGACTCAAAACAGACGATGCGAATAAACCGATTGCGCTTCACCTTGAAGAAACAGGCGCACTGTTTGCTCTTAAAAAGATTATTCACCAGTATCCACATTGTTGGAGATGTCATAATCCGATTATTTTCCGTGCAACAAGTCAGTGGTTCTGCTCCGTTGATGCTTTTAAAAAGAAGGCTGTTGATGAAACGGAAAAGGTTGAGTGGTTCCCCAAATGGGGTAAGGACAGAATGCAGTCAATGCTTGTTGACCGAAACGATTGGTGCATTTCAAGGCAAAGAAAATGGGGTGTTCCGATTCCTGTTTTCTATTGCGATTCCTGTTCAAAAGAAATTATTGATAATGATGCAATGATGAAGGTTTCCGAAATCTTTGCCGAGGAAGGCTCAGATGCTTGGTTTACTCATGAGGCAAAGGACTTTCTTCCCGAGGGCTTCGAGTGTCCGTACTGCCATTCTAAGGAAGGGTTCACGAAAGAAACAGATATTATGGATGTTTGGTTTGATTCGGGTTCGTCCCATGCGGCAGTTTTGAGCAGACCTTATCTCAAATATCCGGCAGATGTTTATCTTGAGGGCGCAGACCAGTACAGAGGCTGGTTCCAGTCATCTCTTTTAACTGCTGTTGCAGCAGGTCTCGGTGCTCCCTATAAGCAGATTATCACTCACGGCTGGACTGTTGACGGAGAGGGCAAAAAAATGAGTAAATCTCTCGGCAACGGTATCGACCCGCAGGATATTATTTCAAAATACGGTGCAGATATTCTTCGCCTTTGGGTTGCTTCATCTGATTATCATGCAGATGTAAGAATCAGCCCTGAAATTCTTAAGCAGCTTTCGGATAACTACCGTAAAATCCGTAACACTGCTCGTTACTGTCTCGGAAATCTCTATGATTTCAATCCCGATACCGACATGGTATCAAATGATGAGCTTGAAGAGCTCGATAAATATGCTCTTATGAAACTTGATGAGCTTCTTGAAACAGCAAGAAACGCATTTGAGGTTTATGAATACCATGTTGCAGCTCATGCTCTTCATAATTTCTGTGTTGTTGATATGAGTAATTTCTATTTCGATGTTTTGAAGGATAGACTTTATACATCAGCACCAAACAGCAAAACAAGAAAAGCGGCTCAAACAGTTCTTTATAAAATTCTTGATGCCGTAACTCTTCTTATGACACCGATTCTTGCATTTACCGGAGATGAAATTTGGAAGGCAATGCCCCACGATTCATCAAGAAATCCCGAATCTCCTCTCTTTAATGAAATCCCGAAACCCGATTTCATTGAAACAGACGATGCTTTCCTCAATAAGTGGGAGAGAATTCATGATGTAAGAAACGATGTTCAAAAAGCTCTTGAGCTTGCAAGAAACGAAAAGATTATAGGAAAATCTCTTGAAGCAAAGCTTGAAATCTTTGCAGATGGAGAGATTTATGATTTCCTCAAAGAGCACGAATCGGCACTTCCGGAAATATTCATCACTTCAGCTGTTGAGGTTAAAAACGGTAATGGTGAATTCAGCGGAGATGTTGAAGGCGTTTCAATCACTGTTTCAAAGGCAGACGGTGAGAAGTGTGAAAGGTGCTGGAAGTTCAGCCACTCAGTTGGCGAAAGTGCAGAGCATCCCACCCTTTGCTCACGCTGTGCAGAGGTTATGAAAGAAATCTAAGGAGTGATTAGGTGAAAAAGCATATTTGGTGCAGCATAATGATAGTTCTGATAATTGCGTTTGATCAGGTTACGAAAATGCTTGCCAAAAACGCTTTGTATCCTGATAAGAGCGCCCGCTTTATTGACGGATTTGTTCAGTTTCGATATTGTGAAAATACGGGAATGGCATTCTCTCTCGGAAGCGGGGGAAGGTGGGTGTTTGTTGCACTCAGTATAGTTGTAATCGCAGGCGCTCTTTACTATTTGTTTTCAAATAAATGCAAAAGCCTTTGGGAATATTGGAGCATAGGAGTTGTTATTGCCGGCGGTTTGGGAAATCTTATTGACCGTGTATTTAACGGATATGTTATTGATATGATTGAACCTCTCTTTGTGGATTTTGCGGTTTTCAATATTGCAGACTGTGCGGTAACTCTCGGCGCTTGCTCATTTGTGCTGTATTTGATTTGTGATTTAATTCGTGATTCAAGAAAAAAAGGTGAGAAAGATGAGTGATAAAATCGTTCTTACCGTTGATGATGCGTGCGTTGGGCTGAGAGCGGATAAATTTATTTCTCAATCGTGCGAAAGCGTATCGCGCTCTGCCGTTGCTTCTCTTCTTGAAAATAAGCAAGTAACCGTAAATAATAAGGTTATATCAAAAAGCTATAAATGCAGGCAAAACGATGTTTTTGAATTTGAAATTCCAAAGCCGGTATTACTTGAAGCCAAGCCGCAGGATATTCCGCTCGATATAGTTTATGAGGATGATTACCTGCTGGTTGTTAACAAGCCCAAAGGAATGGTTGTTCATCCGGCTGCCGGAAATTATGAAAACACTCTTGTTAACGCTCTTTTGTATCACTGCAAGGATTCGCTCTCCGGAATAAACGGAGTTATAAGACCCGGTATTGTTCACAGGATAGATAAAGACACAAGCGGCTTGCTGATTGTTGCAAAAAACGATTTTGCGCACACAAGCCTTGCAGAGCAAATTAAAGAGCATTCATTTTCCAGATGCTACGAATGTGTTGTTCACGGAAACATAAAAGAAGAAAGCGGAACCGTTGATGCTCCAATCGGAAGGCATCCCGTTCAGCGCAAGAAAATGGCGGTAACGCAAAAAAATTCAAAGAATGCAATAACTCACTATGAGGTTATTGAAAGATTCGGTAGTTTTACGCATATAAGGTGCCGCCTTGAAACAGGAAGAACTCACCAAATAAGAGTGCATATGGCTTATATAGGTCACCCTGTTGCAGGCGATGAGGTGTACGGCCCTAAAAAAGCGGTGAAAAATTTAAACGGGCAGTGCCTTCATGCCAAAATGATAGGATTTGTTCATCCGAAAACAAATGAATATATGGAGTTTGAATCAGCTCTTCCCGAATATTTTAATAATTTTTTGTTAAAACTCAGAGCACAATAATAAACTTAGGAGAATATAATGGAAAAAACTTTTGAAAATTGGCTCGTAGTTTCGGATATTGACGGAACACTGAAGAACAAAGCCCGCTTTATCCCCAAAAGAAATATTGAAGCAATAGAAAAATTTACAAGCCTCGGCGGTAATTTCACTCTTGCTTCGGGTAGGCTTAAATCAAGCGTTGAAAGAAATTATAACCGAATCAATGCCAATCAGCCTGTCGTTGTTATTAACGGAGCGGGAATATATGATTATTCAAAGCAGGAAATGGTTTGGCGTTCAACAATTCAGAAAAAGGGCAGAGATTTTGTTAAAAAGGTTATTGATGATTTCAACGGTGTTTTTCACAGAGTTGATGTTGGTATTTTCTTTGATGATTATGTTTATATAGTTAAACAGGGAATGCTCTCACGGGGTCAAATGTATTTTGATAAAAGCCATTATGAGATTACAACCATAGATAAGGTTCCGGACGAGGGGTGGATGAAGGTTATTTTCTGGTCAAATCCGGCAACAATTAATGAACTTCAAAAGTATGTTATAAAGCATGAAAATCCCGATGCGAATTTTATGGCTTCAAGTCTTTGGAGCTTTGAAATGCTTCAGAAAGACACACACAAGGGTGTGGGAGCTATGCAGCTTGCAAAAACCTTGGGAATTGAAAAAAGTCATGTTGCCGGAATAGGCGATTATTATAATGATTGGGATATGCTTAAAACCGTTGGACTGCCTGCATGTGCAGGTCAGGCGCCGAAGCCCATTCATGAAATTTGCAAATTCGAGGCCTGCCATTGCAATAATGGCTGTGTTGCTGATTTGCTTGAATACATAATGAGCGGAAAGGCAGAAGAGCAAATAGAAAAAGAAATGCTTTTGAACGGAGAAAAATAAATGCTGGTTATCGGTGCACATTTGAGCGCGTCAAAGGGATACACAGCCATGCTCAAGCAGGCGCTTGAGATAGGCGCAAACACATTTCAGTTTTTTACAAGAAATCCTCGCGGAGGCAAAGCAAAGGATATTGATGAGGCTGATATTGAGGAGTTTTTAAGGCTTAAAAAGGAAAACGGTTTTTCTGTAATTTTAGCACATGCTCCATATACTTTGAATTGTTGCAGTGCAAACGAAGAAACGCGCAAATTTGCTGTTGAAACATTTGCCGATGATTTAAGGCGAATGGAATATACGCCGAATAATTTATATAATTTTCATCCGGGCTCGCATGTCGGTCAGGGAGAGAAAAAGGGGATTGAGTTAATAAGCGGTGCCTTAAATGAGGTTCTTTTTCCTGAAATGACTACAACGGTTCTTCTTGAAACAATGGCGGGCAAGGGCAGTGAAATAGGAAAAGAATTTGAAGAAATCCGAGATATAATAAATTCAGTTGAGCTTAACGAAAAGCTCGGCGTTTGTCTTGATACCTGCCATGTTAATGATGCCGGCTATGACATTGTTAACGAGCTCGACACTGTAATCGAGAGGTTTGACAAAATTATAGGATTGGACAGGCTAAAAGCAGTTCATCTTAATGATTCAAAAAATCCATTTGCTTCTCATAAAGACAGGCACGAGAAAATCGGAGAGGGATATATCGGTATTGATGCGTTTGAAAGAATAATCAATCATCCTGCATTAAGAGAGCTTCCGTTTTATCTTGAAACTCCTAATGAGATAGAAGGCTATGCAAATGAAATAGCCCTTCTTAAATCCATTTATAAATAAGAAAATCCCGTACTAAGT
>CAMFBH010000011.1 GCA_945948515.1 uncultured Clostridia bacterium
ATAAAAAAACAATGTGATTGACATAAAATTAATACCGTGTTAAAATATATTTATAGAAAGCGGAGCACAAGGGCAGATAATTCTTTTGTGCTCTTTTTTAATAGAAGAGTTCTCATCTTTATTGTCATATCGGAGGAGAAAATGAGATTTAAGAAAAATAAGCCGTTTAAAATTATGCAAATAACGGATATTCAGGAAATTCCTGCAATTTCGCCCGATACAAAAGCCCTCCTTGAAAATGCAATTAAGGAGGAAAATCCCGATCTTGTTATTTATACAGGCGACCAAATAAAAGGCTACGGAGTAACCTATAAAGGCAAGGGGAAGGAGCTTGAGAGCGCTGTTGCAAAAACAATTTCAGCCCTGTTAGAGCCTGTAACAAAAAGGAATATTCCTTTTGCCGTAACCTTTGGAAATCATGACAGGCAGGTCGGAATTTCAAATAAAGACCAGTTTAATGATATATATAAGTCGTTTCCAAGCTGTATCGGAGAGCAGGCAGAGGGAATTGACGGCGGAGGAACCTGCTCAATTCCCATTAAAGCCTCGGACTGCTCGGACAGGGTGGTTTTCAATCTGTACTTGTTCGACAGCGGAACCGATGCAAAGGGCGGAGGATACGAGCCGTTTGACAGAAATATTATCAAATGGTATCAAAAAACAAGGGATGAGCTAAAAGAACAAAACGGCGCGTATGTTCCCTCAATAGTGTTTCAGCATATTCCCATGTTCGAATATTACAATGTTCTTGAACGCGTTAAGAGAACGGAAAAAGGTGCAATAAGAGCTTTCAGAATACACAAGAATGAGTATTATAAGCTAGGAAAAACCTGTGGCGAGGGTGATGTTTTGCTTGAGCCGCCGTCTATTCCCAATGAGAATACGGGTGAGTTTGAAGCACTTTCCGAAAAGGGAGATGTTTTGGCGGTTTTTGTTGGACATGACCATAAAAACAGCTTTGTGGGAAGATATAAAAATATTGACCTCGGGTTTACACAGTCTAGCGGCTTTAATGTTTACGGAAACAGAACAAAGCGCGGGGTACGCTGTATTCTTATTGACGAGAATAATCCCGGTGAGTATAAAACATACACAAGAACCTTTGAAGAGCTTGTGGGCAAAAAGGTTTCAAGACCTATTTACGACTTTATTTCAAGCAAAGCGCCCGAAACAACTGATGCCGCAATACCGATGATTTGTAAAGCCGTGTTCGCGCTTGCCGTTATCGCAGCAGTAATAGCGCTTGTTGCGGGCGTAATTTAAGGAGAAGAATATGAAAGAAGAAAAAAAGAAAAATGCTTTTGTCAGATGGACCGAAAAGCATGCTGAAATATGGAAGTTTATAAAATTCAGCATTGCAGGCGGAGGCTCGTCCGCCATTGAGCTTGTGGTTCATATGATACTTCTCAATACTGCATTCAAGGCGCTTACAAGCGTTGCAATAACTAATTCCGCGCTTAATATGATTGGTATAAAATCAAAGGGATATCTTTATACTTATCTTATTTCAACAACAATAGGATATTTAATAGCCTTTATTCTAAACAGAAAAATAACCTTTAAGGCGGATTCAAATCCCGCGCTCAGCATAACCCTGTATTTCGTTATGGTTGTTTTCACTATTTTTGCAAACGGCTGGATTGGTTCGGCTATGACCTCTTTTGCCGCATCTCACAACCTAACGGGAAATTTCTGGGATTTGGTTATAAAGCTTATCGGAATGGCGATTCCCACTTTGTGGACCTATCCGTGCAACAGATTTATTATTCACAGAAAGAAAAAATCAACTATTGAAGCTGAAAAGCAGGCAAAAAATAATTAATTAAAAATTTTTAAAAATATAAAATCCCCCGAGAATATAAGAGAAAGCAAAGCAAAAAATAGTTTTGAAATCTTATTTTCTCGGGGTGATTTTTTGAAAAAATTAGGAAAAACAGTTGTTTTTGACAATAAAGTTGCAATTATAGGCTCGGCAGGAGTTGTAGGTAAAAAAGAAGGAGAAGGACCTTTGGCAAATGATTTCGATGAAATCTTTGAGGACACAACGCTCGGGCAGGAATCGTTTGAGCTTTCCGAATCTGCAATGCTTGCAAAAGCCGTTACAAGAGCAGTGAAAAAAGCGGGAATAAGCTTTGATGATGTTGATTTCTCCCTTTGCGGAGATTTGCTTGATCAGTGTGTCGGCTCGGCGTTTGCAATGAAGGATTTTCAAATGCCTGTAATAGGAATGTACGGAGCGTGCTCAACAATGGCGCTGTCGCTCGCAAGCGCATCAATGCTTGTTGAAATGGGAGCAAAGTATTGTGTTGCCGCAACATCAAGTCATTTCGCAAGCTCTGAAAGACAGTTCCGTTTTCCTCTTGAATACGGCGGTCAGCGTCCGCCGTCGGCACAGTGGACCGTAACCGGTGCGGGAAGCGCGGTTGTCGGAAATTCGGAAAAGGGAATAATGGTTAAAGCTGTTCATATAGGAACTATAACGGATTTGGGTATTAAGGATGCTAACAATATGGGTGCTGCTATGGCGCCGGCGGCGAAAAGGACTATTTGCACATTCCTTAATGACACCCAAACAAAGCCGGAGGATTACGATTTAATACTCACGGGAGATTTGGGATTTGTAGGAAGTGAGCTTCTGTACGAGCTTTGTGCAAAGGAAAACAAAATCAATATAAAGCCCAATCATAAGGATTGTGGACTTATGATTTATGACTTGGACGGACAGGATGTTAATTCAGGAGGCTCCGGCTGCGGATGCAGCGCATCAGTTCTTTGTTCGCACATAATGAAAAGGCTTGAAAAAAGAGAATTGAGAAACTGCCTTTTTGTTGCAACGGGAGCTTTAATGTCACCAACAAGCACAAAGCAGGGTCAAACAATTCCCGGAATTGCCCACGCGGTTTTGCTTGAAGCACAAAATTAAAGGATTTAACTGCTAATTCATAGAATCAAAATTCAAACCCGGCTGATTATCAGTCGGGTTTTTCTGTATGGCAAAGTATAAGTGTTAATTGTTTTGTTCAATTATATTTCTGATATCTTCCTCCGCCTGCTGAATTTCAAAAAGAAATTCTCGTGAGGAAACGCGCAGGGCTCCTCCGCCTAAAATTATAAGCTGCTCGAGAGCGTCTGAGGTGACAACTCTAACCCTGTGATTTTTTGCGAGCTTGTGTGATACCTTTTCAATATACATATCGGCGGTTTCCGCCTCCTTGGTGTAAACGATATTAATATTGTTTATCTTTTCTACCTCACGGGTGTTTCCCTTAACTTTATATGCATCAAAAACAAGAATTACCTCGCATTTTTTATAGCCTTGATAATTGCAAAGAGTATTTATCAAAGCGTTTCGCGCGCCGTCTATATTATCCTGCGAAAGCTTTTTGAGATGCTCCCAGGAGAAAATTACATTGTATCCGTCAACAAGCAGGTATTCCGTTCCGTCGTATTTCGGTGAGCGGTTGCTTTTATATTTTTTGCTTTCGGAGCTTTCTGTAAATGTGAAATGATTTTGATTAGGATTTTGCGAGCGGTTTTTTATCGGTCCGTAGGTTTTTTCAAAAATTTGCATAAGCTCCTTGTCGAGAGCAAAAAGATTGTTTTTCTCTTTGAAATTTGAAAAGGATTTTTTGTCGGTGATATTTGATGAATCCCTTTTGGGAGAGCTCAAAACGCTCGGAAGATGCATATGGGCTTTGACTTCGTTCCATTTAACATTATAGCCTGCACCGTGAGAGCAAAAAACGGAATCACAGGAATTATCGGTGTCGGCATCACAGTCATATCCAATGCCGTCAATAACCTCGTCGGAATTGTGGCAGGGCTCATATCCCTTTAAATTGCACATAAGCTTTCCCTTGCCGTGAGTGTACTGCCTAACATCGCGCGAATAATCAAGCATTGTTGAAACAGGAGCAGTACCGCTTATAACTGCAAACCCCTCGCTCATTTCAGGGGGATTGAAGCTGCCGTGCATTCGCTGAATATCCGCCATTGCCCTGCCTATATTCTCGTCGGGAACCTCTAATGTGAATTCGTAAACAGGCTCAAGCAGAATACAGCTTGCCGAACGAAGCCCCTGCCTTACCGCTCTGTATGTTGCCTGTCGAAAATCACCGCCCTCTGTGTGCTTCGGGTGGGCTTTTCCTGATGCAAGTATTATTTCCATGTCGGTTATAGGCGAGCCTGTAAGAACTCCGATGTGTGTTTTTTCATATAAATGAGTTAAGATGAGCCTTTGCCAGTTTTTATCAAGCATATCCTCCTTGCATTGAGATTTGAACACTATTCCGCTGTCTCTTTTTCCGGGCTTCATTAAAAGATGGACCTCGGCATAATGCTTGAGCGGCTCAAAATGACCGACTCCCTCGACAGTATCTCTAATTGTTTCCTTGTATATTATATTCCCCTTTGAAAAAGAAGCGCTAATGCCGAAACGCTCCTTGATTATTGATTGAAGAATTTCGAGCTGAACATCACCCATTAGCTGAAGCTGAATTTCTCCGAGCCGTTCATTCCAAACAACTCTTAGTTGCGGGTCCTCGCTTTCAAGAATTTTCATTTTTTCAAGGGCGTTGTGAGTGTCGGTGCCGTCGGGAAGAATTAATCTGTATGTAAGCACGGGTTCGAGCACGGGTAATCCCGTGTTTTTTTCTTTACCCAATCCGTCTCCGGGACGGGTAAAGGTTATTCCCGTAATAGCACATATTGTGCCCGACTGTACTTCATCAGCTGTTTGGAATTTTTCGCCCGAATATATACGAATTTGATTAATCTTTTCCGCATTTCTGTTTTTATCGCTTTGCAGTATTTCTTTAACCTTAAGGCTTCCGCCCGTAATCTTCAAAAATGTGAGGCGCTGACCTTTATCCTCAGAAATTTTATATACCTTGCCTGCGAATTCCCTGCCGTATTCTGGCATTTCGGTGTAGTTATATAAGCATTCCAAAAATTCGCCGACTCCTTCTGATTTTAGAGCCGAGCCAAACATACAGGGAAATATTTTTCTGCTTTTGATAAATGGGATAATATCCTCGGTTTTAAGTGAATTATTCTCGTATTTATTAAATAGCTTTTCATCGCAAAGCGCAATGTTTTCGTAAAACTCCGCGTTGCCGTCACAGCCGAAATCAATACAACCGTCGCCGAACTTCATTTTTAATTCATTTAAAATACGGAGTTTGTCTGCTCCGGATAAATCCATTTTATTAATAAAAATAAAGCAGGGCACATTGTATTTTGAAAGCAGCTTCCATAGAGTTAAGGTGTGGCTTTGAATACCGTCTGTTGCGCTGATTACCAAAACGGCATAGTCGAGAACCTGAAGAGCGCGCTCTGTTTCTGCGGAAAAATCAACATGGCCGGGAGTGTCAAGCAAGGTGAATTCGGTGCTTTTATACTTTAAAATTGCCTGCTTTGAAAAAATTGTTATTCCGCGCATGCGTTCAAGAGAAAAGGTGTCTAAAAATGAGTTTTTGCGGTCAACTCTGCCAAGCTTGTTTATGCTTCCGGATTGATAAAGCAACGCTTCGGAAAGGGTTGTTTTTCCCGAATCAACATGAGCAAGGATTCCGATAACAATTTTTTTCATTTTCTCACCTCGGTCTTGATTTTTATATATAATATCATATCGAAACATCAATGTAAATGCGTAATATCATCGGCAAATTATCGCGACAATTTTTATTATAGCTATGATAAAAACTTTTTTATTCCTCGATGAATTGTGATAGAAATTGTTTATTTGGATATTCAAAAGTTTCTATTCAGATAACGATTAAATGGAACAAAAAGTGGCGAAAGTCCGATGTTAAATTTTTCGCCTTTTATTTATTTAAATATTGTGATATAATAGTTTGCAGTATATGAAAAAAGGTTGAGTTTTTATGGAAAGTCGTTTTTTTGATACTGTTATTGTGGGCTCCGGATGTGCCGGGCTGAATTGTGCAGATGTTCTTCTCAAGGCGCACAGAAGCGTGGCGGTAATAACCGACGGAATTAAAAGGGGAACCTCCGCAAATGCGAGTGCAGGCAGTCAAAGCTATTGCTTTGCCGATTCTCAAAGCGATGCCGACACGGTTGATGCGGCAAACAAGCTTATTGAATCAGGTGTTCCCGGCGGAGATATAGCTCTTTCACAGGCTTCAAGGAGCAACTACTGCTTTATGAAGCTTGCCCAGCTCGGAGTTAGCTTTCCTCAAAATGAGTTCGGAGGATTTTTAAGCTTCACAGCCGAAGGCTCAGAAAAGCTCAGAGCCTCCTGTACAGGAGAAACAACTTCTCAGCAAATGCATTCCGCTCTTTTTGCTTCGGTAAGCCGTCGCAGACTTAATATAATTGAAAAGATGCATGCCGTTGAGCTTATTGTTTCCGACGGAAAGGCCAAGGGTGTTATATGCATTGACTCTCAGGAAAAACTGACCGCTTTTTTCTGTAATAATCTTGTTATTGCAACCGGAGGAGCGGCTAATATTTATGAAAAAACCGCTTTCCCCGAAAGTCAGTGCGGCTCAATAGGAATGCTCTACCGTGCAGGAGTTAATATGGTTAATCTTAACTGCTGGACTTACGAGCTTGCTTGCTCGGAATACAGCAGAGCAATGAGCGGGCCTTATCAGTTTGCAATTCCAACATACATAAGTGTTTCGGCGGACGGAAGCGAAAGAGAATTTCTGCGCTCGTCCCTGACCGATGAAGAAATATTCAGATACACATTTTTAAAGGGAAATCACAGACAGCTTGATTTATGCGAAGAAGGTGAAACCTCTGTCATTGACCGCCTTATTTTACAGGAGCTTGAAAAGGAAAACAGGGTTTATCTTGATTATACAAGAAACCCGGAGGGATTTTCTTTGTCCCTCATCAGTGATGAATGCCGCTCATTATATTCAGGGCTAATCAGCGAGGAAATGCTTCCGTATGAAAGGCTTGAAGCTATTGATTCCGATGCGTTTAGGCTTTTCCGCAAGGATGGCTTTAGACTTGCTGAGAGGCGTGTGGAAATATCTATCTGCGCGGTTCATATGAACGGCGGAGCGGAGGTTGATATGAACGGAAGAACCAATATTTCCAATCTTTATGTTATCGGCGAAGCGGCAGGGGCTTTCGGAGCTGAAACGGTTAACGGAAGCTTTTTGAATTATACTCAAACAAGCTCGCTTGCAACCGCTGAATATATCATAAATAACCTCCCTCAAAAAGGAGAATTTGATATTAAAATTGAAAATCCGCTTGTTGTAAGTGATTTTAAATACAAAAATCTTGTTCAAAAGTGGCAGTCGTATATGACAAGATATTGCTCATGCGTCAGAACGGAAAAGGTTCTTTTGGGGCTTTATTCCGAGCTCGTTGAGGATATTGAGCTTTTGAATAATAATGCTGTTTGCGACAGCGAGTATTTTAAAGCAAAAGATGTTCTTTATGCCGCAAAAGCAGTATTAATCAGTTCAATTTGCGCATGCCGTGAGATTGGTTCGCAGAAAAGCTGTCTTGTTAGGGATATTGCAGGCTCAGAGGTGCCCAATCAAAGCAAAAAATCGCTGCGCTTATCAGGAGAAAAATGCTCGTTTTTCTCCGCCGCGCCTGTTGAATTTCAAAACTCCTCATTTTACAGAGGCTCAAAAGAATTTAAAAAACGAACAGGTATTTGATATAAAGAATAAAAAATATTTCACCGCTAAAAATAATAGCGGTGATTTTTTATGGATATTTTTAAAAATATTAAAATTTTTTCTTCCTTTTCACAGGTTATAAAAGCGCTGTATATAATGATTAATATAGTGAGAGCCTTGTCGGTTTTATTCCTCGTTTTGCAATGCCTTTTGATAATGAGGGATAAAGCACGATAATAATAAAATATATTTTATTACAAAATGCCGATTGCGTTTATTGATAAATCATAAATATTATGGTAAAATGAATTTGAATTGGATGTGTAATAAAATGAAAAGAAAAATAAAAATCAATAAAAAAGTGATGGCGGTTTTAGTTCCTGTTTTGGCCGCGGCAATAGTTTTTTCGGGAATTGCCACCGCCGCTCATTTAGATAAAATAAACACCGGGAAAATAACAAAATCGGGAGAGGAAATTCCTCCTGCTGAAAGTGCAAACGCAAGCATCAGCTTAATTGCGGTTGGAGATAATCTTATTCAAAGTGCAATAATTGATTCCTGTAAGCAGGGCGAGGGATACGATTTCTCCCCGATATATTCAAATGTTGAAAAATATATAAAGCAAAGCGATATTGCCGTAATAAATCAGGAAACTCTCCTCGGCGGCAGTGATTATGAAATAAGCGGGCAGGCTCCGTTTAATTCTCCCACCGAGGTCGGCGATGCCGCTATAAATGCCGGCTTTAATGTTTTTACAACTGCTACCGACCATGTTATGGATATGGGAATTCAAGGCGTTAACAGCCAGATTGATTATTTTAACAGACACGGCGAAGTGGTTTTTACAGGCACAAATAAAGATGAAAACGAGAGTAACAGCATTAAGTATATTGAAAAAAACGGAATTAAAATCGCTGTTTTGAATTACACCTTCGGAACAAACGGAATTTCTGTTCCCGAGGATAAAAAATATCTTGTTAATATGCTTGATGATAAGAAAAAGCTTCAAGCAGATGTGAAAAAAGCCCAAAAGCAAACAGATTTTGTTATTGTTTTTGCACATTGGGGAACTGAATATTCAAAGGAAATTTCAAGCTATCAGGAAAGCTATGTTAAGCTTTTCTCCGAACTCGGAGTAGATGCTGTTATTGGCACAAATCCGCAGGTTCTCGAGCCTGTAAAATGGGTGGAAAACGAGAAAACAGGTAAAAAAATGCTTGTTTATTATTCGCTTGGCTGCTTTGTTTCGCACAGGCTTGATAAAGATGCGCTCGTTGGAGCAATGGCTGAAATAAAGATTAAAAGAACAAACGGTAAAACAAATATAACAAGCGCTAAGGCAACGCCGCTCATCACTCATTTTTCCGCAAGCGATGGAGTAACGAGCTTTTCTGTTTACAAATTCAGCGATTATACAGACTCTCTTGCACAGTCCCATGTTGTTGAAGGCATTGATAAGGACTATGTTAAAAATTTGTTTGAAGGCGTTATAGATTCCGAGTTTGTGGATTATTAGACTAAAAAGGCGAAAAGAGTTGTGTATATTTTGCACAAAAAACGATACTGCATTATTGCTTTTCCGATTTATTTTTGACAAAGTTGAATAATATGTGTTGACTTTTTTGCTCGTTGTGATAGAATGCAAGTGTAGTAAGAACAAAGGCGTTCCTAAGTGATTAGGAGCGCCCTTTTTTGTTTTAATTTCAGAGAGGAGTATTTGCTATATGAGTAAGTACACAAAAGAAGACATTCTTAAAAGCGCAGAGGAAAACAGCGTTGAGTTTATCAGACTTCAGTTTACCGATGTTTTCGGCGTAATGAAGAATGTTGCAATCACACTTTCACAGTTAAAAAAAGCGCTCGATAATGAATGCATGTTTGACGGTTCATCTATCGACGGCTTTGTAAGAATCGATGAGTCGGATATGTATCTTCATCCCGATTATGATTCATGGACAATTTTCCCTTGGAGAAAATATCAGGACGCTCAGACCGCTCGTCTTATCTGCAATGTTTATAAGGCAGATAACAAAACTCCCTTCCTCGGAGACCCGAGAAATGTTCTTCAAAAGGTTGTTGATAAGGCATCCGATATGGGTTACACCTTCAATGTAGGTCCTGAATGCGAATTCTTCCTCTTCAAGCTTGACGAGCAGGGCAAACCCACCGTTAAGGTTGCAGACGAAGGCGGTTATTTTGATTTAAACCCGATTGATACCGGTGAAAACTGCCGCCGTGATATTTGCCTTGCACTTGAGGATATGGGCTACACCATTGAGGCTTCTCACCACGAGGTTGCCGAGGGTCAGCATGAGATTGACTTCAAGTTTGATGAGGTTATGAAAACAGCAGACAATGTTATGACATTTAAGCATGTTGTTAAAACATATGCTCAAAAGCACGGACTTCACGCAACCTTCATGCCCAAGCCGATTTACGGAATTAACGGCTCGGGTATGCACACAAATATGAGCCTTTCAAACATCAGCGACGGCTCAAATGCATTTGATGATCCGAACGGTGAGCTTGGTCTCAGCGAAACTGCTTATCACTTCATTGCCGGTATTATGGCTCATGTTAAAGGTATTGCAGTTTTCTCAAATCCGACTGTAAACTCATACAAGAGACTCGTTCCCGGCTATGAGGCTCCTTCATATCTTGTTTGGTCAACATCAAACAGAAGCTGTCTTGTTCGTATTCCTGCGGCAAGAGGCAAGGGAACCCGTGTTGAGCTTCGTTGCCCCGATCCGACATGTAACCCCTATCTTGAAATGGCTCTTTGCCTCGCGGCAGGACTTGACGGTATCGAAAAGAAAATGGCTTGTCCTCCGGCATACGATGAAAATGTGTTTGCTCTTTCAGATGCTGAGCTTGCAGAAAAAGGAATTGATTGCCTTCCCGGAAATCTTATTGAAGCAGTTGAGGCTGCAAAGGCAGATCCGTTCATTAAAGAAACTGTTGGCGATCATGTTTTCAATGCTTATATTGAAGGCAAGGAAGCTGAATGGAACGATTATCGCACAAAGGTAACTCAGTGGGAAATCGACAAGTATCTTATCACATATTAATTAAGCCCTCTCTTACGGCAGCAATGCCACTATAAAAAGCCGGTACCTAAACCTAACGGCTTGCGGCTCCGGCTTATAGAAACACAAAGGCGTGTTACTTTAAAGAAGTAATGCGCCTTTTTTATTTGTTTATTATCCGCAAGGATATAAAATATAATGAACATAGGAGAAGAAAATTATGTCACTTGAATCAATCAATGCCGATGTTTGGGGAATCTGGTTCCTTATCGGCGCAGCTCTTGTTTTCTTTATGCAATGCGGCTTTGCAATGGTGGAAACAGGATTTACACGAGCAAAAAATGCAGGAAACATTATAATGAAAAACCTAATGGATTTCTGCATAGGAACAGTAGTATTTATGCTTCTCGGAAGCAGTTTAATGCTTGCCGAGGATTATGTTATGGGGTTAATCGGCGTTCCGAATCTCAATTTGTTCACCGATTTTTCTTCGTTTGATGCAAAAGGTTTTGTTTTCAACCTCGTTTTCTGTGCAACTGCGGCAACAATAGTTTCCGGCGCAATGGCAGAAAGAACGAAATTTGCTACCTATTGTATTTACAGCGGTATTATCAGCGCGGTTGTTTATCCGATTGAAGCAGGCTGGGTATGGAATGCAAAGGGTTGGCTCTGCGAAATGGGATACATTGATTTTGCAGGCTCGTCGGCTATTCATATGGTTGGCGGTATCACAGCGTTTATCGGCGCGGCAATGCTCGGCGCCCGCATCGGAAAGTATGAGAGAGATAAAAACGGAAAGGTAGTTAAGGTTAATGCTATTCCCGGACACTCTCTAACGCTTGGCGCACTTGGTTGCTTTATCTTGTGGTTTGGCTGGTACGGCTTCAACGGAGCAGCGTGTACAACCCTCAACGACGGAGTCGGTAGCATGGCGGCAGTTTTCCTTACAACAACAATAGCTCCGGCAGTTGCCTCGTGCGTTACAATGATTCTTACATGGATTAAAGACGGCAAGCCCGATGTTTCAATGACCTTGAATGCTTCTCTTGCAGGTCTCGTAGGAATAACAGCGGGTTGTGCTTCAATGGATGCAATCGGTGCAACCGCAGTCGGCGTGGTTTCCGGTGTGCTCGTTGTTGTGGCAGTAGAGTTTATTGATAAAAAGCTTCATGTTGACGACCCTGTCGGTGCTGTTGCAGTTCATGCCGTGAACGGTATGTGGGGAACGATCGCCTGCGGCTTATTCGCTGTTGACGGCGGTTTGTTCTACGGCGGCGGTTTCCGTCAGCTCGGAGTTCAGTTCCTCGGCGTTTTAGCAATTGCTGTTTATACATCGGTTGTTATGGGAGTTGTGTTCTATGTTCTCAAAAAAACAATCGGTCTTCGTGTAAGCAAAGAGGAAGAAATCGGCGGACTTGATTCGTACGAGCACGGCCTTGCAAGTGCATATGCAGGCTTCAATATGAACGAGAGAATATCTCTTGGCTCGGGAGAGGTTTCTGTTTCCAAGGCAATTCCTGTTGAAATAATTGACGATGTTGTTGCATCTGATGTTAAACTTACTAAAATTCAAATCATCTGCAATGAGAGCAGGTTCGCTTCTCTTAAAGATGAAATGAACAAAATCGGCGTAACCGGAATGACGGTTGCAAAGGTTATGGGATGCGGAATTCAAAAGGGTAAAGATAAATATTACCGCGGTGTTAAGGTTGATATGGATCTTCTCCCAAAGGTTCAGGTCGATATTGTTGTTGCTAAGGTTCCCGTAAAGGATGTTGTTAATGCGGCTAAAAAGGCTCTTTACACGGGAAATATCGGCGACGGAAAAATATTTATTTATGATTGTGAGAATGCAGTTAAGGTTCGCACCGGAGAAATGGGCTATGATGCCATGCAGGGCGAAGAATAAATAAAACAAAAGCAAATCATCTTAAAAAACCCCCGAAAGCATTGTAATTAAATGATTTCGGGGGAGTTTTGGTTAGGAAATTAATTTTTTTAAAAATTTTTTTAAAAAAATAGTTCTGAAAAAAATAAAATTAAAAGGAATAAAAATCAATCTTGAAGTTTTTTTGAAAAAATCGAAAATATTTTCTTAATATTTGGACGAAAAACCTGTTTTTTGACTATTTTTACTATAATTTTTTTAAAATTGCACTTTATATTTTGTCATATTAACATTGACATACTACTAAGTTAAGTCGTAAAATTTTATTATGGAAACATTTTTTTGTTTTTCTGAAAATTTTACTGTAAGGAGAGATAAATATGCTCAAGGAGGGTCAGGTAAGAATCCCGTCGGGATGCGCTATTGCGGCGATTATTGATAAAAAGGGCGAAAGAATTAACGGCTCCGAAATTATCAAATCAATTGCTTTGATGCACGACCGTTCAAACGGTCTCGGAGGAGGCTTTGCCGCATACGGAATATATCCCGAGCATGCAAATGACTATGCATTTCATGTGTTTTATGATTCTGCACAGTCAAGAAAGGAATGTGAGGATTTCCTTTTTAAGCATTTTAATGTTGATGTCAGCGAAAAAATACCCACAAGAAAAACAGAAAAAATAGGGCTCGGTCCGGATATATGGCGTTATTTTGCACTCCCCAATAAGGTTAGAATGAGCGAATCGCGACTCGATGAGGAAGAATATACCGCTCAGTGCGTTACACATATTAACACTTCAATCGACGGAGCGTTTGTTTTTTCAAGCGGAAAAAACATGGGTTGCTTCAAAGCTGTGGGTTATCCCGAGGATGTCGGAGAATTTTATATGCTCGACCAGTATGAAGCATATTTGTGGACTGCACACGGAAGATTTCCAACCAACACTCCCGGCTGGTGGGGCGGTGCACACCCCTTCAATATTCTCGATTGGTCAATAGTTCATAACGGCGAAATATCATCATATGATGCAAACCGCCGTTATATTGAGCAGTTTGGATATAAATGTACAAATCAAACGGATACAGAGGTTATTACATATCTTTTTGACCATCTTATTCGTCACCACGGACTCCCCATTGATGTTGCGGCAGATGTTTTAACCGCTCCCGAATGGGATGAAATAGATAATATGCCTGCCGAGAAGAAAGAGTATTTCACTAATTTGCGTGCTATATACAGCGGCGCGCTTGTTAACGGTCCTTTTTCGGTTATTCTCGGCTCAAACAAAGGTCTTCTTGCAATTAATGACCGATTGAAGCTCCGTTCATTGACTGCCGCTGTAAAGGGCAACAGAGCATATTTTGCGTCCGAGGAAAGCGCGATAAGAATTGTTTGTCCCGATCCGGACGAGGTGTGGTCTGTTTCAGGCTCGGAGCCGGTATTTATTCCTCTTGAGCTTGACGAAAAGGAGGGGAGCGCTAAATGATAAATTATATTCCCAGAGAATTTGATATTGTTCGCGACCGAGAAAGGTGTATAGACTGCGGTTGTTGTGTTCGTCAATGCGGTTTTGACTGCCATTATTTTGATGACGACGGAAAAACAGTTGTTGCCGACAGCACAAGATGCGTTGCCTGTCACAGATGCGTTGACCTCTGTCCGACAGGTGCTCTCAGTATCAGAAAGCATGTTTGCGATTATAAGGATAACGCAAACTGGACTCCGAGAATTCAGCAGGAAATCTGCCGTCAGGCAGCAACGGGCGGAGTTTTGCTTTCCGCAATGGGAAACCCGCGCGAGTATCCTATATATTGGGATAAAATTCTCCTCAATGCTTCTCAGGTAACAAATCCGTCCATCGACCCTCTTCGTGAGCCAATGGAAATAAGAACCATTCTCGGAAGAAAGCCCGAAAAGCTGACTGCTGTAAAGAAGGGCAAATCCCAAACAGAAATGCCGCCGCAGGTAATGCTTGAAACTCCGATTATGTTTTCGGCAATGAGCTTCGGCTCTATCAGCCTTAATGCTCAAAAAACGCTTGCAATAGCGGCAAAAAACCTCGGAACTCTCTTTAATACAGGTGAGGGCGGACTTCATCCCGAGCTTTCCGATTGGAGCGATTATGCTGTAGTTCAGGTTGCTTCGGGCCGTTTCGGAGTTCATAAGGAGTATTTGAACAATTCAAAGTTTATAGAGATTAAAATAGGTCAGGGAGCAAAGCCCGGTATCGGCGGACACCTTCCGGGCGAAAAGGTCACGGTTGAGGTTTCCAACGCTCGAATGATTCCCGAGGGCTCGGATGCAATTTCTCCTGCTCCCCACCATGATATTTATTCAATAGAGGATCTTCGTCAGCTTATTTGGTCTCTCAAGCAGGCAACTAATAATGAGAAGCCGATTTCGGTTAAAATTGCCGCAGTTCATAATATTGCCGCAATCGCATCGGGTGTTGCGCGTGCGGGAGCTGATATTGTAGTTATCGACGGTTACCGCGGAGGAACCGGTGCGGCGCCCACAAGAATAAGAGATAATGTGGGTATTCCGATTGAGCTTGCACTCGCGGCGGCTGATCAGCGACTTCGTGATGAGTCAATTCGTTCAAGGGTATCGCTTGTTGCGGCAGGCTCGTTCAGATGCTCCTCGGATATTGTTAAGGCCATTGCGCTCGGAGCAGATGCATGCTATGTTGCTTCAGCGCCGCTTATTGCAATGGGTTGCCATATGTGCCAAAAGTGCAACACCGGAATTTGTAACTGGGGAATTGCAACTCAGCGCCCCGAATTAACCAGAAGGCTCAATCCCGAAATAGCCCATGAAAGAGTGGAAAATCTCATTAATGCATGGAATCACGAAATCAAAGAGATTATGGGCGGAATGGGAATTAACTCCGTTGATTCTCTCAGAGGAAACAGGCTTATGCTCAGAGGAATAGGGCTTTCCGATAAAGAGCTTGAAATATTAGGCATAAAGCATGCCGGTGAATAAGGAGGCGGAACAATGAAAAAAGTTTATGCAAGAGAGCAGTATTGCATTAATTGCAGACTTTGTGAGGTTTACTGTAAAACAAACCATTCAAAGTCAAAAGATGTAGTTAAAGCATATAAAAAAGAAAGTCCGTCGCCGGTTTCAAGAATTTCCGTATATGGCGATTCAAAGGCATCGGTTGCGGTGAATTGCAGGCATTGCGATGATCCTGCCTGTGTTAAGGCGTGCATTGCAGGAGCAATGACTAAGGATAAAAAAACAGGAATCGTTTCGGTTAACGAAAGTAAATGTATCGGCTGTATGACCTGTCTTGCCGTTTGCCCGATAGGCTGCATAAAAATATCAAACACAGCGGTAAAATGTGATTTGTGTTCAGGTGAAGAGCCCGCCTGCGTAAAAAACTGTCCGAACAAAGCTCTTGTTTGGCTTGAAGTGGGAGGCGGTGCAAAATGAAATATGTAGTAATAGGCGCTTCTGCCGCAGGTCTTGCCGCGGCTGAGCAGATAAGAAAAACAGATTCCGAGGGCGAAATAACCGTTCTCACAAACGAAGCATATTATCCGTATTCGCGCCCGTCGATTTCTTATTATTTAAAGGATAAGGTTGCACAAAAGGATATGCCGCTTCGCAGAAAACAGCTTTTTGCCGAGCGCAGAATTAATGTTGTAACAAATTCAGAGGTTACTTCAATAGACAGAAAAGAGAAGACTGTAAAGTGTAAAAATAAAAAATATCCTTACGATAAGCTTTGTATTGCAACAGGCTCAAAGCCGTTTGTACCCCCAATGGAAAATATTTCGGGCAAGGATAATGCTTTCACCTTCCTTGATTTTGCTTCGGCAAAAGCGATAAAAGCCGCTGCAAATTCAAATTCCAAAGCAGTTGTAATTGGTGCAGGTCTTATCGGTCTGAAAGCCGCTGAGGGGCTTGTTAAAATCTGCAAAAGCGTTGATGTTGTTGAGCTTGCTCCGCGAGTGCTTCCGTCAATTCTCGATGACAAGGCGGCTAAGATTGTAAAAAAGCACCTTGAGGAAAATAATATTAAAATTCATCTTGAAAATACTGTCGTTAAGGTAAAATCCAAAGGCAGAAAGATAACCGGAGTTGTTCTCGGAAACGATAAGCAAATGCCTTGTGATTTGCTTGTTATAGCAGTAGGTGTTCGTCCGCAGACTGAGCTTGCCGAGAATGCGGGACTTGAAACGGAGCGAGGAATAATAACCGATTGCAAAACAATGCAAACCTCGGATAAGGATATCTATGCCGCTGGCGACTGCGTTGTTTCAACCGATATGCTTGATAACAGCAAAAAAATCATAGCATTGTGGCCGAATGCCGTTAATCAGGGTATTGCCGCAGGTTCACAGATGGCAGGGGGAGAGGAAATATTTACCTCCTCTTACAGCGTTAATGCAATAGATTTTTTCGGAATGAGAATATGCACCTGTGGACTTATTAATGCAAAATCGGATAAATACAGCGAAAAGATTTCTCAAACAGAAAATACCTATAAACGCTTAATTTTTGAGGGAAACAGGCTTGTTGGATTTGTTCTTATAAATTCGAGCGAAAATGCGGGAATTTACACAAGTCTTATTTCAAACAAGGTAGATGTTTCAACTCTTGAGGGCGATATAATGAGTTCTCCGTCGCTCTTCCTGTTTAATAAAGAAGTGAGAAAATCAAAGCTTACGGGAGGTGTTGAGGTATGACCATTGAAGCAGGATTAATGCGATATGAGAAGCTCAATGAAATGATTAAAGATGAGCTTCAAAGAAAAAACAAGGTTGTTATCAGTAATGTTAACGGTCAAAGATATCTCGGCTGTGCCGTTGATGAGGGTAAAACACTTGAACTCCACGGAACTCCCGGAAACGATATGGCTTGCTATTTGAACGGCGGAAAGGTTGAGGTTTTCGGCAACTGTCAGGATGCTGTCGGAAACACAATGAACGGCGGTTTGATAATTGTTCATGGGCACAGCGGTGACGCCATGGGCTACGGAATGAGAGACGGCCAAATTTACATTCAAAAGAATGTTGCATGCCGAGGCGGAATTCACATGAAAGAATTTGAAAATATGAAGCCCGTTCTTGTTATCGGAAAAAATGCAGGCTCGTTTCTCGGCGAATATATGGCGGGCGGAACAATAGTTCTTCTCGGTCTCGGACTTAAAAGAAACGAAAAGCTTTTCGGAACACATTGCGCATCAGGTATGCACGGAGGAAAGATATTTGTAAGAGGAAGCTTTCCGAAGGAGAATTTAAGCCCGAATATCAAGGTGAGCAGCTTAACGGATGAGGATATGAAGGAGCTTTCGTCATATGTTAAAAAGTATTGCCGTTTCTTCGGAGAGGATTACAGCGATATAATGAGCAAACCGTTTAAAAAGCTCTCACCGGCAACCTCAAGACCTTATGCGAATTTGTACACACCCAATTAATTAAAAAAGCTTAGGAGAGGTATAATGTTCAACAGCTTACACGAAGAATGCGGAGTATTCGGAATTTTTGAAACAAAAACCAATTTTGTTGCACAGTCAACCTATCTTGCCCTTTATGCACTTCAGCACAGAGGGCAGGAGAGCTGCGGAATTGCCGTTAATGACGACGGAGTTTTCAGGCATTACAGAGGTGATGGACTTGTTCCCGATGTTTTCACTCACAGAAGACTTGAAGCTCTCGGAAAAGGAAATATGGCAATAGGTCATGTAAGATATTCAACAACGGGCGGGCAGAGTCCGAATAATATTCAGCCGCTTGTTATCCGCCATGTTAAGGGTAATATGGCGATTGCTCACAATGGAAATCTTGTCAATGCTCCTCAGCTTAGGCGAGAGTTTGAAATGAACGGAGCAATTTTTCACGGTACTGCGGATTCTGAGTCGATAGCCTACACCATTGTATCGGAGCGTTTGAAATGCAAAAATACCGAGGAAGCCATCGAGCGTGTAATGGGAAGAATTAAAGGAGCATATTCCTGCATCGTTTTAACTGCAACAAAAATGATTGCATTCCGAGACCCGCAGGGCTTCAGACCTCTCTGTATAGGAAAAACCACCGACGGAGCATGGGTCGTTGCTTCCGAAAGCTGTGCTCTTGATACAGTCGGAGCAGAGTTTATCCGCGATGTCAAACCGGGCGAAATTGTTGTTTTTGAAATGACGGGAATGCGCTCAATAGAAACGCATTGCAATCAAAAAACAGGAATGTGTGTGTTTGAATACATTTATTTTGCAAGACCCGACAGCGTAATTGAGGGAGCATCCGTTCAGCATGCAAGAATGAGAGCGGGAGCGTTCCTTGCAAAGGAGCATCCCGTTGATGCCGATATTGTTATAGGAGTTCCGGATTCGGGTCTTGATGCGGCTCTAGGATATGCAAGAGAAAGCAAAATTCCTTACGGAGTAGGATTTATTAAAAACAGATATATTGGCAGAAGCTTTATCCAGCCAAGCCAGGGGCAAAGAGAAGATGCAGTAAGAATCAAGCTTAATGTTGTTAAGGAAAACATTAAAGGCAAGCGCGTTGTTATGATAGATGATTCTATTGTAAGAGGAACAACCTGCGCAAGAATTGTTCGCCTGCTGCGTGAAGCGGGCGCAAAAGAGGTTCATATGCGAGTTTCTTCTCCACCGTTCAAGTTTCCTTGCTTCTTTGGAACGGATGTTGACAGTCAGGAAAATCTTATTGCCTGTCAGTATGACAGCGTTGATGAAATAGCAAAGGTTATCGGAGCCGATTCACTCGGTTATCTCAGCGTTGAAGCAACGCATCAGCTCGCCGAGGGCGCTCACTGTGAATTTTGCGACGGTTGCTTTACCGGGAAATATCCTATTGAGGTTCCGAAAGAACAGCCGAAGGATAAATTTGAAACAAAGCTGAATCAATTTTCGGATTATTATGAAACGCTTGATTAGTAAAAATTAAAAAAAGCCTTGCAATTTGCTTTCCCTTTTAGTATAATAGCAAGGTATTCGGAGAGTTGTCCGAGCTGGCCGAAGGAGCACGATTGGAAATCGTGTAGTGCTTCAACGAGTACTCGAGGGTTCGAATCCCTTGCTCTCCGCCAAAAAATAAAGAATACCCTTGTGGTATTCTTTATTTTTTTATTTAAGAAAGGGATTCGAACCAAGGCGAAATAATTGTGCGAGCTCAAAAGAGCGAAGCAGAATTATCAGAAAAAGGTACAGTGTACCTTTTTCCGCCTTCGATACCGTTGACGGTCTTGCTCTCCGCCAAAAAATAAAGAGGCTGTGAAGTTAGCATCCTTTTTGAATTGCTATTTCTTCACAGCCTTTTTTATGGAGCTGATAACCGGATTTCAAGAGAAACCAGCCTGCTACAAAACAGTCCACCGGACTGTTTCTCCCAAATCAAAGATTAGGAGCAGCCTGTCACCGGTTCGACTCCTAAATATATGTAACAAAAAAAGACACCTATTAGGTGTCTTTTTTGGAGCTGATAACCGGATTCGAACCGGTGACCTCGTCCTTACCAAGGACGTGCTCTGCCTACTGAGCCATATCAGCAAAATGGCGACCCGGAACGGGCTCGAACCGTCGACCTCCAGCGTGACAGGCTGGCGTTCTAACCAGCTGAACTACCGGGCCATTTGCATTGCTTAGTAATTATATCTAATTATGCGTGCATTGTCAAGAAGCATTTTAAAAAAGCTTTTATGTTAATGAACTTTTTAAAAAATATTTGCCGATTAGCAGTTGGTTTTATTGAAAGTTTCAAATGCGTATTGTATAATTAGAATGTAATTTACTTTAAGTAAAATGGGAGAGCGGAGGAAAAATATGTTTACACCTGAAACAAGTCTTAAAGAAATGATTGAAAATCCTATCGGCTACGATTTAATGGATAAGCTTGTTCAGCTTTTCGGAATCAATGTTGAAAAATTCAGCGAAACAGCCTTTTCAAAGCTTAAGCTGAAGTCTTTCAGAAGACTGACTATGGGTAAAATCAATAAGGATGCTATAAATAAAATTTGCGATATTCTCAACAGTGAAGAGCAAGACCGAATTGAAAATGATTGCGAAATAGAGAAAAAATGGTGGAAAGAGGCCGTTTTTTATCAGATTTATCCTCGTTCCTTCTGCGACAGTAACGGCGACGGTATCGGAGATATTAAGGGTATAACAAGTAAGCTTGATTATCTTAAAGAGCTTGGAGTGGATTGTATTTGGTGCTGTCCTATGTACGACAGTCCGAATGACGATAATGGCTACGATATTCGCGATTACCGCAAAATTATGGCTGAATTCGGAACAATGGAGGATTTCGACGAGCTTTTGAGTGAAGTACATAAGCGCGGTATGAAGCTGATAATGGATCTTGTTGTTAATCATACCTCGGATGAACATGAGTGGTTTATCAGTGCAAAAAGTGCGAAGAACAGTCCTTATCACGACTACTATATTTGGAAAAACGGAAATGGAGACGGAACGCCTCCGAACAACTGGAAGAGCTTCTTCAGCGGAAGCGCGTGGAGCTATTACGAGAGCGTTAATCAGTGGGCTCTTCATACTTTCTCAAAAAAGCAAATGGATTTGAATTGGGAAAATGAATTTGTTCGCCGTGATGTTTACGATATGATGAACTTTTGGTTTGATAAGGGTATAGACGGCTTTAGAATGGATGTTATCAACTTCATTTCAAAATGGCCGGGATGTCCCGACGGAAACGATTTTCTCGGTATGGCAACCGGATTTCTCGGTGCCGAAAACTATTTTTACGGACCTAAGCTTCATCAGTATCTTCGCGAAATGCGCCGTGAAACCTTTGAAAACCGCGACTGTGTAACAATAGGCGAAATGGGCGGACTTGGCATAGAAATGTCTAAAATGGTTACTGCCGACAGACGAAAAGAGCTTGATATGGTTTTCAATTTTGACCATATGGATAACAACGGTCACGGGAAGTTTGATTCCTATGATTATGACCTCAAAGAGGCTTTGAGAGAGCTTGTTAAGTGGCAGACAGATTACACAAATCATTGCTGGCCTACTGTTTTCTTTGAAAACCACGATAATCCAAGAGTTGTTTCAAAGGTTGATTCCAGCAATATATTCAGGCAGGAAATTGCAAAGCTTATTGCAACGGTGCAAATGACCTTCAGAGGAACTCCGTTTATTTATCAAGGCCAGGAAATTTCAATGACAAACTGTGCTTTTGAGAATATTGAAGAGTTTAGAGATGTTGAAAGCCTCAACTACTACAAGGAACTTATTGAAAGGAAAAAAACTCCCAATGAGGCATTCAAGAAAATTCTTGCCGGCTCAAGAGACCATGCGAGAACACCTATGCAGTGGACCGACGGAAAAAATGCAGGCTTTACAACAGGAACTCCCTGGATAAAAATTAACCGCGATTATATTCGTTATAATGTTAAAAACCAAATGGAAATGCAGGACAGCGCGTTTAATCATTATAAGCGATTGATTGCTCTGCGTCACGAGAATGAGGCGCTTGTTTACGGAAGCTTTGAGCAGGTTATGCCGCCTGCCGATCTTGATGTTGTTGTTGCAGAGCAGAACAAGGATTTGCTTTGCTATTTCAGAGAGCTTGACGGAGTTAAATTCTATATTGAGCTGAATTTGTGCGGAAGAACAAGAAAGCGCTTTTATCCCACAGATGAGTTTGAGAGCGTTTTGCTCAGCTACGGCTTCAGAAGTGAAAAAATTCTTAAGCCTTACGAGGCAAATGTTTACAGGGTGAAATGATGAAGGATTTGCATATTCACATAGAGCGCGGACCATATACCGTTGAATGGATTGAGCAATTTATTTCTCAGGCTGAAAAAATGAATATAAGCGAAATCAATTTGCTTGAGCACACAATAAGAATTAAAGAGTTTCATCCCTGCTTCAAGGAAGCCGAGGAATTTAATTCTTATCAGAAAAAATGGGTAACGGAAAAGAAAAAGGTTGCTCACCCTTTAGAGGAATATAAGGCTCTTGCGCAGGAAATCAGAAAAAGGGATTATCCCGTAAAGGTGAATTTCGGGCTTGAGGTTTGTTGGTTTGAACAGCATGCCGATAAAATTGCTTCTCTTCTTTCGGACGGCTTTTTCGATTTCGTTTTAGGCTCTGTTCATTGGGTTGATAACTGGACCTTTAATCAAAGAAAATATCAGTGGCTCGGAAAGGATTTCAGCCAAATTTATAAAAGGTATTTTGAGCTTGAAATCAGCGCGGCGGAATCGGGAATATTTAACAGCATTGCCCACCCCGACCTTATAACATGCCATTCTCTTTATCCTAAGGAAAGTTTGAATGATTATTATCATAGGTTGTGCAATGCGGCAAAGAACAGTTCAACTGCTCTTGAAATGAATACCTCACGCTATTGGAAGGGCAAAACGGAATATTGCGGAATTAACCCTGAATTTCTTGAAATCGCAAAAAAAGAGGGAGTCGTTCTGACTCCCGGCTCCGATGCTCACCGTCCCGAAGATGTCGGAAAGGGAATAGCAAAGGCTTATGAGCTGATTTAAATTCCGTAGGTTCCCTCAAGGGCATCTTTAAAAAGGGGAATTAGCGGAGGCGCAAATGTAAAAATAAAAAACATGGAGGAAACGGCGGCAAGGCTTAGAATTGCGAGATTTTCGCAGAGCCTTGAAGCCGTTTTTTCACTTTTCAGAACAAGCCAATCCACCGAAAATGCAACAAGAGCTCCTAGGAAAAAAGAAAGAATATCGCACCACATAATTGTTTTTCCGATTATTCCGCTGTATGTGTAATAAAAAGCGGTAATAAATATCATTCCGCAAAGAACGCCGATAAGCTTTGATGAGAAGAAGCCCTTTTCCCTTGAAGAAAAAAACAAAAACTGAAAAACCGCAAATGCAAGAAAAGGGAAGAAAAGCAGCTTCAAATGCTCAAAAACACTTTCGTTAACCGGTGAAAAAATACCAACTATTTTGTTTTTACCGCTCCATTCATATAGGAAATGAAGAAGCGTTCCGAAAATGCAAACAAAAACAAATCCGCCTATCTGACTGCGAGCATATTTTTTATTCAAATAATCACCTCGAGCTATATTTGTCTGTTAATATTTTATGCATATAAATTCCAAATATTTGTTGATAAGAAAAACGATTTATAATATAATTATCCTTAAAGGGGGAAGAATATGGATATTTTTAAGCCTATATTGAAAACAGTTTGGCATTTTACGGATATATCGGATCAAAAACGCATTGCGTCTCAAACTGAGCCTAAGGGATTAACACAGGTGCTCGATTTACCGTATATTGACGACGGCAGGAGAGAGCATCTTCTTGATATTTATTATCCCGAAGGCACAAAGGGAAGGCTCCCGGTTATAATTGATATTCACGGCGGCGGCTGGATGTATGGCTATAAAGAGATAAATAAAAATTACTGTTTAACTCTTGCTCAGCGCGGATTTTTGGTTGCTTCAATAAATTACAGGCTGTCCGGTGAGGTAAAATTCAGCGAGCAGATTTCAGATGTTTTTGCGGCATTCAAATGGCTTTCACAAAATCTTTCATCATATCCGGCGGATATAAATAATGTTTTTCTTGTGGGAGATTCCGCAGGCGGTCAGTTTGCGTGCATTTCATCTGCCGTAAATTTGAGCAGGGAAATGCAGGAGGAATTCGGAGTTGAGCCAGCCGGATTTAGATTTAATGCTGTGGGAGCAATATCTCCGGCAGTTGATCTTGCAAGCTTTAATATTATGATGAATGCCAATCTTCCGTCGCTACTCGGCGATAAATATAGGCAGAGCAAATTTTATAAATATATGGATTTCACAAATATCGCTTCATCAAATCTTCCCGCATATTACATAGTAACCTCAAGCGGAGATTTCCTTGAAAAGCATTCATATAAGCTTTCCGAAAAGCTAAATGAATTAGGTGTTGAAAATGTTCTTTGCGATTTCAAAGAGAAGCTTGACGGTAAAAAGCTTCCACATGTTTTCAGTGTTGTTAATCCGTTTTCCGAGCCGGCAAAAAAGGCGATAGACGGAATGACCGATTTCTTTAAATCAAAAATCATTTAACAAAAAACGCATCGGATTTCCGATGCGTTTTTTTACAGCTCGTTTTCTTCCTGCCATTCGCGGGAGCGTTCAACATTAATTTCATCCTGAAGCGCGGCGTTTTCGGGATATGAGCGCTTGTCGGGATATGTGCCTGCCTGAAATAGATTTTTACCCATTCGGTTTGAAATCTTTTTGTACTGCTCGATGTCTATTTTAAGCTTGCGTTTCATTTCCCGTAACTCCGTTTGCAACTGCCTTTAAATCTTCAAGAGAATTGATTTTTGCTCCGCTTTGAACAATGTTTTCCTTAACACTCTCGGGAAGCGTGTTAAAATACTCTTTCATATCCTGTGAAAAATTAAAAATATCGGGCATATTTCACCATTCCTTTCGGTGTTATTATGCCCGATTTTCTATATTAATTCGCAAATTATTGAATTGGAAATTAAAAATCCTTTCGGAGTGAGAGAGATTCTCCCGTTTCCTTTTTTCATAAGACCGTGTTCAATAAAAGCAGAACAGTCCTTTTTTATTAAGTCGGCTTCAATACCGCGTGTAAGACGAAGGGAGAGCATAATTTTTTCTTCGGGGCTCTTTCCCTTGCCGTCGTCAAGTGCTTTGAAATCAGTCAAGTTTCTGTCAAAATGGAAGCGCCTGCCGTTCCAAAGAGAATGAGCAGAGCTGCCCAATCCGAGATAATCGCAAAGAGTCCAGTATTTAAGGTTGTGCCTGCTTTCAAATCCGGGGTATGAGAAGTTTGAAATCTCATATTGGAAAAGTCCTGCGCTTTCAAGAAAATCAACTGTTTTTAAATACATGTCGCAAACCTCATCCTCACTCGGAAGAAGGAGACGGCTTTGCATTTCATAAAATTTTGTGTTCTCCTCAATTTTTAGCATATATGCGCTGATGTGAGGCACACGGCATTCTGCAATAAATTCAAGACTTTCGTTAATTGATGAAAGTGTTTGCTTTGGAGTGCCGAGCATCAAATCAAGACTGATGTTTGAAATACCTGCGCTCCTTGAAGCGGATATAGCCGCAAGAACTTCTTTTTTACCTGCACGCCTGCCGAGAGCAAAGCGCTCGCTGTCAGTAGCACTCTGCATGCCGAGCGAAATTCTGTTTATTCCCATTTCGGCATAGTCATAAAGCTTTTTGCCCAGCTCCTTTGACGAGGGGTTACATTCAATAGTGATTTCGGCATTTTTATCTATTGAAAAATGCTCATGGGCGCAGTCAAGAAGCTTCTTTATCTGACTGCTTTCAAGCGAGGAGGGTGTTCCGCCTCCGAAATAAACAGAGTCAAATTCTCCCGTGTAATTCTTCATCTGGCTGCAAACCGAATCAACATAGCGCTCTGCCGTGCCTTCATCGTATTTAACGGAATAAAAATCACAGTATGGGCATTTTGAAGAGCAAAAAGGGATGTGAATATAAAGACCTGCCTTGTCCGTAAAATCACATCCCTTAAAGTTTATTTTTTGCCGCCGAATTTTTGCTTCATTCTTAAATCCTTTTGGAGAATTGTTTTTCTCAATCGGATTGATTTCGGAGTAACCTCCAAAAGCTCATCATCAGCGAGAAATTCCATGCTCTGCTCAAGCGAAAGAGTTGTAGGTGGAACAAGCTTGAGAGCTTCGTCGGAGCCCGAGGCTCTCGTGTTTGTTACATGCTTTTTCTTGCACACATTGCAAACAATATCTTCATCCTTGGCACATTCTCCAACAATCATGCCCTCGTAAACATCAACACCGGGGCCAACAAAAAGCTTGCCTCTGTCCTGAGTGTTCCAAAGTCCGTAGCCGGTTGTTGCGCCTGTTTCGTGAGCAACAATAGAGCCTCTGCTCCTTGTTGCAATATCACCCTTATATTCCTCGTATCCGGAGAAGAGTTGATTCATAATTCCGTTTCCGTTCGTGTCGGTAAGGAATTCGCTGCGATAGCCGATAAGACCTCTCGACGGAATTTTTATTTCAAGGTGTGTCATACCCGTAGAGCGAGTGTCCATATTTTCTATTTCACCCTTGCGCGAGCAAAGCTTTTCCATAACAACGCCCACATATTCTTCGGGAACTTCAATTATTGCAAGCTCAATAGGTTCAAGAGTTTTTCCTGTTGCGCTGTCTTTTTTAAGTATTACCTGAGGTCTTGAAACCGCAAACTCATAGTTTTCACGGCGCATTGTTTCAATAAGTATTGAAAGATGAAGCTCGCCTCTGCCGCTTACCTTAAAGGTGTCCATGGAATCTGTTTCTTCAACTCTCATAGAAACATTCGTTTCAACCTCTTTAAAGAGTCGGTCACGCAGATTGCGGCTTGTAACATATTTTCCTTCTCTTCCTGCAAAGGGGGAGTCGTTAACTATAAAGTTCATGCTGATGGTCGGCTCGTCTATCTTTACAAAGGGAAGAGCCTCAACGCATTCGGGATCGCAGGCGGTTTCGCCTATGTTCAAATCGGGAATACCGGAAACACATATTAAATCGCCTACGGTTGCGCTTTCAACCTCAACTCTTTTTAATCCCTCGAATTGATAGAGCCTTGAAAATCTTACGCTTTGTTCAGAGCCGTCCTGACGAACAAGAGTGTAGGGCTTGTTTTCATAAACGGTTCCGCGCTCAACTCTGCCAACTCCGATTCTTCCAACATAATCATCGTATTCAAGCGAGCTGAAAAGAACCTGCGCAGGAGCGTCGGGGTCGCCCTGAGGGCTCGGAATATTTTCAAGAATGCTGTCGAGAAGCGGTCTCATATCACCCTCGCGAACATTCGGGTCAAGGCTCGAATAGCCGTTTCTTGCCGAAGCGTAAACAACGGGAAATTCAAGCTGGTCATCATCGGCGCCAAGCTCAATAAACAGGTCAAGAACCTCGTCAATAACCTCTTCGGGTCTTGCACCGTCACGGTCTATTTTGTTAACAACAACAAGCGGGGTCTTTTTTAAACCAAGGGCTTTTTTCAAAACGAACCTCGTTTGAGGCATGCACCCTTCAAAAGCATCAACGAGCAGCAAAACGCCGTCAACCATGGTAAGAATACGCTCAACCTCACCGCCGAAATCAGCGTGACCGGGAGTATCAACAATGTTGATTTTCGTGTTTTTATAATGGATAGAGGTGTTTTTGCTAAGTATTGTTATACCTCTTTCACGCTCAAGGTCATTGGAGTCCATAACTCTTTCTTCAACAACCTCATTATCTCTGAAAATACCGCTTTGGTGCAGCATTTCGTCAACAAGCGTTGTTTTTCCGTGGTCAACATGGGCGATGATTGCAATATTTTTAACTTCTTTTCTGATATTCAAAATTTTTTCACCTTGATTTAAGAATTATTTTTTGCATTGAAGCTGTCACGAAGGGCAACTGTTCTGTTGAAAACGAGCTTTTCGTTTGTTGAATCCTTATCAACGCAGAAATAACCGTTTCTCATAAACTGATATGTTTTTCCCGCTTTTGAATCGGAAATTGCTTTTTCAATTACAGCATTTTCAATAACAACAAGACTTTCGGGATTAAGGTTATCCTCAAAGCTTTCAACTCCCGAATCATCGCTCGGATTTTCAACATTGAAAAGCTTATCGTAAAGGCGTACCTCTGCCTTTGAGTTATCAGCCGCGCTTACCCAGTGGATAGTGCCCTTAACCTTTCTGCCGTCGGGACTGTTTCCGCCGTAGCTTTCGGGGTCATATGTGCAGTGAACGCAGGTAACATTGCCTTCGTCATCGGTATCATAGCCTGTGCATTTAACAAAATAAGCCTTAATTAAACGAACCTCGTTTCCGGGGAAAAGGCGGAAATACTTTTTAACGGGCTCAATCATAAAGTCGGCTCTTTCAATATAGAGCTCCTTGCCGAAGGGCATTTTTCTTGAGCCGTATTCGGGATGGTCGGGATGATAATCCATTTCCATTTCTTCTGTTTTGTCATCGGGATAATTGTCGATAACAAGCTTGAGCGGGTCAAGAATTGCCATGGCTCTCGGAGCGTTAACATTAAGATTGTCTCTAACGCAAGCCTCAAGAAGAGGATAATCAATAACGCTGTAAGCCTTTGAAACGCCTATTCTTTCGCAAAAATCACGGATTGCCTCGCTCGGATAGCCTCTGCGGCGCATTCCGCTGATTGTTGCCATTCTCGGGTCATCCCAGCCGGAAACTATTTTATCTTCAACAAGCTTTAAGCATTTGCGCTTGCTTGTTAAGGTGTAGTTAACATTCATTCTTGCAAACTCAATCTGTCGCGGCTTTTCACCGTCAATACATTCGTTAACAAACCAGTTGTAAAGCGGTCTGTGGTTTTCAAATTCGAGTGAACAGAGAGAATGGGTAACCTTCTCACAGGCATCGGAAAGCGGGTGTGCGAAATCATACATGGGATAAACGCACCACTTGTCGCCTGTGCGGTGATGATGAGCATACATAATTCGATAAATGATAGGGTCTCTCATATTGAGGTTGGGAGACGACATATCAATCTTTGCACGAAGCACCTTCGAGCCTGCTTCGAATTCGCCGTTTGTCATTCTTTGGAACAAATCAAGGTTTTCCTCAATGCTTCTGTTGCGGTAGGGGCTTTCTTTTCCGGGCTCGGTGAGAGTTCCGCGGTACTCTCTTTGCTGTTCGGGAGTTAAATCACAAACAAAAGCCTTGCCTTTTTTAATTAGCTTTATAGCACATTCATAAATAAAATCGAAATAATCGGATGCGTAATAGAGGTTGTCCCACTTAAAGCCAAGCCATTCGATGTCCTCTTTAATAGCATCAACATATTCGGTATCTTCTTTTGTGGGATTAGTATCGTCAAGCCTGAGATTGCAAATTCCTTTGTATTTTTCTTTAACGCCGAAATTAATGCAGATAGCCTTAGCGTGACCTATATGAAGATATCCGTTAGGCTCGGGAGGAAAACGAGTTTGAACACGGCTGTAAACTCCGTCCTCCAAATCCTTGTCTATAAAATCATGAATAAAATTTGAGTATTCTTTAATTTCTTCCATAGCTTTTATTCCTTTTCAAAAAATATTTAATATATCACATGGTTAAAACTGAAAATAAACAAACGGATTTGCTCCGGTGTATGCAAACATAATAGTAAGTCCGGTGAAGGTTAAAAAAATAACAAGACCTTTTATTGTTATGGCTTTTTATAAAATTCAATCGCATTTTTTAATCTTTCATTTACTGCTTTTTCTCCCAAAAGAGAGGTTATACAGTGAAGATCAGGAGTGTTTGTTCTGCCGGTTAATGCAATTCGGATGATTGTTGAAAGCGTGCCGACATGACCTCTGTAAAGTTCGGGATTTTTCTTGTAATCTTTAACATTCGGAGTGCAACCGAGCTTTTGGCACATATCCTTGATTTTTGAAAACCAAAGCTCTTTATCATCGGTTGTGTCAACAATTTTGATATATTCTTCAAGCGTGTCTGAGGCGAGTTCTTTGGAAATAACGTCGGGCAAATCAAAACACGGCTCAAAGGTTTCATCGAACATATAGCTGAAATAATCCGAAACCTCGCTCCATTTTGCAATATCCTTTCGGGGCTTTGGAACATCGCGGTCAATATTAAGTATGCTTATTGCATATTGCTTGTCGTTATCAAAAAGCGCTTTGAGTGACGGGCTGAATTCCTCCGCCCATGCGTAAACTGAATCAAAGACCTCGTTTGCGCTCATTAGAGAAATAACATTTTTTGAAATATCATTAAGCTTTGCAAGGTCAAAAAGAGCTCCGGAGGCGCTCATCTTTTTGAAATTGAACGGGAAGTCGGAAAGGGGAGCGGTTTTGTTTGCTCTTCTCCAATCCTCGAAATTGGAGTTCATAACCGTCATCATATATTCGTTTACCGATTGCGACGGATAGCCCTCCTGCTTATAAAATGTTACTGCCGCTTCGGGATCCTTTCTTTTTGAAAGCTTGCGCTTTCCGCCGTTATCCTCTTTCATAATCGGAGCTATGTGGGCATATTTAACCGGTTTGAATCCGAGAGCCTTAAAAAGCTGAATATGAAGCGGTACAGAGGCAATCCATTCATCGCCCCTTGTAACATGAGTTGTTCTCATAAGGTGGTCGTCGATAACATGAGCAAAATGATAGGTGGGAATGCCGTCTGCTTTCAAAAGTACAACATCAATAACATTCTCGCTCATTTCAATTTTGCCTTTAATCATATCGTCAAAAACGATTTTTTTGTTTATATCACCGTTTGAGCGAAGTCTTAAAGTGTAGGGTGCTCCGGAGTCGATTTTGGATTTAATCTCATCATAAGAAAGAGAACGGCATTTTGCATATTTTCCCCAATAGCCTTTAATGTCCTCATTTTCCTGACTCTCTCTTATAGCCTCAATCTCCTCTGCTGAACAGAAGCAGGGATATGCAAGACCCTCTTTAACGAGCTGCTTTGCATAGGCTTGATAAATCTCTTTTCTCTGACTTTGAATATAAGGACCGTACGAGCCTTTTTGAGAGCCGTCGGGCATAACGCCCTCATCCGGGATAACACCGTAGGTTTTTAAGCCCTCAAGCATAACCTCAACAGCGCCTTCAACGCGGCGCTTTTGGTCGGTATCCTCAACTCTGACATAAAAAATTCCGTTTGAGCATTTTGCAGTTCTGTAAGAAACCATAGCAGTAAAAAGATTTCCGAGATGCAAAAAGCCTGTCGGACTCGGAGCAAGCCTTGTTACTCTCGCTCCCTCACTGAGATTTCTCTGCGGATAGAGATTTTCGTAATATTCAGGGGTTTTATCAATTTCCGGAAAAAGAAGCTCCGCCAGCTTATCGAAATCAGTCATTTTTAAATCCTTTTCACAAATTTTAATCTAATGTTGATATTATCTCACAAATTGCGCCTTAATTCAATATTAAATTGTACATAATTTTCTAATTAATTAATTTTATAATATATAATAACTGCACAAAAAAAGAAAAGGTGTTCAGAATTATTTTGAGTCTATTGAAAAAGCAAAGTTGTTATGATAATATATAATCATAAAATGAAAGGAGAGCCGAATTGGGAAATGAACGCGTTGCAAAATGGGATAATGTTAAGTTAATTCTTATGGTATTTGTTGTTGTGGGCCATTTTGCAATGGAATATGCACGCCAGCTTGAAGATATGTGGGTGCTTTCTTTTATTATCTACACATTTCATATGCCGGCTTTCGTTTTTGTTTCGGGATTGTTTTCAAAAAGCACTGTAAACAGCGAGAAATTCCCGCTTAAAAGAATTATTCCTTTTGTTGAAATGTACCTTTTTATGAAAATAACAATTTATGTTATTAATGCTCTCACGGGTAGAAATACTGCCTTTCATCTTTTCAGAGAGGGCGGAATTCCTTGGTATATGCTTGCTGTTGCAATTTGGTATTCTGCAACATGGGTATTCAAAAGGTTTGATAAAAAATATATTTTTGCCTTTGCTTTTGCCGCAGGCTGTCTTATAGGCTACGACTCAAAGGTTTCGGATTTTTTAAGTCTTTCAAGAGTTATAACCTTCTATCCGTTCTTCCTTGCAGGATATTATATGGATGCAAACAGGCTTCTTGAAAAGGTTGATAAAAAGAAAACAAGAATATTCAGCGCCGTTTTACTTGTTGCTTTTGTAGCTCTGATTATTATTTTCAGAGATGATTTGCATGTTTACGGAACTTTTCTTACCGCAAGAAGACCGTTTACAAAGCTTGAGCCTGTTGCAACCTACGGAGGAGCTTTAAGAATAGGATATTATTTGATTACGGCTCTTGTAATATTTGCTTTTATCTCCGTTTGTCCAACGGGAGAAACATTTTTTACAAAGTTCGGATCAAGAACTCTTCAGGTATATGCTCTTCACCGCCAAATACTTTATCTTATTGTTGACACGGGATTTGTTTCAATCATAAAATCAGTCGGAACCGGTTGGGAATGGCTTTTTGTTTCAATCGGTATTCTGCTCACATTCCTGTTAAGTACAAAATATATTTCAAAGCCGTTCGGAATACTGATGCATCCTAAAGTCAGTAGGTGAGTTTTACGCGGTTTAAAAATACTTTAATATGCATGGCTTTGCTTGCTTCATTAAATATAATTCTCAAGGAGGTTAAATATGCGCAAGGTAAAAAATATTAACAATGGCTGGTTCTTTTCAAAAACGGCAAAGAGCGCTCCCGTAACTGTTCCTAAAGATTGGGAGAGCATTAATCTTCCTCACACATGGAACGGTGATGACGGACAGGACGGAGGAAACGACTATTACAGAGGAAAATGCTTTTATGCAAAAGCTCTGTCAAAAAGCGATTTCCCAGAGGGAGAGGTTTTTTATCTTCAGTTTGACGGCGTAAATTCTTCTGCAGAGGTTTTCTTCAACGGAAAAAGCCTCAAAAAGCATGATGGCGGATATTCCTCATTCAGAGTTAAGCTTGATGAAATACAGAACGAAAATATTCTTGCGGTATCTGCTGATAACAGCGTAAACGATTATGTTTATCCGCAGGTTGCGGATTTCACATTCTACGGCGGAATTTACAGAGATGTAAGTATTATTGCAGTGGGAAAAGAGCATTTTGAGCTTGATTACTATGCAACTCCCGGAATTAAGATAACTCCTGCTGTCAGCGGTGCAAATGCAAGCGTTGAAGTGACCGCGTATGCAAATGGTGAGGTTCTTTTTGAAATATTTGACGGCGAAAAAGTGATTGCCTCTAAGCAGGTTAAAGGAGAAAATCCGACTGCCGTGCTTGAAATAGAAAATGTTCATTTGTGGAACGGCGTTAAAGATCCGTATCTGTATTCTCTTAAGGCGTCTCTTATTTTAAACGGCGAGGCTGTTGACGAGGTTTCCTCACGCTTCGGCTGTCGCAGCTTTGAAATTGATGCAAAGCGCGGATTTATTCTTAACGGCAAAGAATATCCGCTTCGCGGCGTTTCGCGCCATCAAGACAGACCGCATATCGGAAATGCATTATTGCCCGAGCATCATATAGAGGATATTGAGCTGATTTGCGAAATGGGTGCAAACACTGTTAGGCTTGCACACTATCAGCATTCACAAATCTTTTATGATTTGTGCGATGAAAAAGGCCTTGTTATATGGGCTGAGATTCCCTATATTTCAAAGCATATGCCAACAGGAAAAAACAACACTCTTTCCCAAATGAAGGAGCTTATTGTTCAAAACTACAATCATCCGTGCATTGTTGTGTGGGGACTTTCAAATGAAATTACAATGAACGGCGCGGCAGATAAAACTCTTATTGAAAATCACCGTGAACTCAATGATTTGGTTCATTCGCTCGACAAAACGAGAAAAACAACTCTTGCAACGCTTACTATGTGCGATCCTTCAAGCGAGTATCTTCGTGTTCCCGATGTGCTTTCTTATAACCACTATTTCGGATGGTACGGCGGAACATATGATATGTACGGACCTTGGTTTGATGATTTCCGTAAAAAGTATCCCGATACTCCGATTGGTTTGAGCGAATACGGTTGCGAGGCTCTCAATTGGCACTCGTCAACTCCCGAGCAGGGCGATTATACAGAGGAATATCAGGCAATCTATCACGAGGAGCTGATTAAACAGATTGCCGAAAGACCGTATCTTTGGGCAACTCATGTTTGGAATATGTTCGATTTCGCCGCAGATGCACGAAGCGAAGGCGGAGAAAACGGAATGAATCATAAGGGACTTATCACCTTTGACAGAAAGTATAAGAAAGATGCTTTTTATGCATATAAAGCATGGCTTTCAAACGAGAGTGTTCTTCATATTTGCTCGAAGAGATATGTTGACAGAGTTGAAGATGTTACAGAGGTTAAGGTTTACTGTAATCTCGATGAGGTTGAGCTTTTTGCAAACGGAGAAAGCGTCGGAAAGCAAAAAAAGGGCAAGTTCCCGTTCTTTACCTTTAAGGTTAAAAATGAGGGTGAAACAAAGCTTGTTGCAAAAAGCGGCGATTGTACCGATGAGAGCATAATCAGAAAGGTTGATAAATTCAACGAGGATTATGTTATGAAAGATGCCGGTAGCGTTATCAACTGGTTTGAGATTGAAACTCCGGCAGGATATTTTTCGGTTAACGACACAATCGGAGATATTCTTAAGCCGTTCAAGGGAAAGATTTTTGCTCTGAGGATTCTTAAAATACTTATGCCGAAAAAATCCAAGGATAATAAGAAGGTTGCCGGTATGGATGTTGATAAATCAATGCTGGCAGGACTTAAAATTAATAAAACCATTATCGGAATTGCAAAAGGCTTTACAATGAGAAGAGCTCTTTCAATGATGGGGCAGAGCATAACAAAGGAGCAAATCCTTGAAATTAATTCCATGCTTAATAAAATTAAAAAACCGAAAAAATAAACAGAAAGGGGACTTGCACAGCAGGTCCCTTTTCCTGTATAATTAGTAAATGCAAAAATTGATAACAGAAATCAGTGTGAAAAAAATGAGTGAAAAAGCACTTGTTGCAATGAGCGGCGGAGTTGACAGCTCTGTTGCCGCAGCGCTTATGTGCCAAAGCGAATATGATTGTATCGGAGTAACAATGAAGCTTCATTCCGAGAGCGTTCCCGAAAGAGAGGGCTCGTGCTGCACCCTTGCCGATACCGAGGATGCAAGGAGCGTTTCCTATAAGCTTGGAATGAAATACTATGTTTTTAATTTCACCGATGATTTTGAAAGCACGGTAATTGAGCGCTTCATTAACGCTTATGAAAACGGCGAAACGCCAAATCCCTGTATAGACTGCAACAGATTTATGAAGTTTGAAAAGCTTTATGACAGAGCGAAAATTCTCGGCTGTGACAAGGTTGCAACAGGGCATTATGCAAGAATTGAATATGATGAAAAATCAAAGCGCTACCTCCTGAAAAAATCAAAAAACGAGGCTAAGGATCAAACCTATGTTCTTTATTTTTTGAGTCAGGAGCAGCTCAAACATACCGTATTTCCTCTCGGAAGCTTCGAAAGCAAGGAGGATGTTCGCAGGGTTGCAGAGCAGTACGGCTTTATCAACGCTTCAAAAAAGGACAGTCAGGATATCTGCTTCGTTCCTGACGGGGATTATGCTTCTTTCATTGAACGCCACACGGGGAAAACCTTTAAAAAAGGCAATTTTGTTAATCTCAGCGGAGAGGTTTTAGGTGAACACAAGGGCATAATTCATTACACGGTGGGTCAGCGCAAGGGGCTCGGAATAGCGCTCGGAGAGCCTGCCTATGTTCGCGAAATCAATGCAAATAATAACGAGGTTGTGCTTTGTAAAAATGAGGAGTTGTTCACAAAGGAGCTCGTTGCAAAGGATTTTAACTGGATTGCATTTGATGCTCCGCAGGATGAAATCAGAGCCGCCGCTAAGCCCCGTTATCGTGCAAAGGAGGCTCCCTGCACGGCAAAGGTACTTGAAAACGGAAATGTTAAAATAGCTTTTGACACTCCTCAAAGAGCCGTAACAAAAGGGCAGGCGGTTGTTCTTTACGACGGAGACACGGTTATCGGCGGAGGAACAATCTGCGAAGTATTAAATTATTGCTGAAAGGTATTTTTTATGGATATAATTTCAAAACTTGCCGAGGAGCTTTCAATTAAGCGCACTCAGGCTGAAAGCGCGGTTAAGCTTATTGACGAGGGAAACACAATTCCCTTTATTGCAAGATACAGAAAGGAAGTAACAGGCTCTCTTGACGACCAGGTTCTGCGTGAGCTTAATGACAGACTTTCATATCTTCGAAATCTTGAAGAGCAAAAGGAAAAGGTTACCTCTTCTATAACGGAGCAGGAGAAAATGACCGATGAAATCAGACTTGCAATAGACAATGCTCAAACTCTTACCGAGCTTGAGGATATTTACAGACCGTACAGACCGAAAAGAAAAACGAGAGCTTCCGTTGCAAAGGAAAAAGGGCTTGAGCCCTTGGCGGATTATATATATGAACAGCAGGGCAAAGCATCTCCTCTTGAAGAGGCTCTGAAATATATAAATGAAAATGTTCCTACTGCCGAAGATGCGCTTCAGGGTGCAAGAGATATTATTGCCGAAACGGTTTCTGATGATGCCGAGGGCAGAAAGAGAATAAGAAATGTTTGCAAAATGAACGCTTCTCTTGTTTGCGAGGGCGCAAAAGAGGAGCTTGGGGTTTATGAAATGTACGCTCAGTACAGCGAGCCCGTTAAAAGCATCGCCTCCCATAGAGTTCTTGCAATAAACCGTGCAGAGAAAGAGGGATTTATTAAGGCTTCTCTTGATTTTGATAAGCTAAAGGCATTGAATATTCTCTATTCAATTCATGTTCACGGCAATTCGGCGCTTTCCGAAGAGGTTATTGAAGCAATAAACGATTCTTATTCAAGGCTTATTTTTCCGAGCATTGAAAGAGAAATAAGAAACGAGCTGACAGAAAAGGCAAACGAAGGAGCAATCAAGGTTTTTGCAGGAAATACACGCCAGCTTCTTATGCAACCTCCCGTTAAAAACAGAGTAACAATAGGTCTTGACCCCGGTTACAGAACAGGCTGTAAGGTTGCGGTTGTTGACGGAACGGGAAAGGTGCTTGATACGGCTGTTATATATCCCGTGCCTCCCCACAGCAAGGTTGAGCAGGCGAAAAAAATAATTAAGGACCTTGTTAAAAAGCATAATGTTCAGATTTTTGCAATAGGAAACGGAACTGCCTCCCACGAAACCGAGGTTTTTGCGGCAGAGGTAATTAAAGAGCTTGATATGGGCTTATCCTATATGGTTGTCAGCGAAGCGGGCGCTTCTGTTTATTCCGCATCAAAGCTTGCGGCAGAGGAGTTTCCCGAATACGATGTAAGCCTTCGTTCCGCCGTTTCAATCGCAAGAAGACTTCAAGACCCACTTGCAGAGCTTGTTAAAATCGACCCTAAGGCAATCGGAGTAGGTCAATACCAGCACGATATGCCTAAAAATCAGCTTTCGGATGCGCTCGACGGTGTTGTTGAAGACTGCGTAAACTCTGTCGGAGTTGATTTGAATACCGCTTCTGCTCAGCTGCTTAACAGAGTTTCGGGGCTTTCGGGAACGGTTGCTAAAAATATTGTTGCTTACAGAACGGAATACGGAGCATTCAAATCAAGAAATGAATTGAAAAAGGTTTCAAAGCTCGGACCAAAGGCGTTTGAGCAGTGTGCAGGCTTCCTGAGAGTAGCGGAAAGCGATAATGTTCTTGATAACACTTCTGTTCATCCCGAAAGCTACGATGCGGCAAACAAGCTTCTTAAGCTTTGCAATGTTAGCAACAGCGATATCAGAGAGGGCAAAACGCAGAATATTGCTAAAAAGCTTGAGGAAGAATCAGCTTCTTCAATAGCTTCTCAGCTCGGAATAGGAGAGCCTACGCTTATTGATATTGTTAAAGAAATACAAAAGCCCGGAAGAGACCCGAGAGATGAGCTTCCGCCCCCGCTTCTCAGAACGGATGTTATGGGCATTGAAGATTTAAAGCCGGGCATGGAGCTTAAAGGAACTGTCAGAAATGTTATTGATTTCGGCGCGTTTGTTGATGTCGGAGTTCATCAGGACGGACTTGTTCATATTTCTCAAATAACCAATAAATATATTAAGCATCCCGGAGATGTTCTGAAGGTTGGAGATATAGTTACTGTTTGGGTTCTCTCCGTTGATGTTAAGAAAAACAGAATTTCACTAACGATGATAAAGGATAAAGCTGTTTAATAACAGAAATCCGAAGCCGTGGAAAGCAGGCTACAAAGGTTTTTTAAATGTTTTTATTGTTTTCACGGTAACGGGCATAATAAGCATTATTGCAGGAATTGTTTATAAGAAAAGAAAAGGCAGATGAGGATAATAATATACGGTGCGTTTCGTTTGGAGCGCACCGTTTTTTATATGTGTTTCGGTTTATAATATTTAAGGGCAGTGAGTTATGAAGCCTTATTTGTAAATAATAGAATAATCAGCTTTTCTTATTGACATATACCCTATATGGGTATATAATATAAATACCCCACGGGGGTATGAAAGGATGTTATTTATGGCAGATAAAAAAGAATGCGGATGCTGTGAAAAAACAACAGCTCGTTCTGCTGAAGAACGAAAAAATCTTACTCACCGCCTTAATCGAATTGAAGGGCAGATTCGCGGAATTCGCAAAATGGTGGAGAATGATGCTTACTGTGCGGATATTTTAATCCAGTCAGCCGCTGTTAACGCTGCGGTCAATGCGTTTAATAAGGAGCTGCTGGCAAGTCATATCAAAGGTTGCGTTGCAAGGGATATTCGCAACGGTAACGATGAGGTAATTGACGAGTTAGTGGCAACTCTGCAAAAACTGATGAAATAAAAGGAGGCGTTACAAATAAACTATGGAGCAATATACAGTAACCGGTATGAGCTGTGCCGCCTGTACCGCTCGGGTTGAAAAGGCAGTATCAGGTGTTAAGGGTGTAACCTCCTGCTCGGTTAGTCTGCTGACTAATTCCATGGGAGTGGAGGGAACTGCTAATTCCAAGGAAATCATAGCGGCGGTTCGTGAAGCGGGATACGATGCGGCTCTTAAAAAAGGAAGAAAAGAGAAAAATACACAAACTTTTTTTGATGACGATGCACTGAAGGACAGAGAAACCCCAATTCTTAAAAAGCGGTTGATTGCATCTCTCGGCTTTTTGATTGTTCTTATGTATGTTTCAATGGGGCATATGATGTGGGGCTGGCCTCTGCCGTCTTTCTTTGAAAATAACCATGTGGCAATGGGGCTTTTACAGCTATTATTAACAGTTGCGATTATGGTCATCAATCAGAAATTCTTTATAAACGGATTTAAGAGCCTGTGGCACCGCGCTCCTAATATGGATGCATTGGTTGCGTTAGGCGCAACGGCTGCATTTGGTTACAGCACCTTTGCTCTCTTCGCAATGACGGATGCGCAGGTTAAGGGCAACGCAAAAGCCGTAATGTCCTATATGCACGAGTTTTACTTTGAATCCGCCGCCATGATACTTGCGCTGATAACCCTCGGAAAAATGCTGGAGGCGCGCTCAAAGGGTAAAACAACCGACGCGCTCAAAGGGCTTATGAAGTTAGCTCCCAAGACGGCAACTATCTATCGTGACGATACCGAAATAACCGTACCGATTGAGCAGGTAGCAAAGGGCGATATTTTTGTTGTGCGTCCGGGTGAAAGCATTCCTGTGGATGGAACCGTTTTGGAGGGCGACAGTGCAGTAGATGAATCCACACTGACAGGAGAGAGTATTCCCGTTGACAAAACAGTCGGAAGCATGGTTTCCGCCGGAACGCTCAATCAGTCGGGATATATACGCTGTGAAGCAACAAGAGTAGGAGAGGATACCACACTTTCACAAATTATTCAGATGGTCAGCGATGCATCTGCAACAAAAGCGCCGATTGCAAAGGTTGCGGACAAGGTGTCGGGTGTGTTTGTGCCGGCTGTTATTGTTATTGCGGTAATAACCGTTATAGCATGGCTTGTTGCAGGTCAGACAGTGGGGTATGCGTTGGCGAGGGGAATATCCGTATTGGTTATCAGCTGTCCATGCGCGCTCGGCCTTGCCACACCTGTTGCCATAATGGTCGGAAACGGAATGGGAGCGAAGAACGGAATTCTTTTCAAAACGGCTGTATCCTTGGAGAAAACAGGGAAAACTCAGATTGTTGCACTTGATAAAACAGGTACGATAACGCAGGGAGAACCAAGAGTTACGGATATGATTCCGGTAAACGGCATAAGCAAAAAGGAGCTTTTATCCGTTGCTTATGCGCTTGAGAAAAAAAGTGAGCATCCGCTTGCGAGAGCAATCAACAAAAGGGCAGAAGAGGAAGGTCTGTCGGTTGACGAGGCAGAGCAATTCAAGGCCTTACCGGGCAACGGTCTTACCGCTTCTCTCGGAGGTGATGTAATTCTCGGCGGTAGTTATAAATTTATCAGCGAACAAATCCTCGTGCCCGATGAGATGAAAGGAAAATCCGAGTTGCTTTCGGAGGAAGGAAAAACTCCGTTGTTCTTTGCCCGTGGCGATGAGCTTTGCGGCATTATTGCCGTTGCGGATACTATAAAGGATGACAGTCCGCAGGCTATAAAAGAAATGCAGAATATGGGCATACATGTGGTGATGCTTACAGGTGATAACGAGCGCACGGCTAAAGCTATCGGAGCGAAGGCAGGTGTTGATGAAGTGATTGCCGGTGTGCTTCCGGACGGCAAGGCGAGTGTTGTCCGTGAGCTTCAGAAAAAAGGAAGGGTAATTATGGTTGGCGACGGCGTTAACGATGCTCCGGCGCTTACAAGTGCCGATATCGGTATTGCCATTGGTGCAGGCGCAGATGTTGCGATTGATGCGGCGGATGTTGTGCTGATGAAAAGCCGCCTGTCCGATGTTCCTGCGGCAATCCGTTTGAGCCGAGCAACGCTGAAAAACATTCACGAAAATCTGTTTTGGGCGTTTATCTATAACATTATCGGTATTCCCTTGGCGGCAGGAGTGTTTATCAATATACTCGGCTGGCAGCTCAATCCAATGTTTGCAGCGGCGGCAATGAGCCTGTCCAGCTTCAGCGTAGTCACAAACGCACTGCGCTTAAATTTCATTAAGATGCATGATTCAAAACGGGATCGAAAAATAAGAAGCAAATTAAAAAATACAACCGAAAAGGAGACAAAAGCAATGGAAAAGACTATAAAAATTGAAGGTATGATGTGCGGACATTGCGAGATGCATGTTAAAAAAGCACTTGAATCGCTTGACGGCGTAAAAAATGCAGAAGTCAGCCACGAGATAGGAACGGCTGTTGTAACGCTGAAAAAAGAGATTTCCGATGATGTTTTGAAGAAAGCTGTTGCCGATCAAGGCTATCAGGTAACTAAGATTCAATGATTAACGCTTTTAATAATGTATTGAGTATAATACGAACAAAAAAGAGAGAGTATGAAACTCTCTCTTTTTCTTTTGTCTGTTTAATGCCAGAGTATATTACCAAGTATTTTTAGTTGTCAATATCAAGCGCTCCGGGGAATTTTGAATCGTCAATTATGTATTTTTCATAGCTTTCATTCTGCCAAACCTTAACATAATCAATATAAAAAATACTATCCTTGCTTTCATCAAACGCACCTATTTTTTGAGCATGAGGAGAAAATAAAAACACAGCAAGCAGTTAAAATTATAATAACCGCAAGAATTATTTCCTTTTTCATTTTTGTTTTCCCTTACTTATAAAGGAATTAAATAAATGTTTTGATGCTGCTTTTATCAAATCATATATTTCATACATCTTCAATGTGAATAAATTTTCAGGCATAAAAAACACCCTTGAATAAACAAGGGTGTTGAAAAAGATAACAGATTATCTCTTTGAGAACTGAGGTGCGCGACGAGCTGCCTTGAGACCGTACTTTTTACGCTCTTTCATTCTCGGGTCACGAGTAAGGAAGCCTGCCTTCTTAAGAGCGGGGCGGAGAGCCTCGTCATACTGAAGAAGAGCTCTTGAAATACCGTGACGGATAGCGCCTGCCTGGCCTGTTACACCGCCGCCGTTTACACGGCAAACAATGTCGAACTTCTCAACTGTGTCAGTAAGGTTAAGAGGCTGACGAACGATAAGCTTAAGAGTTTCAAGACCGAAGTAATCATCAATATCACGGTCGTTGATTGTGATTTTTCCTGTTCCTGCGTAAACGCGGACTCTTGCAACGGATTCTTTTCTTCTTCCGGTGCCGTAGAAATAAGGATTAGTTTCGTACATAATTTAACCTCCCTTACATATTCCAAGCAACGGGCTGCTGAGCCTCGTGCTTGTGTTCTGCGCCTTTGTAGATGCGGCATCTTGTAAGCTGCTTGCTACCGAGCTTGTTCTTTGCAAGCATGCCTTTAACAGCAAGCTCCATTGCAAACTCGGGCTTCTCAGCCATGAGCTTTGAATACTTAACCTCTTTAAGATTGCCGATATAGCCTGTGTGGTGCTGATAAAGCTTGTTTTCAGCCTTGTTTCCGGTGAGAACAGCCTTTTCTGCATTGATGATGATAACGAAATCACCGCAGTCCATATGGGGAGTGTATGTGGGCTTGTGCTTTCCTCTGAGAAGAACTGCCGCCTGAGCTGCAACTCTGCCGAGGGGTTTGCCCTGTGCATCAATTACATACCACTTACGCTCAATATCTTCTGCTTTCAGCATAAATGTTGACATAACATTTTCCTCCAAATATAAATTCGTCTCTTTTTGAGTGCTTCGATATGATAACACAAATGCTTTTTTCAGTCAATAGATTTTTTGATAAATTTTAATATAAATTCCGAAATCTCTTTTTTTCTCCGTTTTACTCGATTTTTCTATGTGTTTTCTCATTTATAATTTACAAAAACAGTTTACCTTTTTTATAATTAAAATACAGATTTTGTTGAAAAAACAGCAGGAATTTGCTAAAATATTTAAATCAAAAGTGAATAATATATCGTACGGAGGTTTATAATTATGAAAATAAAGGATATATTAAAAGAAAAAAACATAACCGTTTCATTTGAAATGTTTCCTCCGAAAGAGTGGGATAAGCTTGAGAGCACAAAGCAAACAGTTAGGCAGATGTGCGCTTTCAGCCCATCATTTATGAGTGTAACCTACGGTGCGGCAGGAACAACAAGCGGTTTTACAACAGAGATTGCAAATGAGGTTAAAAATTGTGGCGTAACACCTCTTTCTCACTTGACCTGTTTAACTTCAACCAAAGAGAAAATTACTTCCGTAATAGATGAATTAAAAGAAAATTCAATAGAAAATGTTCTCGCGCTCAGAGGAGATATTCCCGAGGGCTTTGTGTTTCCCGATAAGCAGTACTACGAGCATGCGTATCAGCTTGTAAATCAGCTAAAGGCGGAGGGTGATTTCTGCGTTGGCGGAGCGTGTTATCCCGAAACCCACCCCGACAGTAAAAGCAAGGAGGATGACCTTGTTCACCTAAAAGAAAAGGTTGACTGCGGTTTGGATTTTCTTACAACTCAAATGTTTTTTGATAATGAGCTTTTTCTTCGGTTTAAAAATGATTGCGTAAAAAAAGGAATAAATGTTCCTATTATTGCGGGAATAATGCCCGTAACAAATGCAAAGCAAATAACAAGAATACTCACTCTTTCGGAATGTAAAATGCCGAAAAAATTTGAAAAAATCGTTGAGCGCTTTCAGGACAGTCCGCAGGCAATGAAGCAGGCGGGAATTGTTTATGCGAGCGAGCAAATTATAGATTTAATGGCTAACGGTGTTGATAATATTCATATCTATACAATGAATAAGCCCGATGTTGCCGGAACAATAATGAAAAACTTATCGGAGATAATTAATGGATAAGGCTGAAATTCTTCGCTACCTTCGAACAAACAGCAAAATTGAAGATGAAAGAGTGCTTGGACTTGTTGACGAGTGCTGTCAAATTGCTCAAAAAAGCATTACACCCAAAACTCTTTATCGCATATTTGATTGCTCGGTTACAGAGGATACGCTGATTTGCGGAGGATTTGAATTCAAAAGCAAGCGCCTTGCAAAAAACCTGGAGGATTGTAAAAGAGTTGTTGTGTTCGGTGCAACTCTCGGCAGGGAATGCGATGAAATAATAAGAAGATACAGCTTAACGGATATTGCAAAGGCGATGACCTTTCAGGCTGTATTTGCCGCAATGATTGAGGAGGTTTGCGACGGAGTTGAAGACGAGGTGAGAGCCCTTACCGGGAAAAATCTTCGTATGCGGTATTCACCGGGTTATTTCGACCTTGCAATAGAAAATCAGGAAAAAATATTTAAAATGCTTGAGCTTACCAAAAGAATAGGCTTAACGCTGACTCAAACAATGCAAATGCTGCCCACTAAATCTGTTACAGCATTTATAGGAATAGAGGATTAGTGCGAAAATCACACTAATCAAATTGTTTTCCCTCAAGATTTGCCTTTGCATAATTTTGAGACGGCTGAAATCCCGTTATACGCTTATCGGCTACAGTTAGGTGTTAGGGATTCTTAATAAAACTATTTGTAGCAGGAAAGGCAATGGGAAATAAAATGCCGATTTTTTTTGACGGCGCAATGGGAACAATGCTCCAAAGCGCAGGACTTAAGGCAGGAGAGCTTCCCGAAACATGGAATCTTAAAAAGCCGGAAGAAGTTTTAAAAATTCATAAAATGTATGCCGAGGCAGGAGCAGATATTATTTGCACAAACACCTTTGGAGCAAATTCCCTTAAATTCAACAATGTTGATGAAGTGGTTAAGGCAGGAGTGCGCCTTGCAAGAGAAGCGGGCAAGAAGGTTGCGCTTGATATCGGACCTACGGGAAAGCTTCTTAAACCTATGGGCGAGCTCAGCTTTGAAAAAGCTTATGAGCTTTTTTCCGAGGTCGTTCGTGCCGGAGCCGACGGAAGCGATTTAATTCTTCTTGAAACAATGGGCGATACCTATGAAATAAAAGCAGGCGTTCTTGCCGCAAAGGAAAACAGCAATCTGCCTGTTTTTGTTACAATGATTTTTGATGAAAGCAAAAGGCTTCTTACCGGTGCGGATATAAAAAGCGCTGTTGCAATGCTTGAAGGTTTCGGTGTTGATGCTGTGGGATTTAACTGCGGCTTGGGACCGAAGCAGATGAAATCTCTTTTGCCCGAATTGAAAAAATACACAAGCCTTCCGATAATAATAAATCCCAATGCAGGACTCCCTGAAACAGTAAACGGAAAAACCGTGTTTAATGTTTCTCCAGAAGAGTTTGCAAATGATATGAAGGAGCTATGCTCTCAGTATATGGGAGGCTGTTGCGGAACTACTCCGTCCCATATTAAAGCGCTTGTTAACGCTTGTAAAAACATGAAGGAAGAAGAAATAACAGAAAAAAATCATACTCTTGTTTCTTCATATTCCCGTTGTGTTGAAATCGGAAACGCTCCTGTAATTATCGGAGAGAGAATTAACCCCACGGGCAAAAAGCTTTTAAAAGAAGCTTTGAGAAATAATGACCTTGATTACATTTTGAAAGAGGGCATTGCACAGCAGGATAAGGGTGCACATATTCTTGATGTTAATGTAGGACTTCCGGAAATAAATGAAACCGAAATGATGAAAAATGCCGTAAGGGCTCTTCAAAGTGTTACTCCGCTTCCGCTTCAAATAGATACAAGTAATATTGAAGCTATGGAAAACGCATTAAGAATATATAACGGCAAGCCGATGATAAATTCCGTTAACGGTAAGAAAAGTTCAATGGAGAGCGTTTTCCCCCTTGTCAAAAAATACGGCGGAGTTGTTGTTTGCCTTTGCCTTGATGAAAACGGAATTCCGCAGAGCGCAAACGGCAGAATAGAAATAGCAAAGAAAATCGTTAAAGAAGCAGAACGCTTCGGAATAAAGAAAAAGGATCTTGTTTTCGATACGCTTGCAATGACTGTAAGCACGGATAAAAACGGTGCAAACGAAACTTTGCGTGCGCTGAACTATATAAGAAATGAAATGGGAATAAACACTGTTCTCGGCGTTTCAAATATTTCCTTCGGTCTTCCGAAAAGAGATGCAATAAACTCTGCGTTTTTCACTCTTGCAATGGAAAACGGGCTCAGCGCAGGAATAATAAATCCAATGTCCGATTCTATGATGAATTCATATTATTCTTTCTGTGCACTCAAAGGTCTCGACGATAATTTTGAAAGCTATATTTCTTTTGTTACAGATGAAAAGAAATCCCCCGCTTCAAATCAGAATGTAACGCTAAAGGAAGCAATAATAAAAGGGCTAAAGGAAGAGGCTTCGCGAGCCGTTGAGGAGCTTTTAAAAACAAGGGATAGTCTCGATATTATTAACAATGAGCTTATTCCCGCACTTGATGAGGTGGGAAGGGGCTTTGGCGAAAACAAGATTTTCCTCCCTCAGCTTTTAATGAGCGCGGACAGTGCAACGAGTGCTTTTGAGGTTATAAAAAAGCAGATTATCAGCATCGGCAAAAAGCAGGAAAAAGGCGAAAAAATAGCAATAGCAACCGTGCACGGAGATATCCACGATATAGGAAAGAATATCGTTAAGGTTTTGCTTCAAAATTACGGATTTGATGTTTTTGATCTCGGAAAGGATGTTCCGGCAAAGACTATTCTTGAATGTGTTCAAAAAAATAATATTAAGCTTGTAGGACTTTCTGCTCTTATGACAACAACTGTTCCTGCAATGGAAGAAACAATTGCATTGCTTCATGAGAATACGGATGCCAAGGTGTTTGTCGGAGGAGCCGTTCTTACAAAATCCTACGCGGAAATGATTAATGCGGATTATTATGCAAAGGATGCAATGGAAAGCGTAAGATACGCCCAGCGTTTTTTTGCCGTATAAATTCGTTCATCAGTAACGATTGAAAAAACGATAATTGAAAAAGGAATTTAAGGCGGTATAAAATGATTGTATTCATATCATTTTTAAGAGCATTGGCGGCGGCTCTTATATCCAATGCTCATTACATAGGTGTGTATCCCACAAACTGGCTGTCTCACGGCGGAATGATAGGCAATATTTTGTTCTTCGCTGTTTCGGGATACTGCCTTTATAATGTAAAAACAAACTTTGCAAAATGGTATTCAAGAAGATTTATAAAGCTCTATATACCAACATTTGTAATTACAATAGCTTATTTTTTGGTGGGGTATTTTAAGCTTTCAGAAGAGCAGGATATACTCTATTGGTTCGTTTATCCCACATTTTACCATTTTGTGTCATCTATTCTTTTACTTTATGTTCCTTTTTATTTTGTTATGAAAACAGAATGGATGAAGAAGCATCTTATTCACATTATGCTTGTAGTTGCCGCGGTTTTCGGAATTGTTTATATATTTGCATTTGATAAAAGCTACTATCATGTTGATGATGTTACAAAGCCAATGGTGCGCTTTTTGTTTTTTGAGGCAATGCTAATGGGCGCGTGGTTTAGACAGAATGATGAAAAATTTCGCAATAAAAAAGCAGCTTTTCCGTTAATCGGAGTTGTAGTTTTTTGCATGGCTCATTTCGCCTGTAAGGTTGCACTTTCAAGAATACCGCAGGTAAGCCCGTTTCAATTTGTTAATCAAATTGTTTTGCTGTTGCTGTTGTATTTTGTATTCAGGTTATTTTCTGCTTTGGACGGGAAATTGGAAAAGCTTCCGAAGCCTGTTTTAAAAGCGGTTGAATATGTGTCAAAGTTGACTTTGGAAATATATTTGGTTCAGCATATGCTTATTGAATATTTGGATCTGCCTCATAAATTCTCTTTCCCCGTGAACTGGATTGTTATTACAGCTTCAATTATTGCAGTGGCAACAGTGCTTCATTTTGTTACAAAGCCGATGATTAATGCGTTGTTTAAATTGCTTGAAACAAATAATGATAAAACAGCTTGATACATCGCATATATACATATTATAGTGTTAAACTTTACTGAAAGGAAACGGAAATGCTCGAATTAAAAAATATTGAATTCAAGGTGCAGAGCTCAAAAGGCGAGCTTGAAATAATCGACAAGGTGAATTTAAAGCTTGAGAGCGGTAAATTCTATGTAATAACAGGTCCTAACGGAGGCGGAAAGTCAACGCTCGCAAAGCTCATTATGGGCATTGAAAAGCCAACAGGCGGACAGATTATTTTTAACGGTGAGGATATCACGGACAAGCCTATAAACGAGCGTGCAAAGCTCGGAATAGGCTATGCGTTTCAAGCACCCGCGCGTTTCAAGGGATTAACCGTAAGAAAGCTTTTGTCGCTTGCAAGCGGACGCGAGTTTCCGGCTGATGAGTGCTCTGCTTATTTGACAAAGGTTGGCCTTTGCTCTGCGGATTATTTGAACAGAGAGGTGGATTCCTCTCTTTCGGGCGGAGAGGTTAAGAGAATTGAGATAGCGTCGTTGATGGCTCGTGAGCTTAAGCTTGCAATTTATGACGAACCCGAAGCGGGAATTGATTTGTGGTCGTTTGCAAAGCTCGTTGAATCCTTTAAGGCTATTTCAAAAGGAACTCACGAGAGCGTTTTAATTATTTCTCATCAGGAGCGCATAATGCAGCTTGCAGATGAAATTGTTATAATTGCAAACGGAAAGATTCAAAAGCAGGGAGCAAAGGACGAAATTTTCCCCGAACTTTTAAAACAACTCGGAGAAGAAAATTCCTGTGCATTCCGAAAGGAGAGTGAATAAGGGTGTTAAAGCTTGATTCCGATATTCTTAAAACTATTGCAAGTATAAGCGATATACCCGAGGGAGCTTATAATATAAGAAAAAACGGCTCGGCGCTCGGCAGACATTCAACAGAAAATATTGAAATTATTCCCAAAAAGGATAAGCCCGGAATTGATATTATTATTAAGCCGAACACTAAAGGCGAGAGTGTTCATATTCCTGTTATTCTTACCGAAACCGGACTCAACGATTTAGTTTATAACGATTTTTACATCGGTGAAAATGCAGATGTTGAAATTGTTGCCGGCTGCGGAATTCACAACGACGGCTGTCAAACAAGTCAGCACGACGGAATTCACACCTTCCATATTGAAAAGGGTGCAAAAATAAAATATATTGAAAAGCACTACGGTGAGGGAAGCGGAAGCGGAGAAAGAATTCTCAATCCGCAAACTATTGTGAACCTCGGAGAAAACGCTTTTGCCGAAATGGAAATGGTGCAGATTAAAGGCGTTGATTCAACTAAAAGAGATACCGAAGCATTCCTTGATAAAGGTGCAAAGCTTGTTATAACCGAAAGGCTTATGACTCATTCAAAGCAGTATGCAGAGTCAAATGTTGATATTACAATGAACGGCGACGGCTCTTCTGCGCAGATTGTCAGCAGAAGCGTGGGCAAGGATGAAAGCGTTCAGATTTTCCATCCCCGTGTTATCGGAAATTCAGCCTGCCGTGCACATGTTCAGTGCGATTCAATTATTATGGGAAATTCAAAAATATCCTCCATTCCCGAAATTGACGCTAACAACGGTGATGCTCAGCTTGTTCACGAGGCGGCAATCGGCAAAATTAATTCAGATCAGCTTCTTAAGCTTATGACCTTCGGTATAAGCGAAGAAGAGGCTGAGGAAATAATCGTTCAGGGATTTCTGAAATAAGATAATCGGGAATATTTTGCGTGGTTATTGCATTGGATTGAAAGAGGGGGAACAATTATGGAGAAAACCAAAAAAGCAGGTAGAATTATTAAAAAAATTCTTCTTGCAATTTTAATAAGCGCCTTGGCTGTTGCCGTGGTTGCGGCCTGTGCAAATGCTGTAACAGCTAAGCTTAATCTTAATTATATTGAAAAAGAAATTAAAAGTGTTTCTTATGAAAATCAGCTTGTACCTAAAATTGATGAAAGCACGAATTGCAAAACCTTTTATACCGACGGCGATTTAAAGGTTATGCAGCTTTCGGATGTACATATCGGTGGCGGTTGGATGAGCTATAAAAAGGACAGAGCCGCTATAAATTGCGTTGCAAATATGGTTTATGAGGAAAAGCCGGATTTAATTATCATTACAGGCGACAGTGTTTATCCCGTTCCGTTTCAGTCAGGAACATTCAATAATAAAACGGGTGCAAAAATATTTGCCAATCTTATGGACAGTCTCGGAGTTTACTGGGCTCCCATTTTCGGAAATCACGATACCGAAGCTTATGCTTTTTTCAGCAGAAAGAGTATTTCCGAATACTATGAAGCAAAGGCTTATTTGAAGGACGGAAAAGAGAGCTATTGCCTGTTTTGTGCCGGAGATGAAAATATAGACGGCTTCGGGAACTATGCTGTTAATGTTAAAAACAGCGCAGGTGTAATCACACAAAGCTTTTTCCTTATGGACACAGGCTCATATGTTGATAACGATTATTTCGGTGCGCTTTGGAAATATGACGGACTTCATCAGAATCAGATAGATTGGTATGAAGCAACGCTCAAAGAATTCGAAAAGCAAAATCAGCTTGCGGGCGCTTCTATGCCGAAATCAATGCTGTTTATTCATATTCCGATGGAGGAATATAAAATCGCATGGGATGAGTATGTAAATAATAATTATCAGGAAACTGAAGATGTAAAGTATTTTCACGGAGAATCGGGAGAGCCCGGTGAAGATGTATATCCCAGCCTCTATCCGGATAATATGTTTGAAACAATAGAGAAACTCGGTTCAACTCAGGCAATATTCTGCGGTCATGACCATTTGAACAATTTCTCAATAAGCTATAAGGGCGTTCGTTTAACCTACGGCTTTACCATTGATTATCTTGCTTATACCGGAATAAAGGATTACGGCAGACAGCGAGGATGCACGCTTATAAATGTTAAATCTGACGGCGGCTTTGAATGTAAGCAGGAAAACTATTATCAGGAAAAATACGAGAACGAAAACAGAGAAGAAGTTACAATGGACTATTATTATTCCGAAGAAAAAAGATTAAACAATGACTAAATAAAAATCCCGTCTGACTTCAAATCAGACGGGATTTTTTTACTCAAAAAGATAAACTCTTGTTTCGTATGGTCTTGTTTTAAATCCGTTGCCCTGAACAAAGTTTGTTTTGTAGTTGCACAGAATAGCCCTTCCTTTTTCCAGGTCAAAGCCTTTAGGCGCTTCAAAAGCAACGCCTTCTTCGGTGAAAGAATTAATAACAAGAAGCTTTTTACCGTTTAAGCTCCTTGCGTAAACGTACAGCTTGTCGGAGCTTTTATAGTATTCCTTGTAGTCACCGTAAATTGCAATCTCATTTTCCTTTTTGAATTTAATCAGTGCCTTGTAGTGATTTAAAATTGAATCGGGATTTTGCATTTCGTTTTCTGCATTAATTTCCTTGTAGTTGGTGTTAACGGGAAACCAAGGGGTGCCCGTTGTAAATCCCGCATTTTCATCGGAATTCCACTGAACGGGAGTTCGGCTGTTATCGCGTGTTGATTTAACAGCGTTTTCCCAGCACTTTTCTTCACTCATATGAAGAGTGTTTCTTGCAACCTTGTAATTGTTGTGAACAAAGCAATCAACATAGTCATCAAGGGAATTCAGGCGCGTGTTAACCATTCCGATTTCCTGACCCTGATAAATGAAGGGAGTGCCTTGCTGAAGCATATACATATTTGCAAGCATTTTTCCCGATTCGGTTCTGTATTTTTCACTTCCGTAGCGCGATATAATTCTCGGATGATCGTGATTTTCAATGTAAAGAGTGTTCCAAGCTCTTCCGTTAATCTTTTCCTGCCAAGATGAAAAAGCGCGCTTCATTTTTTTAAGGTTGAACTTTGTTTGCAAAAAGTCCATAAGAAAGCAGTCCGCTTCAATATGCTGAAAATGGAACATTAAATCAAGCTCTTTATTGTTTTCATCTATGTATTTAAGAGCGTTTCGCGGAGTCATCATCGGAGCTTCGCCAACGGTAAAGCAGTCGTACTCATCGGTGACCTCGCGATATTCTTTGAGATATTTATGAATATTCGGTCCGTCCATATAATGCTCTATACCTGCGGCGGCAGGAAGGGGAATTCCGTCGGGAAGTCCTTCGCGCTTTGAAATAAAGGTTATAACATCTTCTCTGAAGCCGTCAACTCCCATATCAAGCCAGAATCGCATTATATCCTTAACCTCACTGCGAACCTTAGGATTATCATGGTTTAGGTCGGGCTGCTTTTTAGCAAAAACATGAAGATAATATTCGCCGAGCTTTTCGTTGTATTCCCATGCGCCTCCCTCGAAGCAGGAGAGCCAGTTGTTCGGAGGCTTTTTACCGCCAAACCTACCCTTGCGCCAAATATAGTAGTCGTGATAGGGAGAATCGGGATTTTGTGATTCAATAAACCATTGGTGTTCATCGGAGGTGTGATTAACAACAAGGTCCATAATAACCTTCATTCCTCTTTTGTGCGCCTCATCAAGAACCTTTTTAAACAAATCCAAATCGCCGTAGTCGGGATGAATGTTTTTGTAATCGGCAATGTCGTAGCCGAAATCGGCATTCGGAGACGGATACAGCGGAGAAAACCAAATGCAGTTAATTCC
>CAMFBH010000012.1 GCA_945948515.1 uncultured Clostridia bacterium
TAGGTCCTTCAGGAGTTTCGATAGGACACATACGGCCGTAGTGGGTGTAGTGAACATCTCGAACCTCAAATCCTGCACGGTCTCTTGAAAGTCCGCCGGGACCGAGCGCTGAAAGACGGCGCTTATGTGTTAATTCGGCAAGCGGGTTATTCTGGTCCATAAACTGTGAAAGCGGTGATGAACCGAAGAATTCTTTAATTGCCGCAACAACGGGTCTGATATTGATAAGAGCCTGAGGAGTTATTGATTCCTCGTCGTCCTGAGCCTGAAGTGTCATTCTCTCACGAACAACGCGCTCCATTCTTGTAAATCCGATTCTGAACTGATTTTGGAGAAGCTCGCCTACTGCACGGATACGGCGGTTTCCGAGATGGTCGATATCATCTGTTGTTCCAACGCCGAATGCAAGATTGATGAGATACGAAACAGTTGCGAATATATCGTCAATAATGATGTGCTTCGGAACAAGGTCATCCTGGCGAAGCTTAATTTCTTCCTTGAGAGCTTTTTCATCATCGCCGCATTTTTCAAGGATTTCTGCAAGCGCACGGTATGAAACCTTTTCGGTAATTCCGAGCTCTTTGCAGTCAAAGTCAACATACTTTGTGATGTCAACCATTCCGTTTGAAACGATTTTGATTTCTCTGCCGTCAACATCAATGAAAGCGGACATAACGCCTGCATTTTCAATTTCAACTGCCTTTTCGTAGCTGATTACCTCGCCTGCATCTGCAAGGAATTCGCCCTGAGGAGAAATTATCGGCTGAGTAAGACGGTGATTTTTAAGTCTGTCGCTAATTGCAAGCTTTTTGTTGTACTTATATCTGCCGACCTTAGAAAGGTCATATCTGCGTGAATCGAAGAACAAGCCGTCGAGATGAGCCTGAGCAGTGTCAAGTGTGGGCGGCTCGCCGGGACGAAGCTTCTTGTAAACCTCAAGAAGAGCCTCCTCCTGATTCTTTGTTGTGTCTTTATCTATAGTTGCCTTGATTCTTTCATCATCGCCGAAGAAATCAAGGATTTCGCTGTCGGTACCGAGACCGAGCGCACGAAGGAAGGTTGTGATATATATTTTTCTGTTTTTGTCTATACGAACATAGAAAAGGTCGTTTGCATCTGTTTCATATTCGAGCCATGCTCCGCGATTGGGAATAACCGTGTTTGTAAAGAGCTCTTTACCTGTTTTGTCGTGGGTCATTCCGTAGTAAACACCGGGAGAACGAACAAGCTGAGAAACAATACATCTTTCAGCTCCGTTTATAACAAAGGTTCCGCTGTCGGTCATTAACGGGAAATCGCCCATGAAAATGATGTTTTCCTTAACCTCGCCTGTTTCCTTGTTTTGAAGGCGTGCTCTTACCTTGAGAGGCTTTGCGTATGTTGCATCGCGAGCCTTACACTGAGCAATGGAATACTTGGGCTCCTCGTCCATTGAATAATCAATAAAATCAAGAACAAGATTGCCTGTGTAGTCGGTTATTGAGCCGATATCTCTGAACACTTCTCTGAGACCTTCGTCCAAAAACCACTGATAAGATTTTTTCTGCACTTCAATGAGGTTGGGCATTTTCATAACCTCGTTGATTTTGGCAAAGCTTTTTCGCTGGGTTGTGCCGAGCTGCACATCCTTAACATCTACCATAAATGCATTCACTCCGTTCGTATTTTTTTAACAGAAAAATTGAAAACGCGTAATTTCAAACAAAGAAAAACAAACGCTTTTCCCCGTACCGCAACTAATATAAAATTACTAATTACGCATATATTTCCATTTTAATGCGGATATAAATAATAAACTATGAGTCAAGTATTGTCAACAGTTTTTTTGTTAAAATTTTCTCTGAAATCAAAAAATCGCAAAAGTTTTTAATACACGCTACCGGGCGTTTTTAGTATTCTGCTAAAAAGTCTCTTTTCTGCTAATAAAATAAACTTTTAATATTGTTGATTTATTCATAACTATTTGGTATAATATTTCCAATAATTTGTTCGGTGATATTTATGCAAAAATCTAAAAAATTCAGTGCACTCATTATGTGCTTTATACTTACCGCCGTTATGCTGTCTTCGTGCACAGCCAAGGGCGCGAGCATTCATTTTTACTATCCCTTCGGCGGTGATGTTAACAGCTTTGACCCGCAGATTGCTTCCACCTCCGATGAATTTATTATTATTGAAAACTCCTTTGAAGGTCTTGTTCGTGTTAATGATGACAAGTCGGTTGTGCCCGCTGCTGCTGAGCGTTGGGAAATAAGCAATGATAGAAAAACATATACATTCTATTTGAGACAGGGTGCAAAATGGCACATCAACAAAGCCGTTAAAGAAAAGCTCGGTGACGACTTTTCGCTTGATGTTACCGCAAATGATTTTGTGTTTGCGCTTCAAAGAGCGGTTTCACCCGAAACAGAGGCTCCGCTCTATTCAACTGTTTCCGTTATCAAAAATGCTCCCGACATTTTTAAGGGGAAAAAGGATGTGTCCTCTCTCGGAGTTAAGGCACTTGATAATTACACTCTTCAAATTCAGCTTACCGATGCAGACGAGTCTTTTTTAAACACGCTTTCAACTGCGGTAGCAATGCCGTGTAACAGAGATTTCTTTAATTACACCGGAGGCAGGTACGGGCTAGGCCTTGAATACACAATTTCAAACGGTCAGTTTTATGTTTCAAACATCCTCGACTCGAGCTATCTTCTTGATAAGAATGACGATTATAACGGCGAAGACAAAGCTAAAATTTCGGATTTAACCTTCTGTATTGATAAGGACGAGGAAAACATTGCGGAAAAGCTCGGAACAAGATACTACGATGCTGCTTTCATAAACGGAACAGACAGTCTGCGCTACGGTGAAAACAGCAAAATAACATTTACTCCTTACAGTGACCGAACATGGTGCTATCTTTTAAATAACAATGAAATACCAAACCAAAATCTCAGAATGGGATTTTGCAGCGCACTTCAGAATGCCGATGTTTCAAAAATGAAATTCTTCACACAGGCAAACGGAATTATTCCACCCTCCTGCACAATAGGAACAACATCTGCTTCTCAGGCTCTTAAATCCTGCGTTATTCCGAAAGATGAAGCAAAGGCAAAGGCTTATTGGCTCAAAGGGCTTGCAGAAGCAAACGCCTCAGAGCTTGAATTGACAATTAAAACAACTAAAGCGCTTGAAGATGTTGTTAAGGAAATGATTCAGGGAGTTCAAAAAACGCTCGGTCAAATTACAACTTACACGAACTCTCAATCGGGAACAAACAAAATTTCATTTACACTCAAAATTGAAATACTTGAAAAGGATGAGCTTGAAAAAGCTGTTTTAAGCGGTGATTATCAAATTGCTTTTTATCCTCTTCAGGCAACCAAATCAAGCCCCGTTGCATTTTTGCAGGAATTAGGCGAAAAGAATATTGTTTCGTTTGACACGGAAAAATTTGATAAATCACTTGCAAAGGCTCAAAACAGCACAACTGTCGAAAGCCTTTCCGAGCTCTGCTACAAAACGCAGAAGGATGTCATAGCAACAGGCAGTATTTGCCCCGCTTATTATGAATCAAGGTACTATGCAAGTGCAAAAGGAGTTTCGGGAATTCAGTTCCATCCCGGAAGCGGAAGGGTGTGCTTTGTATATGCAGACAGAGAAGATTAAAAAAGCATTATATTTTCTTCCGGTCTTTCTGTGCATGTGCATTATATTCTACCTCTCCTCAAGAACCGCCGTTGAAAGCTCCGAGCAAAGCTCTGTAATTGTTGATTTTCTGACACGGATTTTCGGAAAGGGCGTTACTGATTTTATTGTTAGAAAGAGCGCACATTTTCTTGAATTTGCCGGGCTGTGCTTTCTCTATTGCATTGCTCTGTATCAAAGCAACAAACGAAATCTTCTCCTTCATGCAATTGTATTCACATCGGCGTATGCAGGACTTGATGAAATTCACCAAATTTTCGTTGCCGGCAGAAGCTGTGAGCTTCGCGATTGGGCGATTGACACCTTAGGAGCAGTTGCAGGTGCAATCGGATATATTGTTTTGTTTAAAGTTTTTATGGCGATTAAGCTAAAAAGGTGCAAAACTCATTGACATTAAAATGTTATTGTTTTAATATATTATTTAAACTACTGAAAACAGGAGATTTAAAAATGAACATACTTGTTTATGATTCACAGGAAAAAATCAGCCGTGCCGCAGGAAACTACATTGCGAGCATCGTAACCTCAAAGCCCAATGCTGTTTTGGGACTTGCAACAGGTTCAACTCCCCTTCTTACATACAAGGCCATGATTGAGCTTTATGAAAGCGGAATTGTTGATTACAGCAAGGTAAAAACATTCAATCTTGATGAGTACTGCAATCTTGATGTTAACGACAAAAACAGCTACTATACATTCATGCACGAAAATCTTTTCAATCACATTAACATTCCCGAGGAGAATATCAACTTCCTTGACGGTAACTCGAAAAATCCCGAGCAGGAATGTCTTGATTACGAAGCAAAAATCGAAAACGCCGGCGGAATAGATATTCAGCTTCTCGGAATCGGCTCAAACGGTCACATTGCATTCAACGAGCCTCAGGATTTCTTTCCGAGAATAAGCCATGTTGTTGCCCTTAAAGAGAGCACAATTAACGACAACAGCAGATTTTTCAATTCAATTGAGGAGGTTCCCACCCATGCAATAACAATGGGAATAGGAACAATAATGCGTGCAAAGAAAATAGTTATTATCGCTCTCGGAGAAAAGAAGGCTAATGCAATTAAGCAGCTTGTTTGCGGAGAGGTTAATCCTCACTGCCCTGCATCTGTTCTTCAGTTCCACAGCGATGTAACTCTTTTACTTGATAAAGAAGCGGCAAGCCTGCTTTAATTTATGAAATAAGGTGAAAAAATGAAAAATAAACGCACATTAGTCTCTGTTTCGGTTATATTATTAGTGCTTTCGGTTGTATTCACCGCCTGTGCTAAATTTAATGAAACAGAAGAACCCGAAAGTCCTTCGGTTGTTTCCGAGAATCAAATAAGTGAGCAAGGTACAACCGCTCCGGTAAGTGAAGAAAGCACCTCCGAAGCCGAAACAACCAAAAAAGAAGAAAAAACAACAGTAGCTAAAACCACTAAAGCAAGCACTACATCCTCCGAAAAAAAAGACACAACAGTTAAAAATGTATTTTCCGGAATGAGTGTTGAACAGGCTCTTAATCTTCTTACTGAGCATTACGGCAAGGGATACGAGGTTAACGGAATTGTAGGCGATGCAGACACATACAGCTTTGCCGTTTATAAGGACGGCGACAGCTACGCAAGGGTTAGAGTTAATCTTTCCACCGGAGTTGCCGAAGAAACAATAACCGAAACCTCGGAGCACTCAACATTTGAACTCCAAAAATAACAACGCTCAGCGCCGCGCAAAAGCAGCTTCGGCGCTGAAGCTTTTTAGGACAGAAAGGCAAAGGTGAATTAAATGTCTGAAAAAAAGCCCTATTATATTACCACCCCTATTTATTATCCCTCGGGAAATCCCCATATCGGTCACTGCTACACAACTGTTGCATGCGACTCCATTGCCCGTTACAGAAGAATGCAGGGCTATGATGTTATGTTCCTCACGGGAACGGACGAGCACGGTCTTAAAATAGAGCAAAAGGCCGCAGAATGCGGTGTTACTCCCAAGCAGTATGTTGACAATATTGTTGAAATATTCAAAAAGCTTTGGAGCACAATGAACATCAGCTACGACAGATATATCAGAACAACCGACGAATATCATGTTGAAACAGTTCAAAAAATATTTAAGGAGCTTTACGACAAGGGCTATATTTACAAAGGAGAATATTCCGGTAAATACTGCACTCCCTGTGAAAGCTTTTGGACCGAAAGCCAGCTTGTTGACGGAAAATGTCCGGAATGCGGCAGAGAGGTTACAGAAGCAAAGGAGGAGGCTTATTTCCTTAAGATGTCGCCTTTTGCAGACAGAATCGAAAAGCTTCTTACAGAAACTGATTATCTTCAGCCGAAAACCCGTGCAACCGAGCTTGTTAACAACTTCATAAAGCCCGGACTTGAGGATCTTTGTGTTTCGAGAACAACCTTCAAATGGGGTATTCCCGTAACCTTTGATGAAAAGCATGTTGTTTATGTTTGGATAGACGCTCTTTCAAACTACATTTCGGCTCTCGGATTTTACAACGACTCATTTGATGATTACGACAAATTTTGGCCGGCAGATGTTCATATGGTTGCAAAAGACATTATGCGCTTTCATGCAATAATTTGGCCCGCAATGCTTATGGCGCTTGAGCTTCCTCTTCCTAAGCACCTTGCTGTTCACGGTTGGATTACATTCAACGGTCAAAAAATGAGCAAATCGCTCGGTAATGTAGTTGACCCGTTTGTGCTTGTAAAACGCTACGGAGCAGATGCCATTCGCTATCATATTCTTCGCGAAATGGCTCTCGGTGCAGACAGCTCATTCTCAAACGAAATTATGATTAACAGAATAAACTCAGACCTTGCAAACGGCCTCGGAAATCTTGTTTCAAGAACCGTTGCAATGGTTGAAAAGTATTTCGGCGGCACTCTTCCTGCCGTCAGAGAAAGCGGAGAATTCGACGAAGATTTAATCAACACAGCAATTAATCTTAAATCAGCAGTTGATGATTATATCGACAAAACACAGCTCAACAACGCCCTTGCGGAAATATTCAAGGTTGTTTCAAGAGCAAACAAGTATATTGATGAAACAATGCCTTGGGTTCTTGCAAAGGACGAAAGCAATAAAGCAAGGCTTGCAACGGTTCTTTATAATCTGCTTGAAACAATTCGCCTTGCAACTATTCCGCTCAGTGCTTTTATGCCCTCAACAATGCCTAAGGTTTGGGAGCAGATAGGCGCATCTGAGAGCGATACTGCATACGACAAAACAGGCGCTTTCGGTATTCTCAATCCCTGCGTTACCGTTAAAAAGGGAGAGGCTTTATTCCCGAGAATTGATGTTGATAAAGAAATTGATGAGCTTAATGCGTTCATCAAAAATAACGAGGAAAAAGCAAAGAAGGAATCCGCTCCCGAGGGAGTTGCAAAGATTAAGTTCGACGATTTTATGAAGGTTGAACTCATAAGTGCAAAAATCACCGATTGTGAGCCTGTTAAAAGAGCTAAAAAGCTTCTTAAGCTCAAGGTTGATGACGGAAGCGGAACACCGAGACAGATTGTTTCGGGAATAAGTCAATGGTACACTCCCGATGATTTAATCGGAAAAACCGTTATTATAGTTTCAAACCTTGAAAGCGCAAAGCTCTGCGGTGAAATCAGCGAGGGTATGCTTCTTGCCGCTGACTGCCCGAACGATGATGTTAAGGTTATTTTCGTTGACGGTATTGAGCCCGGTTCAAGAATAAGATGATGAAAAATATTTTTGATTCGCACGCTCATTATGATGATGAAGCCTTTAACAGTGACCGAGACGAGCTGCTTTGCTCTCTTTCATCAAACGGTGTTTCATATATAATAACATGCGGATGTGATTTAGAAAGCAGTATTAAAAGCAAAGAGCTTGCAGAGCAGTATGAATTTATCTATTTTGCCGCAGGCTTTCATCCCGAAAATTTAGAAGGTTCTTCCCTCTCCGATTTAGAAAAAATCAAAGAGCTTGCAAAATCCGAAAAATGCGTTGCAATCGGAGAAATCGGTCTTGATTATCACTGGATGGCATCCCCTAAAGAAACGCAAAAGGAATTTTTCAAAGAGCAGATTAAACTTGCACAGGAGCTTTCACTTCCCGTTATAGTTCACGACCGCGAGGCTCATGCAGACACCTATGAAATATTAGGAGATATGAAGCCTAACGGTGTACTTCATTGCTTTTCGGGGAGTGCAAACGATGCAAAAAGGCTTGTTGAACAGGGAATGTACATTGGCTTTAACGGCATTGTTACATTTAAGAATGCGCGAAAAAGCATTGAGGCGGCAAAGGCGATTCCGCTTGACAGAATTCTTCTTGAAACAGACTGCCCATACTGTGCTCCTGTTCCTCACCGAGGTAAACGCAACGACAGCTCATATATTCCGTTCATAGCCGAGCGCCTTTCGCAGGAGCTTAATATACCCGCTCAGAAAATTCTTGATATTACAAAAGAAAATGCAATGAGGCTATTTCTGAATGACCGTAACTAATCATTTTAATAAAGCTAAAGGCTCCCTTATATAAAGGGAGCCTTTCTATTTGCTGTATTATTTTTTCTTTTTCTTCGTAATTATAACTGCTGTTACCGTTGAGGCGGCGGCAATGAGAAACACTCCGCCTCCTACACCTAAGCCTATGTATAACGGCTTTTTCAGTTCTTTATTTTCGGATTGTATCAGTGAGTTGTAGCTGACATTATTGAAATTCTCAAGACTGTCCCACTCGCAAACCATTGTTATTTCACGCTCATCACAAAGCGTGTTTAAGCGCTCGAGTGCGTTTTGCCGTTTGCTTTCGCCTACTTTGGGATTTATTGCTTTTGCATACATAACGGAAAGCTCAAGCTCTTCAAGTCTTTTTAGATACAACTCATCATTTTTAACTTCCTTCTTAGCCTCATTTATGAGAATTTCATATTTACTTATATTCTCATCCGAAAGATAGCCTTTAATATGAGGCATGAGTCCGTCATACAGTCCGAGCGACTTTTCCGAATCAGAAAGCTCCTTAGCCGATAAATTCAGGTATTCAATTACTTTAGGAGCCGCCTTTCCGAAATATGCGTTAACATAACGGCTAACGCATTCAGCCACATCGAACTCGCTTCCCTCCCACATAAGATGTGAAAGGACATAGGCTCTGAGGCAGGAAAGCTCTCCTCCCTTTTCTCTCGAAGCCTGATGAAAAACGCCCATAACATTATTATCTTCATAGAACTTCTGGTTCTCAGCCTGAACCGCGAAATTCGGGAACGGCATTAAAAGATGCGCAAAATCGACAACATAATCCCAAACAACAATGTTTTTTGCAACCTTGGACCATTGCTCAACCTGTTCTTTAAACTCCTTGGAATGTCCGTTTCCTCCGCCAAGATAAGAATATGACTGATCGCCCGGCATTGAGCAAAGCTTAATTACTACATTATCCTCGGCAGTTATTCCCTTAGGTGCTTTAAGAGTGTGGAGATAAGCGAGGGTTGATATGTACTTATCGGGAAAAGCCTTTGCGAGCTTGTTAAGGAAAGGAAGAAGTGTTCCCATTCCGGTTCCGCCCGCTTTCTTATCCGCTTTTTTGCACTCTTTACACTCACAGCCTGCAAGAGCGTAATTGTCGTTTCCGCTGAAATCCCAATATAACTTATCAGGATTTTCTTCAATCATTTTTGCAAGTGATTTTTCAACAATTTCATAAACTTCGGGATTGCTGAGACAAAGATATGCGTCTCTTCCCTCATATTCTGTTACACGCTTTCCGTTCTTTTCGGAGAAATATTCGGGATGTGTTTCGAAATAATCCTCGGGAGAGAGAAAATCATAGCAGTCGTGACACCATGTTCCCCACTGCGCATACTGCATTTCTTCAATTCCTGCATTGCCGCCCGTATCGGTTTGAATTCCGTTGAGCCTTAATTTTTCGCCCCATGAATTCTGCACGGTTTCATAGGCATAAACATCTCTCCACTGAGTTTTAGGCTCTGAAACCTCACTGCATTTTGAAAGATATATTGATTTTGACTCGGGTGTGTATGTACTGTCCGGAGTTAAAAACAAACATCCGAGCTTCTCTTCGATAAAAGCATAAACACCGTTTTGAATTCCGTTTGTGTTTTCTGCTAAGATTGAAATCTTATTTTCATCTATAACTGTTTTATATCCGTCGCTTTTAATTTCGCCGCTGTCTGCTTTTTCAACGCCTATATAAAACGGCCTTTTCCCATTGGGAAGATTCCCCTCATTCACTATTGAAATTTCAACATTGGAAATACTTTTAAGTGCATTGCGAAGCTCACCTGCGGCACGAAGTATTGAGCCTTCCCTGTTTTTCGGAACAACTAAAACGAAGTCGGTTTTTGAATTCTCTGCAAAAGGAATTTTATTTTCACCGTTTTCACTCAAATTAACTCCGTTTACCGCTTCGTTCGGAAATTCAATAGTATTCACGCCTTTACCGTTAGAAGCAAATGCGGGAATACATGACAATGAAGCAATACAAATTACAAGAAAAACGCATAGAATTTTTGAGATTTTTTTCATTTTCCTTCTCCTTTTTGTTTTTTGGGTGAAGAATACTTTTGAATATAGTGAAGTAGAGCGGCACACGCAACCATTCCCGCCGCCATTCCGAATGTTACAAGAACTGTATTCACACCGTTATCAATAAACATTTTTCTGTTGCCCTCAACTATACCTGCCATTGTGTAATAAAGCGCACTACCGGGAAGAAGCGGAATAATACCGGGTATCAAATATGTATTCGAGGGCGCCTTGAGTGCACGCGCCATAATCTCGGACCATACGAAAACAATGAAAGCGGCAACGAAATTTGCTAAAAACAGATTTTTCGTAAAATGAAAAATCAATAAATACACCGCCCAACCAAACGCACCGCCGAAGGTTGAGGCTATAACATTCTTTTCGCTTACTCTGAAATATATTGAAAATCCGAGAGTGCCGATAGCGGCTGTAATAATTTGAATAAATTCCTGTTTCATTAAGCCGCACCTCCGAACAAATAATACGAAAGTGCAAATCCGCCTGCTATGGCAACTGCAATAAGCACGGCTTCAATCATTCGGTAAAGCCCCGTAACAATATCACGGTTAAACATTTCTTTTACGGAGCTAACAAGGAGCAGACCGGGAATAAACAGCATTATATCGCCTATCATTACCTTATCTATATTAATTCCGAAGCCTAAATGAACAAAAAGTATTGCAATACAGCCTGAAAGAAGGCTTGCAACAAAGGTATAAATAACCGTGTTTATATTTCTAAGCTTTAAATTATAATCCATAAGATAAATTGCAATGGCTACCGCCGCCGATGCAAGTCCGTCCTGCCAGCCGCCGCCGAAAAAAACAGCAAAGCCGCCTGCGGCAAGCATATAGCCAATGCATTTGATTACGGGCTTGGGCTTCGGTCTTTCATATGATTTTATGCTTTTGGTAAGTTCTTCTACGCTCGGAGTGTTTTCACAAATATAGCGTGACTGAGCATTAAGCTCCTCAAGTCTTCCAAGGTCTGTTCCCGACGAAACAACCCGCACGCTTTGTGTGTAATGCTTTCCGTCAGGTCCTTTTATTGTTGCAACAATAAGACTTGTTACCGCATATATTTCACAGTCGTCAAAGCCGTAAGCGGTGCAAATTCTTGTGATTGTATCTTCAACTCGGCGAACCTCTGCGCCCGTTTCGACAAGCCGTCTGCCTATTTCAAGAACATCTTCAAGAAAAACATCGCATTCCTTCTCGGTCATAGCAATCCCCCTCTCGATATTGCAAGGAACAAAAACGGAACTGTAAACAACCTATTGGTTTATAACAGCTCCGTTGTGATTTTGCGAATATTATGAAAGCAGCATTCTGTCGTTATCCAAATCCTCGCCTGCCGAATTTTTGAATTTTTCAAGCAAGTCGGCAGTTGTGAGCTTTGCTTTATCTTCTCCGGAAACATCAAAAATGATTTTTCCGTTGTTCATCATTATAAGTCGGTTACCCACTCTGATTGCATCATGCATATTATGGGTAATCATTAATGTTGTGAGATTATCTTTAGCAACAATCTGCTGAGTCATATCAAGAACCTTTTTGGCGGTTTTGGGATCAAGCGCAGCAGTATGCTCATCAAGCAGAAGCAGCTTCGGCTTTTTAAGCGTTGCCATAAGAAGAGTTACCGCCTGTCTCTGACCACCGGAAAGGAGACCTACTTTAGAAGTTAGCCTGTCCTCAAGACCTAAGTCAAGTGACTTCAAAAGTTCTTTAAATTCAGCCTTTTCTTTTTTTGTTACACCGGGTTTAAGTGTTCTTGCAAGCCCTCTTCTTGCGGCTATTGCAAGGTTTTCGGCAATTTCCATATTTGCCGCTGTTCCCGTCATCGGGTCCTGGAACACTCTTCCGAGGAATTTTGCTCTTTTGTGTTCGGGAAGCTTTGTAACATCAATACCGTCAATTATAATATTGCCGCAATCAACAGGATAAACTCCTGCAATCATATTGAGCATTGTTGATTTTCCGGCTCCGTTTCCTCCGATTACAGTAACGAAATCACCCTCATTAAGAACAAGATCAAGACCCGTGAGTGCTTTTTTCTCATTAATTGTGCCGGGGTTAAAGGTTTTATGTACTCCTTTGATTTCAAGCATTTCCGGCACCTCCCTTGTTGTGTTTTATTGTTTTTGAAACAATTTTATTCTTCCAAAACGGTATTCCGAGGAACAGAGCAACAACGAGAGCTGAGAACAGCTTAAGGTCGTTTGCATTAAGACCCATTCTGAGAACTATCGTTATAACAACATAATAAATTATACCGCCGAAAACAGCAGAAAGTAAACGAAGAGCAAAGTTTTTGAAAATCTTTCCGAAAACTACATCACCAATGATAACTGCTGCAAGTCCGATTACGATTGCGCCTCTTCCCATATTAATATCGGCAAAGCCCTGGTACTGAGAAATAAGAGCTCCGGACAAAGCAACTATTCCGTTTGAAAGAACAAGACCTATGATTTTGTTTTTATCAGTATTGATTCCGTTTGCTCTTGCCATTGCCTGATTACAACCTGTTGCGCGGATTGAATGACCGAGCTCCGTTCCGAAAAACCAATACAGCAAAGCAATTATTATTGCAACAAAAATAAATCCTACAATAATTGATTTGTTTATGTATCTCAGCGATAAAAGCAAATCATATTTCATAACACTGAGAGTTTGGTTTGCTTTGTTACCGAGAATTCGCAGGTTAACCGAATACAGTGCGAGCTGTGTTAAGATTCCTGCAAGAATCGCCGGAATACCGAATGCCGTATGAAAAATGCCGGTAACAAGACCCGCAATACAGCCTGCAATAAAAGCAAGAAGCATTGCAAGATAAATATTCATTCCTCCGACTGTGCACATAACAAGAACTGCGCCGCCCGTAGTAAAAGAGCCGTCAACGGTTAAATCCGCAACATCAAGCACTCTGTATGTTAAAAAAACACCTATTGCCATAATTCCCCATATAATTCCCTGCGCCGCCGCGCCCGGAAGGGATGCTAAAAAATCCATAAATATCCTCCGAAATATATGAAAATCACAATTTAATCAATACTCAATTACAGACAGAAATGCGGTAGATTCAAAACCTACCGCATTATCCTTATTGGAATTGCTTTTATTCTTCAGTTGTCATATCAATAGGCTCATAGCCTTCGGGAACAGTAATTCCGAAATCCTTACAACGACTTTCAACATACTTGTTGGTTAAATCGCTTGCATAAGCAATTTCCATATCTGCGGGATTAGCGCCGTTAACAAGAATTTCATAAGCCATTTCGCCGGCCTTCTGACCGATGCTGTAATAGCTGATTGAAAGTGTTGCAACACCACAGCCTTTACAAATTCCCTCTTCACCTGCGATTACCGGAATCTTAGCAGGCTCTGTGATTGAGTTAACTGCTTCAGTTGCGGAAGCAATAACATTATCTGTGGGAATATAAATAGCGTCAACTTCCTTAACAGCCTTTGTTACAACGGAAGCAATTTCGTTTGTATCTGCGATTGTGTATTCATTATACTTAATGTTCATTTTATCAAGCTCGCTCTCAACAACAGATACCTGATACTTTGAGTTCGGCTCGCCTGAGCAATAAAGAATACCAACTGTTTTAGCGTCCGGAACAAGCTCTTTAATCATTTCTGCCTGCTTGTCAAGAGGAGCAAGGTCTGATGAGCCTGTAACATTAATGCCTGTTTTTCCGGTCCAATCTTTAATTTCAAGAGCGGTTGCAAAGTCTGTGATTGAAGTTGCAACAATCGGAATCTCTGCTGTTGCGCCCATAGCTGCTGCAAGAGCGGGAGTTGCGTTTGCCATAATCAAATCAACATTATCGGAAACGAACTGGTTAACGATTGTTGAGCATGTTGCAGACTCGCCTGCTGCATTCTGAAGATTAAATTCAACATTTTCAGCACCGAGCTTTTCGGTAAGGTAATCCTGGAAGCCTTGAGTTGCGGCATCGAGTGCATCATGCTGAACAAGCTGGCAAATACCAATCTTGTATTTTTTGGTTTCTGCTTTGTCTTTTGCACATCCCGCAAAGGCAGATGCGAACATAAGCACTGCTAAGAGGACTGCTGTAATTTTTCTTGCGGATTTCATATTTTTTCTCCTTTTCTTATACTTTAACGCCTAAAAGCGTTAAAACTAATATGAATATAACACAATTAAAGTGAATTGTCAACAAATTCCGGAAACCATATGAAATTTTTTAAATCAATTCTCCCGTCGGCTCCGAAAACAATACCCTCGGCTTCAAGCTTGGCTCTCTGTTCTTCGGGACCTCCGAAAGCAAACGCGCCCGAAACCTCTCCGTATCGGTTAACAACTCTGTGGCACGGAATAATTCCGGGAAGAGGATTAACATGCAAAGCATAGCCGACAGCCCGTGACTTTCGAACATTTCCGAGCGCTCTTGCAATTTCGCCGTAGGTTGTAACCTTTCCCTTAGGAATTCTTTTTACGACAGCATAAACCTCGGAATAAAAATTACCTTTCATTATATATCCACGCTTTCAATCGTTTTTGTTGATATTTTGTTATTCTTGTGTTAAAATCCTAAAAAAGAGGTTATAGACATGCAGAATTTATGGAAAGAAAATTTAAGAAAAATTGAGCCCTATGTTCCCGGAGAGCAAAGCACGGAAAAGGATATTGTTAAAATCAATGCAAACGAAAATCCTTATCCTCCGTCTCCGAGAGTTATTGAGGCTATAAATAAATTCAACTGTGATTCCCTGCGCTTTTATCCAAATGCAAATGCAACAAAGCTAAAAAAAGCGCTTGCGGATTACTACGGTGTTGAAGCTGATAATGTTTTTGTCGGTAACGGCTCAGATGATGTTTTGGCAATATGCTTTCAGGCGTTTTTTAACAGCAACAAGCCCATTGCATATCCCGATATTACATACAGCTTTTATCCCGTTTGGTGCCGCCTTTTCGGAATTGATTATAAAACCTATCCACTGGGCGATGATTTCAGAATAAACCCCAACGATTACAAAGAGGAAAACGGCGGAGTTGTTATTCCGAATCCAAACGCACCAACATCCCTCGGAGAAGGACTTGATTTTGTTGAGAAAATAATGCAGGAAAATCAAGACTGTGTTGTAATTATTGATGAAGCATATGTTGATTTCGGCGGAGAGTCTTCAGTTTGCTTAACAAAGAAATATCCAAATCTTGCGGTTGTGGGCACCTTTTCAAAAAGCAGAAGCCTTGCCGGTTTGAGACTCGGATTTGCAATTGCTTCAAAGGAGCTTATTGCAATACTTGAAGCAGTTAAGAATTCCTACAACAGCTACACGGTTGACAGCCTTGCTATTGAAGCAGGTACCGCCGCAGTTGAAGATGACGAATACTTCCGTTTAACCTGCAAAAAGGTTATTGAAACAAGAGAAAGGATTACCGCTTCTCTTCGCGAACTCGGATTTGAGGTTCTTGATTCAAAAACAAATTTCATTATGGCAACTCATTCCGATTACAGTATGAAAAAAATGTTTGAATTCCTTAAATCAAGAAAAATATATATTAGATATTTCAATCTTCCGAGAATAGATAATTATGTTAGAATTTCTATCGGAACCGATGACGAAATGAACAGATTTCTTATCGGAGTTAAAGAGTTTTTACTTTCCGAAAATAACAAATAATAGAATTGCCACGGCAATTAAGGCGCAAACGCCCAATATTTCGGCTATTCGCGTTACGGCGTCAAATACATTTGTGGGACAGATTTGCAGCATCGCATATTTAAGCGGTGTTGCAATTTTTTTGCCAACAAGCTCTCTGAATCTTAAATCATATGTTTTAAAGTTTTTAGGATTGCTTTTAGGCACTTCTATTACTCTTACTCCTCGGTCAAGCCCCGGTCCGTAAACATTAAAGCCCGCACCCTGAGTATAGCCGAGGTCTATTCCGTCAACATTTCCGTTAAACGAATTGTTGTGGTCGTGACCGAAATAAACTCCGATAACATCGCCCTTTTCCTTGAACGCTGCAAATTCTCCGCTGTTTTCCTGCGGATCTGCGGGTGATTCCTTCATAAAGCCTTTTTCATTCACGCGCTCTTTATTAAGCACAAACCATTCGTTTGCATGCGTGCGAAAGCCTCTTACCGCGCCTTTTGCAGTTCTTTTAACCTGTTTAAGGAGCTCAAAAACCTCGCAAAGCGGTATATGCTGAATAACAAAAGACGGAATCACACCTCCGTTTTCACTTTCATATTTATCGCGTACGCTTTTATACCAATCTATTTGGTTTTTATGAACACAGTCATAGCCTATGGAAAGCGAAGAATGGCTGTCCAAAAGATAAAGAAGAAAAGATGTTTTTTCGCCGTCTTTAATCTCAATGCAGTGATTTGCAGTGCCGTCTATTCCCGCTTCGCTTTCGGCAATGCAACCGTCTATTTTTTTATAAATTTCAAATTGCTTTTCATTTGAAAGACCTACCTGTCTGTCGTGATTTCCGAAGCAAACGGTAAAAGGAATATTCCTGTCTACGCAGGGCTTTGTGAGTTCTCGAAGCACACGCTCAACCTCGGCGGCATTTCCTTTAAAGCTGCGCTTACCCCAAATCTGATCTCCGCTGTAAACAACAAGATCGGGATTAACTCTGTCGAGTGAAGCATTTATTAAATTAATAGTATCCGGATTAACCTTTCTGCCCTCCTGAGTGTCGGCAATTTGAAGAATTTTGAATGTTTCGTTTCTGTATGAAAGGCTCATGTTTCTCCTCCGTCAAGATTTATGGTATATATTTTAACACATTTTTCACTTGACGGCAATTCTTTTTAATTGTACAATAGTTTTATATTTCTGCCCGTAGCATAGCTGGATAATGCAGTTGATTCCGATTCAAAAGACCGGGGGTTCGAATCCCTTCGGGCAGGCCAAAAAAAACAGATACTCCAACAAGGGGTTCTGTTTTTTGATTTATATGCAAGAAGGGATTCGAACCAGGAATGGGAGCGAACGCCGCAAGGCAAGGAGCGACAGAGAAACAGTCTGGTGGACTGTTTCGACATTCCTCCAAAGAAGCGAAAGCGACTGCGACAAAATCCCTTCGGGCAGGCCAAAAAAAACAGATACTCCAACAAGGGGTTCTGTTTTTTTGATTCTTTTTAAATTCAATTTTTAAATACTTAAAACAAAAATAAAAATGCTATTATATTGAAATGGGCGCGTAGCTCAGTTGGGAGAGTGCTGCATTCGCATTGCAGAGGTCTTTGGATGTATTTAAGGATATATCATCTGCTGTGCTGTATCGAAAACAAAATTGAATAATTGCTGGTGTAGCTCAGTTGGTAGAGCAGCGCATTCGTAATGCGCAGGTCACGTGTTCGAGTCACGCCACCAGCTCCAAAAAAAGGTGTTAGGAATTTTCTAACACCTTTTATTCTTAAGATTTCGTAAGGTTTTGGCTAATTTATTGATAGGATATTTTATTTATGTTAAAATATTTGTGGTGATAATATGAGCGCGAAGATTTTATTAGTTGAAGATGATGCTTTTTTGCGTGACGGGTTGTGCGAGATGCTTAGTAAAGAAGGCTACGGTGTTACTGCTGTATCTACTATTTTGGATGCAAGGAGTAAAATAACCGATGGCTTTAATCTTGTTATCCTTGATGTTATGTTGCCTGACGGTAACGGCTTTGATTTCTGCACTGAAATTCGTGAGAGTGGCAACAATATTCCTATTCTATTTCTAACTGCCTGTGATGATGAAATACAAATCGTTCGTGGGCTTGATGCAGGGGCAGACGATTATGTGACCAAGCCGTTTAAGCTTTTGGAGCTTATGTCAAGAGTTCGTGCATTGCTTCGCAGAAATGTAACTAATAACATTATTCAAAGCTCCGATATTGCTGTTGATACAAGAAATATGACGGTTAAGAAAAACGGAGAGATTATATTTGTAACTAAAACAGAATTTCAAATTCTTTCAACTCTCATTCGCAACAACGGTATTATCGTAACCCGTGCTGTGCTTCTTCGAAGTATTTGGGATGATAACGGAGATTTTATTGATGATAACACATTGAGCGTTCACATCAGTCGGCTTCGTGAAAAAATTGGTGCCGAGCATATCAAAACCATTCGTGGCGTTGGTTACAGATGGGAGGACAGGCAGTGATACCATATATCATAATCGCAGGATTGGTTGTTGCCCTAATCATCGTATTTGTCAATAACAGGAAAATACATAAGGATGTTGACAGGCTCACCGACAACATTAACGATTTTATTGATAACGACACTCCGACAGAGTTTAGTACATCGGATAATCACTTTGCAAGACTGCAAAATGCCGTTAATGATTTGGAGGAGTTATACCATTTAGAGCAAAACAACACTGCTAAAAAATCAAAGCAAAATACTGAATTTATCAGTGATATTTCTCACCAGCTAAAAACTCCCCTTGCAGGTATGAAGCTTTATGTTGAAATGGAACATGCAAATAATCCAAGCGAGCATACCGAGAAAGAGTTAATCCTAATTGAAAAAATGGAAAACCTGATTTACAAGCTTCTTCGTTTAGAAAAAATCAAGAGCGATAGCTACACAATGGACTTCCATTTTGAAAGTATGGCTGAATTATCTAATGAAATAATTGCAGAATTCAAACCTATGTTTCCGAGCAAAGCTTATACAGTAGTTGGCGATAGCAGGCTTCGTATGGACAAGGCTTGGATGTATGAGGCTATTGCAAATATCGTTAAAAATGCCAGCGAGCATACTGAAGATAACGGCAAAATTGAAATAACGATTGAGGACAGTGAAAAGTCAACAAATATTTCAATAAGAGATAACGGAGGCGGTGTATCAAAAGAGGATTTGCCAAAGCTGTTCAGCCGTTTTCACAGAACGGATAACGCAAATCCAAATAGTGCCGGTATCGGTCTTGCTATCACAAAGGCAATCGTCGAAAAGCACCACGGAACAATTATAGCAGAAAACACAAAGGAAGGCTTGAACATAGTCATATGCCTTCCTCATATTGACGGATATATTACGATATGAAGGGTTGATAAACAATGACTTTAAAAGAATTATCAGAGGAATTAAACCAAATAGAATACGATAGGGAACATGGTGAAGAAGGTTTGACTGTTGAAGAATTAAAAGTGGAACTTGACAATATAATAGATAATTCTTCTTTACACAACTGATATGATATAGTATAATAAAAAACGGAACAAATATGTTCCCTTGGAGCTATCATTGATAACGGATAGGCGGTTGATTTCCCTCTTCATCCAAGAGGGGTTAGCCCTCTTGAGATTTATTCAAAGGAGGGTGATAATTATGGAATATGCAACAATAATTACTATTGTACTTATTATGTTACTTGTTCTTATAATAAAAAATTAGTCGCCCAGCTTCCAACTTTGCGACTAACTTTTTAGTTCTTATTGGGAGTTAACCGTCTATCGGATAGCTCCTTGTTCATTTATATTATACTGTTTGTTTGTAATTTTGTCAACAAACAATTTTGTTTGTAAACAAACATATTTCAAAACCTTACGAAACCTTAAGATTAAAGTAAGATTATTGCAAGGTTGATTTGTTATTATTAAGCTGACAAAAGAAAAGGAGTGTTCACTATGAATATTATTGAATGCACAAATTTAACAAAGGAATACATCAGCGGTGATAATATCGTCAAGGCTGTTGATGATGTTACGGTATCATTTGAGCAGGGCGAGTTCTGTGCTATCACAGGTCCGTCAGGTTCGGGCAAATCAACCCTTCTCCATGTTTTAAGCTCCCTTGAAAATCCAACAAGTGGCTATGTAACCTATGGAGATAAGAAGCTAAGCGATTACAACGATAATCAGCTTTCAATCTTAAGACGCAGACGCTTTGGCTTTGTGTTCCAAGCCTACAACCTTGTAAACGAGCTAACAGGCTATGAGAATATTCTTCTTCCCATTATGCTTGATAAGAAAAAGGTTGATGAGGAATATATTGAAAAGATTATCAAAATGCTTGGAATTGAGGATAGATTGGAGCATTTGCCGTCAGCACTTTCGGGCGGTCAGCAACAGAGAATTGCTATCGCAAGAGCTTTGGCTAATAAGCCGTCAATCCTTTTTGCAGATGAGCCAACCGGTAACCTTGACGGTAAGAGCGGAAGAGAGGTATTATCCTTGCTGAAATACGCCGCAAGTGAGCTTGGCGTTACACTTATTCTCGTTACTCACGATTTAGGCGTAGCCGAGCAGGCAGACAGAATTTTAACCATTGAAGATGGAAAAATCGTTAAGGATACAAAGAGTACAGAGGTGTAACTATGAAAAAGAAATTAACCATTAACACCCTTGCACTCGGTAATCTAAAGCAACGCCGTAAGCAATATACCATTATGATTATCGGTATCATTCTTGCAATGGTATTTTCATCAAGCATTGTTTTCTTTATGTTCAGTGCAACCGAAACATCTAATGAGGAAAGAGCAAGAGAGCGAGGCAAGCAGTCAAGCATAATCAGTGCCGAGCAATTAGGCGAAAAGGAATATCAGCAAGCAGTTGATAAAGAGCTGATAAATGATTTCGGCTTTGCTCATACAATCGGCTATGCCTATACCGATAATAACGAAAAAAGACAAGGCGCAAGCGTTAGCTGGCTTGATGATAAGGCAACGGATATTTCGTATCAAATCATTAGCGAGGGTACTCTGCCTGCAAAGGAAAACGAAATTGCTGCCGAAAAATCCGCCCTTTTGCGACTTGGATATAAGGATGTAAAAATAGGCGACACTATAACCCTACTGCTTGATGTTCAAAACGGTGACGGTTATCTCAAAACCGTAAAAAAGGAATATAAGCTTGTTGGTATTCTTGCAGATAAAAAGAGCAATATTGAGTACCGAAGCAGTGAAATAGATGATTTTGACACCTTAATTCCTGCCTTTTTTGTTGCAGATAATACTCAAACCGAGCTTGGCGGCAAGGAAAAGCTGACAGCATATATAGATGCTGATTTTTCCAGTGGAAGAGACGAAGAAGAGTTTTATAACTATGTTAATCAAATAACGGAAAATTATCAGGAAAACGGTACAAACTATTCAACTCATATTATGGGTACCTTTGACGATTTGTTTCCGGGTGGAGATTATTTCTTCTTTGTAATTCTTGTGCTTGTATTTGCCTCCTGCGTTGCGATAATCAATGCTTTCAACACAAATCTCAAAGAACGCAAAGAGCAAATAGGTATGCTTCGTGCCGTGGGCACAACTCGTAGGCAGATTATAAAAATATTCGGCAGAGAAGCCTTTATTATAACCTTAATCTGCGTTCCCATAAGCATAGCGCTTTCCTACCTAATTGTGCGTATTTTGATTTCTGTTATTTCAGATAATGCTGTTATGACGAAAAGCATTTGGGCGTTGCCCTTTGCTGCCGTTATAAATGTTATTGTAGTAATGCTTGCAGCGCTTATTCCTCTCTTTATTGCCTCACGAATTACTCCTATGCAGGCAATAAGGAATATAAGTAATGCAAGAAAGGTTAAGTCAAAGAAAATCAAAACCAAAAAGCAGTTCGATGCACCAAGCCATATTGCAAAAAGAAATCTAAAATTTTACAACGGCAGTCGTGCTACTGTCAGCATTATGCTTTCTGCTACAATAATCTTTTCCTGCTTTGGATTTTCTGCAATCAGCATTGTTAAGGATGATATTCGCTATATGCCCTATGACTATTGGCTTGATACAGCACACAGTACGGGAATAACAGAAATTGATAAGCAAAATATTGCCTCAATGCCGTATTTTAGTGAGGTTACCGGACGTAAAAGATTAGATGTAGTTCTTGAATATCCAAAGGTTGACGATTTCTTTAGGGTTATAAACAGCAACGCTTTTGATTCTCAGGATGACAGAATGCCGTCATCAACCGAGGAACTTATAGATAACATTAAAAACAAGCCAACAAATAGATATTACAACGAAAGAAAAGCGGACCTTGGCATCGGCAACGAATATTTTGATACAAATATGGTAGCCGTTGAACAGAAATTTCTTGAAAAGCTTAATGATGTTGCATATGACGGCAAGGTTGATATGACAAAGCTTGATTCGGGTGAGGAGGTATTCCTTGTTGCTCCCAAAAAGGCAGAGGTTTTAGGATATATTTATCATAACGGTATGGGCATTTTTACTAATTGTGATAACGAGGTAGGCAAAAAGCAGGTAAGATACAACTCTATTCTCACTGCCGAAAGTAATTACAAAGCAGGCGATACGATTACTGTTGACATTACGCAATTAAATCACAATGAAAAAAATGACACATATAGCTATTCAATAGAAAACAGTAAAGAGTTTAAAATCGGAGCAATTATCAGTCCTAATGATGCTGCTGATTTGTATGTGGGTGCATATAACGACCTTTGCATTGTCACATCAAAAAAAGGCTTGGAAAGCTTTAAAAAGGGAGTTAACTACGAATCCCTCTATCTTTACACCGATTTGAATATTGACGATGAAAAGGACGAAGAAATTAAAAAAGAGCTTGAGGTTTATTCTCAAAAGTATGATGGCTATGTAGATTCTAACTATTCCTATAATCGATTTCAGCTTAGGCAGTATTACTCGCTTTTGGCAGCAATGATTTCAATAATAATTATTAGCTTTGTAATTTGTGCAAGCGTGATTAACAACTCGATTTCTGCCCGTATCCGTGAAAACAAAAGGGTTATCGGCACCTTAAGAGCAGTTGGTGCAGATCAAAGAGATTTGGTAAAATCCTATATTATTCAAATGCTTTCTATGTTTAGTTGGGGTATAGGCATAGGATTTGGAGTTTACTTAATAGGCTTTTTCATTTCAAAAATTATCGAAAAATATTATTCCTCATCAGGAACAATTTTAACCTTTAACCCATGGGTAACAATCGCAATGACAATACTTTTGTTTGCCGTTTGCTCAATAAACCTATGGTCAAAGGTTCGCAAAGAAATGAAAAACAGTATTGTAGAAAATATAAGGGAGTTATGATGAAAAAGTTAATCACAATTATTCTTGCATTAGTTATGTGCTTTGGGTTTACTTTAACTGCCTATGCAGAGGAAACGGAAACAACCCAAGACGCATCTAATCCAAGGCTAATGGTAACAGATTTTAAGGTTGAGGGTGGTAGCCTGACACCTAATAAAAAGTCAAAGGTTACTATTACTCTAAAAAATTACAGCAATACAAAATATATCAAAAATATCAAGCTGTCAGTTACCGAGGAAAGCGGAGATATAAAGCCTGTTGGTACAGGTAATAAGTTTGTTGACATTATCTACGCAGGCTCAACTTATACTTGGGAGATTGAGTTAACTGCATCGGCAACGGCTCAAATCGGTGAACACGCTGTAACTGTATCAAGCGAGTATGAGGATAAATACTATGGAGCATATTCAGGCAGTGATGTTATCCGTGTGAACGTTAAGCAAACCGTAGGGCTTGATTACAGCGGTGTTCAGCTACCCGTTAAGGTTTATCCCGATGATACAACCACAATGGAAATTTCAATTATGAATACGGGCAAGAGCAATATCCGTAATTGCAAAATTGATTTTGATATTAAAGGTCTTGAAAGCGGCGGCTCAACCTTCGTAGGCGAAATTCCTGCAGGCGAGCAAGGCTCTGCATCGGCAAATTTAAGAGTCGGCAAGGACCTTGGAGATACGGAAGGTATAGTAATAATTACCTACGAGGACGAATTCGGCAAAAGCTACACCAAAGAGCAAAAGGTTTCAACAACAATAGTTGAAAAACCTGTTGAGACAACCACCGAAGAAGAGGAACAGGCAAAATATCCTCTATGGTGGGCATTCCTTCTCGGCGGCATAATCCTCGGCGGAGGAATCGGTTGTGCAATTCCAATTACAATTTACAGCAACAAGCAACGCAAACAAGACGAAATGAGGTTATAAATTTAAGCACATCTGCATTTGCAGGTGTGCTTTTTGTGTCCTAAAATTCGTACCATAAGTCGTAATAATTTAAAATAACATTGAACAAATGTTTGATGATAAGTATAATAAAAATTGCAAAGTTTGATGTGCATTTAATGCACTCGGTGGGTGCAACAAATGACATTCTAATAATTGAAACCCCAAATTACGTAGCACAATTATTGAACTACCCCTGGGTCAAAAAACTATACAATAACAATAGTAAAAGGCTTTTGCTTTCAAAAAGGTCAAAATTATCATGCTATGTGAGCCGATTTGTAACCTCTTTAATTCTTCTTAAACAACTTACTCGGCTGTGGCTTAATCTGCGAATTTAACCATTTGTTAAGCAACATAAAAATAGCCTCATAATACCCACAACGAACAGCTGTGCTGTTCGTATATATGCAAGTTTCGGCTTTGTTTTACGCTTGCCCCTTAGGGCAGCGAAAACTAGCCGTCGGGCTAAGCCCATACCCCTATGTTTTTTGAAAGGATAATATTATGGCAAAACGAGAACACATTATTGCATTTAGAGTAACCGATAAAGAAAAACTACAAATTGAAGATAAGGCAGCAATCAAATACAATTCTGTCAGTGCCTTTGCCCGTGATTGCACAATCGGTAAAGAAATATATGTACTGCCCGGTATAACCGAGTTTGCCGAACAGCTACGTGCTATTGGTAATAACCTTAATCAGTTAACCCGTGCAGTTAATAGCGGATATGCTACCGTAATAGACTTAACCGAAATGCGTCAGGAGGTGGCAGATATATGGCAATCGTTAAATTCAGACATGCAAGCATACCTGTAAACATCGGAATTAGGTATATAACAAATCCTAATAAGACCGATGTGAAATTAATTTCGGGTAAGGATTGTATGACCGAGAGCGCTCAAAGCGAAATGGAACTTGTTCAAAAGCTATACACAGGCTCCGGAACTCGTTCGTATTATCATATGATACAATCCTTTTCTCCTGATGATGATTTAACTCCCGAGCAGGCTCACGAAATCGGAATGAAAATGGCAGAGCATTGCTTTCCAAATAATCAAGTTTTGGTTGCTACGCATCTTGATAAGAATTACTTGCATAATCATTTCATTATCAATGCAGTAAATCTTGATGGAAGCAAGATGCTGAATATGACTTATCAAAAAGGAATTGACATAAAGGAATACTCAAATGAATTGTGTCTGCAATATGGCTTGACTACAACCGAGGTAAAATCAAAGCGTAGTAATATGCCCGAGTGGAAGAAAAGACTTAAATATATATTAGAGGATGCACTGTATAGCTCAACCACTATGGATGATTATATAAACTACCTATTGAGAAAAGGCATAAGTGTTAAATACAACGAGGCAAATAAGTATATGACATACACCGATAAGGAGGGTCATAAATGCAGGGACAACAAATTATTTGACGAAAGATTTTTAAAAGAAAATCTTGAAATGTATTTTGATTTAGGCGGTAATTACTCTTTGATTGTTGAGGATTATTGCAATTACCAAACACCTAAAACAGGCAACTGCACAACAGGTCTTGCAGAAAGCATATTAGAAATGATTGCAGCCTTGCCAACTCACGCACCTACCTTTGATGATGGCAATTATTATTTTGAAGATGAAGAGCTTGATAAAATCCTACAAAAGATGTTAGCTCACGGAATCAGAATTACAAAAGCCCAGCTCTATCATGCTCGCAATGACATTTACAATGCAGAGCAAAATCAAGACCAAGGCTTTGGATTATTTATGTAAAGGATAAAAATTATGAATGATTTTAATAAAATACTTGCAAACGGAAATGTTCCTGTCAACAGCAGGCTTATGAAAATTAACGGTCACTATGCAAACGGTGTACACTATTGCGTAGTAAGTCATTTCAAGGACAACGATTTAATTGAAGATAAGATTGAGCATATGATTAACGATGAGTTCAATTCGTCAAATATTTACAAAAAGTCGGATGAAGATTCGTTGCCTTTGGATATGGATAAAGAAAAAGCTTTGTAGTATTGTTGTGTGCTGAAAGGAAGTGTATTTATGATAGAAAAAGAAAATGAATACAGAGCAGCACTGTACTGCCGTCTGTCGTCCGATGATGCATATCTTGGTGAAAGCGGCAGCATACAAACGCAACGAGCATTGCTGACACAGTATTGCAGAGAGAATAATATTCCTATCTATGACACCTATGCTGATGACGGATTTAGCGGTACAAATTTTGAACGACCTGATTTCAAACGAATGCTAGGTGACCTTGAAAAGCATAAGGCAAATGTGGTAATAGTTAAAGACCTGTCACGCTTTGGCAGAGAGTACGCTCAAATGGGCATGTATATTGAAAATGATTTTGAGGATTGGAATATCAGGTTCATTTCAATCGGAGAAAACATTGATACACTCAATGGTACAGACGGAATACTGATGCCAATAACAAATGTTATCAACAGTCATTACGCAAAGGAATGTTCACGCAAAACAAAGCAGGCTCACAGAGCGTTGGCAAAAGAGGGAAAGTTTATCGGTAGCAGGGCACCGTTCGGTTATATCAAAGACCCGAATGACAGGCACCACCTAATAGTTGATGAGGAAGCCGCAATGGTTGTAAAGGATATATTCAAAATGTTCTGCAATGGTATAGGCTATGGGAAAATGACAAAAATATTGCGTGAAAGAAAGGTGCTTAACCCACAGGCGTATTTCAATAAAAACAATCCCGATTATTACAAAAGTGATTATTGGCGTCAGGATTTTGACTGGCATGTAACATCAATCAGGGCATTACTCAACAATCCTGTTTATCTCGGACAAACAACCTTTGGCAGAACAAAGGTTAAGGGCAGGGTTAAGAAAACAAAGGTCGCCACTGATGAAAGCGAATGGATTGTAGTTGAAAACACACACGAGCCGTTGGTTGATAAAGCAACATGGGATTTAGTTCACGAGATTATGAAAAATCGCAGGAGAGAAACAAAGCGTGGAGAGATTCAAATGTTCGCCGGATTGGTAAAATGTGCAGACTGCGGTTCGGCACTTAATGTTTCATATAACTCAAAAAGGCAAGCCTTTACAAGCTTCTCCTGCTGGGTGTATAAGAACTATGGCAAGGAGCGTTGCACTTCCCACTCAATCGGATACAAAACCCTTTACAACATTGTGCTTGAGGATATTCGCCGACAGGCAGAGAGCGTTAAGGATTCTAAAACGGATTATCTTGCAAAGCTGCAAAATCAATTAGTCAGCCGTTCAAATCAAGATTTAAAGAAATTCAAAGGCGAGCTAAAAAAGGCAGAAAAAAGATTAGCACAGCTTGATAAGATTATGAGTAAGCTCTATGAGGACAGAGCACTTGAAAAAATATCCGAAGATAGATATATCTCAATGAACAGTAAATACGAAGCTGAATACACAGAATTATCCGAAAGGGCAAAGCATCTCAAGACAGAGCTTGAAACAGCAGACGAATCGATGGTTAATGCGTATCAATTCGTGGATATGGTGGAGAAATATGTTGATATCCAAGACCTAAACGCCCGTATCCTCAATGAACTAATAGAAAAAATCGTAGTCCACGAAAAAGAAATCATAAACGGTGAAAAATATCAAACAGTTGAAATATATTATAAATTTGTAGGATTGATGATATAATTGAAAAACCTGTAGCTTTATTGTATAATAAGGTTGCAGGTTTTTATTATATTGTAAAAAGAGGTTATCATATGTCGTATAAATATTTTTTACCAGATACTAATGGTGCAAAGTTGGAAAAAGAAACGGAAAATAATTCTTTAATAATAATAGGTGCCAACGGTTCAGGAAAAACCCATTTGGGAGTGTGGATAGAAAAAAGTGATTTTTCTATGACATATAGAATAGGAGCTCAAAGATCTTTAAAGTTTGGAAAATATATTAATCAAAAGAGTTACGAACAATCCACTCAAGAATTATTATATGGAAATACTACTTATAAAAACAATCATGATAATAAGTATGATTGGGATGGTACTAAGGCGAATTATATAACTACTTTGCAAAATGACTATGAGACCGTATTATCGGCGATATTAGCATTACAAACCAATCAGCAAGCTAATTATATTTCTGATTGTAAAAAACATGAATTAGAAGGGACGCCACATAATAATGTTCCTAAAATGGTTTTAGATAAGATATATGAAATTTGGCATTCTATTTTCCCTCATCGTAATATTTGTATTGAGGATGGTAAAGTTATTGGTGTAATGGAAAAAGAGAATTCGAAATTCACTTATAGTGGATATGAAATGAGCGACGGTGAAAGAGTGGCTTTATACTTAATATGTCAAGCGTTATGTGTCCCAAAAAATAAAATTGTTATTATTGATGAACCTGAAATTCATCTTCACCCGTCAATAATTAACAGATTATGGAAAGCTTTAGAAAATGAAAGAACAGATTGTCTGTTTATCTATATTACACATGACACTCAATTTGCATCAAACCATACCAATTCAGATAAAATATGGGTTAGAAGTTTTGATGGACAGTTATGGGATTATGAATTTGTTGAAAATAGCGAGTTACCTGAGCAATTATTGCTTACTATTATGGGTAACCGTAAACCTGTATTATTTGTTGAGGGGACAAATAATAGTTATGATGTTCAATTATATCAATTTCTATATCCTGATTATTATATCATTCCATGTGGCAGTTGCAGTACTGTTATAACAAATACTAAAGCAATGAATAATAATCCGCAACTGCACAATTTAAAGTGTTATGGGTTAATTGATCGGGATTATCGTTCAGATTTTGAAATTGAAAAATATAAGGAACAAAACATTTTTACAATTAATGTTGCTGAGGTAGAAAATTTATTTTTAGTTCAGGAAATTGTCGAAATAATTGCAATTCATATGGGCAAAAATTCTAATGATGTGTTTGAGAAAGTGAAAAAATATATCATACAAACGAGATTTAAAAATCAAATAGATCATCAAATATGTAATAGCATTGTTGCTGAAATAAAGTATAAGTTATCGACAGCCGATTTGAATCAAAAAACAGACAAGGGTATTATTGGCGAATTAGATAATCTGTTCGATTCTATTAATTTTGATGAAATTAAAAATGAAAAGTCAATAATTTTTCATAAAGCTTTAGCGGATGAAGATTATTCATCTATATTGAAAATATTTAATGAAAAAAATATTTCTAATAGTGTAGGAAGATTTTTTGGAATAGATAATTCAGAATATTGCAAACTAGTTATTGCTCTTCTACATAGCGAAAAATCACAAGAAATCAAGAACTCTTTATTGAAATATATGCCCGTTCTTGAAAATGACAATTAGAATATTCCCTTAACTACAACTCGAGGTCGAGGGTTCGAATCCCTTCGTGTCCACCAATAACAAAAGGCAATACTTTTGTATTGCCTTTTGTTTTTATGTTTTCAGCATACAATAGCAATTTAAGGGCACAATATTTACGGGGTGATAATATGCCAAAGAAAGGTATGAAGCGTCCTGAAAGAACGCGCACTAAGCCGAAAAACGAAGAGCCTGCCGTTCCCGAAATTCAAGGCAAGGCAAAAACCAAAAATGAAAAAGCAAATCCTATTATTGCAGGAACAAATCCGCCAAATCAAAAGGTTTATCATACAAATCCGATAGCTAAACATCAGGATAAGGAAAAGCCGATTTCAGATGTTTATTCGGTTATTGATAATGATTTGGCTCGCGATAATCTTGAAAATGACATTACTGCGGCAGACCTTCAGGACTTGTAAAAACGGTTTTAAACCGTTTTTTTATTTTGCATAATCATTTTGCTAAGAGGCTTTCCCGGAGGAACAATCGGCATAATGTTTATTTCGCTGTTTATAATGAATTCAATCAGTGTTGGAGTATTTTTATTGTTTTTTGCAACTACGATCGCATTCTTAATATCTTCTTCATCTGTAACTCGGATTCCCTCAGCGCCGTAGCTTTTTGCAAGAGCCGTGAAATCGGGAATGTACTCGGGGCAGCTTTCCCCGTTCTTTTTGCATTTTTCTTCACAGCTTTTTCTGAATCTTAAGCATGTATGGGAATACCTTTTATTATAGAACATTTCCTGCCACTGACGGACATTTCCGAGATACCCATTATTAAAAATACATATTATTATCGGCAATTCATAAGCAACTGCTGTTGCAAGCTCAAATCTTGATATTAAAAAAGAGCACCCATAGGGTGCTCTTTTTGATGGTCGAGGTGACAAGATTTGAACTTGCGACCCCCACGTCCCGAACGTGGTGCTCTACCAAACTGAGCCACACCTCGATTGCGCCTTTCTATTTTACTTCAAAAGGTTCAAATAGTCAACAACTTTTTTATATTTTTTAAAAGTTGTATTTTTAACTCCATAATGCTATAATACTTTTAAATACTGATTACATTATTTTTGCATTTTAAAAATGATAAAATTATAATTAATCAAAATATTTAGGGTATTAAAATGAAAATTGTTGCAATTTCAAAAAAAGAGCGCATTGAAAAATTTATGCCCCAAACCGATTTCAACAAAAGCTTGGAAATAACCTATTATCCGCTTGATTACAAAAACAGCAACATTCTTAAAAACGATTCCGATGCAGATGCAATTATTGTTGATGCAATAGGAAGAGTTGACCGCGAGCTTATTAAGGCAATGCCTCGCCTTCGCCTTATTCAAAGCGAAGGCGTTGGCTATGACGGTGTTGATGTTTTTGCCGCGAGTGAAAACGGCATTGCAGTTTGTAACAACAAGGGAATTAACTCATCTGCTGTTGCGGAGCAAACCCTCATGCTGATTCTTGGAGTAATCAAGGACTGCATTAATTCTCACCATGCACTATACGAAGGACGGCAGATGGAAGTTAAGCAAAGCATGATGATAAAAGGTGTTCCCGAGCTTTCCGAAATGACAGTCGGTCTTATCGGAATGGGCAACATTGCCTATGAAACCGCTAAAAGGTTAAAGGCGTTCGGATGCAGAATTCTTTATACAAACCGAACCGAAAAAAAAGATATTGAAAAAGAGCTTTCAATTGAGTACAGAACTCTCGATGAGCTTCTTTGTGAAAGCGATATTGTTTCTCTTCATATTGCTTTATGCGAAGATACTAAAAGAATTGCCGACAAAGCCTTTTTTGATAAAATGAAAAACGGTTCATATTTCATTAACACCTCACGCGGAGGGCTTGTTGATAACGAGGCTTTGATTAACGCTTTAAATTCCGAAAAGCTTATCAGAGCCGGTCTTGACACACTTGACCCCGAGCCGGTTACAAAGGACAATATTCTTTTATCCGACAGTGTAAACGGAAAAATTATTTTTTCTCCCCACATAGGAGGAATCACCGAAGCAACCTTCAAAAGAGGATTTGAGTTTGTTTTTTCAAATATCAAGGCCTTGAATGACGGAAATATATTAAAAAACAAAGTGAATTGAGGAATTATTATGAAAAAAATATTTGCTGTTTTAATGAGCATTGCTCTTGTTGCTATTTCAATGAGCGCTTGCTCTTCAACCGAAAAAATTGATTTTGAGAACATAGACTATTCAAACACTATAACCGATACCGGCAGTGTTGACATTATAACCTTCAATGTTGCCGCACCTTGGGGAAATGCTTTTAAAGGCACCTCGTCATCAAAAAGAGTTGAGCGCTTCGCAAAGATTGTTAAGTTTACTCAGCCCGATTCTGTGGGAACTCAGGAAATGAATTCAAAATGGGTTGAAAAGCTTGCCGAAATTCTTCCCGAATATGCTTGCTACGGAGTTGAAAGAGGCGGCGACAGCAGTAAAAAGAAGAGCGAAATGAACGCTATTTTCTATCTTAAAGACAAATACGACCTCATTGACAGCGGAACCTTCTGGCTTTCCGAAACTCCCGAAAAAGAAAGCCGCTATGAAGGTGCGGGCTGCAACAGAATTTGCTCATGGGTTGTTCTTGAAAACAAAATCAGCAAAAAGCAATACATTCACCTCAACACTCATCTCGACAACGCCTCCGAAGATGCACAGAATTACGGTGCAAATGTTATTGTTGAACAGCTCAAAGAAATTCAGAAAAAATACAACTATATTCCGGTATTCATCACGGGCGACTTTAATCAGGATGAAAGCGGAAATGCAGTTAAAACAATTCTCGACGCAGGATTTTCAAACTCCGCTGATTTTGACAATGCCAAGGCAGTCGGCACTTATCACGATTGGGGTAAAATAACCGATGAGGAAAGAGCAAAGCAGAAAGCGATTGATTTTGTTTTCGTCAGCAAAAAATCAACAAACGGAGTTACGGCTTACAGAGTTGTTGACAGCATGATTGACGACAAATATATTTCCGACCACTTCGGAGTTTGGGCTTCTTTCTCATTAAAATAATTTAATCCGTATATTAGATTTATAGGAGGACTATATATGATTTACAATCCGTCATACGACGAAAACGGCAAAAAAATTCTTTGCGAGATGGACGGAGTTAACTCCGACATGCTCATGGATATTTATGTTAAAAAAATGAAAAAAGGCGAAGAGCTGATTATTGAAGAGGAAAAAAACGAATGTGCGATTCTTCTTCTTTCGGGAAAGGTTTGCTTTGAAGCAGGCAGTATTAACGAAATCTGCCAAAGAAAAAATCCTTTTGAAAAAAAACCTTATGCAATTCATTTTTCTAAATGCACAAAATGTACTGTTACGGCGCTTGAGGAAAGCGAAGTACTTGTTCAGCAAACAGATAACGAAAAAGAATTCGCAGCAGTTTTCTACAATCCCGAAAACTGCCTTTATCAAGAGTTCGGCAAAGGTCAGTGGAACGGTGCGGGACACAGAATTTGCTCAACAATGTTTGATTTTTCCAATGCTCCTTATTCAAATATGGTTATGGGTGAGGTTTTCAATCAGCCCGGAAAATGGAGCTCATATCCTCCCCATCATCATCCTCAGCCCGAGCTTTACTATTATCAGTTTGACCGTCCGGAAGGCTTCGGCGCAGGCTTTGAAGGAGATAACGCTTACCGCACAACAAACGGCTCCTGCCTTTGCATAAGAGGAGGAAATGCTCATCAGCAGGTTGTTGCTCCCGGATATGAAATGTACTATGTTTGGCTTATCCGCCATTTAGACGGAGACCCGTGGGATAAAACAAGAATCTATGTTCCTGAATATGAGTGGCTTGCCGATGCAAAATAAAGGAGAAATAATAAACGGATTTTCCGATATTGAAAAGATTTTTGATAGGTGCTCAATTAAAAAGCCGTTTCTATGCTGCGGAAAATCTTTCATGAAAACCGATTTATTTGATAAAATAAACAACGCCTTTAAACCCGTTGTTTGGAGTAATATTCGCCCTAATCCGAGATTTGAGGATATGAAGGACGCTGTTTCTCTATATAAAAATGAAGGCTGCGATTTCATTATCGGTGCAGGTGGAGGAAGTCCGCTTGACAGTGCAAAAATGATTAAGCTTATGATAACAAATCCCGAAAGCACATATCTAAACGGCAAAATGGAATCAAATGACATAGGCTTTCTTGCAATTCCGACAACCTCGGGAACGGGAAGCGAGGCAACGCAGTACTCAATTTTCTATGTAAATGAAAATGAAAAGCATTCAATCGCTCACCCGGATTTTATTCCCGATTATGTTATTCTTGAGCCTTCTCTTTTGAAAACGGTTCCTCCCTATCAGCGCAGATGCACCTGTATGGACGCTCTATGCCATGCTATTGAAAGCTATTGGAGCGTTAAGAGCACCGAAGAGAGCAAGGAATATGCCCGCCGTGCAATTACTCTCTTTTTTGAATGTAAAGAGGATTATATAAATAATACACCTTCGGGAAACAAAAAAATGCTTGAGGCTTCCTATTGGGCAGGCAAGGCTATTTCCGTTACCGCAACAACCTCCGCGCACGCCATGTGTTACAGTATTACGATGAACTGCCACACTTCACACGGTCATTCGGTTGCTGTTAATCTTCTGCAAATTTGGAAGCATATGATGAAGCATAACAGCGAGGTTAACGATTCAAGAGGAAGAGACTATGTTCTCAAAGCATTTGATGAAATAGGAATTTTAATGGGCGGCAAAAACGCAGATGACGGAATTCGTATTTTTGAAAATCTTTTGAACGAGTTTGAGCTTCAGTCCCCAAAGGCAGATCTTGAAACTGTTCTCGGCTTTGCAATTAAGGTTGATCCCTCACGGCTCGGAAACAATCCAACGGTATTAACAACCGAAGATGTAACATTAATATACAAAAAAGTTTTCAATTATGCATAAAAAGATGTATAAAATTGCAAAAAACGCATTGTTATTCAAACTTTATTTGTATTTTTATTGACTTATTGTTATAAATATGCTAAATTTAATAGGACAAAGGCGCTTATCCTTTGTCCTATTTTAAATTTTGGAGGAAAAATAAATGAAAACAGCAAAAAAAGTTATCAGCATTCTTCTTGCTGCAGTTCTCGCTGTTTGCACAATGTTTGCTCTCGCTTCATGTGCAAAGGACGATGCAGCTGATAATGATTCAAAAGAAACACTTGTTATGGCAACAAACGCAACATTCCCTCCCTATGAGTTCGTTGAAAACGGAGATTACAAGGGAATTGATGTTGAGATTGCAAATGCCATTGCAGACAAGCTCGGAATGACTCTTGAAATTCAGGATGTTGAGTTTGGTTCAATCATCGGCGGTGTTCAGAGCGGTAAATACGATATGGGTGTTGCCGGCATGACAGTTACCGACGAAAGACTTGAAAGCGTTAACTTCTCTGATTCTTACGCAACCGGCGTTCAGGTTGTTATCGTTAAAGAGGATTCGGATATTAAAACAATAGACGATCTCACAGGTAAGAAAATCGGCGTACAGCAGGATACAACAGGCGATATCTACGCTTCCGATACTGTTGAAAACGGCGGCTTCGGTGAAGAAAATGTTACAAGATACAACAAGGGCGCAGATGCTGTTCAGGCTCTTTCAACCGGTAAGGTTGATGCAGTTATCATTGATAACGAGCCCGCAAAATCATTTGTTGCAGCAAACGACGGTCTCAAAATTCTTGAAACAAAATATGTTGAAGAGAGCTATGCAATCTGCATTGCAAAGGAAAACACCGAGCTTCTTGAAAAAGTAAACAACGCTCTTTCAGAGCTCAAAGCTGAAGGCAAGATTAAAGAAATCATCGACAAATATATTCCTGCCGAATAATTTACGCTTTATTTCATCAGGGCTGGATTTTCCGGCCCTGATACTTTTTAAGGAGGTTTTCAGTTGAACAACTTTTTAAACTCCCTGTATGACCAGTTCAGGCTGAATTTTATAGACGACAATCGTTGGGAATGGATTGTTAAAGGTCTTAAATCAACTCTAATAATTACTCTTTGCGCTCTTATTATCGGTCTTATTATAGGTATAATAATTGCAAGCATACGATCAACCTACGATAAAAACCTTGAAACATTTAAGCTCAGAGGCGGTATCGGATATCACATAATGAAGTTTTTAAATTTCATTTGTCATATATATCTTACCGTTGTTCGCGGAACACCTGTTGTTGTTCAGCTTCTTATTGCTTATTTCATTATTTTTGCCTCATCAAGAAACGGCATTTATGTTGCCATTTTTGCTTTCGGAATAAACTCCGGTGCTTATGTTGCGGAAATTTTACGCGGCGGCATTATGTCAATAGATAACGGTCAGTTTGAAGCAGGCCGTTCACTCGGCTTCAACTATCTTCAAACAATGCGCCACATCATTATTCCGCAGGTTTTCAAAAATGTTTTGCCCGCGCTTTGCAACGAGTTCATCAGCCTTTTAAAGGAAACCTCAATTGCGGGATATGTTGGAATTGTTGACCTTACAAAAGCAGGCGACCTTATTCGCGGAAGAACATTCTCTCCGTTTATGCCTCTTATCGCCGTTGCGCTTATCTATTTAATTATAGTTCTTATTCTAACACAGCTTGTTAAACTTCTTGAAAGGAGGCTTCGCAACAGTGAACGATAAAACCCTTATTGAAATCACAGACCTCCAGAAGTACTATAAAGGCGGAGAAATCAAGGCTCTTGACGGTATAACAAACAAAATTGAAAAAGGTGAGGTTGTTGTTGTAATCGGCCCATCGGGTTCGGGAAAATCAACGCTTCTTCGCTCTTTAAATCTCCTTGAAATTCCGACCGGCGGAAGCATTTTATTTGACGGCGTTGATATTACGGACAAAAAAACAAATATCGACCATCACCGCCAGAAAATGGGAATGGTTTTTCAGCACTTCAACCTTTTCCCGAATATGACTGTTCTTAAAAATATGACACTCGCACCAATGAAGCTCTTAAAGGTTAGCAAGGAGGAAGCTGAAAAATATGCTCTTGAGCTTTTGGATACAGTTAACCTTGCAGACAGAGCAAATGCTTATCCGAATCAGCTTTCCGGCGGGCAAAAGCAAAGAATTGCAATTGTTCGCGCTCTTTGTATGCATCCCGAGGTTATGCTTTTCGACGAGCCCACCTCTGCACTTGACCCGGAAATGGTTGGAGAGGTTCTTGATGTTATGAAGAGACTTGCCGAAAAAGGAATGACAATGGTTGTTGTTACCCACGAAATGGGCTTTGCGCGTGAGGTTGCTTCAAGAGTTATATTTATGGACGAAGGAAAAATCATTGAAGAGGGATCTCCGAGTGATATTTTTGATAATCCTCAAAGCCCCCGACTTCAGTCCTTCCTTGCAAAGGTTTTATAAATTAAGGCAAAAACTAACGCCGAGACAAATTAATTGTCTCGGCGTTAGTTTATTATTTATTATTTTGCCATTTTGCCGTTCATTATATAACCGCCTGCATTATTGTAGGACTCGCAAAAATAACTCCACGAGCCACTGTCACCATAGTTTCCTGTTTCCATCAAATACCAAATTCCGCCGCAGTTGATCTCGCACCAATAATGGCTCCATTTATTTTTTGTTGATTTTCCGCGCCAGCCCTGTATAATTCTTGCATCATATCCGAGATATACAAGAAATGCCGCATATGCTCCGTTATACTGAAGGCACTGCCCTTTTTTATATTTGAATATTGCTTCAACATAGGATTTTTTGCTTATTGAGGAATAGCTCTTTCCCCTTGCATAAGTAACATTTTGATTAATCCAGCTTAAAACATACTGTGCCTTTTGAACATTGCTCCAGCCTTTTTCAAAATGCTTATTCGCAAAATCCTTTAATATCTTTTTATCCTTGCTGCTGAGAGTAACGGTCCACGCAACCTTATTCGTTTTTCCGCGCGTATTTATAACATTAATCTTATATCTGTTTTTTCCGCTCTTTCTCTTAGTTGCCGCTCTCATTCTTGCGGTTGTATCCGAAGAATAGGAATGCTCTGAAATAACGAAACAAATATTTGATGAAAAGCACTTAACATAAAACTCATATGAATATTTGCTGTTGTTAAGATTTTTAACGGTGCAAGAGGTTTTGTTTGCACCGAGGCTTGCAACGCGGTATTCTCCCCCGCTCTGCGCATATCCTCCGCTGACCTTCTTATACTTAACACACCAAAGCTCATATCTTGTTGCGTTTGGATTACCCTTCCATTTAACTGTAACGGTTTTAGCCTTAGTCGTTAATGCAGGAGCAAGCATGGGAACCATTACCGATGATTCACTTGCACTTTCATTAAAATAAACAAAGCTCCAATTTGCAATGAAATATGGCGTTACTCTGTATGTACAGGTTTCTCCCGCATTTGCGCTGAGCTTATCATTATAAATATACTCGTTATAATACTCGGTTGTAATGTTATAGGAACCTACAGCAATTTTAGCAAGTGATTTAAATGCTCCGCCGTTCATTGAGCGACTGATTTCAAAGCCGTCAATATATTTCAAATCCTCTGCATTTGCCTGCCACTGAACCGTGCTTGCAACATCATAGCAATAGGAATATGAAAACAGCGAACTTATTTTAGGTATTACCTTTGCGCTCGCCGACCTAACGCTTTCCGCATAAGAGGCATCAAAGGCAGTAACATAATAATATGAAATCTGCTTAGCGGCAACAGTATCGGACCAGTAGTTATTTTCAGCTCCGAAAATTGTTGCAACCAAAAAATAATCGACATTATTAAAGCTTTTATAAACCTTATATCCTGCACAGTCCCCCTGTGCCCAGCTGAGCTCTACCGTGTTGTCATAATCAACATCTGCGCTCACTGTTCCAACACCTAACGGTGCCGCCTGAACACAAACGGGAAATGACAGCAGCAAAGCCACCGATAAAATAAACGAAATTGTTTTTATGAATGATTTTTTCATTTAAACATTAATCTCAACATTAACGCCGAGAAGCTCCTTATTTTCATCAAGTATCGGCTGAACAACCTCTTTGAGAAAATCTGCTGTTTGTTCGGGCGCTCTGCCTACAAAGTTTTCAGGCTTCATTATTTTAAGAATTTCTTCCTTTGTCATCATAAATGCGGGGTCTGATGCAATTCGGTCAACAAGGTCGTTTTTGCCGCCCTCTACCTTAACAACAGCACCTGCCGCCATTGAATGCTGACGGATTTTTTCGTGAAGCTCCTGACGGTCGCCTCCCTTTTTAACGGCATCCATTAATATATTTTCGGTTGCCATAAACGGAAGCTCGGAAAGAAGTCTTGCCTCAATTACCTTCGGATAAACAACAAGACCCGAAGAAACATTGATAAGCAAATCAAGAATTCCGTCTGTTGCAAGAAATGCCTCTGCAACGGAAACTCTTTTGTTTGCACTGTCGTCAAGAGTTCTCTCAAACCACTGAGCAGACGCTGTCCATGCAGGGTTAAGCGCATCTATCATAACATATCTTGAAAGAGATGCAATTCTTTCGCTTCTCATTGGATTACGCTTATAAGCCATTGCTGAGGAGCCGATTTGATTTTTCTCGAAGGGCTCTTCGATTTCTTTAAGATTTTGAAGAAGCCTTAAATCGTTTGAAAACTTGCATGCGCTCTGTGCGATAAGTGCAAGGGAATTAACAACTATTGTGTCAAGCTTTCTTGCATAGGTCTGTCCGCTTACGGGGAAACATGATTTAAAGCCCATTTTTTCTGCAATCTTTGTATCGAGAGCCTTACACTTTTCATGGTCTCCGTCGAACAGCTCAAGGAAGGAAGCCTGTGTTCCCGTTGTTCCCTTTGAGCCCAAAAGCATTAAAGAATCTATTGTGTGAACAAGCTCATTGTAATCAAGAACCAAATCCATAAGCCAAAGTGTTGCTCTTTTTCCTACTGTTGTAGGCTGAGCCGGCTGAAAATGGGTGAATCCGAGGCAGGGCATTGACTTATACTCATCTGCAAAATCGGCAATGGATTTCATTGCGTTAACAAGCTTTTTCTTAATGAGCATTAAGCCCTCGCGCATTGTTATAACATCGGTATTATCTCCAACATAGCAGGAGGTTGCACCGAGGTGAATAATCGGCTTTGCATTGGGGCACTGAACGCCGTATGCATAAACATGGCTCATTACATCGTGACGAACAAGCTTTTCTCTCTCCTTGGCAACATCGTAATTGATATCGTCCTTATGAGCCTTAAGCTCGTCTATCTGCTCCTGAGTAATTGCAAGTCCAAGCTCCTTTTCGGACTCTGCAAGAGCAATCCAAAGCTTTCTCCATGTTTTAAACTTGAAATCGGGAGAAAAGATATACTGCATCTCTTTAGAAGCATAGCGTGCGTTAAAAGGTGAATTATAAGTGTTATTAGGCATCAGTCAAGTCCTACTCTCTTCATCATTTCTGCATAAGCGTCTTCAACCTTTCCCAAATCTCTGCGGAAACGGTCTTTATCGAGCTTTTCGTGTGTTTTAATATCCCAGAAACGGCAGGTGTCGGGGCTGATTTCATCTGCAAGAACGATTGTTCCGTCTGCTGTTTTACCGAATTCGAGCTTGAAATCTATAAGCTCAACGCCGATTCCGGCAAAATACTCTTTAAGAACATCGTTAACCTTAAATGCCATTTCCTTAATTGTTTCAACCTCCTGAGGAGTTGCAAAGCCGCAGGAAATTGCGTGGTATGAATTGATGAGGGGATCTCCGAGTTCATCATCCTTATATGAAAATTCGATTGAGGGTGCAACAAAGTCCATTCCCTCCTCAAGACCGAGCCTTTTGCAAATTGAACCTGCCGCACGGTTGCGGATAATAACCTCAAGAGGAACGATTGTTACTTTCTTAACTGCTGTTTCGCGATCGGAAAGCTCTTCGATAAAGTGGGTGGGAACACCGTGCTTTTCAAGAATCTGCATTAAGTAGTTAGACATTTTGTTGTTTACAACGCCCTTCCCGGCGATTGTTCCCTTTTTAAGACCGTTGAATGCGGTTGCATCGTCTTTATAATCAACGATAACAACATTTTCATCCTCGGTTGCCCAAACCTTTTTTGCTTTTCCTTCGTATAACTGCTTTGTTTTAGTCATCCTGCTATCTCCTTAAATGAATTTGTTACGGACTGAAATCATCCTTTTTTGAAATACTTTTTTATTCTTTCAACAGCCTCAACCGTTCTTTCGGCATTGCCGAAGGAGGTCAGTCTGAAATATCCCTCACCTGACGGACCAAAGCCTGAACCGGGTGTTCCTACAACCTGAGTTTTCTCAAGAAGAAGATCAAAGAATTCCCAGCTAGTCATTCCCTGCGGAACCTTGAGCCAAACATATGGTGAGTTTACCGCACCGTAGCAGGTAAATCCTGCATCCTTGAGACCTTCGTAAATAACCTTTGCATTCTTTTGATAATAGGAAAGAATTTCTTTAATTTCCTTCTTGCCCTGTTCTGTATAGATTGCCTCGGCAGCGCGCTGAGTTATATATGAAACGCCGTTAAACTTTGTTGCCTGACGGCGTGCCCACATAGGATTAAGAGAATGTCCGTCAAACTCACATTCCTTGGGAACAACGGTGTAGCCGCAGCGCATTCCGGTAAAGCCCGCTGTTTTTGAGAAGGAACGAAGCTCAATACAGCACTTCTTAGCGCCCTCAATTTCATAGATTGAACGGGGCACATCTTCTTCAACGATAAATGCTTCATATGCACTGTCAAAGAGAATGAGTGAATTGTTCTCAAGAGCATAATCAACCCACTTTTTAAGCTGCTCCTTTGTTGCGCACATTCCTGTTGGGTTATTGGGGAAGCAAAGATATATAACATCTGCCTTCTCACTCGGAATATCGGGCATAAAATTATTTTCCTCGGTGCAGGGCATATAGATGAAGTTTTCCCATTTTCCGTTTGCATCTTTGTTTCCGCTTCTGCCTGCCATAATGTTTGTATCAACATAAACGGGATAAACGGGATCGCAAACTGCAACCTTGTTATCAACGCTGAAAATATCTCCAATGTTTCCGCAGTCGGATTTTGCACCGTCGGAAAGGAAAATTTCATCCTTTTCAATGTCTATACCCCTGTCGGCATAGTCGTTTTTCTGAATTGCTTCAAGAATAAAATCATAGCCGTACTCCGGGGGATATCCACGGAAGGTGTCCTCATTCGCCATCTCGTCAACAGCCTTGTGCATTGCTTCAATAACACAGGGAGCAAGCGGTCGTGTTACATCGCCGATTGAAAGGCGAATTACATCCGCATCGGGATGAGCCTCCTGAAACTCTCTCTGCTTTCTTGCAACCGTTGAAAACAGATACGAGCTTTCAATTTTCAAAAAATTTTCATTAATTTTCATATTTTTAAACCTCCGTTTTATTACTAAGTGATTTTATTCGCAAAGCTCTGTTTCTCCTGAGAAAACATACTCCGCAGGGCCGGTCATAATAACACTGTCGCTCTCATTTCCCGACCAGCTGATTTTCAAATCTCCGCCGAGCAAATGAACGGTAACCTCGTTATCGAGAAGCCCGTTTATAATTCCCGCAACAACCGTTGCACAGGTACCCGTTCCGCATGCAAGCGTTTCGCCCGTTCCTCTTTCCCAAACTCTCATATAAACGCTGCTTCTGCTCTCAACATAAGCAAATTCGGCGTTTGTTCTTCTTGGAAAGATTTCATGATTTTCAAAGAGAGGACCGAATTTTTCAAGCTCAAAGTCTTTGGGATTTTGATCAATAAACATTACGGCGTGGGGATTTCCCATTGAAACACAAGTCATTTCAAAATCCCTGCCGCCGACAGTTATTTTTTCCTTTACAACACGGTCATTATTTGATTTAACGGGAACATCCGCTGATTTAAGAATGGGAGCGCCCATATCAACTCTTACACTTTTAACAACTCCGTTTTCAAGAGCAAGCTTTATATATTTAACCTTGCCCATTGACTCAACGGTAAAATCGGTTGATTTAACATATCCCCTGTCATAAACATAACGGGAAACACATCTGATTGCATTTCCGCACATTTCAGCACGCGTTCCGTCGGGATTATACATAACCATTTCGAAATCAGCTTCGGTTCCTTTTTTGATAAGTATTAAACCGTCTCCTCCTATACCGAAATGACGGTCCGAAAGAACAACGGCAGCCTTTGCCTCATCTTTAACATTTTCGGTTAAACAGTCAATGTATATGTAATCATTTCCGCAGCCGTGCATTTTAACGAATTTCATAACAAACCCTTCTTTAAATCATAATTATGTAAAGCTGTCAACAATTTCGCGGGAAAGCTCCTTCATTGATTTTCCCGTACGCATACTTTCTTTTTGAAGAAATCTATGCGCCTGAGATTCACTTATATGCCTGTTTTTCATTAGAATGAGCTTTGCATCGGTAATCAAATCCCGGTCTTCCGATTTTCTTCTTGTAAACGAGGAAACGCTTGAAACAAGAACGGCAACCGTTTGCAGAAACTCGGTTCTGTTAAGAGGCAGGGGAAGATTAATAACACCTGAGCCGTAGTTTTCGGTTCCGCCCTTTGAGAGTGAGATAATATCAAAATCGGCAGGGAGATGCTCGGCAAGGCTTTTACAGCTCATATCGGGAAGTATTGACGCGGTGATTATAACACCCGAGCGCATATCCTGCGCTATTCCCAAAGCCGTTGAGCCCAAAGCACAGATATGTGACACGGAAAATCCGTTTCCGACCAAAACATCCCGAAGCTGAAGTGCAGTCTTTTTGGAGGGATATATAATTATTATATTCTTCAATGAGACCACCCGATAAATCAATGTTTATCTAATTATATACTCTAATGCTTTGTATTATAACATATTAATTACCTCTCAATCAATAGATAATACGCTGTAAATATTCACTTTTTATCGTTTAAAACTGTGCAATTTATTCTGCGAATTTTACACCGTTTAACATGAAATTTGACAGTTTTTAACATTTTGCACAGAAAATAACTTCCATTTAGAAAACTCTTGTAACAAAATAGCCAAAAACCTCTTGAATTTATTTAGGTAAAGTGTTAGAATAGCTTTATAATAGTTACAGTGCAATTTTTTGCCTTGTTATGAAAGGAGATGTGCTGCGGTGATAAAGATGAAAGAGGATTACCAATTCCCCGTTTATTTATTCCACTCAGGTAAAAATTACAGAGCATATGAATTTTTCGGCGCTCATAGAATAGAAAAGGATACCTTTGCTTTCAGAGTTTGGGCTCCCAAAGCAAAATCTGTCAGCGTTGTCGGCGATTTCAATGATTGGAAGAGCGAAGCAGGAGTTATGAAAAAGCTCAACGATAACGGTATTTGGGAAGCTGTTATAAGCGGTGTTAATGTTTATGATTGCTACAAATATGCCGTTACCACTCCCGACGGCTCTGTTAAAATGAAAGCGGACCCGTTTGCTTTTCACAGTGAAACAAGGCCTTCAACGGCAAGCAAGGTTTACGAGCTCGGAAAGCACAAATGGAAGGATTCAAAATGGGAAAAGGCAAAACGCGAAAGCAACATTCTTGAAAAGCCCGTTAACATTTATGAAATCCATTTCGGTTCATGGAAACAGCACGAAAACGGAGATTTCCTTTCATACAGAGAAATGGCCGGAGAGCTTGTTCCCTATGTTAAAGAAATGGGATATACCCATATTGAAATGATGCCGATTATGGAGTATCCCTATGACGGAAGCTGGGGATATCAGGTTACGGGTTATTTTGCTCCCACTTCTCGTTACGGCACTCCCGAGGATTTAATGTTCTTCATTGACGAATGTCACAAGGCAGGAATAGGTGTTATTCTTGACTGGGTACCGGCACATTTTCCGAAAGACGCGCACGGACTATACGAATTCGACGGAACCTGCTGCTATGAGTATTCGGATTTACGCAAGGGCGAGCACAAAGAATGGGGTACAAGAGTTTTCGACTACGGAAAAACCGAGGTTCGCTCCTTCTTGATAAGCTCCGCTATGTACTGGCTAGACTGCTTCCATTTTGACGGAATACGCGTTGATGCAGTTGCCTCTATGCTCTATCTCGACTACGGCAGAAATGACGGAGAATGGGTTGCAAATAAAGACGGAGGCAACAAGAATTACGAAGCAATTGAGTTTTTCAGGGAGCTCAATTCAGCTGTATTCAAAGAGCATCCCAACACAATGATGATTGCCGAGGAATCAACTGCATTCCCGATGATAACAATGCCGCCCGATATCGGAGGCTTGGGCTTCAATTTCAAATGGAATATGGGCTGGATGAACGATATGCTTCGTTACACAAGCCTTGACCCGCTTTTCAGAAAAAATAATCACGATTGCGTTACATTCAGCTTTTTCTATGCTTTTTCCGAAAACTTTATTCTTCCCATCAGCCACGATGAGGTTGTTCACGGAAAATGCAGTCTTATTAACAAGATGCCCGGTGATTACGATATGAAGTTTGACGGAATACGATTATTCCTCGCTTATATGTTTGCTCATCCGGGAAAGAAGCTCTTGTTTATGGGAACTGAATTCGGTCAGTTTAAAGAATGGGCTTACAAGGAAGGTCTTGACTGGCTTCTTCTTGATTACGATAAGCACAGAAAGCTTCAAAATTTCTCAAAGGAGCTTAACAGCTTTTATAAGGCAACTCCGGCGCTGTGGGAAATTGACTACGGCTGGGAAGGTTTCCAATGGATTTCTTCGGATGATAACTGCAATTCAATAATAGCTTTCAGAAGAATAGATAAGAAAGAAAACGATATTCTTTGTGTTTTCAACTTCACACCTAATAACCACGAAAGCTACAAAATCGGAGTTCCCGAAAAAGGCACATATAAGGTTATATTTGATTCCGCACTTTCAAAATACGGCGGAAGCAAAAAGCGCCTTTGCGGAACATATAAATCAAAAGCCGTTCCTATGCACGGCTGCGATCAAAGTATTGACATAAAAATAAACGGTCTTTCGGCTGTTTATCTTCAAAAAGTACAGGACAAAAAATAGGAGGTTTTTTATGGTACATAAAACAGATGTTGTTGCAATGCTTCTTGCAGGCGGTCAGGGCAGCCGTTTAGGAGTTTTAACAAAGAAAATTGCCAAGCCTGCCGTTCCGTACGGAGGTAATTACAGAATAATTGACTTCCCTCTTTCAAACTGTGTGAACAGCGGTATTTACACAGTGGGAGTTCTTACTCAGTATCAGCCGCTCGAGCTAAACGATTATCTCGGAAACGGTCAGCCGTGGGATTTGGACAGAATTAACGGTGGAGTTCATGTTCTTTCACCCTACGAGGCAATCGGCGGAAAAGAGTGGTACAAGGGAACCGCTAATGCGATTTACCAAAATATTAATTTCATTGAAAAATATAATCCCGAATATGTTGTTATTCTTTCAGGCGACCATATTTACAAAATGAACTATCAGAAAATGATAGACTTCCACAAGAAAAACAACGCTGCATGCACCATTGCAGTGCTTGAGGTTCCGTGGGAGGAGGCAAGCAGGTTCGGTATTCTTGCAACTAATGAAAATAATGAGATTTATGAATTTGCAGAGAAGCCGGAAAAGCCGAAAAGCAACAAGGCTTCAATGGGAATTTATGTTTTCAGCTGGGATAAGCTTCGTCATTATCTTATTGAAGACGAAAACACGGAAGGCTCTTCAAACGACTTCGGAAAAAACATTATTCCCACTATGCTTAACGCAGGTGAAAGAATGTTTGCTTTCCCGTTTAAAGGCTATTGGAAGGATGTTGGAACCATTGATTCTCTTTGGGAAGCAAATCTCGACATCATCAATCCCAATGTTGACCTTGATTTATCGGATAAAAGTTGGAGAATTTACTCAAGAAGCCCGAAGGCACCGCCGCACTACATCGGTAAAAATGCAATTGTTGAGAGCTCTTCAATAAGTGAAGGCTGTGTTATTGAGGGAAATGTTGATTACAGCGTTATTTTTGCAGATGTTGAAATTGAAGAAGGCGCCGATGTAAGATACAGTGTTGTAATGCCCGGCGCAAAGATTAAAAAGGGTGCAAAGGTTTATTACTCAATCATTGCGGAGAATGCGGTAATTGAAGAAAATGCAAAGGTTGGAGAAATACCCGAAAACCTTGAAAATCCCGAAGATTTCGGAATTGCCGTTATCGGCTCGGGAGCAAAAATTACAGGCTCAAGAGATATTGCTCCGTCGGAAATGATTGCATCAGGCGAGGAGGTATAAGCGTGAACGGAAAAAAAGTACTCGGTGTTATTTTTGCAAATATACATGAAGAAGCTCTCGGAAGCTTGACCGATTTGAGAACAATGGGCTCTGTTCCGTTTTGTTCCCGTTACAGACTTGTTGATTTTCCTCTTTCCAATATGGTTGAAAGCGGAATAACAAAAATCGGAGTTGTTACAAATGCCAATTTCCAAAGCCTTATGGACCATGTGGGAACCGGTAAGCCATGGGATTTAAGCAGAAAAAATGACGGTTTATTTATTCTTCCGCCGTTTGCAATGAAATCAGTTTCAACATGGGGAAACAGAATAGACGCCATTTTCGGAAATCTTGATTTTCTTGAGCATTCAACTCAGGAATATGTTGTTTTATCCGATTGCAACCAGGTTTTAAGCCTTGATTATTCTGAGCTTTTCGATGCCCACGAGAACAGCGGTGCAGATATTACAATTGTGGGAGTGAGAGGCAAAAAGCCCCAAAACATAGGCTCGGTTCTTGTTTTAGACTCTGTTGATGAAAACGGAAGAGTTAAGCAGATGAGCCTTGACCCAAATGTTGACGGCGATGTTCTTTACAGCGCAAATATTGTTCTAATGAAAAAATATTTGCTTGAAAGGCTTATTGTTGCCGCTCATTCAAAAAATGAAATCTCTTTCCAGAGAAATGTTTTAATGGCAAATGTTAACAGCCTTAAAATCAATGTTTTTGAACCTCAGAATTCTTTTGTGGGAACGATTGACTCGGTTCAAAGCTATTACGACATTTCAATGAATCTTCTTGAAAAAGAGAATATGAAAAAGCTCTTTAAAGAGGAAACTCCTATTTATACAAAAGAACGCGATGATATGCCCTCGCTCTACGGCATTGAAAGCAAGGTTACCAATTCCCTTGTTGCCGACGGCTGTGAAATAAACGGAACGGTAGAAAACTGCATTCTGTTTAAGGGTGTTAAAATCGGCGAAGGCGCAGTTGTCAAAAATTCAATAATTATGCAGGATGCAACTGTCGGAAACGGCGCAAAGCTTAATTGCATTATTTCCGATAAAAATGTTCTTATAAGAAATGATGTTGAG
>CAMFBH010000013.1 GCA_945948515.1 uncultured Clostridia bacterium
GCAAGCGTTGTTGAAAAGATTTTAAAATCCTGAAAAACAACGGAATAAAGGCTAATAACGCTTTCCTTTGAGTATTCCTTAATATTAATACCATTTATAAGTATATCGCCGTCGGTAACATCATAAAGCCTGCACATCAGCTTAATAAATGTTGTTTTTCCGCTTCCGTTTCTGCCAACAACCGCAAGGTGCTCGCCGTTATTGATTTTGATATTAATATTTTTAAGAGCGTAGCTTTCCGTGTTAGGATACTTGAAGGAAACATTTTTAAATTCAATTTCAAATTTTTCCGATAAATCAAGCTCTTTTTCGCCGTAGGTCATATCGTCCTTTGCGTTCACTATCTCAAAGTAATAGTTTACCAAAGGCACCATTTCGGCAGTTTTGCCAAAGGTAACCGCCATTTTCATAATGCCGTTTATTATCTGCATAAAGGAACCGCAGTAAAGCACGAGCGAGCCTATGCCAAAAAGACCGTATAAGCCCTTAACGCCGATGAAAAGATAAATCCCAAAGCCCACAAGTGCACCGAGGATTGCAACAAACGAGCTTGATTTTGCGGTGTGAAGCGAAGCCTTTTTAAGCAGCTTTTCGCCGTCCGTCAGCAGCTTATCCGTTGTGGTGTGCTCAATCAAATTCTGCTCTTTATAAAGGCGGATTTCCTTGCCTGTGTTGTAATCGGAAAACATATTTAGAAAATAGTAAAAAATTCTGTCAAGCCGTGAATATTCGTCTCCCGCCTTAAACCACGCCTTGTTCATCTGAGTTGCAACGATAAGGATAATAACCGCCATTATTGCTATTGCGCCGAAAATCGTCAACAGAAAAACGGGTCTTTCAAAATAGTTATCGCCTGTTTTGGTAAAGCCGATTTTCAAAAGCGGGATGATGATAATAACGGAAATTATCAGCGTTACCGCTCCTGAAATGAAATCACGCATCATCCAGCTAAACTGCACGAATGATGAGAAAACTCTGTCCTGTGCCTCGGAATGCTTATGTATAAGCTCCTTAAAATCACTGCTTTCAAGCTTTTGATATTCCGCTTTAAAAAGCTTTGCGGAAATATTTTGAAGCTCCTTGTTATACATCAGCGAGCGAAACATAAAGTACATATCGCCTAAAAAATAATTGATGAAGAATAAAACGGCATTTATACCAACCGCCAAGCCGATATATACCGCAAGGTCGCTCATACTTGTTCCGATATCAAGCAAATCTATTATTTTTGAGGTAAACCAAATGTTGATAAACGGCATAACCGCCGTAACGATTGCAACAACTATTGAGGTGGGTAGCAACCGCTTTTCAAGGCGGTGCATTTCTTTAAAAGCAGAAAAAACGGTTTTTATTTTTTTCATACCGCCTCGCCTCCCATCTCTTTATAATAGTAGCTTTGAAGCTGATACATTCTGTAATAAGAGCCTTTGAGTGCCATAAGCTCCTCGTGTGTTCCGCTTTCTGCGATTTTTCCGTCTTTAATAAACAAAATCCTGTCGCAAAAGCGTGTTGAGGAAAGCCTATGAGAAATGAAAAAGGATATTTTATTGTCTGTCATTTCATTGTATTTGAGATACAGCTCATTCTCTGCAATCGGGTCAAGCGCAGCGGTAGGCTCGTCAAGGATAAGCACAGGTGCGTTTTTGTAAATCGCCTTGGCAAGCAATAGCTTTTGCTTTTCTCCGCCCGAAAAATCAACTGCGTCTTTGTAAACATCTTTAATCATAAAGGTGTTTTCTTTTTTATCAAGACTGTTGATTTTATCGGCAATGCCTGCCTTCTCAAATGCAGAATAAAGCCTTTCCTTATCGTAATCGGTTGATGCGCAGATATTTTCAGCTATGGTCATAGGTAAAAAGCCGTAGTCCTGAAATACCGCAGAAAACAAATCAAAATAGCTTTCACTCGAAAAATCACGACTGCTTTTGCCGTTTATTAAAATATCGCCCTCGGTGGGATAATAAAGACCGCAAAGCAGCTTGATTGCCGTTGTTTTGCCTGCACCGTTTTCGCCGACTATTGCTATATTTTCTCCCTTATCTACCTTAAAGGACATATCGTTTATTGTGCTATTCTTGGCAGAGGGATATGTGAATGAAACATTTTTAAATTCAATTGACTCAATATCGTCAAAATCAACACTCGGCTTGCTTTTGCTTTCCTCATTGCTTTCGATAAACTCACGAAAGGCGGCACAGTCATTACAGCATCGCTCAATATTTGAATAGTGGAAAACGGAATTGATTATCCAATTTGAAAATCCTGTGATAATACCAAAATAGAAAATAAAATCGGAAACGGAAAGCCTTTTTTGGCACACTAAATATGTAAGATAAGCGTATGCAACAAGCTCACGCGCGAGGTTGAGAAGCGCTCTTGTTCCGCCAACCTTAACGCTTTGGTGCATATATTTTGAGGTTATATCCTCCAAGCCGTTAATCAGCCGTGCAACTGCGAATAAAAAATAATCGGTAAAGCCGTAAAGCCTTATATCCTTTGCGGCGGTTAAATCCTTGCTCAATGAGTAGTAATAATCAAACTTAACGAAAATACTGCTTCTTGCATCCTTAACGCCCTTTTCTTTTTTGTTGAGGTATTTCAGCAAAAGGAATTCAGCAACACAGGTTGCAAGGATAATCAGTATCATAATGATATTGATTTTATAGATAAGAGCAAGAGAGGTTATAACGCCCACAATGCAAACCAAAAGCTGATTGCAGGTATCAAGGAAATCGGCAGATGATGAATAGTAGCTTCTGTAAAATTCCATTGCTCTTTTATTCTTTTCTCTGCCCTCAAGGCTTTCTATATTTGTGTAATCCGTGTTAAGATTTTTGCGAAAAGCCAAAACGGCATAGCGCATACGGATAATGCGTGCGCTTCCGTTTAAAAGCTCCTGCATAAAGGGTGCAAGCCAAGTTGTCAGCGCAACAAGAACACTCAAAAGCGCAACAACAAGAATAAGCCTGCCAACCGTTACGCCATCGTTAATGCAGTCAATCATTGCTTTCGGAATATACGCCGTAACAATCGGTTGAAGCACAAGCGCGGGCACGCGGATAAAAAAGTATATAAGGCTTTTCCTGTCCCAAGCTATCCAATTTTTCAGCATATACTTTAAATTGTCTTTCATATCTCCTCCTAAATAATATTTACGCTCTTATTTGTTCAAATGAATACATTGTTTGTGGGTTATCATCAAGGGTATTTATTGTTGTTAATGTGCAAGAGGGATAAATATAATCATTTCGTCCTGCACTGTATCCGCTGACGGAGCTTAACTGATAATATCTTTCATTATAAAATGAACACATATTGTTGCTGTGCTGATGACCGCAGGAAATAAGCGTAATATATTCGTTATCTTTTATCACATTATCAAATACATCATCATTTTTGATTTCGCCATACGGATATGTATTATACATATCAAGGCCGACATATGCTTCCCCATTGTCGTACGCTGTTTGAAAAGCGTTAGTCGGCATATGGAAAAATACGCTCGTTTTGACCTTACGGGCATTAACCTCATCATTAAGCCAATTTGCTTGATTTTCACTAATCGGCTGATAGGAGCCTATTGCTTTTGGCTTTCTTGCTCCCGAGTCCATAATTGCAACACTATGCACAAGCTTTTCATTGTCGTAAACATCTACGACAAACTGCATTGAGCCGTCAATATCCTTTGAGTTTCCATAAATAAAGTGTTCATATTGCATCATAAATTCAATAATATCCTCATTACTGCCGTCAATTTCGAAATCGTTATTTCCTGGTGCAAATGTCCATGGAGTATCGTATTCCTCGATAAGATTTGCAAACAAATCAATAGCTCCGAATTTATCATAATTGCTTTTCAAATTGAAGCCGTCAACTAAATCTCCGTTTACAACAATAAGGTCGCTAGGCGTTTTGTCTAAAATTACCCTTAAATCCTCAAGAGTATGCTTATCATCCTCGCACACACCGTCAAAGAAATGAGTGTCGTTAATCTTTAAAATTCTAAAATTGCCGTTAGCATCTGTCGATAATTTAACTTGTTCGGCACTGTAAACAGTATCGTATCTATAAGTTGCATTTGACTTATCGCAGTTAAATCTGTAAAGCAAATATCCGCCGAAAGAGCCGACTGCAATTAGTACAATTGCCAAGATAATTGATATTACTTTTACAATTAGTTTCTTTTTGCTTTTTAGCATAGTAATCCTCCTTATAAACAAAAAACGCCCCTGCAAAATCAAACATGCAAGAGCTTTACTTCTGTGTTCGGAATGGAAACAGGTTATCTCTAAATTCTCGGCTACTACCGACTCTATGGTTTTATTATACATAAAGAAAAGATTAATGTCAATAACAAATTTGGGATATATCCCACACGATATATCCCAAATTTATATACAATTTTACTATCACAATAAAAAGGTGGTAGCTATGAGAATCAAAGAAGCAGTTGCTCAAAGAATAATGGACTTATGTAAAGAGCGCGATATAGCAATTAATGCGCTTGGAAATATCAGCGGTGTTAATCCCTCGACGATTTACAGTATGCTTAATTCTAAAAGTCAAAACCCCGGAGTGGTTTCTCTACAAAAAATCTGTGACGGACTTGAAATATCAATTAGAGATTTCTTTAATGATGAATTATTTGATAATATTGAGCAGGAAATAATTTAAGGCAGGAATAAAACCAGCCTAAAATTATGCATAAAACATGAATAATTGCTAATAAATAATTAAAAAGAGTACTTTTAATTGTACTAATAACAAATAATGGTTGCAACAATCAAAAATTTATCATAATATATAAAGTGCTTGCAAGCATTTGACTGGTTATAACAACCACTTGACTTTTCCATGGTTTATGTTATAATATAGTTAACTCATCTACCATGTGTTGAAGGAGTTTCTGAAGACGTCTCATTTTATGAGGCGTTTTTTGCTTTATTTATGCAGTTTTTCCCATTTCTTTAATTTTCTTTCCAATGCATTATCGTAGTCGAAGTAGAAAGCAGTAATAAGCAAAACATAACTTTCTCTTTTTTCTACCACAACCATATATCTCTCTTCTTCAAGTAGCAGATGTACTCTTGTACCGGATCTATATTCCTCTTCCCATACCTTAACGCCATCACATTCAGGACATTTGCTAGAATCACAGTTATAATTCTCAATAAAAGCTCTTACCCATCTAATGCGTTCGCATCGTCTGAAATCAGGATCTCTGTCTCCTTCGTGTTGAAAATCCTTACAAGTTACGTGAAAAAAAGCTTCTTCTTTTCCAAACTGAATAGGATACTTTCTTATAACCACATCCTTGTTCTCGAATTTTGGATTGGAATCTATAAAATCGTTTTTAAATATTTCGTATAAAAAGTCAAAATATTCAGGATATTCACCGTCAAAATCATCATAAGTTTCAAGATTTGGAATCCAACAATCACCCATATTATTCCCTCGCATTCCAAATCAATAAATTTATTTTTTCTTCTCTAAGCAGGGTTGACTTTTTTAGAGAGTATCTTGAACGTGATTTTATAAGATCAATAATCTCACGTTTAGCTGAACTTTCTACATGATCATTGTCGAATATTCTATTTTGATATCCGACTGCCCCTATTAATATATCAACGAGTTGCATAATCTGCACCTCTTCTGATCTTATTGGCTGAAGTTTCTCTATAACTTTTTCTGAGAAGTCATACATAGAATTACAACATACCTCTTTGAGCTTTTGGCTTTTTTGATATGAATGAGTATCTTTAATATCGATGTAAATATTATATCTCTCGGTTGGAGAAAGAATTACTTTCAACATTTCAAAATACATTTTATAGTACCAATCTTCATGACTTTGATTAAATCTATCATGGTCGAGCATAGTTTTATCAGGCACAACTAATGCTCTGAAATGCAAATCATCATCATCAAAGAAATAATTAACCAAATCTTTGTAAGCATCAATCTTAGCTGGACTAATTTTTGTCCATTTCATTTCTGTTGATGTAGGAATTCCGTTTCGTTCTTTAATATCTTTTATTCTGAGGTTTATTTCCTTAATTTTCTGCTGGTCGCACCATATAGCGCCAAGAACCATAACGTTAATTCCGTCATGTTCCAAATGACAACTTTCGTCACAATATATATTATAGTACATAGTATCACCCTTGCATTTTTTTTTAGTATACCACACAAATTGAATTAAGTCTACAAACAATGATATAAAGCACCCAATTATATATTGGATGCTTTAACTAATTAATTGTATACTATATTGTTGTTAACAATTTCTCTTGCACGATTTGCAATGTTATTCATCCTCCCGACCCAATCCATTTGATTGTCAGCTTTGAGTTGCTCGGTTATGCCTTCTTGTTCGGCAAGTTGCTTTACAAGATTGTCATACATTTTCTTTGCTCTGGCATCTACATCGTGGAGATATGAGTTAAGTTTGCCACTTGTGAGTAAGTTGTAATATCTCAACTTGTGGTTTTCTTTCAGGTACTCTTTATGCCTTTGTCCCCAAATGCCGATTGGGTAATTTGTGTCTGCTGAAACGAGGTTTGGCAGATAAACATCACCTACAAGTGTGTAATTGATTCCTGTTTTTTCATCAGTATAATTCTTTTTCATAATTAAAAATTCCTTTCGTGTTTTTTAGTTTTTCTTGACTGTTCAATTATCTCATTAACCTTTTCTTTGCTTATCAATTTTTTGAGTAATCTAAAATCTTTCAGCTCTCTTCTAAACTTCAGATTTTCCTGCAAATATCGTGTATTACTTTTCTTTAATTCATAGTTTTCTCGTTGTAAATAGTCACACTCACTGCTGACAGCTCGATACTTGTTTCTGTAATCAATAAATTTTATCAGGTACCGTTTTGCAAATTCTTTTAGCTTTTTGAACAACGGCTCAATACGGCTTTTGTAGGATTTTGCACTTTCAAGTTTATTCGGTTCCGGTAGAGAATAAACCTCATCAAACTCTTGCTCCGAGAAAATATTCTCTATCTTTTGCTGGCAATCTGCCAAATCAACAATGTTATGTTTGAGAACATCGCATTGCCTTTCAAGCTCTGTAACCTCCTTTTTGCGTTCCTGCTTTTTGTAGTCAAGAACGGATAAATGCTCTTTATCATTGCCTTGATATTCCCACTCAACGTTATGCTCTTGCATAACTTTTGAAAGGGCTTGCTTTTCAGATTTTACCCATTGGTTCCATTCAGTTTCCTCACGGGTGCCACCGTTAAAGCCTTGATTTGATAGAGCCTGTTTCATTGATACACGAGTATCTAAACCACGCTTACTGTTTGTAGTAAAAGGTATAAAATCAATGTGCAAGTGAGGTGTTGCCTCATCCATGTGAAGATGTGCATTGAACACATAGAGATACGGATTTCGCTTTTGAAATTCCTTCATATACTCATCAAGAATTGTTTTTGACAACTCTTTATTGTGAGTGTTTACACCCATATCATTCTTGTTGCCTACCTGAACAATTATCTCATAAAACGGTTTTTCCTGCTTGCCTTTTTGGATATGTTCAAGGTAGTTTTCTATTTTTCTGTCATTTCTTTTCTGCTTATCGTTATACCTCTGCAATGCTTTATCAAAAAGGTTGTGATAAGCATTTTCAAGACTTATATTTTCATACTCAACGTTATCTTGAGTTCTGTTTTCATCAACATTTTCTGCAATAAATTTTCGATTATTGTGGTTAAGTACGCCTTTACCGAGTTCAATACTTATACTTGTTAAAATCGTTATATTATCATCTCCTTTTCAAACCTATTATTACGGCAAAAAGTTGGTAGCGTAGCGAGACTTTTTGACGAGAGGACGAGCAGTGGAATGAGCGAGGGGCAGAGCCTGCGAAGCCACGAGAGATATGGAACTTGTGAGGACGACTTCTGTTACTCTTGCCAAGAGTAACGCAAAAGCACTTTTGACACTTCGCATCAAAAGTGCACTTGCGCCCGCAGGGGCTTAAGCGTATTTTAAGACTGATTATTCATATCGGAAAGTATGGTTAAAGACTGAGTTAAAACTGACAGAAATTCATCATCAACCTGATTGATATTTTTCAACTGATTAGTCAAATCAATAAGCTCATTCCGCAAGGCTTTATACACTCTCGGATTGCCTTGAACCACAACCTCTCTTTGCAAGACTCTGCTTATGAGATAATCCTGTTTGTTAAGACCTGACAACTTGACAAATTCATCAAGCAGCTTTGCTTCCTCAGGTGACATCCTGAACGCAACTGTTTTGTTCCTCCAACGGTTATGCTCATCACGGTTTTTAGCCGACATTTAATCACTCCTTTCTATGTCTAATTTATCTGCCATTTCATTTTGTTTTGAAGGGAACAGGTGTGCATAGCGATAAGTTATCTCTATGCTTTCGTGTCCCAATCGGTCAGCTATAGCAACGGCTGAAAAGCCAAGCTCAATTAAAAGTGATACATGGGAGTGTCGCAGGTCATGTATTCTGATTCTTTTAACTCCTGCCTCTTTTGCTCCTCGCTCCATTTCCCTGTGCAGATAGCTTTTTGTTATCGGAAATAATCTGTCATCCGGTTTAAGGATATATTGCATATTAATATAATCCTGAATTTCTTCGCTAAGGAATTTTGACATTTTTATTGTACGGTTACTTTTCTTTGTCTTCGGTGAAGTAATTACATCTTCTCCGTGCAGTCGCTGATATGATTTGTTTATCGTTACAGTATTGCTATTAAAATCAAAATCTTTAGGTGTCAATGCTAAAAGCTCACCTAAACGCAGTCCGCACCAATACAAAACTTCAAATGCGTAATAAGAAACAGGTTTATCCATCATAACATCAGCAAATTTTAAATATTCTTCCTTTGTCCAAAAGAGCATTTCTTTTCTGTGTTCACTGCCCATATTGCCTGCTTTTGCTGCCGGATTTTTGCGAAGCTCGTAGTATTTAACTGCGTGGTTAAATATTGCACTTAACTGATTGTGAATTGTTTTGAGATAACACTCGGAATATGGATTACCGTTTTTATCCTTATAGAGCATTAATTCATTTTGCCAGGCAATTACATCCTTTGTTTGTATTTCACTTATTTTCCTTTTACCAAAGTATGGCAAAATTTTTTGCTCAATAATATTGATTTTGGTGAGCCAGGTTGTTTCTTTTATTCGTGATTTAATATCATTTTTATAAATATCAACAAAGCTTTCAAAGGTCATATCCATATCGGCACTTTGCTGTAAAAGAAATACTCTTTCCCATTCAAGAGCCTCTCTCTTTGTTTCAAAACCCCTCTTGCACTTTTGCTTGCGATTACCTTGCCAATCTGTGTATCTTACCATTACATACCAAGTTTTGTTCTTTTCGTTTTTGAATACAGGCATTTACTCACCTCCCTTGCAATAAAGTCGTTCGTAAAAGTACTCTCGGTTGACTCTGCCTTTTACCGTAAGATAGCCTTTGCTTTCAAGCTCTTCATTCAACTTACGAATTACCTTATACGCATAGGCAACTGATACCTCCAACTCGTCAGCTACTTCGTCAACTCTCATAAATTTGTTATTATTCATTTTTTCACCTCTTTTATATTATTAAGCAAATTTGTTTAGTTATATATTACTAAACATTTTTGTTTATGTCAAGCGATTTTAGAAAAATATTTAACTTTTTTGTTTAGTTTGTCTTGACTGCAACTAAACAAATATGCTATGATATGTTCAACAGATTAACACAAGGAGAATAGTGTGAAAAATCTCACTATTCCGATTGTATTGCCCTCAAAATTTGCCTGTGGCATAATTTTGAGATGGCTAAATTCCCATTATACGCCTTATCCGGCTACAATAAGGTGTTAGGAATTTTTATAAACTATTTGTAGCCGGAAAGGCTATGGGAATTATTATGGCTGTTGGAGATAGAATAAAAAGAGTTCGTCAGTTTCGTGGATTAACTCAAAAAGAGCTTGGAAAGCTTGTGGGCTTTGATGAAAAGACAGCAGATATACGCATTGCTCAATATGAATCAAACACAAGAAAGCCCAAAGAAGATTTACTCATAAAAATAGCCGAAGCATTGGATGTTAATTTCCGTTCTCTTTATGAGCCCTACAACTATGCGGCTGAAGATGTAATGTTCACACTTTTTGACCTTGATGAGCATTACAAAATTACTATTCACGATGTAGAGGATGAAGATAATCCTGATGAAATACACAAAGCAGTTCAGTTTAATTATTTTCTGCTTGATGAATTTCTTACAGAATGGGCAACACGAAAAAAAGAACTTGCCGAGGGTAAAATCAGCAAGTCAGAATATATGGAATGGAAATTGAATTGGCCTGATACTGCTGATGACTGCGGTAACGGAAAGCCTAAAAAGAATTGGCGTAACTCGTAAACCACTTGCATCACAGAATAACCGACCTTAATTTCCTGTTATCAAATTGTTATCACGCACAAAAAGAAAACTCCTAAAATCCGCTTAATTGCTGGATTTTAGGAGTTAATTTTATGCCTTCAAATTATTCCCACTCCACTGTGCCGGGGGGTTTGGAGGTGATGTCATACACTACTCTGTTAACATGTTCAACCTCATTTGTGATTCTGTTTGACACCTTTGCGAGAATATCATAAGGGATTTTTGCCCAGTCTGCCGTCATGAAATCATCGGTTGTAACTGCTCTGATTGCAACGAGGTGGTCGTATGTTCTGTGGTCGCCCATAACGCCGACGGTCTTTACACCGGGTAGCACGCAGAAGAACTGTGCAAGGTTCTTTTCGTAGCCGTTTTTAGACATTTCATCGCGTAAAACCCAATCTGCCTCCTGAAGCACCTTGATTTTATCAGCAGTTATTTCGCCGATTATTCTAACTCCGAGGCCGGGTCCGGGGAACGGCTGACGCCATACAAGCTCTTTTGGAATTCCGAGTTTTTCGCCAACTCTTCTAACCTCATCTTTAAATAAATCACAAAGGGGCTCAATAATTCCTAAAAATTCAACATCATCAGGTGTGTTAACTCTGTTGTGGTGTGTTTTAATAACATCCGCATCGCCCTTGCCCGATTCAATGCAGTCGGGGTAAATTGTGCCCTGCGCAAAATAACCGAGCTCGTCCTGTTTTCTGATTTCATCCCAAAAAACATTGAAAAATTCAGTTCCGATAATATGACGCTTCTGTTCGGGCTCGCTGACACCCTTAAGAACTTTTAAAAAGCGTTCCTGACAGTTAACGCGTACAAAATTAATATCAAAAAGCGTGGTGAAGGTTTTTTCAACAAAATCTCCTTCATCCTTTCTCATCAGTCCTTGGTCAACAAAAACGCAGGTAAGCTGCTTTCCTACTGCTCTTGAAAGAAGACCTGCCGCAACAGAGGAATCAACTCCGCCTGAAAGACCGAGAATAACCTTTTTATCACCGATTTTTTCTCTTAGCTTTTGAACGGTATCCTCAATAAAGCTGTCCATAACCCAGTTACCGCTGCACTTACAAACCTCATAAAGGAAATTATAAAGCATTTGCGAGCCGAATTGTGAATGTGTAACCTCAGGATGAAACTGAACGGCATAAATGCTTTTCTTTTTGTTTTCCATTGCCGCGCAAGGACAGTTATCGGTTGTTCCAATGATTTTAAAGCCATTCGGAGGAGTGGAAATATAGTCCGTGTGACTCATCCAAACAGTTGATTTTTCATTAATATTTTTGAATAAGAGCGATTCCTTTGCCGTGAACTCAATTTTGCCGTATTCGCTTACAGGAGCGGTTTTGACCTCTCCGCCGCCCATCCAAGCGATAAGCTGACAGCCGTAGCAGATACCGAGAATCGGAACGCCTAAATCAAGAATTTCTTTTGTGTAATGAGGAGATTGCATATCGTAAACGGAGTTTGGTCCGCCGGTGAAAATAATGCCTTTGTATCCGTTATTGCGGATTGTTTCAATAGGCGTAGTATAGGGCAGAATTTCAGCATACACCTTGTGGTCACGCACACGCCTTGCAATTAGCTGATTGTACTGACCGCCGAAGTCAAGAACAAGAATTTTCTCCATATTTGTCCTCCGTTATAGTTAAAAATAATAAAATTATTATATATTGTAAATTATTGAATTTCAAGTAAAATCATCAGTTGCCAAAAATTTTTTTGCAGTTTAGAAGAATATCGGGCGTTATTCGTGCTTAATTGTTTGTGCGCTTGTATAAACAATAATTATATGATATCATCAAATTGTGATACAGTTAACAGAATAAGGGAAAAGATTTAATTTATAATTGTATTCTCATAAAATAAGGAGGAGAAAATGAAAAGGTTAAAAAAACTGATTACTCTAACGCTTGTTCTTTTATTCGCCCTGAGTGCTTTTGGATGTTCAAAGCAGAGTCTGTTAAGGATATGTATCAATTTGAAAAACTGAGCTAAGAGCATAAATTGAAAATAAACAAAAAACAGCAGTTCAATTTGAACTGCTGTTTTCTTTGTATTCGGCAATATCTTCAAGCTTACAATTCAGTATTTCACAAAGGGTGTTTAAGGTGTAGGTTTTAACATTTTCGTTTTTTCTTAGCCTGTCAAGCTGACCTGTGTTGATGCGATATTCTTTAATCAGCTTGTATTGAGAAATGTTTTTCTCTTTTAAGGCTTCAATAGTTTGTCAAATACAATCATATAAAACCAACCCCGAATACTGCCGTGTTTTTATGTTTAAAAATTATTTATTTCTATAAATAATAGCTTCTCTTTCGGGGCCGTTTGAAACCATTGTTATCGGATAGCCGATTTCTTTTTCAATGAATTCAACATAATCCCTTGTTTCCTGCGGAAGCTCGTCATAATTTCTAATGCCTCTGATATCGCAGTGCCAACCCTTCATTATTTTAAGAACGGGCTTGCATTTTTTAAGAGTGGGAGTGGTTGGGAAATCCTTAATAATCTTTCCGTCAACCTCGTAGCCAACGCATATTTTAATTTCCTCAAGATAAGAAAGGCAGTCAAGCGCGGTCATAACAACTTGAGTTGCGCCCTGACATTCAACACCGTATCGTGTTGCAACACAGTCGAACCAGCCAACTCTTCTCGGTCTGCCGGTTGTTGCGCCGAACTCACCCTTGTCACCGCCGTGAATTCTAAGCTCCTGCGCTTCATCCTCATCAAGAATTTCGGAAACGAATTCTCCTGCACCTACTGCCGAAGAATAAGCCTTTGTAACAACAACAATATCTTCAATGGAGTGGGGCGGAAGTCCTGCCCCCACAGCTCCGTAGCCGGCAAGGGTTGAAGATGAGGTTACCATTGGGTAAATACCGAAATCGGGGTCCTTAAGAGTGCCGAGCTGACCCTCGAGAAGAATGTTTTTGCCCTCCTTGAGAGCGTTCATAAGGTATGTATGAGTGTCGCAAACATAGGGCTTGATTTTTTCTCTGTATTCAACGCAGGTTTTATAAAGCTCGTCCTCGTCGAGAAGAGGCTTGTTGTAAACATGCTTAATGGTAAGGTTTTTAAGGGTGCAAATATTTTTGAGCTTTGCTTTAAGTGTTTCGTCGTCAAAAAGCTCGTTTACCTGAATACCTATTTTTGCATATTTATCGCTGAAGAAGGGTGCAATACCCGATTTTGTTGAGCCGAATGCGTTTTTACCGAGACGCTCTTCCTCATATTCATCAAGAAGAATGTGGTAGGGCATAAGAATCTGAGCTCTTTCGCTAACGAGAAGATTAGGATTTAAGCCTGCTTTTTTAACATCCTCAAGCTCATTTAAAAACTTGTTGATATCGAGTGCAACACCGTTTCCGATAATGCAGGTTGTGTGGTTATAGCAAACACCGGAGGGCATTAAATGAAATGCAAATCTGCCGTGCTCGTTAATGATTGTGTGACCGGCATTTGCTCCACCCTGAAATCGAACAACAATATCGCTCTGACCGGCAAACATATCTGTTATTTTGCCTTTGCCCTCGTCGCCCCAGTTGGCGCCGACAATCGCTCTTACCATAATGCAGTTCCTCCTGCCTGTATCTTAAAAAATAAATAAAATTCAATCTGCCGAACGGCAGAAAGCGTACTAAAATATTATATAGTAAGCACAGAATATTGTCAATAAATAAAAGATAATATGTTGCAAAATTATCACTCTTATGATATTATTATTTCAACAAATTTCGGCTTTTCCGATAAGGGGCGGTTTTATGAAAATTTATAATGTTTTACAGTACGGTGCAAAGGGTGACGGAAAAACAGACGACGCTTTTTCCATTCAGCATGCCATTGATGAATGTGCAAAAAACGGCGGCGGAAGAGTTGTGCTTCAAAGCGGCTACACTTTTTTCAGCAACTCAATTCGATTAAGGAAAAATGTTGACCTTCATATTCAAAAGGGAGCAAGGCTTAAGGCAACCGATAATATTGACGGCTACATAAGACCGAATAAGCTTATTAACGACCCTAAAACCGCACTTATAGGAAATCCCGTAACCGGAAAGCCAAGCTTTGTATTTATTTACGCCTATGAGGCGGACGGCTGTCAAATCAGCGGTGACGGTGTTATTGATGCAAACGGTCATGCCTTTGTTCAGAGAAAGGACCGCTACTATGTTACGGGAGATTTTTATCCGAGACCGACTGTTATTTATGTTGAAAAGTCAAATCACATAAGCTTTAAGGATTTTACGGTTGTTGATGCTCCGTTCTGGACTCTTCATCCGGCAGGCTGTGACGATGTTCTTATCAGCAGAATAAGAATTTTAAACGACCTTGATGTTGCAAACAGCGACGGAATAGATCCCGACCACTGCTCCAATGTTCGTATTCTCGGCTGTCATGTTACATGTGCCGACGATTGCATTTGCCTTAAAGCCTCAAAGGGAAACAACGAGTACGGTCCGTGCGAAAACATTGTTATTGACGGCTGCACTCTTGTTTCAACCTCGGCGGCAATTAAAATAGGAACCGAGGGAGTAGGAGATTTTAAAAATGTTGTTGTTTCAAACTGCATTATAAGCCGTTCAAACAGAGGCCTTTCTATTCAAATAAGAGACGGCGGATGCGTTGAAAATGTTAGCTACAGCAATATTATTATTGAAACAAGGCGCTTTTGCCCCGATTGGTGGGGAACTGCCGAGCCGATAACAATAACAACCTTTAACCGCGATGAAAACACAAAAAGCGGAAGCGTTAAAAACATTCGCTTTTTCAATGTTACGGCTAAGGGAGAAAACGGAGTTCTCATTCACGGCAATGCAGAAAATTTCATTGAAGATGTTACATTTGAAAACTGCCGTGTTGAGTTAACTAAAACAAGCAAGTGGCCGTGCGGAATGTATGATTTACGCCCATGCCTTGATTGGGGAGTTGAGAAATACGATAACTCAGCCTTTTTCATTCGTTATGCAAAGGATGTAACGATTATGAAAACAAAAACCTCGTGGGGAAATCTATGCGAAAGCTACAAGTATGCAATAGATGCCGAAAATGTTGAAAATCTTGAGCTGATAAGATTTGAGGGAAGAGGCGCTCATGAGCTCGACGAGCCTGTTCGGTTTGAAAATGTTAAGCTTGTAAAATAAAACAAAAACGCTTATGAACATAAAAGTTCATAAGCGTTTTTTTATTCACAGTAAACGGGGCTTGTTATTGCAAGCGGCTTTGAAAGTCCGTTTTCCTTGCACCAAAGCTCAGCTCTGTACCAGCAGCCTTTTTTTATTTCAAGGTGTATATGCCTTTCGTCTGCGGCGGCTTCAACTATTGTTTTTCCGCCGTTGGTAACAATTTTGATTACAGGCTTTTCAAGTCTTTCTTCAACACTTTCGCGCGCGTGCAGGTCGGTGAAAAAGCTGAAAACAACATTTCCCGGTTTAATTGAATCGCCGATTTCAAAGGTTTTAAGCATTCTGTGTACTCTAAAGAAAAACTTAGGACCTGTGCTTACAACGCTTCTGCCGAGTCTAAGAGCGTTGAGTGCATCCTCTTCACAGGGAGCGGAGTCAAATTTAAGATAGGTGCATCCGAATTCTCCCTGCTTTTTATTTGAATGCCAGTCTCTGCCGTAGGTTGCGGCAAGCTTATATCCTTTATCAAGCAGCCTGTTCCAAAAGATAACTGCCGGCGCGTTTTCGTAGTTTTGGCTCCCGAAGGAGTCGTGCCATATCTCAATATAATCAATGTTTTCCCATTTGTTAACATTGAATTCCCATCTTCCGCCCGTGCACATAGGCGAGCCGAACTGCTTGGGATGAGCTATTCCTATAACGCCTCCGCTTTCCTTAACGCTTTGGGTTTTCATATCTATATTATCGGGAACTGCATCGCGCCAGTCAACAAATTTTTTCGCTCCGAGAACAAGCATATGACCGAAGTAGGTTGTCCACTCAATTCCCCGTATAGCCGGAATAATTGAATCGTCAAGCTCATTGCAGCCGCTTCTTGTGTTGTGGTCGGTGAGAGCGATTAGGGAAAGCCCGTTTTCCTTTGCGCTTTTTTGAAGCTCGTTAACCTCAAATCCGCCGTCCGAATGCTTGGTGTGGCAATGAAGCTCGCAGGCAAGATAACTCATTCTTCAGCACCTCCTTGAACCGTTAAACGATAATCAATATCGCAAACAGCGCAGTGAACATTAAGAACAATTTTCCAAATTCCGCTGATAATTTCACAGCACTCAAACCCTTTTGATGATGCGCTTTTTGAAATCTCGTGGCGCTGAACATTCTGCGGTCTGTGGGCGCATCCGATGTAGCCCTCGGGTGAGTCAAGGCTGAGGGTTACAAGATTTGTTACAGGTAAAAATTCTTCAGCGCGTCTGTTTTTTATTTCGTATTTTTCAAGAGCGTTTTGAATTATTGAAAGCGCGGCTTCTTCATCTTCAAGCGCTTTCGGAGAATATGAAAACTCAATTATCAGCTTGGAAATTCCTTTAGGCACGCTGAAGGAATGGGTAATATTTGATTTATCATTTTCAGGATTTATTTTTGAAGCTACATTTAGCAATTCCATTTTTACACCCTCTCTGAAAATATTATAAAATTTTTTGATGAAAAAAGCAATTGTAAGACAATTCTTTTTTTGATATAATTTATTCAGGTGATTAAAATGGATTTTAAAACAAAAAACTGGATGAGTCATGTCAGCGATGACAAATGTTTGCTTGAATTGAATATTCCCGGCACTCATGACTGCGTTACGCAGTATGTTCAGCTTTCTTATTTTGCAAAATGCCAAAGCAAAAATATTTATGAACAGCTTATGTGCGGTGCAAGAGCGCTTGATATCCGTGTTGAGAGCAGGGGAGATAAGCTTAAGATGGTTCACGGAATAACAAAGGCGTTTAATACTCCCTCGCATTTTTCAAGGCAGATGGATTTGGAGGATGTTCTTTCCCATTGTTACAGATTTTTAAGCGAGAACAAAAGCGAGGCAATTGTTTTTCAGTTTAAAAACGATTCAAGAAAGGAAGAGGAGCACTGCTTTGACTTGCTTTTCAGAAACTATATTTCTAAGAACCCATCTTTTTGGTTTTGTGAAAACAGAATTCCGAAAATGAGTGAAGTGAGGGGAAGAATTTTTCTTATAAGACGATGTAATGCGGATTTTTTATCAAAAGCCTATGAAATTGATAACAGCGGTCTTGATTTTTCCTCTTGGGAGGAGCAGATAACAGCAGAGCCTAATGCTCTTGCTTTAAAAACAGGCAATAAAAATGCCGATGAGTTTGTTATAATGGATAGGTTTAAATATAAGCCCGAGCCTCATTGGCTTCAGGCAGTTAAGCCGTTCTTTGATGGCTGTGATAAATTCAGCGGTGTTTATAAGATAAACTATCTTTCAACGGCAGGCGGTCTTAAAGGACCCGAAAGAAATGCTAAATACACAAATAAAGAGTTTATGAAATATGAGCTTTCGCGCGAAAAATACTACGGATGCGTTTATATGGATTTTATTAACGAAGATATTTCAAGAAAGATTATAGAAACTAATTTTTCCTGAATTGTTGACAACTCTTTTTTCATATGCTATACTTAGCAAAATTTGCAAATTTTAATTTTTCAGAAAAGGAGGCGAACATAATGACTAAAAAGAGATATTCACTCGATAAGCATAATTTGAATTATAATTTTAAATCAAAATCTGAAATCTCGGTAATTTTCGCCTCAGGTATTAAAAAGTGTTCGCCTGTTTTTGGTGCGTAATAACGCTTTTATTTGCCTTCGGCTGATTATGCCGAAGGCTATTTTTTTACGCAAAATCGGGCGTTGATTAACAAAATGAAAAAGGAGGATGAAAATGGGCTGGATACCCGTTCATGAGGATGTTAAGGTAAATGTTTTCAAAAATATTATGTATGCTTTAAAAATTCTCTTTAAAGCCGACAAGCCATTCATCATTTGGCTTATTATTTCACAGTGTGCGTACATAGTTTTTGATTTGTTTTTTCAAAGCGTTTTGTTTCTTAAGGTTCTTTTAGGAATAATTGAAGGAAATCAAAGCTTTTCATATTATGTTAAGGCTCTTCTTGCGTTTTTTGCAATAGGCATTTTAAATGAGTTAATATCCGTTTTCAGTGATTATTCGGGGCTTGTTGCTCAAAAAAGAGTTTTTAAAGCGGTAAACAATATGATTTTTGAAAAGGCCGCAGAGGTTGATATAAGCTGCTATGAGGACCCCGAGTTTTACGATAAGTATCAGCGCGCAACAGAAATATTAACCGGCGGATATTTTATTGCATTCGGATATAATTTTGCGGCGGTAATAGGAAGCATTGTTGCGCTTGTTTCGGTAATAGGAATAGTGCTTTCAATAGATAAGGCGTATCTTATTTTTCTGCTTCCGTGCGCCTTTGTTTTTGTTGTTGAGCTGTTTAAAAGCAAGCTTGTTTATCAAAGAGATTTAAAAATGACAACAAACAACCGAGTAAAAGCATATGCACAGAGAACGCTCTTTTTAAAGGACTATTCAAAGGATATAAGAACATCAAATGTTTTTTCTGTTATTAAGAGAAGATTTGACAGAGCGGTTGAATCCAATGTTATTATTTTGAAAAGCTACGGAATAAAGCTGTTTATTTACAGTATGGTTAGCTCAATTCTTGCTGAGTTTATTCCGATTGTAGGAACATATGCGTTTGCCGGCTATCAGTTTATAGTAACTAAAACTCTTGCCGTTTCCGGCTTTTCCGTTGTTCTTTCTTCAATAAACTCGGTTAGCGAAACAAGCGAAAGAATTGCAAATGCGTTCTCGGAGCTTTCAGCCGTTGCGCTGTATTTCCAAAATCTTCACGATTTTTTTGATTATGAATCAAAGGTTAAGCCGGGAAAAAGAAAGGCGGAGGAATTTGAGAGCATTGAATTTAAAAATGTTTATTTCAAATATCCCGGTGCAGAAAACTACTCACTTCAAAATCTTAATTTAAAAATAGAAAAAGGGCAAACTGCGGCGATTGTAGGAGTGAACGGCGCAGGAAAAACAACTTTTGTTAAGCTTCTTCTCCGCTTTTATGATGTTACAGAAGGCGAAATTCTTTATAACGGAATAAATATTAAAGAGTTTGAGCCTGAAAGCCTGAGAAGTAGGTTTGCAACCGTTTTTCAGGATTGTAAAAACTTTGCTCTTTCGGTTAATGAAAATGTTATTTGCAGAAATTGTTCAAATGAGGATAAGGCGGTTGCCGAAAAAGCGCTTCGCCAAAGCGGAGCATGGGATAAGGTTTCAAGCATGCCCGACGGAGCGGATACTGTTTTAACCCGTGAGTTTGATGAAAACGGAGCAGGTCTTTCGGGAGGCGAGTCGCAGAAGGTTGCTATTGCAAGAATGTTTGCAAGGGATTTTGATATTGCGCTTCTCGATGAGCCGTCGTCCGCTCTTGACCCTATTGCAGAATATAAGATGTATGAAAATCTTATTGAAGCAACAAAGAATAAAACCGTTGTTTATATTTCCCATAGGCTTTCAAGCGCAGTTCTTTCAGATAAAATTTTCGTTCTGGGAGGGGGAACTGTTCTTGAAAGCGGAAGCCACAGCGAGCTGATGGCCGACGGGGGAGAGTATGCAAAAATGTTTGAGGTTCAGGCTTCAAGCTATAAAAAGGAGGGTGATACCATTGAAGAAGAATAAAGAGCCTTCCATGATTGAAAACATATTCTATTTTCTTAAAATTCTGTTTAAAATATCACCGCTTCTTGTTATCGGAGAGTGCCTGTGGGGAGTTCTTCTCAAGCTTCCGACAAGGCTTGTTTCGGTTGTTGGTGTTAAATATGTTATTGACACAATGCAAAACGGAGGCGACAGCAGAAAAATTATTATCGCAATAGTTGTTATTGCCGCCGTGCTGCTTTTCAGCCGTGTTCTCTGTTGGCTTTTCAGAGAGTTCTTTTGGAACACGGAAAAGGAGAGGGCAAATGCTCGGCTGAGTACAAAGTTTTACAATAAAGCAAAATCTCTTGATTTGGAATCGTACGATAATCCGCATTTCTACAACAGCTTTATTCTTGCAATTGAAGCGTCAACGGGCAATATGAATAACATGCTGAATATGGTTAGAAACTATGTTGGAGAAATCGTTTCGCTGATAACCGTTTGCTCAATCATTTTCGCAATGGATCCGATTTGCCTTTTGATAATCGGAGCAACAGTTGTAATTTTCACCCCGATAAGCAAAAAAATAGGAAACCTTCAAATTGAGCGCCGTGTTGAAAATAACAGACTCCACAGAAGAGCGGATTATTTTGCGAGAGTTTTCTATCTTCAGGATTATGCAAAGGAAGTTAGAATGAACGGTATAAAGCCAATTCTTATTGAAAGATATAACGAGGCGGCTGATGAGGTTACGGAAAATCAAAGAAAATATGTGAGAAAAATTGATTTTCTCTACTTTTTCCAGGAAGCGGGAGTTCAGGTTGCAGGCTTTATGCTTGTGCTTCCTCTTTACCTCGGATACTGTGTTTTGAAAACAAAAACTCTCGGAGCGGGAGATTTTGTTGCAACCTTCAACGGTGCATATTCAATAGCTTCATCGTTTTCATTTTTAACTGTTTATGTTACAAGGAATTTCTCAGAGCAAGCCAAAATGATTAATAAGTTCAGAGAATTTCTTTCAACGAAAAATAATATTCATGACGGTGAGCACATCGCTCCTGATAAAGAAAGGCAGGAGATAGAATTGAAAAATGTAAGCTTCACCTATCCCGGAAACAGCGCTCCAACTCTGAAAAACATAAGCATGAAAATCAAGCCGGGCGAAAAAATTGCACTTGTAGGATATAACGGTGCAGGAAAAACAACCCTCACCAATTTACTTTTAAGGCTTTATGATGTGAGCGAGGGCGAAATTTTAATAGGCGGAAGAAATATCAAGGATGAAACCATTGAAAGCCACAGAAATCGCTTTGCGGCGGTGTTTCAGGACTTTCAGCTCTTTGCCTGTGAGCTCGGTGAGAATGTTGCGCTCAGCCCCGATTATGATGAGGTAAGAGTCAGCCGTGCATTGAAAAACAGCGGATTTACAAAGAAAATGAAAAATTCCGTTCAAACCGAGCTTCTCAGAGAATTTGACGATAACGGTGTTATGCTTTCGGGCGGAGAGGCGCAGAAAGTTGCGGTTTCAAGAGCCTTCTATAAGGATTGTCCGTATGTTATTATGGATGAACCATCGGCGAATCTTGACCCGCTTGCAGAGTATAATTTGAATGTTGCAATGACCGAAGCGGCGGAAAACAAAACGGTAATTTTTATTTCGCACAGGCTTTCAACAACGCGCCATGCCGATCGTATTTATGTTATGGAAAACGGCGAGATTGTTGAATGCGGTAGCCATGATGAATTGATGGAAGCAAACGGAAAATATGCATATATGTTCAATCTTCAGGCTGAAAAATATCAAAACAGCAATGTATAAAAGCAACGCTCGGAATTTATTTCCGAGCGTTGTTTATTGGCTTTCTTTATCATTTATAATCTGCTTTTCGATATGCGGTTTTATTAGCTGCTCGAATTGATAATTCCACAGCGTTTTTGAGCCGCGTGCTGTTTTGGAATTTCTTTTGAGCACTTGACTGAGACGAATTTTGTTTTCCTCCCACAGCCTTCCGTTTGTTAAATGATTCAGAAGATTGGGTTGAACATTATCCATTGCTCTTGCAAATTTTGATTCGGGTGTTTCGCTCTCCTCAAATTCATGCCAAAGGGAATAAAAATCCTCTGCCTGATCATCCGGAAGAAGATGAAAAATTCTCTTTGCCGCCTTTTCCTCTCGTTCAGCCTGAGTTTTTATACCTTCTTCATCATAGGCGTATGTATCCCCGGCATCAATTTCAACAATATCGTGAATTAAAATCATTTTAACTGTTTTGAGAACATCTATTTTTTCATTTGAATACTCGCTTAAAATAATTGCCATAAGAGCGGCATGCCACGCGTGCTCCGAATCGTTCTCAACGCGGGAACCGTCGGATAAATAGGTTCTTCTGTTTATTTTCTTTTCCTTGTCTATTTCGGCAATAAATTCAAATTGCTTCTCGATTCTATCCATATTTTCACCAATATTAAAAGCCGCTTCATTTGAAACGGCTTTTTTTAATAAAAACTTATTTGGTTGCTTCTGCAACTGCAACTGCGCAAGCAACTGTTGCACCGACCATTGGGTTGTTACCCATTCCGATAAGTCCCATCATTTCAACATGAGCCGGAACAGATGAAGAACCTGCGAACTGAGCGTCACCGTGCATACGACCCATTGAGTCTGTAAGACCATAGGAAGCGGGACCGGCAGCCATGTTGTCGGGATGAAGTGTACGACCTGTGCCGCCGCCCGATGCAACTGAGAAGTAGGTTCTGTTGTTCTCGCCGCACCACTTTTTGTAGGTGCCTGCAACAAGGTGCTGGAAGCGGGTGGGATTTGTTGAGTTACCTGTGATAGAAACATCAACGCTCTCGTGCTTCATGATTGCAACGCCTTCAAGAACATCGTTTGCACCGTAGCATTTAACTGCTGCTCTTTCGCCTTTTGAGAAAGCCTTTTCTTCAACAATCTTAAGCTCGCCTGTGTAGAAATCATAGTCTGTTTTAACATAGGTGAAGCCGTTAATTCTTGAAATGATATAAGCAGCATCTTTGCCGAGACCGTTAAGAATAACCTTAAGGGGCTCTTTACGAACCTTGTTAGCTGTGCGGGCAATACCGATTGCACCCTCAGCAGCTGCAAAGGATTCGTGACCTGCAAGGAATGCAAAGCATTTTGTTTCTTCCATAAGAAGCTTAGCGCCGAGATTACCGTGGCCGAGACCTACATTTCTCTGCTCAGCAACAGAGCCGGGAATACAGAAAGCCTGAAGACCGATACCGATTGCAGCGGCAGCCTCACTTGCTGATTTAACTTCTTTTTTGAGTGCAACAGCAACGCCGAGAGTGTAAGCCCAGCTTGCATTCTCGAATGCGATGGGCTGAACGCCCTTAACGATTGCATCAACATCAATGCCCTTTGAAAGGCATAAATCTCTTGCTTCTTCAAGACTCGAAAGACCATATTCAGCAAGACACTTTTCAATTTTGGCAATTCTTCTTTCCTTGCCTTCAAATTTTACATCGTTTGCCATTTTACTGTCCTCCTTATCTTATTCTTCTCTGGGGTCGATATATTTAGCGGCATTTTCAAAGCGACCGTAGTTGCCGATGTTTGCCTTATATGCCTCGTCGGGAGTTTTGCCGTGGCGGATATCCTCAAGCATTTTGCCGACTTTTACGAATTCGTAACCGATTACCTCGCCCTCTTCATCAAGAGCCATACGGGTAACATAGCCTTCAGCCATTTCCATATAACGAACGCCCTTAAGCTTGGTTGAGAACATGGTTCCAACCTGGCTGCGAAGACCTTTTCCGAGGTCCTCAAGAGCTGCTCCTACAACAAGACCGCCCTCTGAGAAAGCGCTCTGGCTGCGGCCGTAAGCGAGCTGCTTGAAAATTTCGCGCATTGCAACATTGATTGCATCGCAAACAAGGTCGGTGTTAAGGCATTCAAGAAGAGTTTTGCCGGGAAGAATTTCAGCAGCCATTGCAGCAGAATGAGTCATACCGGAACAGCCGATTGTTTCAACGAGAGCCTCTTCAACAATACCCTCTTTAACATTGAGGCTGATTTTGCATGCGCCCTGCTGAGGTGCACACCAGCCGATACCGTGTGAAAAACCGCTGATGTCTGAAATTTGATAAGATTTAACCCATTTTCCTTCTTCTGGAATTGGAGCCGGACCGTGATGCGGACCTTTTTTAACGGTACACATCTGTTCAACTTCGTTTGAATAAGTCATTAAATTTACTCCTTCCGTAAACTTTTATAATTTATTATAAATTATCAAACCTTATTATATCCAATTTGCGCCTTCACTTCAAGTGTAAATCGTGTTTTTTTTGTCTTATTTTCACTTTTTTAACTTTTTAAACAACTCTATTGCAAAATCAAAGTGCGTTTGTTATAATAACTGACAAAAGGAGGCGGTTTTGTGAAAATAAAAGACGGCTTTGCAATGAGAAACATTGCCGGCTCAAATATTGTTGTGCCTGTTGGCAAAAAATCGCAGGAGTTTAACGGAATGGTTACTCTTAATTCAAGCGGTGCATTTTTTTGGAATTGCTTCCTGAAAGACAGAACAATAGATGAAGTTGTTGAAATGGCACTGGAGGAATACGAGGTTGACCGTGCAACGGTGAAAAAAGATATTGAGAATTTTGTTCTGCTTTTGAAGAATAATGATATTATGGAATAAAAAACGGAGAGTTAAATAATGACTCTCCGTTTTATTTTTATGATATTGTAAGCGGTGTATAAACATCTGAAGTCAGAAGATACTGAGCCTTAAAAGCCTCTTTTGAGCTGATTGACGGATTGTTTAAAAACTTACTGTAATCTCTTGCATTAACTATTCCGTCGGAATTTATATCAGTTGAAATAATGGGAACAGGAGTTTCGCAAACAACGGTTTGTGCCGAAACAATAACGGTTACTGTTCGGGGTATGCCGTATTTGCTTGTGAAAACAAGGGTATATGAGCCCGAAGGATAGCTGAAGGAAAATTCTCCGTTACCGTTTGTTTGCGTAACAATTGCTCCGTTAATGAGGATTTTTCCGTCTGTTACGGGAATATCCGTGGCATTGTAATTAACAATTTTACCGCTGAAGCTGTAAAGCGTGGGAGTGTCAACAATAATGTTGAGATCATATGTTTTATCGAGATATTTAACCGTTAAAATGTTATCCGTGCTGACAGTTCCGGTAGAAGAGTCGAAAAATGCCCAATGGTTAGTGTCCTGATTATCAGTATAAACAATTGTTATTCCGTTAATCGAGGTAGCGCCTATGGCAGAGGTAAGGGATGTTCCGTTGGTGTAGTTAACTGTTACTGAAGTGTTTTGAATAATAGTTGAAATGTTGTAGTGGAAATAGGAAACCCCATTGGCATCTGTTTTCCATGTTCCGTTTGTATAATAGTTTAAATGAGCATTGCATACGGCGGAAATGCTGTCAACACTGCTGTCTGCATAAGCAAGGCAGGTGAGCATAACCTTAATATCACCCGAGGTTCTCGAATCGTTATAAAATCCTGCTTCAAAATAATACTTGGTTCCTGCTTCAAGAAAATAAACAAGCTTAAATTGTTTTGCAGAATGGTCGGAATCGCCGTCAGGGTCATCGTCGTTATATGCGAGCTGAGTAAAAACGCGGTCTGAACCGATAGTTTCCCTAACATAAAGGTATGCTTCGGTATCATAGTTTGAATACCCCTTGAAGCAATATGTGCCTGAAACTTCGGGGGTATAAATAAACTGTACCTTATCTTCTGCACCGCTTATTGCCTGCGTTGTTAAAACATCAAGCAAAATCGGGATAGAGGCAGCAAAAGCGCTTGTTCCCACGCTGAAAGCTGATAAAAGAATTGCCGCAGCGATAATTAAGGATGCTATTTTCTTTTTTGCGTTTTTCATATTATTCATCCCCTTAATGAGGTAGCTTTCGAGAATATATTATAACAAAATAAAGCTGTAAAGTAAAGAGGAATAAAAAGGGAGTGCTTTCAACTAAGCAAGCACTCCCTTTATTTTAATTATTTAAGCATAAACAAAGTCTGTTTCACTTATTGTGAAGAAAGCTTTCATAACAGGCTTCAAATATTCCTTCTCTGCTTCATCGCTCATTTGAAGCAGCATTGCATAATCTCGTGAATTTATGAAGCCGTCGTTATTAAGGTCAACTGCAACAATCGGAACAGCTCCGAGAGAAATGTCGCTTGAGTTTGCAGTTGCTGTTATTGTTCTGTCAAAGCCCTGGGGATATGAGAGAACAATTTCATAATCCGTATCCGAAACGGGAAGAGTAAAGCTTACATTGCCCGAAGCGTCGCTTGTTGCAACAAGCTCTGAGTTAACAAAAACCTGAACGCCGCTGAGAGCGTGAGAGCCTGTTACAGCATCGGGAGTTTCGGCAACAACTGTTGTTAGGGTGAAGTTTGTTTCCGTTATGTCCGGAATACCGCTGATTTCAATGTTTGAAATACCTGTGTTTCCGATTCCTACCGCGTTAAGAGCATCGTCAAGCTCATAGCCTTCAATGTTTTCTCCGCCGTTAATGAATACTTTAAGATACAAAGTATCAAGGTCGTTACACTCCTGAGGAAGAGCGAAGTTTCCGTATGTTTCAACAGCCTTTGCAACAGAATCGTTACTTATTGTGCGAACATTTGAATTGCTTATAAATGTAAAGTTAGTTCCGTCGATGCTGTATGCGAGACCCCAGTCACGCGGACCTTTGTTTGACGAAAGCTGATCAAGGTTAATAGAAATATTCTTATAATTCTTTGTACTGGTTTTGATAAGCCAATATCCGTTTGATGCGGGATTATCAATAACCTTTGAAGCAGCCCAAGAGTTTGATGTTGAAGCAGAAGCTCTTACTCCGTACTTGCTTGTGTATGTAAGTGTTGCGGCAGATGAGCCGTTAGGATACATTGCAAGAGTTCCGGTTCCGACGCTTGCGCTGATTTCGGTTGAGAAATCATTTGTAAAGTTTGCAAATGTTGTGTCGTCGTAATCAAACTGAGCGAAGGTTGTTCCCTTGTAGCAATAGGTTCTTACATTGACAGCTGAGGAATCCTCGTCCTCCTCTGCCCAAACGCTGACCTTATATTTTTCCTGAGCCGCATTTGAGAAGCCTTTTGCACTCGGAATTGAAATTCCTGTTTCGGGATAAATGCCCGAAAGAACAACATTGCCGCTTTCATCGGCTACGGAATAACGCATGGTTGTTGAAGCAGAATTCGGATTGTAGTATTTAATAACACCTGTTAATCCGAACATATCGGTTGTTTTATTAGTGTAGGGCATAATGAGCGAGCCGTTTTGTTCGCCGCTGAATGTAACATTGTTAACATAAAGATTGCCCTTAGAGTTATTATTATGAAGCGCAACACCGGAATTTGTTAAATTCTCTGTTGTTGCAAGCTTAACATAAACAACTGCTTGATTATCGCAGGAAGAGGGAAGAGTGTACTCCGTGTAGTAAGCTTCAAGAACTCCCGAAGCAGGAAGTGCTTTATTGCTTTCAACCGTTGTCCATGAGGAGTTGTCTGTTGAAACAAGAAGGCTTGTGCTCTTCGGTCCCTGTTGAGTTGAATATGCATCGCAGGAGAATTTAATGTTTTTATATCCCGAGGTTGAAATCTTGTAGGTAAATCCGGAATCCTCACTCCAAAGGTTTCCGTCGTCGGGGCTTACTGCGAATGATTTTGCCGATTTAGTCCAAATGGGAACATAAAGAGAGGTTGAGTCTGCTGTTGCAGTCATGGTTGCGCTCTCTCCGAATACGCCTCCTGTTGAGAATACAGCTCCGTTAAATACCTCAGTGCTGTAATCACTGTATGAGAACTCGTTGAGGAGATCGCCTCCGTAGGTGTAGGTTGCAGTTGCAACGGGGCTCTGAATAATATCGTGCTTAGCATAAGCAGAAACAGTAACTGTTTCTCCGCAGGTTAACATACTGTACGGTGCAAATACGCTGAACGGAGCAGAATATAATTCTTCTGTGCCTTGAGCGGAATTATAGGTAAGCGAATAATAAACATTTGCGCCGCCGTTAGTATCAGTAATTGCAAGAAGGTCGGTGCCGTAGATGGTTGAACCGCTTTCTATTGAAAACTCAGGTGCGCTGAGCTCGTTAATTTGTGCGGTTTGATTACCTTTAACAACAATATTGTTAACTGCGGCATCACCGCTTGTTGAACCTATTAAACCAGTTGTAAGACCGATAGTAGTGTCGGAAGTTACAACCATTCTTATGATAACGCTGCTTTGCTCATTACACTCCGAAGGAAGAGCAACATTGCTGAATGCCTGTTCAAGAGTTTTGTTTGTTGCTATTGAATAAGTTGCGTCAGTAACATCTGTGAATGTTGAACCGCCGTCAAGACTGTACTGAAGCTTCCAGTCGCGAGGAGCCTTTTTTGTTCCGCCGAGGCAGGCACTGAAAGTAATGTTTGCATATCCGACTGTTGAAACTTCTGTTTCAAAGTAGGGATATTCTCCCCATGAAATTCCGGCTGTTTTACTTGTTCCGGTTATAGGAGCCTGGTCCGAAGTGCCGTCGGTTTTACTATAAGTATCTGCACCGCTCCATTTGATTTCAGAAGTGGAAACAGTATTTACGCTTGCTCTGAGAGGAGCTGTATCCTTTTGAACTCCTCCTGTTGCAGTGTAATAATATGAGGTTCCGGTTGTATCTGCATTTGTAAGAGCAGATTTATTCGAGGAATAATCATAATCCCAAGAAGCGATAGTTGCAACTATGCCGCTGGGTCTTTCTGTTGAAGCAACGGAGCATGCGTTTGAGGTAACGCTGCCGTAAACATTTTTATTATCTCCGGTAGCGGTGAAGGTAAGGCTTTTTCCTGCATCTGCCGCCGTTACAACATATTCGGATGCTGTTTCACCTGTTAATTCTGTACCGTCCGCATACCATTGGTAGGTCATGGAGCCTGTAACGGTATTTCCGTTTGAATCAATAACGATTGCAGGAATTGTGTCGCCCGCATATGCGATATCATAAAGCTTACCTGTGCAGTTTGAGAGATTGGCAAGGTTAATTTTAAACGTGTCGCTTTTTGTTCCTGTATAATATCCGATACCGGTAAGTGTTACCGAGCCTGAGCTGCCGGCATTGATATTGTTTGAATAAGAAACAGTGTAATCAACGCCTTCTGTAAGCTGGGTTCCGTTGTAGGTAACGGTAAATGAGGGAGTAATTTCACTTCCTGTGTATGTTTGAGTGGGAATTGTTGATATACCAGCTCCGGAAATATCAACTCTTGAAATTTCACCGTTAATAAATGCATTTCTTTCAGACAACCATGTGGTCATTCCGCTGATAACCGAAGCGGCGTCAAAATTGGAATTGTTATATCTTACGCAGTTCATCTGAGCGCTTTTAGCAACGGTATTAACATAGGTTGCAACGCTTTTAAGAGTTTCTGTTTCGGGGCTTTCTCCGAGAAGAATTTTTGTTGCGGGAGAAATATATTTATACCAGTATTCTCCTGCCATAGTCCAGAAATCAGAGCAGTTTGTTGCAAGCGCCGCATAGAAGTTCAAAGGAGAATGATCATCTGTTGAATAAGTTGTTGTGCTGTCACCGGAGCGCCATCTGTAAATTCTGGAGCTTTTGGTGTACCATCCGGTTGAAGATGTGTAGCTGCATCCCCAACGGGAAGCATTTCCGTCATAGCAAATGCTGTTGTCCATATCCCAAACGGGACCTGCATACAGCTTGCTGTCAATAGAATCGGATTCCTTATAGAAATATGTTGAAGAAGTAGAGGAGTCCATATTCTTGAAATATTCCTGAGTCCAATAATAACGAACTGCGGAATCGGCATCAAGAAGATCGCTCCATTTTTTGCCCTGATATGCCGCATCCGGTGCGGGATTTGTTACAGATTTTGAACCATATAAACCAATTGTCAATGAACTTAATTTGCTACATGTTGTTGTAATAGATGTTGAAGGAACGGTTCCCCCGTTATAAACGGCGCCGCCGAGAGCATAAAGGAGCTTGTAGTTATAATCAACCATATGGCGGTTAATATAGTCACAGCTCTTGATTGCCCAGCCCTGACGGTTGTAACCAACGCATCCGGCGTTTTCATTACACCAGCGATTTGAAATTTCAAGCTCATAAATGTAACCGCCCGTAATATCTGCCGGATCTATAAGGTTAGTTGGGTCGCCGGTTGGTGTGCTTGCTTTTATTGCCTGATACTTTCTGCTTCCCGGCGTATAGGTGTAGGGAACATTTGTACCGGTTGTAAGCGTAACATCTTTGTTATCAATATCTTTATACACATTGGTAAGATTTGTCCAAGTGCTGAAATCGGCAGGAGTTGTAATTCCCGTTGTTGAATCAACGGTTCCGTTTGCATACTGAAGCTCCTCGTAAGCATCTGTTGCAAGATTAACTCTGTTTGATTTTATTTCAACCTTTTGAGAAAGCTGATAAGCGCCCATATAATGCTCATTACAGTAAAGGTCAACGGGTTTGCAGATTACCTGATAGTTAATGCCGATTTCTTTTGAAAAATCGTAGGTAAGCTGGTTTTTAACAAAAGTGTCATCTCCTGCATTAGCAAGAAGATTCCATTTTTTAGCCTTTCCCATTCCGAGAAGGTTTGTTGAAACTGCAAGCTTAATATTATACGGCCTTTTTCCGTTTGAATCCCAAGTTCCGTTTCCGCGACCGCCTATGCTTGTGAGAACACCGCAATAATCAACGGTTCCGTTCGGCTGAACAACCATTATTTTTCCGCTTTCTTTAACGGATTTATCGTTTGAAGCATGGATTTTTGCCATTGTGCCCGATGAGGTGTCAACATACACCGTACCAACATCGCCGCTCTTAATAACCTTGAGAGTGTATGATGTTCCGCCCAGTGACAGAGAATGGCTCTGAACAGCGGAATCCGCACCTGCAAAAATATTTGTGGGTTCACCGCTTGTTATGGCAGTTCCGTCAATAGCTGCATTTGATGCTGAGAACCAAAGCTTAAGGTTTGATAAGTCTGTTGTTGACGGCAGGAACAGAAAATACTCGCTGCCGCTTGAAGAAATTGTTTGTGCCTGAACCGCACCGAGCATTGCATCGGTGCCCGCCGTATCAACTGCTGTTATGCAGTTTTCGGGATCTGCCCAAAAAGCGACTTCTTTAACATTGTCATCGCAGTAGGTTGCAGAATTTTCATTTTCCGAAGCTTCTGCAATAATCGGAACAGCGCAGAGCGTTGAAAAAATTATTGACAGCGCTAAAAGAACGGCTAATACTTTTTTTGATTTTACCATTGGAATAATTCCTCTCTCTTCTTGCGAAGGATGCTTGCTTTGCTTTTTCTTATTTATCAGGCGGGAGCTGCAACCTTTGCAACTCCAACCATTCCTGTGAAATCAATGCTCTTGTTATAGCTTTTTCCGGCAGAATTAAGAATTCGGTTTCCGGAAGAATCAAGAAGAGCAACCTTATAGAATTTTGTTCCGGTTGGTTTAACTATTGAACTGTCTGAGTAAACATAATTCTTACATGCAACAGTACTCTTGTTGAAAAGTGCATTTGAATCATCTTCATTTTTCAGATAAATTTCATACAGATAATTCTTTTTATCCGAAGCTTTCACTTCAACAACTCTTTGCTTTGTATATTCGGGAACATTTTGAACCGTTGAGTTTTTATATGCCATAGATTTTATTGTTCCGCCCGAAATGTAGAAGCCATGCTTTGAAGTATCAACAATGCAATCCTTCGGAAGAATTGATGTGTCTCCTTTGGCTCTGTCCTCAGAGTTGTTAACGCGCCGCACCTTTAATCCTGATTTCGTGAGCGCCTGAACCGTTGTTTGACCGCCGGTGATATTAATAAGATCGTCGGAATCAATACCGTCTGCCTTACCGGAGGTGAGATTTACACTTCCGCCTGTCTGAAGGAAGTCATCGCATCTGATACAGTCTCCTCCCGAGCTGACTGTAAGCTTTCCGCTTTCAACCGTAACACTTGAAAGACTGTAAATTCCGCGTGCACCTTCGGTTGCGGGTGGTGCGATAAGTGAAAGATTTACATTTTTAACGGTTATGCTTTTAATTGAATTAATAGCGCAGTTTGAAGTGTGCGTTTGTCCGATTTCCGCTGAGCCGTTTCCTTGAATGGTCAGCTTGGATTCGTTATAAATAACGCCGTTAACATTTGAACCTCTTGCTGAGATTTTATTAGTTGTATTTCTTACGAAAGAAATATCAACATTAGGAGATTTACCGTCGTAGCTTTTGTCAAGCTCTTTCATGGCATCCTGGTCTTTTCCTTCGGGCATTTGACCTTCAACCTCGGATATATCTCCCGAAGAAACTCCCATTTCGGTATTATCTATGTAAACTGCATTTGAGCCGTATGCATCAATATTTACACCGGCAAATTTAATGTTTGCTTCTTCGCTTGACTTGAGCTTAACAACTATTCCGCCGCACCAAACGCTTGCCGACTGAGTAATATAGTAATTACCGCCGCCGTTTATTGTTAAAACATCGTCCGACATAGCCGAATGCTTAATCGTAACCTGGCTTTTATAGTCGTTAGTTATAACTGCGCCTTTTGAGGTTAAATTAATCTTAACCTCATATTCGGCAGGAATTGTTGTTGTTTCTTCCTTTGTTGTTGACTCACTTTTGGCAGGAGCAGTGGTTGAGGCTGTGTTGCTTTTTGCTGTGGTGCTTACGCTGTTCTGCTTTTTCTTAGAGTCGGTTGAACTTTTTTTAGCATTTGAGGAAACTTTTTTATTGCTTGAATCAACCTTGCTTACGCTTGATTCTTTCCCTGTTGATTTATCCGTTGCCGTTTTATTTCCGTCTTTATCTGTTTTAATATCGGAATTAACCGGTTTTCCGTTTGAATCGGTTTTTATTCTGATGTAGTAATTACCGGAATTATCCTTAACTGTTTCGCAAACGAAATATTCCTCGGTGTTTTTGTCGGAGTCGATATCCTCGGTATCCTGAATGGCAATAATATTTCCGTTTTCATCGGCATAAGCATTAACCTTAATCATCTTTCCGTCTTTCAGCCTCAGAACTGTTTTTCCGCCGTCATCGGTATCTGTTGCAATTACGCTGCCTATGTAGGAATAGTCCTTTGCCGTGAGCGCCTTACCGCTTTTATCTTTTACGGAAAGAACATATGCACAAATTATTTTATCTCCGTTATAAACGGGAACAAGAGTAAGAGCGTTTCCGTCCGTATCCTTTGCCTCAAAAACCGATTTAACGGCTTGTTCGGCAACGATTGCTTGAGAAGTATTTTGAAGCTCTTGCGAAGCTGATGGGGGTTGGGTGCTTTGAGTAGTTGCAGAAGCATCCTTATCTTTTTGAGCACAGCCTGCAAATGCGCTGACTGCGATTGCCGAAGCAATAATAATTGCCGTGACCTTTTTAAAATTCATTTTATCACCACCGAAAAATGGCATATATTTGATGTGAATACTTGCTCACCTCAATATATGGAATTTTTTAACTTTGCTTAATAACGCACGAAAAGGAACGCATAAAGCGCTCCTTAACGCATTTTTAATTATTGAAAATGGAAGCTCTTAACCTGAGAGGGCTCTGTTGAAAGCATAACCTTAAGGTTGCCGTTCATTGTTCTAACCTCGTCGAGCAGTTCTCTTATTTGATTGCTGTCTTTAAGAGTTATTGTGAATTCAAGCTCAAATAAAGCGCCGAAATCAACGCTTTTAACTCTTGTTAGCTTGTAGCTTGTTGTATATTTTTTAAGGGTATCATCAAATGCGCCCATGTAGTTGAGTGTTTCCGGAACAGTTATTTTAAGCAAGCACGGCTCATGCTTTTTGCCTGCAAAGTTTGTAACATGCAAAACAATAATTACAAGGCAAATAACAACCGTTGCGATAGCTGCAAATGCCCAGTAGCCCATACCGCAGGCAAGGCCCATAACAACGGACATAAATACAAATGCAATATCCTTCGGGTCTCCGGGTGCGGAACGGAAACGGATAAGAGCAAAAGCACCTGCAAGACTGAAGGCTCTTGCAACATTGTTTCCGATTAAATAAATAACAAGTGCAACGATTGGCGAAAGAAGAATAAGAGCAACACAGAATGCCTGGCTGTAGCCCTCTTTTTTATGAGTGAGAAGATAAATAACGCTGATGAACAAGCCAATCAGAAGAGAAGAAAGAAGAATTGCCAAAAGGCTCGGGATAGTTAGCGTTTCTGCCGTGGAAGATGAAGTGATTTGATATAAAAAGTCAGACATTTGATATGTACCTCCGTGGTTTATTTAAAATAATTAAAATCAACTTGATTTCCGCTTTTGTCGGTTAAATAATAATCCAGTTCGTGATTCTGGGTTTTTCTTTTCCATTCAACTCCGTATTTTGAAAAGCCGTGGCTGAACAGATTATTCTCGCTGAGTATTTTTGTAAGCCAAAGGGGCATGGCTCCGAGAATTTTAATTTCCATAATGTATTCGCCGCCGGGAAGAAGAAGCTCGTCTTCATCGCTTTCTCCGAACTGAAAGTTCTTGCGGCGTGTTCTTACATTTCGGTCAAAGGTCATTCGGAAATCCTTATCGTCCTTACCGAAAAGCGCCAATCTGTCGTACTGAACATACAGCGCCGGAGCAACCTTGTTGTTTTTGAAAAAATAAAGAAGCTCCTTTGCAACCTGCTGAGAAAGGTAATCCTTTGTTTTAGGCATAACGCCTTCATTAATAAAGGGCTCAATCTCTTTGATTTTTAATTTTATACGCCTTTTGTTACCCTGACCTTCACATTTCTTTTTGATTTCCATGAAAACCTTATCTTCAGGGTCTTTTCGGTCGTAATATGAGCGGATACGCATTTTTTCTTTGTATGCGGGCTTGCTGGAATTCTGCCTTATAATATCGTGATTTACCGTGTCGTAGTAGATGCTGTAAATACGGTATTCGTTTCCGTTCAGACAAAATGGATCAAGCTCCATATGCTCAAGCAGGAGGGGGAGAATTTCATCAAGCTTTTGCTTAGTAATAAGATATTTTTTCTCATATCTTTTAAAAGTGGCAATAGCCAATTGATATCAGCCTCCCTTATGAATAATTCGTAAAAAAATTAACCTAAATTTAACATTTATTTTCTAATTAATAATATTATAATTATAATCAAATAAAAAGTCAATGCCGAAATTTGTAAACTATTTATAAAAACTTTGTCTATAATGTTTTCCTGTAGATATTATGTAAAAAACTACTTCTCATAAGATTATAAACAGTTTATTAAGTATATTGACAATGTAAATTCTGTATTGTAGAATTAGTGCGTTGATGTAATTTAATTCACGCGTATGCATTAAATGCAAAATAAATAACTTACGGATGTGGTGTTTTGATAATCGAAAATAAAGATGTAAAAAAAGATTTAAGAATTAAAAGAACGGAAAAGGCTATAAGAATCGCCTTTATAAAGCTTATGTCAAAGAGCAGTTTTGACAGAATACTTGTTAAGGATATAACAGACGAAGCAATGATTAGCAGAAACACTTTCTATCTTCATTATGCAGATAAATATGATTTGCTGGATTCTGTTTGCAACGACCTTATAATGAAGCTTCAAAACGCCGTGTACAGCGAAATAGTTAATGAGCCCGAAGTTTTTGATATTACATATCCGAAGAGAATTATGCTTTCTGCATATAAAACAATAGATGAAAACAGGGAGCTGTATAAGCTGTTGCTAATGGATGAAAGCGTAAGAGTTTTCAGGCTTAAGCTCAGAAAGGTATGTGAAGTTTTAATTCAAGGTATTCAGGGCGATTTATCGTGGGTTGACGGTTGCAGTGTTGAATATATGTTTGACGGACTTGTAGGCGTGGTAAAATATTGGGTTACTCACGATAATACGGATATCGAAAAAGAAGTTGATAATTTTGTTAAGGTTCATTTCAGCGGAATAATAAACTATCTTAACAAAATACAGGCAGCAGCAAAATAAGCCATGAAAAAAGAAAAAAAGCATTCAACAAAAGACTTAACGGTAGGAACGAGAGTGTTCCTGTCGAATATCGGAATGATTCTTGTTCCGCTTGCAGTTATTATTATTGCGGCTCCGTTTCTTTCGGATTTTATTGCGGATATATTCAGCCTTTCAAGTGTTACCTCTAATACCTACAGCGCGGTTAATCAAATTCAGTGGAGCTATACGCTTACAGAGCTTTCAACTGCTTTAACAGACAGTAAAACAGATACTGAAAGAAAGTATGAATTTGAAAAAATTACAAATCCGCTTGAAAAAATAGGAACTCTTGTTTTGGTAACTGATGAAAACGGAATTTTCTATTCAAGCATTGATAATCCGGCTCAAATAGAGACGGCGGCAAAAAAAATATCAAAAAGTGAATGCAGTGAAAATCTCATTTATGAGGGAGAAAACGGGCTTGTTATTGTGAGCAATATCAATTCTCATGATAATCACTATAAGCTGATTGCCGTTAATGATGAGTATTCACTGAGTAATGCATCAATAGCAATAGACAGGAATGATATTTCAAGCTATCTTGCGGGAAAAACAGGAAGCATCATAATGATTGTTTTCGGAATTTTTGCCGCAAGCATTTTGATTTTAACTTTTGTTACATCAAAAAGCATTACCGCTCCGATTAAAAAGCTTCGCGATGCTGCCGGGGAAATTGCAGAGGGTAATTTTGATGTCAGCATTGAGTATGACAGTAAAAATGAAATAGGAGATGCTGTAAGAAGCTTCAACGATATGCAGCAACGACTCTATCAATCAATAGAAAATCAGCAGCGAATGGAACGCTCCAGAAAAGAAATGATTGCCGGCGTTGCTCACGACCTCAGAACACCGCTCACTTCCGTAAAGGGATACCTTGAAGGAATATTCGACGGCATTGCTAACACGCCCGAAAAGCAGCAAAAGTATCTTCATACCATATATAATTCAACCTGTGATATGGAGAAAATGCTTGATGAATTGATGATTATTTCAAAGCTCGACCTCGGAAATATTGAGCTTGAAGCACAGGAAACAGATTTGAAAAGGTATCTTGAAATCTGCGCAGAAGAGCTTAGGCAAACCGCTGAGCAGAGCGGAGCATCATTTGAGTTTGACCCCGAAAAAATTAAAGAAAACATATCGGTTTATCTTGATGTTGATAAATTTATGCGGGTTTTGAGAAATATTGTGTCAAACAGCATCAAATACAAAAAGCCAACGGAGCAGTGCAAAATAGTTATGGATACCGCTGTTTTTGATAAATCTGTTATGATTGAAATTTCAGACAACGGAATAGGCATAGATGCTGAAAACATTGTTCATATTTTTGACACCTTTTACCGTGTTGACCCTGCGCGTTCAAGAGTGCGCGAGGGTTCGGGACTGGGGCTTTCGGTATGTAAACAAATTGTTGAGCTGCACGGCGGAACAATATGGGCAACAAGTCAGCCCGGAACGGGAACCATAATGCATATTTCACTTCCGAGAGAGATAGGAGTATAGCAATGAAAAGAGTACTGATTATTGAAGACGATGTGAATATTCTTGAGCTTGAGAAGGATTATCTTGAAGCAAACGGATTTGAAACCGAAACGGCATTTGACGGAAGCACGGGACTGGAGCTTGCTTTAACTCAGGATTTTGATCTTGTTGTTCTTGATTTAATGCTTCCGAAAACTGACGGATTTGAGGTGTGCCGCCGCTTGAGGGCCGAGAAGGAAACCCCTGTAATTATAGTGAGCGCAAAGAAAGAGGATTTTGATAAAATCAAGGCTTTCGGTATAGGCGCAGATGATTATATGGTTAAGCCCTTCAGCCCGAGCGAGCTTGTCGCGCGTGTAAATGCCCACATCAAAAGATATGAGCGCTTAACAAATTCAGATGAACAGGATGTTATTGAATTTGAAAAGCTTAAAATTGATAAGCTTTCGCGCAGAGTTTATGTTAACGACGAAGAAATAACTTTTACGAACAAGGAATTCGACCTTTTAACCTTTCTTGCGGAAAATAAAAATGTTGTTTTCAGCAAGGACGATTTGTTCCAAAAAATATGGAAATACGAATCAATAGGTGAAACATCAACAATTACGGTGCATATCAACAGAATAAGAGATAAGCTCAAAGAAGCCGATGAAGGCGCCGATTATGTTCAAACCGTTTGGGGAAGCGGTTACAGATTTAAAGGATGATATAAAGAAAGCGTTGTGTAATAACTACACAACGCTTCAGCGTGTCGAAAAAGACAAATAATAAATTTCGACACGCTGGTAGGCTGTTGAGAAATGGGCTGAATTTCGTTTTCTTGCGAGGGAAGATGTACATCGGTACCTCGACCGAACAAAAAACGAAAAACACGAAAATGGCTTGGATTCGATGTCCAAGCCATTTTTCCAATCCTTCCGTCAGCACATAAGTGCTGCCACCTCCTTTTACACAAAGGAGGCAGAAATCGGTTGTGTTTTTATAATATGTGTGGTTCAGCCCACTTTATCGACAGTCTGACCGCCTTTGAATCAATTACAAAGGCGGTTTTATCTTTTTGCTTACAGCTCTATTGCGGCTTTTCTTGTATTGATTTTTTTGATTTCCTCGTAAATTTTATCGTCAAACTTCTTATCTCTGTCGTAGGTGTACAGACCGTTTTGCTCCTGCTCAACATCATAAAGCTGGGTATAGCAAAAGCCCAACATTCGCTCGTTGTCGATTATTGCGTCGGTAAGTCCCCTATAGCGTTCAAGCAGCTCTTCCTCGGTTTTAACGTCATTTCCGTAGCCCCAGGATTTATACTGCTTATCGGACTCCCACTTTATTCCGCCGTATTCGCTCATAAATACAGGCTCGCCGCCGTATTTTTGACGCCCGGGATTATCGTTCAAAACGTGCTCGTAAAGCTCGCCGTGAGTAACAAGTCTTTCATAGCTTTTACGAAATTCGTCAAATTCTCCGCGGTAATCGTGAACATCATAAATATCGGTTACAACATGGAAATTACCGCTTGTATCAATGCACGGTCTTGTATGGTCAAATTCCTTTGTGTATTCATAAACTGTTTTGAGCAAGGCGTCATACTGCCGTCTTCCCTTGTAATCCCATGTTTCATTAAACGGACACCAGCCGATAATCGCAGGATGGTTGTAATCACGCCCCAGCGCTTCCCTCCATTCGCTCAGGAAAATATCAACCGCCTTTGGATTTGAATAATCAATACCCCAGCTTGCATATTCGCCCCACACCATATAACCCATAAGATCGCAGAAATACAGAAAACGCGGGTCAAAAACCTTTTGATGAAGCCTTGCGCCGTTAAAGCCGAGCGCCATCGAAAGCGTAATATCACGCTTTAATTCCTCGTCATTTTCGGCGGTGTAAATTCCTCTTCTGTAAAAGCCTTGGTCAAGCACAGTCCTTTGAAAAACGCTTTTGCCGTTGAGCATAAATTTGTAATCCTCAAGTGCAATATCCCTCAAGCCGAAATAACTTCTGACCTTGTCGTCGCCGAATTTTATTTCTAAATCATAGATAGTTGCATTACCCGGCTCCCACGCCTTAACCTCGCTTATCGGCATCTGAACAATAACAAATCCCGATGCATCTTCAATACTACTCGAAGCTACATTTTTTTCATCAAGATATGCGTTAATTTCAAGTTTACCCTTTCCGCATAAATCAAGCTCAAGCGTGATGTTTTTATGCTTTAAAGAAGGAATAAGCCTGAAATTCTCCACATAGTCAAACGGCACATATTCAATATAAACGCTTTGCCAAATACCTGTTGTTCTTGTGTACGAGCAGGCATAGGATTTTTTGCGGTCACTTTGCTTGCCGCCGGCAATAAGACTGTCTCTCGTGTTATCCTCGCAAAGTATGAAAAGCTCGTTTTCTCCGTCAACTGCATATTCCGTGATGTCAAAGCACATAGGCGTAAAGCCACCCTTGTGACTGCCGACAATCTTAGCGTTTAGTATTACAGTCGTCTTGTAATCCGCCGCGCCGATATGCAAGAACACTCTGTTGCCGTTAGGCGAAATGTTGACAGTTCTTTTGTACCAAACAGAATTCAAAAAATCAGTATAGCCTATCCCCGAAAGCTCGCTTTCAACGCAAAACGGCACATTGATTTTATGCTCAAAAACAGACTGCCTGCAAAGCTCCAAAGCCGCTTGCTCACTTAAAAACCTGTAATTTTTTACCGCCTTTTTGCTAAATCCAAAATCCCATTCTCCGTTCAGGCTCTCCCAGCCTTCCCTCTCAAAAATAGGATTCGGATGCAAACTGATACTTTTCATTTCACCACTCCGCAATTGCTTTTAATTGTGTTTTTCGTCAATTTCATATTATCACAATTTCTGCATTATTTCAATCAAATTAAACAAACGGCAGAGATTTCCCTGCCGCTGCAGACTGTCGATAAAGTCCGGCAAAGCCGGGCTTTTTTGTTGTGTGTGGAGGTAAAAAATGGTATAATGTAAATAAGGAAAAAAGCAAGGCGGTTAAAGAAATGCTGTACAAAAAAGGTGAAATAAAACGAGGAGTATCTGAAATCGTAGATACCGAAATGTTAGTACCCAAAGACCATTTACTGCGTAAAGTAGACTCGGCAGTTGACTTTGAAAAAATCTATGAATTCGTAGAAGATTTGTATTGCAAGGATAACGATAGACCGAGTATAGACCCTGTTGTATTGATAAAAATGGTAATTATACAGCATTTGTTCGGAATAACATCATTACGCAAAACAGCAGCAGAGGTTCAGGTAAATGTAGCATATCGTTGGTTTTTAGGATATAGCTTGCTTGATGAAACGCCACATTTCAGTACAATCAGTCATAATACCAACAAATATCCAATATTTACACATTTTTTCATCGCAATTTGGAAAAATTACAATTTGTTCAAACAAAACCCCATTCAAGCCTTCGCAAGAATGGGGTTTATCTACAGTCTGAAGCGTTGTGTAATAACTACACAACGCTTTTCTTCTTTTTAGTTTAAAGGAGAATTTTCTTTCTTTTCTTCAACCTTAACGGTATTGGGATTGAGCTTCATAATCGGAATTATCAGTCCCGGCATTCCGGATTGTGAAGTTAAATTAGTAACAAGCATTCTGATATACGGGAAAACAGCATCAAAGCTCGTTGTGTGAATTATTGGCTTTTCGTCGCCTTCGTCATAGGTGAATTCCGCAACCATTTCAATATTTACACCAAACGGCTGAGCGTTTGCATCTGTTATTCCGAAATTAACAATGCCCCAGCATTTTTTATCTGCCTCTGCATAATTAACATTGTAATTCAAGGTGTTCTGAAGCTTAAGCTCGGTGCCGGGCTGAACCCTGTTTTCAATGCTCATTTTGTTAACCTTGTAGCCTTTTAAGATAACCATTTTGTTTCTCCTTAATTTTGTTTTCTGACAATGCTGTATTCATCCGTGTCGGGAATGAAATATTTGCATGTTTTGTTTTTACTTTGAATAAGCCTTGCAAACTCATCCTCATCAAGGGATAAATCGCAGTAGTATTCCTGCGCCTCCTCATCAAAGGCATTGTACCTGCATTTGTCGCATAAATCTGCCATTATTCCACCGTAAACCTTTCGCTGAAGCGTTTTCCGAAAAGGGGATAAAACTCAGTAGTTTTGCCTAACAGCTTATTAAACAAGCCGATAATTATTCCGTTTAAAAATGCCATAATTACTGTTGCTACACCTATTCCAACAAGCTTTTTGAACAAGGCAAGAGACATAATAACCGAGATAATCAAAAAACAAAAATCAAAAGCGATTTTAACCTTGCTGTTGTCTTTTTTGAAATGCCTGCTTATTCCTTTAACAAAAAACTCGTAAACCTGCGGCAGAAAATATGTTTTGAAAAACAGTGAAATTGAAAAGGATGTAAGTATCATTCCTGCGGCAAGATAGAATATTCTCAGAGGCGTGCTCATTGAACCGGGTGCAGTGATATCGGGATTAAAGGCGGGAAGCGTTCTCCATAAATCAAGCACCGCACCGTATAAAACCCCCGATGCAAAGGAACACAGCCAAAGCACCTTGAATTTTTTCAGAACAATACATAGAACGGCAAACAGAATTCCTTGAACGATGAGTTCACCCTGACCGAAGGTGAGAAAATCGAATTTCACACTCAATATATAAGCGGGAGCAACAACCATTGAAACTCCGTAGTCGGCGGCTGAAATCATTGCCACCGACAGAGCGAGTAAAACAGTTGCAACGGCATATGCAATTTCTTCCGGAATGCGTATCTTTTTCATTTCCATTATTTTTTGATAATTGAGGAGGCTTCAATCGGAGAAGATTTTCCCGAACCGTCTTTAACCTTAATTTCAACATTATCGCCGTTTTGAATGAATAAAGCCTCCATGCAGTCTGCGGCTTTAACATAGTAGTAAACTCCGCTAACCTCAAAATAGCAATATGTGTTACCGTCAATAACCGCATCGGTTGCATTTGAAACCGTTCCGGTAATTTTTGAACCGTTGGTATTCGGCGCAGCAGGTGCTTCTGTGGTGCCGCTCGGCTGTTCTTCTTCATCAACAATAACTTCGCTTGTGCTTATATTTGAATCAATAAGACCTTTATCCTTAAGAGCATCAACATAGTTTTCAACAGCCTGATTAAGTGAGCGGGCATCTGATTTTCCGTCACTCAAAACTCCTGTTCCTACAATAGTTTTATCATCAAGGTTAACAAGCGCATAGCCTTTTACCGTGTTGCTGGAGCCTATCATGCTCATAAAGTAGGTGGGCTGACCTTCAATTTGAAGAAGAATGGGGAAGCAGGCATCGTAGCCGTAGTTTTGAAGAGCGTCCTTTGCCGATTTCTGAGCCGCTTCTTCAATTGCACCGCTCTGCTGATAATATCTGCTTTCCTTTGTTCTTTGATTGCAAAGAATAAATCCGAAGTTTGAAGTGTCGCTCTTCATAGATGTTATGCCTGTGTAAAGCCAAACATCATCATCCATTGCAATATATCCGTTACCGGGGGAGGAAACGGTTACATTGTCCTGGAAAATAATTGAATTCCAAAATCCGCTGTTGTATTTGCCGTAGTAATTGTACTGTTGAAGGAGGAGGGTATCGCTGTAAACTCTATCCACCCAAAGCGGAACATCTTTAATGTCGTAGTATGTGCTTTCTCCTGTTATAGCATCTGTAATGATTGCACCCTTAACATCTGTTCCGCCGAAAAGACCTATTGTTTTGTCAAGAACGGCAGTAATCCAATAGGGATTTTTGTTGTCGTCAATTTCAAAATTGGACTCGTCAAGGATTTCGGTTGGGTACTGAAAACGCAAATGTCTTTTTAGCTTTTCATTGAAAAGCTCGGTGGGACTGTATTTCATGCCCTCTTTAAGATTTATAACAGAAACCTTCTGCGAAATAACATCAATAATCATATATGACGGCAGACCGTTTTTAGTGTTGTTAAACCATTTAAAAACATCTGCATATTCAAGATATGCAACTCTAACAGGTGCATCGTTAACATTAATCTGAGTTGTTGTGTTAGAAACAACATACTGAGATTTGTATTCGGAAAGAGAACCGAGCTGCTGGTCTGCAAGGGTAAGGGCTGTTGAGGAATCAAGACGCGGAACCTTGTCATATCTTATATCGCTGAAATCCTCGGAAAAATCAGCCGATTGAATTTTCATTATTTCACTATAATCCTTAGCGCGGAAAACAGTTGCGCCAACAAGCCAGCCAACTGCCATAACACCCACAACAACAAGCGCAATTATTCCCGGAATAACACTTTTCTTTTTAACATATTCCTTGCGCTCAACCTTTTTGTGAGCGTTGCAGAACAAACCGAAGAAAAAAACAAAAAGTGCAATCAAAAGCAAAATAAACTCATAAAAATCAACACTTTTGAAATTAATAACGGGAAGCATAAAGTAATATGCAACTCCGCCGGAAAGAGCGGTTGCAAGAATAGCCAAAAGAATTCGAAGCGGCATTTTATCGGGAGTGATAACTGCTTCAACCTCTTCTGCCTTGGGCCATTTTATTTTTGATTTAAAATCGTTAATAACCTCGTCGGCATCGTAATCAAAATTAATATTGTCTGCCATATTCAAACTCCTATCATAAATGATGATTAGATTATACTACATAAATTGTATTTAAGCAATTAATAAATCTTTAACAATAGAAAAGCTCCGAAAATAACTTTCGGAGCTTTTGGATTAGATATGAATTAATTACGCTCTCTTAGCGCCCTTTGTATCCATAAGATACTGGTCTGATGCCGGGAAGTGGTTTGTGTATTCGATTGAAACTTCTGCATTCTTATCTTTAATAACTTTGATACAAGCGTGAGAAACCTGAACCTGAACAAGCATCAAGTAGTCTGCTTCAACGATTTCACCTGATTTGGTGTCAATCTTAAATGTTGCAGTACCTTCTTTATAGTTAACCTTACAGTTGTCTGCGGTTGTTCCCTCAGACCATGAAAGTATATCGATTGAATCAACAACCGAGTCAATAGCACCGAGTGTGTTGAAAACTTTACCCTGAGAGTCCATACCCTTATGGCTCATGTTAACCTCTGTGGGCTGAATAACCATTGTGATTGTTCCGTCGCCGTTGTCCTTAACATTGATTCCCTGGATATCTTCAATTGTAAGACGGTTGGTCTGTAATGACTTGTTCTCCTCGTCTACATCCATTTCGGGATTTCTGTTAGCGCAGGGAGGAAGACCCCAAATACCCTTGCTGAAGAGACCTCCAACGATTGTGGGAACGAGAGAATCAATCATGCCGTTTGATTTTCCTTCAATGAGAACTGACTTGATTTTAAGATCTTCTTCACCGAGGAATTCGTACCAAACTTCTTTTTGACCTTCGCTGTTTATGTATTCAGCTGTTTTGCTCTTTGTTTTGTCATATGCGGAAATAAAGTATTTTAAAGCGTCCTCTTCGGTTTTCATTTCAACACCGCCGTAGGTGTCTGCTTTGAAAGCTTCAATAGTTGAAGCAGCGCCGTCTGCGGAAGCGTCTGCACCGTCTGCTGCGGCTGAAGCAGCGTGACCGCCTTTCTCCCAAGAGCCGTCTTTAACCTCTTTAATAGCCTGAATTGTTCCGTTTGTTACATAGTTAACCTTTTTGCATCCTGCAAAGCTGACTGCAAGCAAAGCAACAAGAACAAGCGAAATAATAGCTTTTGTTGTTTTTTTCATTGCGGGAATCCCCTTTCAAGATTGTAAATAATAAGTTTGTGTTCAAAACACCACATATTAAATTTAGTATAAAAATGAAAAAAAGTCAATAGTAAAATGAAAAAATTGTAAACATTGCGTTGTTTTTTCGAGCCAAATCATCTTTTTGTTTGCTATTTTTGAGTGTATGTGGTATAATTTCACCGAAGTTATGCGGACTCAGAGCAACAGAAGCTATATTAGAAGGATGTGTGCATTATGCGATGCAGAAATTGCGGAAGTGAAAACGACGATAATCTATATATTTGCAGTAACTGCGGTTCGCCTCTGTATGATGAGCAGGAGGAAATAACCGAAACCGAAATCAAAAGTAGAAAGCCGTCGAAGGCTGTTAAAGACGGAAACGCTTTAAGCAGGAAAACATCATTAGGAATTATTCTTGCCGTTGCAATTGTTGCAGTTTGTATTGCTTTTGCGGCTTCGGCAGGATTTTTCAGTTTTGATTCGGGCAAAACAGAAACCTCCGGGATAACAACTGAAGAACAGAGTGAGGAAGAAACGCAGGAAAACAATTATTATACTAAGAAAACCACCGAAAAGAAGAAAACAACAAAGAAGAAAGAGACTACTAAAGAGAAAACAACTAAGGCAAGCACAACAGCCGAGCAAACAACAACTCAGCAATCAACCGTAACAACCGAGCAGGCTGTTACCACCACTCAACCAACAACCGAGCAAACAACCGCTTCAACAACACAGATACAGCAGGAAAGCAGTGATGTAGATCAGGAGGCTTCAAATGAATAGAGCTGAAAAGGCAAAGGAGCTTTTTAAAAGCGGATTTAACTGTTCTCAGGCAGTTGCCGCAGCGTTTTCAGATATGATGGGAATGAGCGAGGAAACCGCCGCAAAGCTTGTTTCCGGCTTCGGAGGGGGAGTCGGCAGAATGAGGGAGGTTTGCGGAGCAGTTTCGGGAATGGCTTTTGTTATTTCAGCACTGTACGGCTACGGAGACCCTGAAAAAGCGGGGGCAGAGAAGGCAAAGCTTTATGAAAGAGTGCAGGAATGTGCTCTTGAGTTTAAAAGCCAAAACGGCTCAATAGTGTGCAGAGAGCTGTTAGGGCTTTCGAAAAACAGCGAAATATCTCCCGTTCCGCAGGAAAGAAACAAAGAGTATTTTCAAAAACGCCCCTGTGCCGAATTAGTTGAAATGGCGGCGAAAATTTTAGAAAATTATATTAATTCAAATAAAATCAAATAAAATACTTGCATTTTTGATTTGATTGTGTTATAGTATTTGAGCATTAACGCGAGGAAATATCCTTGCGGTGCAAATGCGCTGATAGCTCAGCTGGATAGAGTGTCTGACTACGAACCGCAAGGTCGATTTGTGTACAAACTGCTAACATTTTAATATTTTTGCTTATTCGCGCTGCTAGCTCAGTTGGATAGAGTGACTGGCTACGAACCAGTAGGTCGAGGGTTCGAGTCCCCCGCAGCGTGCCAAAAGTCCCGTAAACACTGCGTTTTCGGGACTTTTTTATTTCCTTTATTTTCGGTGCTACAATCCATTCTCCACCCAGTAGGTTATATATAATGTATATAATCTACATTTTTCACTTGTTAAGATTTACAACACAATTAAGCCTAAAAATACTATTTTGACGCCTATTTGACTCCCACTGAATTATTTTACAAAAACTGACGCACTACTGTACGGCAGTTTTTGAGAGGAGAAACATATGGAGTGATTGTTAATGATTGCTTTAGCAATTATTTTAATCACGGAATATGTTTGGACGAGACGCCCATTTGACTCCCACTGATATTTTTTATATAATTGAAACAGATAAATTTGAATTTGTGGAGATGATAAGATGGTCAATATTACAGATGTAAAACAGATTCTTCA
>CAMFBH010000014.1 GCA_945948515.1 uncultured Clostridia bacterium
GATTGTTATTGTATTGTAAATTATTAAAATTTGTTATTTAAGGTCAGGAAATGAGTAAAAAAATCAGCATTATTATTCCGGCATATAATACCGAAAAGTATATAGGTAGGTGCTTGGAAAGTGTTCTAAATCAAACTTATCAAAATCTTGAGATAATTCTCATTGACGACGGCTCAACAGATAATACATTTGAATTAATGAATTATTATGCTTTAAATGATTCTCGAATAAAAATAATTCATAAAGATAATGACGGATTGGCAGAGGCGAGAAATACCGGAATGGACGCGTCAACAGGGGAGTATCTAATCTTCATTGACAGTGATGATTTTATCGAAAACGATATGGTTGAATTCCTTTATAATATTGCAGAAGAGAACCGTGCCGATGTTTCAAGATGCGGTTTTATTACCGATTACGAAGATGGCTCGACTACTATACCGCAATATAACTCTGAGCCTGTTTTTCTTGATTATGACGAGCGACTTGCTGATTTGTTTGTGGGCGGTCATTTGAGCGGTGTGGTTTGGAACAAAATATATAGGCGCAGTGTGGTACAGAATATTCGCTTTTTAAAGGAAGACGGGTGTTCTGAAGATTTTTCATTTAATTACAGAGTATTTAAAAATGCAACAAAAACCGTTTTTTGTGATATTCCTAAATATCATTATTGCATACGAGAAGGCTCGATAACCAAAACAAGCTTTAATGTAAATGCTTTTTCAATAACTAAAGTTAAGAAGATAGCATTAAATGAATTAAGCAAAAATAATAAAGTTTATCCTGTTGCTCTTAAAAGCTTTATTTCTTCTGCCTTTATAGTTATGACAGGCTGTATAAGAAATTATGCTTGTATGGAAGAATATGAAGAGTTAAGACAGGAAGTTCTGAGCTTCAAAAACGAAATACTAAATAGCAAATTATTCAGCAGTACGGATAAGATTAAAGTTTTGCTGCTGTGTTATTTTCCAAGGATATATAAAAAGTTAATTGTAATGAACGGACATATAAACAAATGATTAATGAATTAATAAGTGTTATAATTCCCGTATATAACAACGAAAATTACCTTGATAAATGTATTGAAAGCGTTGTTAATCAAACATATAAAAATCTCGAAATAATTCTTGTTGATGACGGTTCAACAGATAATTCACCTAAACTATGCGATGAATGGGCCAAGAATGATAGCAGAATAAAAGTTATTCATAAGGACAATACGGGAGTATCCGATTCAAGAAATATCGCTTTGGATATTGTTAAAGGGGATTATATTACATTTGTTGATTCTGATGATTATGTTGATAACGATTATATTGAATCAATGTTAAAGGCGGCGGAAGAAACAGAGTCCGATATCGCGGTTTCGGGGTTTTATTTTGATTTTACCGATGGCACTTCAGAAGAATTAAATAGTGATTATTGCATCTTTAACAAAAACGATTTATTAAAAAGCTACTTAATGGATTTAATCAGACCTGAAGCATGTGCAAAGCTTATAAAAAGAAGCATTATTGCTGACATCAGATTTGAAATCAATGTTCATTATGCAGAGGATTTTCTGTTTAACTACAATATTTTGAAAAATGCAAGCAGGCTTGTAAATATAGGAGAGCCTAAATATCATTATCTTCAGGAAAGCGGTAATTCTTCAACAACTGCTTTAATCACAAGTAATAGAGCAGAAAGCTATAAGGTGTTCGAAAGAGTGCTTAAAGAATGCTCAGAATTTAATGAATTGTATTCTGCTTCTGTTTGGCGCTTTACCGTTGCAGTTTTTGCAATATTAACAAGAGTAATGCAGGATGAAGAATTTTTAAATGAATATTTTGATGATATTTCGAACTGCATAATTAAATACAGAAAAGATATTTTAATTAACAAATATATCAGAAAAAAGCATAAGCTTGCTGTTTTATTGTTATGCTTCAGTAAATCCCTATATATAAAGGTTTTTAAAAGAATGATTGGCTGACACGGAGGTTTTTCTTTTTGAAAAAGAGTTTTACAAAATCCGAAGAAAGAAGAATCGGTTCTGTTCTTTCCTATGTACAAATAGGAATATCTGCCGCTTCCGGAATATTATATACTCCGTTAATGATTAGGATGCTCGGTCAGAATGATTACGGGCTTTACGGAACCGTAAACTCATTTATCGGAATGCTTGGCTTATTGAATTTAGGATTTTCAAGCTCATATATTAAGTTCTATTCCGCCTATAAATTGAAAAATGAGCAGGATAAGATTAATTCATTTAATTCTTTGTTCTTTGTTGTTTTTGCAGTAATTTCACTGATTGCCGCTATTTTGGGTTTGTTTTTTTCTTTCAATCTTAATTATGTTTTTCAGCAAGGTCTGACATCTGAAGAGTATTCAAAAGCTCGAATTATGATGCTTTTGCTCACTTCCACAACCTCTCTAAGCTTTTTGCTTACGGTTTTCAGCTGTTATGTAGGTGCAAATGAAAAGTTTATATTTCAAAAAAGCGTAAGTATTATTTCTGCAATCGCTTCATTGTTGCTCAGTATTGCCGTTCTTTTTTTAGATTATGGAGTAGTTTCACTCGTAGCATTATCGGTTATAATATCCGTGTTAGTTGAGATCACATATGTTTTTTATTCAGTTAAAAGGCTTAACTTTAAATTTGATTTTAAAAATATGGATACATCTGTTTTTAAATCGGTTTTTGCTTTTTCGGGCTTAATAGCAATCAATATGGTTGTTGATAAAGTAAATTCCGGAATAGACAGCGTTTTGCTCGGTAGATTTTGTGGAACCGCAGTTGTTGCCGTTTACACCGTCGGCGCAAGCCTTAACACACACTTTACTACCTTTTCAACGGCTATTTCGGGCGTTTTTGTTCCGCATGTTCACTCATTGGTAAATTCTTACGAAATGGATTCTAAAGAGCAAAGAGATGCGCTTACGGCATTTTTTGTAAAAGTCGGAAGGCTTCAGTTCCTGCTTCTTGCGCTAATTGCATCGGGAGTTGTTTTTTTCGGAAAAATATTTATTTATTATTGGGCAGGTCCCGGATATGACGATTCATATTACATATCACTTATTCTTATACTGCCGAGTATTATATCCCTAATTCAAAATGTGGGAATTGAGATACAACGCGCAGAAAACAGGCATCATTACCGTTCATATATTTACGGTGCAATGGCTATTGTAAACCTATTGATTAGTATTTATTTGTGCCAAATTTGGGGCGGTATAGGCAGTGCAGTAGGAACAGGCCTTGCTTCGATTATTGCTAACGGTCTTATTATGAATATTGTTTATCATAAGAAAATAAATGTTGACATGATTGTGTTTTGGAAAAATATTTTAAGGCAGAGCGTTGGAATGATTATTCCGTTTATTATTGGAATATTAATAACGAGGTTTGTAAAAATCAATTCAATTTTTGAAATGATCATTTGGATTTTGATTTACTCAGCCGTTTACTTTTTATTTGTTTGGTTATTCTCCATGAATTGCTATGAGAAGGGCCTTGTAAAATCAATGGTTGTTAAAATTCTTCCGAAAGGTTTGGGAAAAAATGAATAAACTTAAAATCAAAATAAGTAAATTAATAAGAAAAGCAGAAAAAAAATTCATAACTAAACTGCCTATTAGAAATGTTATTCTTCTTGAAAGTTATCCGGATTACACAGATAACGCACTTGCTGTGTTCAAAGAGTTAATAAAGAGAGAAGTTAATAAAAAGTATAAAATAATTTGGATAACCGATAAGGACATTCCACTTCCGAAAAGCTTAGCATTTAAAAATGTTTCAAGTTTGTCTCGTCAAGAAGGAGAAAAATATTATTATTATACACATACAGCTAAGTGTATCCTTTGCGGAAATAATTTTATTGATAAGCGTAAGGACAAGCAGTACTATTTGTTTTTGGCTCACGGAGCAGCGTTTAAAAATTGCAAGGGTAAGTATTCTTTGCCGCAAAATTGTGTTAATGATGAGGCTCTTGCGTTCTCTGAGTTTATGGCTCACTATGATGCTTCCAATCTTTCTGCAAATGAAAATAATTTTCTGCCGTTGGGATATCCGAGAAACGATACGCTTTTGAATACTGAAATAGATACTAAAGAACTTTTTGAAAATTATAATTTTGAAAGAATAATTTATTGGCTTCCTACTTACAGACAGAATAGATGGGGAGCAAGCCACAGCAGTATATCAATCCCAATTATTCATGATGAAAAATCAGCAGTTTTAATAAACGAATGTGCTAAAAAGAATAATGTTCTTATTGTTGTTAAGCCTCATCCCGCTCAGGTAATGTCGTTTGTGTTAACAATGAATCTCAGTAATCTTATTTTTATTGACAATGATTTCCTTAATGAAAAAGGTGTAAATAACTACGAGCTTCTCGGTGCTTCAGATGCTCTTATTTCAGACTATTCTTCCGTATATTTTGATTATCTTATTACTGATAAGCCGATAGGTCTTTGTTGGGAGGATTTTGAAGAATACAGAAAAAATGAAGGTTTTATGATTGATCCGGAATTTATAATGAAAGGCGGAGAAAAAATATATACTCCCGACGATTTATGCGGATTTATTCAAAGAATTTCACAAAATGAAGATATCCTTAAAGATGAGAGAGAAAATATTTGTAATCTTGTTCATAAATATTCCGACGCAAAATCAACCGAGCGCGTTGTAGATCATATTTTGTTGAGATTAGGGGAGATATAGATATGAATGTTGCATTGATTATGAGCGGCGGTGTGGGAAAAAGATTTGGTTCCGCTCTTCCAAAGCAATATAATACTATCAAAGGAAGACCGATTATTGACTATGTCATTGATGCCTGCAAGAAATCAAAGCTGACCGACAGAATTGTTGTAGTTTGTGATCCTTCATGTGTAGGTTACAGTGAATATTTAAAAAACGGAGAAGTTGATATTGCTCTTAACGGCAACGAGCGGTGCTATTCGCTGAATAACGGATTAAAATTTATTGAAGAACATTATGACTGTGATAAGGTCTGTATTTTTGATGCAGTTGCTCCGTTCGTTTATCCAAGACTCATTGATGTATATTTTTCCAAGCTTGATGAATATGACTGTGTAATTACTAGCCAAAAGATTACCGGCGAATTAGGTAATTATGATTATGATATTCTTCAGCGCTCTGATTATTACATTTCTCAGTCTCCCGAGGCATTTAGGTTTAAACTGCTGATGAAGTATTTTGATCCTGAATTTCCTTCTTCGGAGCTTGCCAATCAGCTTCCCAAGAATACTAAGCGGTATCTTAATTTTGATTTTAAAATGAATCTCAAAATTACATATGATTTTGATTTGAGATACGCCGAATATATGATAGATTACTTTAGAGAATTGAACGGAAATTAATTATGACAGTTTTTTTATTAATTATAGTTGCATTATGCCTTTATAAAATAAAGCTTCCGAAACCGCTTCTCAGCGGATTCAACGATAACTGCTTAGATATTACCGTAACTAATTCAATTAAGGGTATATTTATTCTTTTGGTGTTTTTAAGTCATGTAAACAATTATTTATTAGCCTATCCCGAATACTTAAGCAGCAGACTTAACAGCATATATTGTAATTTTCAAATGCAGCATTTAGGTCAGGGAATTGTTATAATGTTTCTCCTTTATTCAGGATACGGAGTTATGGAATCTATTAAGAAAAAAGGAACGGCATATGTAAACGCCATTCCTTGCAAAAGATTTCTAACAACGCTGATTAATTTTGACTGTGCAGTTTTTCTCTTTTTAATTCTCGGACTTTTTCTTGGAACCTACAAGGAATGGAGTATAGGTCAGATCCTTTTGTCATTTACAGGATGGACCGGAATCGGAAACAGTAATTGGTACATTTTTGCCGTTCTTATGCTTTATATGATAACATTCGTATCATTCAAGATAGGTAAAGAGAAATACAATCTTTCTGCTTGCTTTGTAACGCTTTTTACATTTGTTTATATTGTGGTTATGTCAAGATTCAAAGAAGCATGGTGGTTTGACACTGTTATGTGCTATCCGATTGGAATGTGGATTTCAATAAATAAGGAAAGAATTTTTAGCTTTTTCAAAAAGAATAAAGTTAATTATTATGCTGTAACATTATCAGTTATGATTGCTTTTGTTGTATTACATATTTTCAGAAATAAGCATATTCTTTGCTACGAGGCGGCAATTCTTCTGCTTTCTGTTCTTGTAGTTTTGATAACAATGAAAATTGATATTAACAATCCCATTCTTCAATTTTTAGGCAAGTACCTTTTTGAAATATACATACTTATGAGACTGCCTATGCTGGTTCTTTTGCATTTCGGAATAACAAACACATATTTATTTGTTATAATCAGCTTTGTGTTAACTGTATTAATGGCTTTAGTATTTAAAAAACTTCTCAAATTTGTTGACAATGGGATTTTGAAGCTTTGTAAAATAAAATAGTTTTATGGTGATTTTATGCACGCATATATGATTATTGCTCATAATCAGTTTAAACTGCTTGAATATTTGATTAAAGCGCTTGATGATGAGCGTAATGACATTTTTATTCATATTGATTCAAAGGTTAAAAATTTTGATTTTAACTATTTTGAGAATTTAACTAAATATTCAAATGTTTATTTTACCGACAGAACATCAATAACTTGGGGCGATTTCAGTCAGGTAAAATGCGAAATGATTTTACTTAAAGCTGCCGTTGAAAACCAAACCGAAGATAGGCGATATTCATATTTTCATTTGATTTCGGGTGTTGACCTTCCGATTAAATCAAATGATTACATACATGATTTCTTTAAAGAAAATAACGGAACTGAGTTTATACATTATACAAATAATACGGCCGATGATTTGGCAATAAACAGAATAAAGTATTATCATTTTTTCAGGCATAAAAGAATATTTATATATAAGCTGCTTTCTTTCGCGCTTTTTCAGCTCCAAAGATTAATCGGAGTAAATAGGCTTAAAAAGAATGATATTTCAGTCCAAAAGGGATGTAACTGGTTCAGTATAACCGGAAATCTTGCAGAATATATTGTTGATAAAATTCCATACTATGAAAATATTTTCAAATATTCTTATTGTGCAGATGAGGTCTTCGTTCAAACAATAGTTGAAAATTCCGAATTTAAGAATAATGTTTATATGCGAAATTCTTCTGATAATCATCTTGCGTGTGCAAGACTGATAGATTGGAAAAGGGGAAATCCCTATGTGTTCAGGAACGAAGATTTTGAAGAGATAATTTCTTCTCCGGCAATTTTTGCTCGAAAGTTTGATTACGATAATTATCCTGAAATTGTTGAAAAGATTTTGAAGCACATTAAAAATGAATAAAAAAATAAAGGCTGTTTAATAACAGCCTTTAAATTTTGAAAATCATTATGCTCTTTCAACTTTGCCTGAGCGAAGGCATCTTGTGCAAGCGTAAACTCTTTTAGGAGAGCCGTTTACAATAGCCTTTACCTTTTTGATGTTGGGTTTCCAAGTTCTGTTTGATCTTCTGTGTGAGTGAGAAACTTTAATGCCGAAAGATACTTCTTTTCCGCAGTATTCACATTTTGCCATTTGCGAACACCTCCTTATAAATTTACAACGCGTATATGATAGCAGAAAAATTACCAAATTGCAAGTATTTTTTTCAAAATATTTTTGAAATCCTTATTATTGCGCTTTTATTTATTAATTATTGATTTTATTATATATATATTGTATAATATCAGCAGTAGATTTTAGGAGGATATTTTTTATGGCAATAGATAAAAAATCCGCTTCTTCGGATAAGAAAACCGCTCTTGAATCTGCACTTAAGCAGATTGAAAAAACTTATGGTGCGGGTGCAATTATGAGGCTCGGTGAGAGCAGTGCTCTTAATGTTGATGCAATTTCAACAGGCTCTCTCACTCTCGATATCGCAACCGGTATCGGCGGTTTACCGAGAGGCAGAATTATTGAAATATACGGTCCCGAATCTTCAGGTAAAACAACTCTTGCTCTTCATTGCGTTGCCGAAGCTCAAAAGCTCGGCGGCGAGGCTGCTTTTATTGATGCAGAGCATGCTCTTGATCCGGTTTATGCAGGTAATCTCGGAGTTGATATTGACAGCCTTCTCGTTTCACAGCCCGATAACGGTGAGCAGGCTCTTGAAATTACCGAGCAGCTTGTTCGCTCAGGTGCTGTTGATATTATTGTTGTTGACTCTGTTGCGGCTCTTGTACCGAGAACTGAAATTGAAGGCGATATGGGAGATTCTCATGTAGGGCTTCACGCAAGACTTATGAGCCAGGCTCTCAGAAAGCTTGCAGGTTCGATTTCAAAGAGTAACTGTGTTATTATTTTCATAAACCAGCTCAGAGAGAAAGTTGGCGTTATTTACGGTAATCCCGAAGTAACAACAGGAGGAAGAGCGCTCAAGTTCTATGCTTCAATGAGAATGGAGGTTCGTAAAACAGAAACACTTAAAGTTTCCGGAAACGAGTTTATCGGTTCAAGAACAAGAGTTAAAATTGTTAAGAATAAGGTTGCTCCTCCTTTTAAACAGGCTGAGTTTGATATTATGTACGGAACAGGTATTTCTAAAACAGGTGAAATTCTTGATTTGGCTGTTGAACTCGGAATTATCAAAAAAGGCGGTTCATGGTTCTCATACGGAGACCGTCGCCTCGGACAGGGAAGAGATAATGTTAAAGCTCTTCTTTTAGAGGAACCCGATTTCGCAAATGATTTGGAAAATCAAATTAAAGAAAAGATGAAAGAACAGGCTCAGGCTGCCGGTAATAAGTTTAAAGGCACATCCGCTCCAAAAGCTGAAATTGAGGCTAAGGAGGAAGCACCTGTTCAAACCAAAGCATCTGCAAGAGCAAAGCTCGATATTGTTGTTGAGGATGACGAGGACTGATGATATTGACACACCAAAGGGGCAGGGGAAACAAAATTCACCTGCTCCTTGATGATGAATACAAAATTACGACCGATGTTGATTTCTGGTCTGAAATTAATATTGCAGATAAATCGGATATTAGTGAAGAAGAATGGGAAAACCTTGTTACTGAAATTAACGGCAGAAAAGCCCTTAATAAAGCGTACGACTTGTTATCAAGGCGCGCCCATTCCGAAAAAGAGCTTCGTCAAAAGCTTTTGAAGTGCTCCGATGAAGAAAGCGCTGATAATGCAATTAAAAGAATGCTTGAACTCGGATATCTTAATGATGAGCAGTATGCCGAGGATTTGTTTTTGCATCTTCTTAATAACAAGCACTTTTCTGTTTTACATATTAAGCAGGAAATGCTCAGGCGCGGCATTAGCAGAGATATTATTGACAGTATTTTGCTCGAAAATCAAACAGATGAGGTTTCATCAATTATTGAAATAATTAATAAAAAGTATCTCGTGAAGCTTAATTCCGGAAAAGATGGCAGAGATAAGGTTTTTGCTGCTCTTGCTAGAAAAGGCTTCAGCTATTCGGATATAAAATCTGCAATTAATTCTGTAAGTACTGAGGAAAATAATGAATTTTAAAGTTGGTATGATTTCTCTTGGCTGTCCTAAAAATCAAGTGGACGGCGAAATCCTTTTGAATAAACTTAAAGAATCGGGATTTACACCTGTTTCGTCAATAGAAGAAAGTGATGTTGTAATTGTTAACACATGCGGCTTTATTGAAGATGCTAAGCGAGAGGCGATAGAAACAATTCTTGAGGTAGCCGAGTATAAAAAAGCGGGAATAATAAGAGCCGTTGTTGTTACGGGTTGTCTTGCCGAAAGATACCGTGATGAAATTATTAAGGAAATGCCCGAGGTTGATGCGGTAGTAGGCATTGGTGCCAACAGTGATATTGTTAAGATTTGTCAAAAGGCTTTGTGCGGTATCACAACGGCGTTTTATCCTGATAAATGCAATCTCCCTCTTGATGATAAAAGACTTCTTTCTACGCCGCCTCATTGGGCGTATTTAAGAATTTCAGACGGTTGTGATAACAAATGCTCCTATTGTGCTATCCCGTCCATCAGAGGTCCTTTCAGAAGCCGAACCGAAGAAAGCATTGTTAAAGAGGCTGAATCCCTTGCAGAAAACGGCGTTAAGGAAATAATCCTGATAGCGCAGGACACAACTAAATACGGCTATGATTTATACGGAGAATACAGACTGGCTTCGCTTCTTAGAAAGCTAGTTGAAATTAACGGTATTGAATGGATAAGACTGTTTTATTGCTATCCCGATAGAATTACGGATGAATTGATTGAACTGATTGCATCCGAAGAAAAAATATGCAGCTATATTGATATTCCTCTTCAGCATTGCAACCGTGAAGTTTTAAGAGCAATGAATAGATCGGGCTCTTATGATGAGCTTAAAGAATTGCTTAAAAAAATGCGTGACAAAATAGATGGTCTATCAATCAGAACTACCTTTATGGTTGGATTTCCCGGTGAAACAGATGAGCAGTTTGAGGAGCTTTGCCGTTTTGTTAAAGAAATGAAATTTGACAAAATGGGTTGCTTTGCATTTTCTCCGGAGGAGGATACTCCTGCTTTTGATATGGAAAATCAAATTGATGATGAAGTTAAACAAAGGCGAGCCGAAGTTCTTATGAATACGCAGTATTACATTTCGGAAGAAGCAAACAAAAATAGAATCGGAAAAACCTATAAAACCATTGTTGATTCATTTGAAAACGGCAAATACATAGGTAGGTCTTATCTTGATTCGCCCGAAATTGATGCAGGAATTATTTTTACTTCAAAGAGAACACTCAAAATCGGAGATTTTGTTAATGTGAAAATAAATTCCGTTAGTGATTATGATTTGATAGGAGAAAATACAGATGAATGTTCCCAATAAGCTCACCGTTTTCAGAGTAGTGCTTACTCCGATTTATATGGCTGAAATGCTTCTCAGTCATCCGTATCACTATCTGATTGCCGCCGTGGTATTTATTGTTGCTTCAATTACTGATGCAATAGACGGAAAAATGGCAAGAAAGAATAACGATGTTACAACCTTTGGAAAATTTTTGGATCCGCTTGCAGACAAAATTTTAACAACCGCCGCTTTCCTTTGCCTAATGCAAATGGGATACTGCTCGATTTGGGTTGTTATGATAGTTTTAACCCGTGAATTTGCCGTAACATCAATCAGGCTTATTGCCGCGGCAGACGGAACTGTTATAGCGGCAAACATTTGGGGTAAAATTAAGACCTCTGCTCAAATGATTTTCACTTGCGTTGTTCTCGGAATTCTTGCAATAGGGGAGTTTGCTTCAATAGATTATAACTCTCTTTCTACTGTTTCAAATATTGGAATGTGGATTATTGCAGCTTTAACAGTTATTTCCGGATTTACATATATTAAAGATAATATCGGTCTTATTAATCAAACAAAGTAGTTGCAATTTTAATTTTTTTTGATATAATAATATAAAAAGAAAAAGCGATGATTTGGAGAAGTAAGCGCTCCTTCTTTTAACAGAGATTAAGCCGTTATGCTGAAAGGCTTATTATTTGAACGCGCTGAAATGCACCAAGGAGCTCTCAAGAGGAAATTAAGTATTTTTGAGCGGTTTGCAGCGTTATATGCAATGCTTAATGCAAAAGTATAAACAGGAGTGGAACCGCAGTATAACTATTGCCTCCGTCGATTTTTCGACGGAGGTTGTTTCTTTATAAAGGAGATGATTTTTTGTTTAAAACTTTTAAAGAAGATGTTAAAAGCTTTATGGATCACGATCCGGCGGCAAGAAGTCCTATTGAAATAATTTTTCTTTATCCTGGCTTTAAGGCACTTCAAAGTCACAAGCGTGCAAAATGGTTTTTAAATCATAAAATGCCTTTTATTGCCCGATATATCAGCCAAAGATGCGCCCATAAAACAGGAATTGAAATTCATCCGGGTGCAACAATCGGCAGGAGAGTATGTATAGATCACGGAAACGGTATTGTTATCGGAGAAACCACTGAAATCGGCGATGATGTAATGATTTATCAGGGAGTAACTCTCGGAGGTACCGGAAAAGATATAGGAAAAAGGCATCCCACCATTGAAAGCGGCGTTATGATTGGTTCAGGTGCTAAGGTGCTTGGTCCCATAACAATCGGTCACAATGCAAAGGTTGCCGCAGGAGCTGTTGTTGTTAGAGATGTTGAACCTAATGCAACCGTTGTTGGAATTCCGGGAAGAGTAGTCAGAATGAACGGAGAAAGGCTTGATGACCTTGATCAAATTCATATTCCCGACCCTGTTATGAACGCAATTAAAGAAAATCAAGATGAAATCTCAAGGCTTAAGGAAAAAATCAAACTGTTGGAGGAAAGAAAATAATGAAAATTTATAACACAATGTCGCGCACTAAGGAAGAATTTGTTCCGGTTGATGAAAATGAAGTGAAAATCTATGCTTGCGGACCTACCGTGTATAATTTTATTCATATCGGAAATGCAAGACCGCTCTGCATTTTTGATACTCTTCGCAGATATATGGAATATCGAGGAATGAATGTTAAGTTTGTTCAGAATTTCACAGATATTGATGATAAAATCATTAAAAGAGCTAATGAAGAGGGTAAGGATTATAAAGAAATATCCGAAACCTATATCAAGGAGTTTTGGACTGATGCAAAGGGATTAAATGTTAAAGAGGCCTCTGTTCATCCGAAAGCAACCGAAAATATTGATGAGATAATTGATATTATTAGCTCTCTTGTTGATAAGGGATATGCCTACAATGTTGACGGAGATGTGTATTTCAGAACACTTAATTTTAATGAATACGGAAAGCTCAGTCATCAGCCGATAGAGGATTTGGAATCAGGAGCAAGAATCGCCGTTGGCGAAAAAAAGGAAAATCCTCTTGATTTTGCTCTTTGGAAGTCAGCAAAGCCCGGTGAGCCTTATTGGGAATCACCTTGGGGTAAAGGCCGCCCGGGCTGGCATATTGAATGCTCAGCTATGAACAGGAGATATCTCGGAAAAACCATTGATATTCATTGCGGAGGTCAGGATTTAATTTTCCCTCATCATGAAAATGAGATTGCACAGAGTGAATGTGCAAACGGCTGCACTTTTTCAAAATATTGGATGCATAACGGATATATCAATGTTGACAATGTTAAAATGAGTAAATCACTCGGTAATTTTAAAACCGTTCGTGAAATCAGCGAGGTTTACGGTTACGAGGCTATAAGATACCTTCTTATTTCTTCACATTATCGTTCGCCAATCAATTACAGTATTGATATCATAAAGCAGTGTCAAAGTGCTCTTAACAGACTCTATACCTGTCGTGAGAGCCTTGATTTTGCAATCAAGAATGCAGAAAAAGTCCAAAGCGATGATGATGAAAAGCTTATTGATATGCTTTCAAAAAGAAGAGACCAGTTTATTGAAGCTATGGACGACGACCTCAATACTGCTGACGGAATAGCTGCTGTTTTTGAGCTTGCAAAGGACATTAATACCAAAATTCTTGACAATGATGTATCAAAATCAGTTTGCGAATATGCTGCAAAGCTGTTTGATGAGCTTTGTGATGTTTTAGGAATTCTTTATAACAGAAAGGAAACCTCACTTGAAAGTGAAATTGAAGAGCTGATTGAAAAAAGAAACGAAGCCCGTAAGAATAAGGATTGGGCTCTTGCTGATAAAATCAGGGATGATTTAAAGGCGCAGGGAATTATTCTTAAGGACACGCCAAACGGAGTAACATGGTCAAAGAATTAAGGAGATAAAAATGGTTGATAAAAGAAAGTTTTTAAATACCGAGATTTCTCTTCTTGGATTGGGAACTATGAGGTTACCCTGCAAAACGCCTCTTAAAAGAGAAGAAAATCCTCTTATTGATTATAAAGAGAGCCAGAGGCTTGTTGATTTGGCATATGAAAACGGTGTTAATTATTTTGATACAGCCTATATGTATCATGTCGGTAAAAGTGAAAAATTTATCGGTAGCGCGCTTTCTAAGTATCCGAGAGAAAGCTATATGGTTGCCGATAAGCTTCCGATATGGCTTTGCCCTAAGCCGTCTGATATGGAAAAAGTATTTCAAAAGCAACTGAAGAGAACGGGTCTTGAGTATTTTGATAACTATCTGCTTCATTCTCTTGATAAAAAGAACTTTGAAAAATGTGAAAAATTCGGCGCTTATGATTTTGTACTTGAAAAAAAGAGGGAAGGGAAAGTAAAAAATATCGGCTTTTCATTTCACGGAACTATTGACGATTTAAAAGAGATAGTTTCTACCCATCAATGGGATTTTGCACAAATTCAGATGAACTACCTTGATTGGAAAAATCAAAACGCCGAGGAACAGTATAAAATTCTCACGGATGCAGGCATTCCGATTATTGTTATGGAGCCTGTTCGAGGAGGTAAGCTTGCCGATGTTTCCCCTGAGGTTAACAGAATGCTTAAATCTGAAAAGCCTAATTCAAGCATAGCATCTTGGGCAATTTCGTTTGTTGCAAGTCATGAAAATGTTGTTTCAATATTAAGCGGAATGAATTCGGAAGAACAGATTATGGACAATTTGAATACGCTTACCGATTTTAAATTTATGACTGAGCGTGAATTCAGCCTGTGTTCACTCGCCGCTGGAATGATTAATGAAAAAAATCTGATTCCTTGTACAGGCTGTGATTATTGTGCTGATTGTCCGAAAGGAATTAAGATTTCAACTGTTTTTTCAATTTATAATCAATACAAAAACGGTGATATTTCCGAGGAAAATGCAAAGAAATTATATAATTCAATACCAAAAGAGTATTCTGCTGATTTTTGTATTAAATGCGGTAAATGTGCCGAACATTGTCCTCAAAGCATAAAAATACCTGATATTCTCGCAGGAGAAATTAAGAGCTTTTTTGGCTAAAATAAAAAATCGGAGTAATTCTTAAGAATTACTCCGATTTTTCTGTAATCATTTTTACTTATTATTAGCCTCTGCCTTTTCTCTTTCCTCTGCATGTTTAACTACAAGCTTTTCAAGCATTTCTGAGTGAAGCTTGTCGGGAAGTGCATATTTTGCAGTGGGAATAACTGAAAGAAGCATGCCGATTGCCGGGGGGATTGAAAGGAGGAAGAACATAACGGCAGCGTATTTTCCGTCATTGTATGTAATGAAGCTTTGACCTTCTGTAAGCTTTTGATTCATTATCTCAATGTTTTTGTCTGAAAATCCAACTGCACCATAGGCAAATGATTGAAGAAGTGCGGCAATTCCGCCCGAAAGCTTTGTGATGAAGCTTTGACCTGAGAAGAAAACGCCGTCTGGTCTGATGCCATGGGTATATTCCTCATAGTCAACACAGTCTGCAATCATAACCGACTGCATAACATTTACGCCGCCCATGCCTGCACTCGCAAGCATAAACAGAATTCCTGTAACGATTACCCAGCCGAGTGATGTTAAATCTCCTCCTGCAATTTTGAATATAACAAAAAGTAGGAAGAAGGGGATAGCGCTCTCTATTGAATAGAAGTTGTAAAGCTTTTTATTTTCGAATTTTTTAACGAGCATTGGAGTAACGCCCATAGCAATAAACTGACCGGCAAATATTCCGATTGCAATAATTCCTATGTTTATTAAAAGTTTGAAATTAATGCCGTTTTCGGTAAATATATTCATAAAGTTACCGTTAGCATAATAATAGGTTACAAAGCTCATTGCAATAAGCATAAGAAGCTGAATGGGGCTTCTCAAAATTCCTGAAATAAGAATTTGGCGGAAGGGCTTGCATTTCCACATAATCTGGAAATTTTCCTTCATAGTGTAATGCTTTTCCGAAGATTTTACCTTTTCCTTTGTTCCCACACCTGCAAGTTCAAAACAGATTGTACTGATTACGGTTAAAATCGTTGCAGTCAGAATGAAACTGTATTGGTTAGCTTTATCAAGAGGTATATTCTTGTTAGTGAATACAGTTGCAAGCGCTTGAGCAATCTGAACAACAAGAACGCCGATACCGCCGATTCCTGCAACTATTCTTGCAAGACCTAAAAGCTTGGAACGGTCATTTTCGTCCTCAGTCATAAGTGATGTAAGACTCCAAATTGGAATATCACCTGCCGTATATGTCATTCCCCAAAGAATATATGAAACAGCAGCCCAAACAATAATTAAAGCTCTGCCTGTTGAAGTTGTTGCTTCAGTGTAATTTCCGTTAACAAATGTAAGGATAGTAATAATACCGATTATCGGAGGTCCGAAAATCAAATAAGGGCGGCATTTACCCCATTTAGTATTTGTTCTGTCAACAATTGAACCCATCATTGGGTCATTAATTGCATCCCATACTCTCGCCAGTGCAACAATCCAACCGATTGCAACAACGGGAAGATAGATGACATACTGCAAATAGTATCCAACAAGTCCGGTGGCAATGATATTATAAATCATATTTTGACCGAACATACCTACAAGATACATATTGCGTTCTTTTTTTGTGTATGTTCGTACTGATGTACCCATACTGCACCCTCTTTCTTTTATAGTAATCTAATTTTAACAAATAAATTATTTTTAATCAACACTTTTTTAGTTCTTAGTCTTATTTTTATATTCTTGTTTATTAACACATAAAAATAACGGTACTGAAATTAAATCAGTACCGTTATTCATTATGTTCACTCTTCAACGAGTTCTTTCATGGTGTACATTCCTGCACCCTTGCCGTTCATAAATACAGCTGCATTAACAGCTCCCACAGCAAATATTTCCTTACTTCTGGCAGAATGTGAAAGGGTTATAATTTCATCTCTGCCTGCAAAAATTATTTCGTGTTCGCCAACAATGGTTCCTCCGCGAACAGCATGAATTCCGATTTCATTTTTTGAGCGCTTTTCTCTTTTTGAATGTCTGTCGTATTCATATTTCATCGGCTTTTCAAATTCCTCGGAAATTGCATCGGCAAGCATAAGTGCTGTTCCGCTCGGTGCATCAATTTTTTGATTGTGATGCTTTTCAACAATTTCTATATCAAAGTCGTTTCCGAGAACATTAACTGCTTTTTTCGCAAGCTCCGCAAGAAGATTAACACCAATGCTCATATTATATGTGAAGAAAACCCCAACCTTTTTTGATGCCTCTTCAATAATTGCTTTTTTCTCATCGGAGAAACCGGTTGTTCCAATAACAATCGGAACAGAGTTTTTGATTGAAAAATCAAGCTTTTTTTCGAGCTCGTTAACTCCAGAAAAATCTATAATGACATTTGCGTTTTCCTTGCAGTCATCAAGGCTTTTGTAAACAGGGTAAACTCCGTTTTGAGTGTCGATGTAATCAATTCCCGCAACAATTCGGCAATCATCGCGACCGGAAACGATATTGGTAATAACATTTCCCATTTTGCCGTTACATCCGATAAGTATAATATCAGTCATTTTAAAAATCCTTTATATGTAATGTCAGATAAGAGAATACTTCTTCAATGTGTTCTTAACGAGTTCTTTGTTTGCATCGCACATATCAATAAGCGGAAGTCTGCAATGGCCTGCATTGAAGCCAATAAGATTAACTGCTTCCTTAACCGGAATAGGATTAACCTCGCAGAAGAGTGCATTTGCAAGCTCAAGATACTTTGCCATAAGCTCTGTGCACTTAGCTGCATTACCGTCAAGATAAGCCTGAACAATATTGTGTGTTTCCTCAGGCATAACATTTGAAAGAACGCTGATAACGCCCTTGCCGCCGCAACTCATAACTGCGGGAATTTGATCGTCGTTACCGCTCCAAATATTGAGTTCATCACCACAAAGAGCGTGCATTTTCATTACCTGGCTGATATTTCCCGAGGCTTCCTTAATTCCGTTTATTCTCGGAAGCTTTGAAAGCTCATAAGCTGTTTCGGGAGTGATGTTAACTCCTGTACGGGAAGGAACATTATAAAGAATAATCGGCTTATCTGTTGCATCATGCATAGCAGTATAATGAGCGATAAGACCTCTCTGTGTTGTCTTGTTATAGTAGGGAGTAACCATTAAGAGAGCATCTGCACCGTATTCGCAGGCAGCCTTGGAAATATCTATACCGCATGCAGTATTGTTGCTTCCTGTTCCTGCGATAACGGGAACTCTGTGATTTACATATTCAACACACCATTTAATTGCTTCAAGGTGCTCGGCAACTCTGAGAGTTGAGGATTCTCCCGTTGTTCCGCATATAACAATAGCGTCTGTTTTATTTTCAATCTGCCAATCTACAAACTTTGCGAATTCATCGTAATTAACAGTGCCGTCACTATTCATAGGAGTAATAATTGCTACTGCTGTGCCTGTAAAAATAGGTTGCTTCATAAAATCACTTTTCCTTTCAAAAATTAAAAATAAATATAACTATTTTATCTGTCCATATAACCTTCTGCCGCAAGAAGCTCTGCAAGAAGAACAGCGCCGCCTGCTGCACCGCGAAGAGTGTTGTGGCTGAGGCAAACAAATTTATAATCGTACTGAGTGTCCTCACGAAGTCTGCCGATTGAAACAGCCATACCGTTTTCAAGCATTCTCTCACTGTTTATCTGAGGTCTGTTGTCTTCAGTGAAATAGTGAAGGAACTGCTTCGGAGCGGAGGGAAGATTGAGCTCTTGAGCTCTTCCGCTGAAGCTTTCCCAAATATTTATCATTTCTTCTTTTGAAGGTTTTTTATCAAAATCAACAAAAACTGCGCCCAAATGACCGTTTGAAACGGGGACCCTTATGCACTGAGCAGTGAAATTGGGCTCTGTTGCAGAAACAATTTCGTCTCCTTCAATTTTACCCCAAAGCTTAAGTGGTTCTTTTTCACTTTTCTCTTCTTCACCGCCGATAAAGGGAATAACATTATCAACCATTTCCGGCCATGTATCAAAGGTTTTTCCTGCTCCTGAAATAGCCTGATAAGTGCAAACAAGAACATTCTTTACACCGAATTTCTCGTGAAGAGGGAAGAGTGCGGGAACATAGGACTGAAGTGAGCAGTTTGATTTAACCGCAATAAAGCCTCTTTTTGTTCCTAGCCTCTTTCTCTGAGACGGGATAATGTTAATATGGTCGGCATTGAGTTCCGGCACAACCATAGGAACATCGGGTGTAAATCTGTGTGCTGAGTTGTTTGAAACAACAGGGCACTCGTGCTTTGCATATTCTTCTTCAAGAGCTTTTATTTCGTCTTTTTTCATATCAACGGCACAGAATACAAAATCAACAATAGATGTGATTTTTTCAATATCTGCCGATGCATCCATAACAATGATATCTTTCATTGATTCCGGAATATCTTTATCCATACACCATTTTTTTCCGACTGCATCGGAATATTTTTTTCCTGCTGAGCGAGCGCTTGCAGCAAGGCAAACAACTTCAAACCAAGGATGGTTTTCAAGAAGTGTTGCAAATCTCTGGCCAACCATGCCGGTTGCGCCTACGATTCCGACTTTAAATTTTCTTTCCATAAATAATTCTCCTTAAAAATGGCTTGTAAAATAATGCTGATTGCAATATAATATATGCACTGAATTTTTTATACATCATATAATATCACTTATTATATATATATGTCAATTGTAAAATACGGAGATTTTTAGATGAAAACTGCTGATTTTTTTTATAATTTGCCCGAAGAATTGATTGCTCAGACCCCTATTGAACCGAGAGATACCTCAAGGCTTATGCTTTTAAACAGAGAAAACGGCAAAATTGTGCATAAGCATTTTTATGATTTGATAGATTATTTGAATGAAGGGGATTGCATAGTTTTAAATAATACAAGAGTTATTCCGGCAAGAATTTACGGAACTAAAAGTACGGGCGCAGTAGTTGAGTTTTTACTTTTAAAACAGATTGAAAATAATGTTTGGGAATGCCTTGCAGGTCCGGGCAGAAAAGCAAAACCCGGTGATAGCTTTGTTTTTAAAGACGGAGTGCTGTCCTGTACGGTTAAAGATGTTCTTCCGGACGGCAACAGAATTATTGAATTTGAACACTGTTCAAATATCTATACCGCACTCGACGAGGTCGGTCAAATGCCGCTTCCTCCTTATATTAAAGAAAAGCTTGAGGATAAGGAGAGATATCAAACGGTTTATTCTAAGAATTTGGGTTCTGCCGCAGCACCAACTGCCGGACTTCATTTTACTTCCGACATGCTTGAAAAAATAAAAAATAAAGGCGTTGAAATCGGATATGTTACTCTCCATGTTGGTCTTGGTACCTTCAGACCCGTTAAGGTTGATGATGTAACAAAGCATCAAATGCATTCCGAGCATTATATTATTCCACAGGAAACGGCTGATTTAATAAATAAAGTGAAAAGCAATAATAAAAAAGTTATTTGTGTAGGTACAACCTCATGTCGAACCCTTGAAAGCTGCGCGTCAAAGCATGGCAGGATTGTTGCCGATGAGGATGACACGAGCATTTTTATTTATCCCGGTTATAAATTTAAATGCATCGACAGTCTTGTAACTAATTTTCATCTTCCTGAAAGCACACTTATTATGCTTGTAAGCGCGTTTGCGGGATTTGATAATGTTATGAACGCCTACAATACTGCCGTTGAAGAAAAATACAGATTTTTTTCTTTCGGAGACGCTATGTTTATTGATAGAGATATATAATTTTATTTGAGGTAAAAAATGTTTAAAGTTATAAAAAAAGAAAACAAGGCAAGGCGATGTGAGTTCGAAACCGTGCATGGAACTGTTTCAACCCCTGCTTTTATGAATGTTGCAACCTCTGCGGCAATCAAAGGAGGGCTGTCGAGTGAAGATCTTGAAAACATAAATTGTCAGGTGATGCTTTGCAACACATATCATCTTCATGTTCGTCCGGGTGATGAAATTGTTAGAGATATGGGAGGACTTCATACCTTCACCGACTGGAAAAAACCGATTTTGACAGACAGCGGCGGCTTTCAGGTTTTTTCTCTTGCAAAGCTTAATCAAATAACAGAAGAGGGAGTTACCTTTAATTCTCATGTTGACGGACGAAAGATATTCATGGGTCCGGAGGAGAGCATGAGAATTCAGTCTAATCTTGCTTCAACAATAGCAATGGCTTTTGATGAATGTGTTGAAAACCCCTGTAAAAGAGAATATGCTGAGGAATCGTGCAAGAGAACGCTTCGCTGGCTCGAGCGCTGTAAAGCGGAAATGGAAAGGCTTAATTCCTTACCTGAAACAATAAATAAAAATCAGCTTCTTTTCGGTATTAATCAAGGATGCACCTATGATGATTTAAGAATTGAGCATATGAAGGAAATAGTTAAGCTTGATTGCGACGGATACGCTGTAGGCGGACTTGCTGTCGGAGAGCCCAAAGAGGATATGTATAGAATTATCAGTGCTGTTGAGCCGTTTATGCCGGAGAATAAGCCTAGGTATCTTATGGGTGTCGGAACTCCGGGCAATATTTTGGAGGCTGTTTCAAGGGGCATTGATTTGTTTGACTGCGTTATGCCGTCAAGAAATGCCCGCCACGGTCAGTTGTTTACAAAAAAAGGTATAATCAATATAAATAACGCTAAGTATTCTCTTGATTCTTCTCCTATTGATGATGAGTGCTCATGTCCTGTTTGCAGTAGATATTCCCGCTCATATATCAGGCACCTTCTTAAAAGCAATGAAATTCTCGGCATGAGACTTGCTGTAATTCACAATCTGTATTTCTATAATAACCTCTTATGTGAAATTAGAAACGCAATTGAGAATGGTTCCTTTGAAGAATATAAAAATGAATATTGTGTTAAATTAGATACAAGAATATAGAAAAGTCTTGAAATGAACTAATTTATATATTATAATGCTAATGTTAAATTTAAGGAGGAAAAATAATGACCGATTTAATTACCTTATTTGCATCAACAGGTGCCGCTTCATCTGGAAAGGGCTCTCAGAGCAGTTTATCAATGATTCTTATGATTGTTGCTATGTTTGCTATTATGTATTTCCTTATGATCAGACCTCAAAAAAAGCGTGAACAGCAGGAAAGAGATATGCGCAATTCAATTGAAATAGGCGATGAAATTATAACAATCGGCGGAATCGTCGGAAGAGTTGTAACAATTCGCGAAGAGGATCTTGTAATTGAAACAGGTGCAGACAGAACAAAAATGAAAATTCAGCGATGGGCTGTAAATTCTAATAAGACTAAAGCGGAACAGCATCAGAAGGAGCTTGAGGCTGCAAGAGAAGCTGCAAAAGCTAAGAAGAATAAGAAAAGCACTAAGTCTGAAGAAGATAAATAATAACTTAATATTGCAAAGTAATAAATTAGAACTCCCCGTCATACCTATTGAATAGGAAGAAGGGGAGTTTTGTTATGCCGAAAATGGGAAAAACCGAAAAGACTTTAATATTCTTTATTATCAGAGTCTTGATTTCGAATTTAATTGGTTTTTTTATCGTTAATTCAGCTGTTTCTTGTATTACCAACAATATTGATTTAAGTAATGAATTTTATGCTTTGCTATCGGTAACAGAGGTTGCTCTTTGCGCCGTTGTTAATTCAATTATTACTGCAATCGGCATAAAAAATAATTTAAGACTATTCACTTTAATATCACAAATTCCGATTTTTGTTCTTTGTGCGGTCAATTTCCTTTCTGACAATTATTCATTTCTCATTTTTGTTATCAAAATTGTTTTGATTATATTAGTTAGCATTATTCTTTCATATCTTTTAGAAAAGAAAAAAAGAAAAATCAAGGTGAAATAATTGAAAAACGAATTCGTTTTTGAAGAAAAAAAGAAAAACATTAGTGAATTAGTTTTATCTTATAAATGGATAATTATAATTGTGATTCTCTATATAGCAGGCCTTCTTATCGGGAGCGTATGTTATAAATACATTGATTCATCATCTCTATCCGAATATGCAAACAAGCTTTTGGAAATTAAAACAAAAAGTATAGGAGAACTGTTTATAAACAATCTTTCTTTATTTTTGAGCGTTTACATTGTTTCGATAGTATTCGGATTATGCGCAATTGGTTTTCCGGTTGTATCCGTTTTGCCTATTATTTTAGGATTTACAATAGGTTTTAAAATCTCTTTTTTTTACATAAATTATTTGCAAAAGGGAATCGGTTACTGCTTGTTGATGATAGTTCCCTCTATCAGTCTTTTTATAACGCTGATAATATTTCTTCTTGATAAAAGCCTTGAAACGAGCAGAGTTATATATCAAAACACATTTAAAAACACATTTGAACAAACGGGAATTAAAGAATATTTAAAATCTTGCGGAATATATGCAATTTATGTGATTTTGATTTCAGCATGTGATGCGGCGTTAACAACCGTTTTCGGTTCAATTATTTCTATTTGAAGATTTTGTGCCTTTCACTTTAGATAATGGATTCGAATCAATAGCATCTCTAACTGCTTTTTGATTTATATGAGTGTAAATTTCTGTTGTTGCAAGGTTTTCGTGACCGAGTATTTCTTTAAGAAGCAATGGATCAACATTGCCGTATTGGTACATAAGCGTTGCCGCAGTGTGGCGAAGCTTGTGAACAGATAAGCCTCGGTTAGAAAGACCAGCTTTATCAAGATTTGAATATACAATATGCTGAACTGTTTTTGGACTTATTCTTTGATTTCTTGAGCTTAAAAACAGTGCTCTGTCTTTAACATTGTTGCGAGGTCTAACCTTCATATAATTATTTATTGCTTCAAGACAGGCATTGTTAAGATATACGGTTCTTTCTTTATTTCCTTTACCTGTAATAACAAGAGTTGCATCGGATTTTATATCGGTGTAATCAATTGAAACAAGCTCTGCAAGGCGCATTCCACAGTTTAAAAACAGAGTTATTATTGCATAATCTCTTTCTTTATACGGACCATCAATAACAGATAAAAGTCGCTCGGATTCTTCAAGAGTCAGATACTTTGGCTGTGATTTTTTAGTTTTTGGAATATCAAGAGTTTTCATAGGATTCTCTTTAATGTATCCCATGTTATCGCATATGTAAATGAAAAATCTCCTAATAGCTATAACTTTTCTTGCGCGAGTGTTTTCGTTGTTTTTACGCTCGTTTTTGCAGTAGATTAAATACTGATAAGCGTCAGTTAAAGTGATTTTTTTAATAAATTCAATATCAATGGGGGATAAGTCAATATCAGAATCCTCACAATCCTTTGGAACCATTTTTTTATGTCTCATTAAAAAGCGGAAAAATGTTCTAAGATCACTTGCGTATTCATCAATAGAGGCAGCGCTATGACCCTTTACAGCCTCTAAATAAATTAAGTATTCTTGAACAACCTGAGGAAGCTCGGGTATTTCGTCGTGTTTCATAAAATATCCTCCAAACCGTGAAACAGTTTCACAGACAATAATTCTTATAATTAACGCAAGGGAAGAAGTATAAACCGGGAAAAAATTAAAAATAATAAGCAATTGATTAACACCTAAGTTGCTGATGTCCATTCTAAATAAAAGAAAAGAATTAAGTATTTTAAGGACAATAATAAGCTTTTATTTTTAGTAACTGTATCAAAATAAAAAAGCTGTTATTTTAAAAATTGAATTTGATTATTTCAATACAAATATATATTAATCAATGTTTATTACATTTTGCAAAAAGTAGCATCCGATAGAAATGTTTAAATAGACCAATGATATGTTTCAAAAATTTCTATCGTCTCCAAACAAGAGGTTGTTTTTTAAAAAATGCTGTTTTTTTAGCCGTTTTTAGCAATTATTTGGATTCTGCCCCTTTCCAGCGCTTTCGCTCCCCTGAATTATATAAAACATTTATTTTGTATAATTGTATCAGTTTTTTTATCCTTTGTCAATGCCCTGCCGCTTATTAAAATAAAAGAACAGATAGTTAATCACATTAGGTTAACTATCTGCTCTTTTTTACTCTATTGCACAATTAAATGCTTCGCGAACTGTTCTTACAGGTATGATATCTATATTCTGCTTTAGAGATTTTGGCAATGATTTGTAGTTGTGAAACGGAATGATGCATTTTTCGAAACCGAGTCTGTACGCTTCGGTAATTCTTTGCTCACAATGACTTACTGCCCTTATTTCTCCAGCAAGTCCTATTTCACCGAAAGCCAATACTTTATCGGAAACCACCTTTTCTTTTAGTGAAGATATAAGAGATAATGCAACCGATAAATCTGCTGCCGGCTCATTAAGCTTTAATCCGCCTACAACATTAATATACGCATCCATTCCGGCAAAGAAAAATCCTGTTCTTTTTTCTAAAACCGCAATAAGCATATTCATTCTGTTGTAATCAAAGCCGGTACTCATTCTTCTTGGTGTTCCGAATCCTGTTGAAGTAACAAGTCCCTGTACTTCGGCAAGAATGGGTCTTGAACCCTCCATTGTACATGCAACACACGAACCGGATGCGTTTTTCGGTCTGCCCGACAGCATCATTTCAGAGGGGTTAACAACCTCAGTTAATCCTTCTGAATGCATTTCAAAAACACCTATTTCGTTTGTTGAGCCGAATCTGTTTTTTACTCCGCGCAGTATTCTGTGGCTGTAATTTCTTTCACCTTCAAAATACAGTACTGTATCAACAATATGTTCAAGAACCTTGGGACCTGCTATTCCCCCGTCTTTATTTACATGACCGACCACAAAAATAGGAATTCCCGAGTTTTTGGCAGTGTGCATAAATATATTCGTGCATTCTCGAACTTGGGTTATGCTTCCGGCAGATGAATTTATTTCATCGAATACCATTGTTTGAATGGAGTCAATTATTGCTATGTTTGGCTTTTCTGTTTTTATAACCTCAAGAATACTGCCTACATCTGTTTGAGACAGTATATAAAGATTTTCGGTATTTACTCCGAGCCTTTGTGCCCTTAATTTTATTTGACCTTCCGATTCTTCTCCGCTAACATATAATATCTTCATAGATTGACCGAGATACTGACAGATTTGAAGCAGAATTGTTGATTTTCCTATACCGGGATCACCACTAATCAAAACAAGGCTTCCCTTAACGATTCCACCTCCGAGAACGCGGTCAAACTCCCCTATTCCTGTAGAAAATCTGATTTCTGTATCGCCGGAAATTTGTTGAAGTGTTTTTGCATTCTTTATAATTGATGGTGATTTCTTGCTTGTTCCGGCTTTTGAAACTGATGCGGTAACTTCTTCCTGCATGGTGTTCCATTCACCGCATCCGGGGCATTTTCCAAACCATTTAGCACTTTCGTAGCCGCAACTTGAACAAACATAATAAGATTTTATTTTTCCTGCCATTTAAATATCTCCGTTTATATAGTCTAAAATACCAAGTGAATTACAAAAAGCAAGATTATTCTGATATTCATTGCTTTTTAGCCTTTCATTTTCAGCGTAGTTGCTCATAAATCCGCATTCCACCATAACACTCGGAACAGTAGCTTTATATAAAATATAATAACTGTTGTCAGATTCTTTGTTTTGGCGGTTATTATCGTTGTTTAAAAGTAAGGTGTTAACATACTGAATAGAATCAGCAAGCTTTTTGCTGCTCTCTGAATTTGGTGCATACCATGTTTGCATTCCCCATTCGGACTCATCTGTAAAATGGTTTTGATGAATGCTTACCATAAGCGCGTTATTTGTGCTGTTTATAAAATCAAGGCGGTTATATAAATCTGATTTATTTCTGCTTTCGCCGTTTTTGTACATTTCCTCGTCGGTTATTCTGGTAGGTCTTGTATTAATTCCCATAACACGCAAATAGTCGTTCATTAATAGCAGTATGGCGAGATTAATATCTTTTTCAAGAGTTCCGTCCTGAGCAATTGTGCCGGAATCTTTTCCTCCGTGCCCTGCATCAAGAACAACGGTAAACTTACTGTAAATTCTTCCGGAGGAAGCCTGAGATATTTTTTGAAATGCACTATTTATTCCAAAACAGCATGAATACGTAAAGCACAAAACCAAAAGTAAAACAATCGCTCTTTTCATATAATCACCATGTAATTATATGAATTAATTATATACCATTATCCGTAATCAAACAAGATTATATTGCATTTTTCTTTTATCAAATATATAATTATATTTGAAAGGCGGTAACTAATATGAAGATAGTTAATTTAGACGGATGCACAACAAATCCCGGAGATCAGAGCTGGGAAAAATTTGAAAAGCTCGGAGAATTTACTGTTTATGACAGAACATCACCCGATTTAATTATTGAACGCGCAAAGGATGCAGATGTTCTTATAATTAATAAAACCGTTATTACAAAAGAGATACTTGAAAATTTGCCTAAGCTGAAATATATCGGACTTCAATCAACAGGCTACAATGTTGTTGATTGCAAAACTGCTAAAGAAAAAGGAATAACCGTTTGCAATATTCCCTCTTATTCAACTAATGCTGTTGCTCAGCTTGTTTTTGCGTTTATTCTCCAAACAACTAACCAAGTTGCGCTTCACAGTGATTCTGTAAAAAACGGTGATTGGAGCAAATGTCCTGATTTTTGTTATTGGAAAACTCCTCTTAGTGAGCTTGACGGAAAAACAATAGGGATTATAGGCTTCGGTTCAATCGGAAGAAGAGTTGCCGAGATTGCCGAAGCGTTTAATATGAATGTTCTCGCTTATTCTCTCCGACCGAAGGATTTAAACGGACTAAAAAAAACAAGCTTTGTTGATTTCGATACTGTTATTTCTCAATCTGATTTTGTTAGCTGCCATTGTCCTTTAACTCCCGAAACAAATTCCTTAATTAATGAAGAAGCACTAAAGAAGATGAAAAAGAGCGCAGTTCTTATTAATACATCAAGAGGTCCTGTTGTTGATGAAGCAGCACTTGCAAAAGCTCTTAAAGAAGGTGAAATTGCTTTTGCCTGCCTTGATGTTCTTGAGCAGGAGCCTCCGAAAGCAGATAATCCCCTATTCAATATCGAAAACTGCATAATTACTCCCCATATTGCTTGGGCAGCCTTCGAAACGAGAAAAAGGCTTCTTGATATTCTCTATGATAATTTAACTGCCTATATCAGTGGTAATCCACAGAATGTTGTTAATAAATAAATTAAACACCTGTATGTTTCCTTTTACATACAGGTGTTTTTTTACTAAAAATCAATTTCGTCAGAAGAAGCATGGGATTTGCCATAGGGTTTGAGATTATTAATTAGTATAATATCCTCATCCGATAGGCAGAAATCAAATACATCAAAATTCTCTTTAATTCTGCTTGCAGTCAGCGATTTCGGAATTGGAATTATTCCATTTTGAATTTCCCATCTAAGGCAAATTTGAGCGGGAGTTTTAGAATATTTATCAGCTAATTGCGATAAAACGGAATTATTAAGCGCGGAGCTTCGTCCGAGCGGACTCCATGCTTCAACGGCAATTTCATTAGCTTTACAGTATTCTGCAATGTCAAATTGCGAATAGCCGGGATGAAATTCAATCTGATTTACCATTGGTTTTATTTCGGCTGTTTCCATTAATTCATCTATGTGATGAGGCAAAAAATTGCTTAATCCAATTGCTTTTACCTTATTTTCTTTATATAAAGTTTCAAGTGCTTTCCAGGTTGAAGCATTAATAGATTTTGCTTCTTTACCGAATTGTTTTTCATTCGCAGGCCAATGAATTAAATATATATCAATATAATCAACGCCCAATTTTTCTATGCTTTCTTCAAATGCCTTGAGCGTACTTTCGTAACCTCTGTCAGTATTCCAAACCTTAGTTGTTAAAAAAACGCTCTCACGGGGCAAATCAGAGGCTTTTATTGCATTGCCTACACCCGATTCGTTTTTATAGAAAGAAGCGGTATCAATTAGCCTGTATCCTTCATTCAATGCGCATGTTACTGCATTGAAAACGCTGTCCCCTTCTTCAGCAAGATAAGTTCCGAATCCGATTGTGGGAATTTCAAAACCGTTATTAAGCTTAATACTATTCTTCATATCATCGCTCTTCTCTGAAATACGGTAGTCCTAAGTATCCCGGAGGTTGATTTTCTCTCTTGTTTCTTGCGCTTACAATAATTAAAACGATTATTGTAACAATGTACGGAAGCATTTTGAAAAGCTCCTGAGTGCTGAGAGCGAGACCGGGAATGAAGAGATAAACGATATAGAGTCCACCGAAAAGAATTGAACCGAATATAGCAAAATCAGGTTTCCAAATAGCAAAAATTACAAGAGCTATTGCGAGCCAGCCTCTGTCTCCGAAGCCTTCGTTAGACCAAACTCCGTTTGCATAGTCCATAACATAGAACAATCCGCCGAGTCCTGCTATTATGCTTCCGATACATGTTGCAAGATATTTAGACCTTTCAACATTGATTCCGGCAGCATCGGCAGTTGCAGGATTTTCTCCTACTGCTCTGAGATGAAGACCGCCTTTTGTGCGCTTTAAGAAAATAGCGCAAAGAACAGCAATGATAATTGCAAGATAGGTCATAAATCCGTAAGACAGAAATACTTTTCCAAACCATCCGGTTGTTTCGGCAAAAGGCAGAGTAACTCTGAAATATGCGCTTGTTTTTGTTAAAGCAACTGACGGAATATCACTGTCTGTAAGCGAAACAAGTGAAGCGCCGAAGAAGTTTCCGAAGCCTACGCCGAAGGTTGTCATTGCAAGACCTGTTACATTTTGATTTGCTCTTAATGTTACGGTAAGGAAGCAATAAATCAATCCCATAAGTAACGAGCCGATTATTGTGCATATCATTGGAATGAACACTGCAAGAAATGCATTAACCGTTCCGCCGTCGCGCAGGGATTCTTCGTAAAGAAATGCTCCTATAACGCCGCTGATTCCGCCAACATACATAATTCCGGGAATACCGAGATTAAGATTTCCTGATTTTTCAGTGAGGATTTCTCCGGTTGAACCGTAAAGAATCGGAATTCCCTGAAGTATTGCACGCTGAATTAAGGTAATGATTGCAGTTGATGTTACCATATTACTTTACCTCCTTGCGTGTGTGAAATTTAATCTGGTAGTTAATAAAGAACTCGCTTCCGATGATGAAAAACAGTATTATTCCGGTAATAATATCCGAAAATGACTGATTAAGTCTGAACACTGTTGAAATCTCGTTAGCTCCCCTTTCAAGAAAAACAAGGAGAAAAGTTGTGAATATCATATATATCGGATTAAATTTAGCTAGCCATGATACCATGATTGCGGTAAATCCACGGTTATTTGCGGTTGTTGTTGTTATAGTGTGGTTTGTTCCGCCAACAAGTAAAAGACCTGCAATTCCGCAAACTGCACCGGATAAGAGCATTGTTCTTATAATTACTTTTTTAACATTAATTCCAATATATTTGGCGGTGTTTTCACTCTCACCTACAACAGAAATTTCGTAACCATGCTTGCTGTATTTAAGATAAAGATACATTAAAACAGTTATTACCAAAACAACAATAACATTCAAAAGGTAGTCATATTCGCCGATTACGGGAAGCCAGCCTTCCTGATTTGTTTGGTTAATAATTCCGATTGTTCCCGAACCCTTCGGAACCTCCCAAATATTTACAAAATATGAAACAAGCTGAATACCAACATAGTTCATCATAAGCGTGAACAATGTTTCATTGGTGTTATATTTTGCTTTAAAAATTGCAGGAATTACAGCCCATATAGCACCGGCAGCTATACTGGAAATTATCATGAGCAATATAAGAAGTGTATTTGGAATTTTTCCGCCGAGACAAATCATACAAGCGGCTGTTGCAAGTCCTCCGATAAGAACCTGACCTTCACCTCCGATATTCCAAAAACGCATTTTAAATGCAGGGGTTAATGCAAGCGAAACGCATAAAAGTATTGCGATATTTTGAAGTAAATTCCAAATTCTTCGTGATGACCCGAAAGCACCGTCAATCATAGTTGAAAAGATACTTATAGGATTTTCATCCGTTAAAAACAAGGTTAGAAGCGCAGACACCATTAGAGCCAGAATAATAGCTATAATTCTTATTGCCCAGGAATAGTACCAAGGAAGACTGTCTCTTTTAGCAATATGAAAAAGCGGTTCGTGAGTTTTTTGCTTTTTACTCATTGTTTTTCTCCTCCTTTGAATCCTGTGTCATAAGAATACCGATTTCTTCTTTTACGGCAGTTCTTCCGTCTACAATACCGGTTATTCTACCTGAATTAATTACCATTATTCTGTCACAAAGTTCAATCAATACATCGAGATCCTCACCGACAAAAATAATAGCAACTCCATTTTCCTTTTGCTTTGTGAGAAGATTATAGATTGTGTAGGATGAATTAATATCAAGTCCTCTTACGGGATAAGCAACCATTAATACTTTAGGATTTGAAGCTATTTCTCTTCCAACAAGAACCTTTTGAACATTACCGCCAGAAAGGCGTCTGACAGGAGTTGTTGCATTAGGAGTAACAACCTCAAGACTTTTGATAATGCTTTCGGCAAGATCTTTTGGCTTTTTTCTGTCAAGAAAAACAGAGTTACCTTTTTTGTAGCTTCTGAGCATCATATTATCAATAATATCCATATTGCCCACAAGACCCATTCCGAGTCTGTCCTCGGGTACAAAGGAAAGGCGAACTCCCAAATCTCTGATTTGTGTTGGACTTTTATCTCTAAGATTTACTGTTTCTCCGCCGGTCATATAGAGGATTTCTCCATCGCTTAGATGGTGCAGTCCGGCGATTGATTCAAGAAGCTCACGCTGTCCGCTTCCGGCAATTCCGGCAATTCCGAGAATTTCTCCGGATCGTGCTGTGAAAGAAATATCTTTAATAACTTCCCTGCCATCTGAATTGGTGGCAGTAATGTTTTTAACAATGAGTCGATCTTTCGGATTAACGGGATCCGGTCTTTCAATATTGAGCGAAATCTTTTTACCAACCATCATTTCGGTCAATGACTGTTCGGTTGCATCTTTAGTTTCAACGGTTCCGATGTATTCACCTTTTCTCAGAACCGAAACTCTGTCAGTTAACTCCAAAACCTCATGGAGCTTATGAGTAATAATTATAATAGCCTTGTTATCCTCACGCATACGACGGAGAATACCAAATAATTTACTTGTTTCCTGCGGTGTTAAAACAGCGGTAGGCTCGTCCAAAATAAGAATATCGGCACCCCTGTACAGCACCTTTATAATTTCAACGGTCTGTTTTTCGGAAACAGACATTTCGTATATTTTGCTGTCTAAATTTATTTCAAAACCGTATTTTTCAATAATTTTTTGTACTCGTTTTTTTGCCTGTTTAATATTATATTTTTCATTGTCATTTACTCCGAGAACAATATTCTCGGTAGCAGAAAATACATCAACAAGCTTGAAATGTTGATGTATCATTCCGATTTTATATTTGAATGAATCTTTCGGCGATTTAATTACAACTTCCTCGCCGTTAACAAAAATTTGACCCTCATCAGGATAGTAAATGCCCGAAAGCATATTCATCAGCGTTGTTTTTCCGCTGCCGTTTTCTCCTAAAATTGCTAAAATTTCGCCCTTACGGACTTGCAGATCAACATCTTTATTTGCAACAACTTGACCGAATACTTTAGTTACGCCCTTTAGTTCAATTGCTAATGGATTACTCATTGCGCACCTCCGCGAAAACTCCACAAAATATTTCCGTGACCGCGGTGAACACGGTCACGGATTTTTACATTTCAGTAAAATATTGTAATTTTAGCTGCCGTAGTTCTCGTCAAGAAGAGTAATTCCGTCAATTCTTACATCAAAGTAAGGAGCTGAACGGAATTCAGACTCATGGAAATAACCGTCTGAGATAACTTCGGTATCTGCTTCATAGTTTGCATCTGTGTCAACATCTGCCTTGTAAGAATCAAGTTTCTTTCCGTCAACAGTAAATGTTGTGGTATCGAAAACATGAAGTGTTCCGTCTTTAAGCTTAGCTTTAGCTGCATCAATAGCTTCCTTGGTGCCCTTTGCAGCAGCTTTATCGTTTATACTTGTGAGAAGAACTGAATCGGTAGCAATTGTGCCTGACCAGTCTGTATCGATAGCTTTGCCATCTTTAACACAAGTAATTGCATATTCGAAATAAGGAGCCCAGTTAATTCTTGAAGAAACAATGAATGTATTGGGGCATGCATTTTCTGTGCTTCCGTTGTATGAAACATTGGGAACACCTGCGTTCTCACAAGCGGTGGGAGCGCCCATTGAATCAGCATGCTGACTGATAAGCTTACATCCGTTTGAGATGAGCTTGTTAGCAGCTTCTTTTTCAAGTGTTTCATTGTACCAAGAACCTGTGAATGTAACTTCCATAGTTGCTGTGGGGCAAACTGAACGAGCGCCGAGGAAGAATGAAGTATATCCTGATACAACCTCTGCGTATGTGAATGCGCCTACATAACCGATTTTTGCTTCATCAGCTTTAAATTCGCCTGCATCAATCATTTCATTGAGCTTCATACCTGCTGCAATACCTGCAAGATAGCGGCCTTCATAAATTGAAGCAAAAGCGTTATGGTAGTTAGCAAGACCCTCTGTGTGAGCCTTAGTACCTGTTGCATGGCAATACTGAACTTCAGGATGAGCCTTAGCGGATTTAATGAGATAGTCCTCATGACCGAAGCTATCTGCAAAAATGAATGTGCAGCCCTGATCTACAAGGTCTTCTGCTGCTTCATAGCACTCGTTGCCCTCGGGAATATTTGTTTTGTAAATTCTGTTTTTCTCGCTGATACCAAGAGCATCACAAGCCTCATCTGCAGCGTTGATGAAGTTGAGGTCGTAGGTAGAGTTGCTGTCGTGTAAGAAAATGAAACCTACTTTCATGTCTGTTGCAGCAGCAGTTCCGTTGTCATTAGATGCATCTGCATCATTTCCCTTTGAACAGCCTGCAAAGCATGCTACTGCTAAAAGAGCGGCAAGAATTACTGCAACAATTTTTTTGGTTGTTTTCATAAAACTTCCTCCGTTATAAAATATATATATTATTTGGCGTTAAAGCCGAATAATCACTCTCTGAAGTTAACAGTTCCGGTTTTTGCATCCATACTGTCAACAATGGCAAGAGATTCAAGCTTTATTCCTCGCTCTCTTAATTTATCTCCGCCGTGCTGAAACCCCTTTTCGATAACAATTCCGCAGCCTTTAAGCTCTGCACCTGATTCATCAACAATTCTTATGAGTCCTTCAAGTGCATTTCCTATTGCAAGAAAATCGTCAATAATTAAAACCTTATCTTTTGGAGAAAGGAATTTTTTTGAAACAATAACATCATAAGTGTTTCCGTGAGTAAAGGAAGCAATTTTTGTTGTGTAAACATCTCCTGCAATATTTTTTGACTGATGCTTCTTTGCAAAAACAAGCGGACAATGAAAATACTGCGCAACCATTGAAGCAATTGCGATTCCCGAAGATTCAATTGTTAGTATTTTATTAATACCGTCATCTTTAAACAGCCTGTAAAATTCTTTACCGATTTCAGTCATAAAAGGAAAATCAATTTGATGATTAAGAAAGCTGTCAACTTTCAAAATATTTCCTTCGTAAACTTCGCCGTCAGTACGAATTTTTTGTTTTAATAACTCCATAAAAACACCACAAAAAATAATATACTATATTTTAAAATAATTCGACAAATATTTCAATTTAAATAAAACATTGTAATAATATTGTAACTATGTTTAAAAGACAAAAATCAGTTATATTGTCGGTTTTTCTGCAATGAAAACTCTAAACAGAGGTAAGCAGGAATTAAAAAACTTCTTATATGCTAAGCAATAATCCTCGCTTTGCTGAGTTCTCTTACAGCCCCCTGCCCTGCAAACATGAAAAACATTGCATTTTTTGCATTTTTCCGGTATTACAAGGCTTTCTCTTATGAAATCGCGTGCGGTTTTTGAGTTTGCCATCTGCATAAAATCCGATGTAAGAATATTTCCGAGGCAATACTCATCAGTGCAGTAAAAATCGCAGGGATAAATGTTACCGTTACTTTCGGAAACAAACTGATGCGAGCAATGCCCTTGAACTCCACACTGTTCCGTCGGCTGCTTTAAAAACAGACGAACCCAATTATCAAACTGGCGAATACTTACATAGTTTCCGCGCACATAATCTTTTACATAGAGGTTGAAAACTTTAATCAGAAAATCCGAATACTGTTCGGCGGTCATATAAAGCTCGCTCTGTTCATTTGAATCAAACGGTCTGAGGCAAGGAATAAACTGAAGATAACGAAAGCCTTTAGCCCTGAAAAATTTATAAATTCTTTCTCCGTTATCCGCACAAAACCCTGTTAATACAGTTAAAATATTGAACTCTGCCTTATTCTTTTTTAAAATTTCCGCAGCAGTAAGAATTTGATAAAAAGAGTTTTGTCCTGAAGGCTTTTTTCTGAACTTATTGCCGTCGAGGTCACCGTCAAGACTTAAGCCTACGAGAAAATTGTTTTTATGAAAAAACTTTGCCCATTCTTCGTTTATCATAGTTCCGTTAGTTTGAATGCTGTAAAAGATTTGACTTCCTTTAACATTCATTAAATTAACGGTTTCAACAAAAAATTTGAAATAGTCAATTCCGGCAAGAGTCGGCTCTCCGCCTTGAAAAGCGAACGCTGCAGGCTCTCCGTTTGCAAAATCAAGAGCTTTCTTGATTAACACTTGAGCGGTTTCTTTGCTCATAGTGCCAAAACCGAGATGCTCCCTGTGCTCGGAAACATCTCGGTAAAAACAATACTCACATGAAAGATTGCAAAGAGATGACGCCGGCTTAATCATTAAAGATAAGGGTGGCATAATTTACAACCTCTGTTTTATTTTTCTGCTTTGATGATGCCGCGTCTGTTCTCTTTGAAATCCTTTTGGATATTATTCAGAGTTTCGTGGTATTCATCTGCAATTTCGGGATAAACGGGAGTTCTGTTATAGTTTTCTCCCTTATCGTCGGTAAGAATATGAAGCCAATTCTTACGGTATTTATCAAAGAATGCAGAGTTGTCGTTCTGAATCTTATCAAAATACTTAAATGTAATGTACTCATTGTTGTTAAGTACATCATAATTATAATCCGGATACTGTTCTTTAACACTTTCGGTAGTAACAGTGTACTGAATAGCCTTGATATCTTCTCTCTTCATATGGAGAATAGGATGCTCTTTTGTATGAATAACAGAATCATTCTGAAGAAGAGATGTCATTGAAACGCCGTCAATAACTCTGTCTTCGGGCATATATCCCTTAACAGTTCCGCCCTTGCCTGTAATTCCGCAAAGGTCAACAAGAGTAGGATAAAGGTCAACAAGGGTTGCAGATTGCTTTCTTGTTGTTCCGGTTTCACCGAGAGCACCGTTTGCGTTATCCCATCTAATCATAAACGGAACCTTCTGTCCGCCTTCGTATGCAAGATACTTTCCGCCTCTGAGGTCATTTACCGAGCCTTCAAGAGCAGGACCGTTATCACTTGTGAAAACAATGATTGTGTCATCAAGAATTCCGAGTTCTTCCATTGTGTTGAAGAGCTCACCGAGATATGTATCAAACTCAGTTACACAGTCAACATAGGTTCCCATACCGGAAATTCCGTCAAAGTCATCGCCTGCAAACACCGGGGCATGAGGCCACGGTGAAGTGTAGTAAGCAAGGAACGGCTGATTAGATTGAGCCTGTTCGGTAACCCAAGCTGTAATTTCCTCGTGAATCCACTTAGTTGCATTTGACTGATCTTTAAGCTCGTCTGTGCCGTGAGCGATTGTATATTCGCCGTTAGCTTCTTTAACATGATAGAAAGGCGTCATATCGTTAACATGATGGCTTCCGTAGAAATAATCAAATCCTTGATTTGTGGGAAGATACTCGCCGAAATCACCGAGATGCCATTTTCCGAAAAGACCTGTTGTGTAGCCGGCAGCCTTAAAGGTTTCGGCAACTGTAATTTCATCACCGAGCATACCGTCAGCATTTCCGCCCATTTCAATAGAATTGAAAATTCTTGTTTGTGCAAACGGTGAAAGAGTTTGAATTGTTGGGTAAACAACATTATCAGCAAAGCCTCTGTAAGGATATCTGCCAGTCATAGCGGCAAATCTTGCGGGAGAACATACTGAATAAGAAGAATAAAAGTTTTCAAAATTAAGACCGTTCTCGCCGATGCTGTCAATATTAGGTGTGTTATAAATTGCGCCGTTAAGCGAAACATCGCCGTAGCCGAGATCGTCCATAAGAATAACAAGAACATTTGGGTTTGAGCTTGAAGCATTCTTATCAACATTTTTAAGATAATCGTCCTGACCTTCCCACATTCTCTCTGTATTGGGCTCGGAACGAAGATTCATTGTAAGCACATAGAAGATGCTTGTTCCTGTTAAAAGAATACTTAAAATGGCTGCAACGGCCTTTTTTGCTCCGTCTTTCTTAAAGGTTTTGCGAGCAATAAAGAAAAGACCCCAAAGGCAAACAGCAGTCGGTAAAACAAGAAGAATATTGCCGAGAAGTCTTGTTCCGAAATTACCGCTTCCCTGAAGAAGAGGATGCTCGACAGAATTAAATCCTGCAAGTCCGCTTGAAAAAGCACCGAAGCCTGCATCTGCGCCCCAAATAACATAGTAAACAACAACACCGATACTTGCGGCAGCGTATCCGTAAATCATTGGTGCATAAACTTTATTCTTGATGATGAGGCTTAAAATAACAAGTGCTGAAACAATGCAACAGAATGCAACATCTACAATAGCAACTATGTTTAATCTTACAATCCAGGTTGCAAGCATTAATCCAATTCCCAAAATCATTACGATTAAGGGGAATACCTTTTTTCCGGTATCAAGAGTAATCTTATTTTTCATATACCTACCTCCATTAGTAACTTTATTATACATTTTAAGTTTTAAATAGTCAATATGGTTACAGTTTTGTAATTTATAAAATTATAATATTTCAATATGAATCTAAAAAACCCTAATACAATTATGTACTCGGGTTTTGTAAAGAGGTAACGAAAAAGATGCCGCTTTAACGCGATAAAAAAATTGCAAAAAAGAAGAGCCTCAACTACGCGTTTGCGCATCGAGGCTCTCGACTGGTGCTGGTGACCGGACTTGAACCGGTACGGTATTGCTACCGAGGGATTTTAAGTCCCTTGCGTCTGCCGATTTCGCCACACCAGCGTTACAACAATAAATATATTACTTTATTTTAAAAACAATGTCAACATTTTTTTATTTTATTTATTAAATTGTATTTGACAATGGAAGCTATTTAATGTATAATTGTTGCGTTATATGTGCCGGTGTGATGGAATTGGCAGACGTGTCGGACTCAAAATCCGATGGTGGCGACACCGTACCGGTTCGACCCCGGTCACCGGCACCAAAAAAGCAAGTCATTTTATTGTGACTTGCTTTTTTATTTTGCTTATTCAAGAATAATTGTATTTATACTGTCTTTTGTAACAGTAATTTTTCCTTTAAATTTTCCTGCGTAGGTTTTATTGAGAGTGTTATTTTCATCGGTTGTATAAACTGTCTGACTTGATGCAGGACATTTAATTTCAATTTCCTTGTCATCATCTTCATTAACAATAACAAGAACGATTTTGTTATCCGGAGTTTTAAAAGCATTAAAATTCGTGTAGTAACCGTTTTCTGCATCATCTTTGTCGTTTTCTGCTTGTTTAACCCAAAACGCATTTGCACTTGCAAAGCATTCAAGCAGAGCACTGCCTTTTGGTATGAATTTACTGAAATGAGCTAAAGCATAGTATCTGTATGCTGTTTTATAATTTGAGAAGTCATTGCTCGCAACAATAAGTCCATCCGAATAGTCAAGTCCGTCCTGATCATTGATTCCGATTTGATTAACGCAAACCCACGCACTCCAACTTTTTACATTGCTAAATTGTATGTCGTTTGAAATTACTCTTGCCATAATTACAGCGCTTTTTACATCGGTTGTTGCATGCTTACACGGAAGCTCACACCATTCGCTCATATCAACAGTTTCGTTTTTAAAATTATTTTCAATCCATCTGCCGAATTCGGATTTTTTCGAAACTCTGTTATCACTCCAATAGCAATGATATGCATACACTCCGATGCAATCGGAAATGTTTTTATTGCTTTGTATTCTTTTGAAATAATCCTGTGTCAATCCGCCGATTTCACCGCTTTCCGGGCAGTACAATTTAACCGGAAGATTTCTTTTGTTTATTTCTTTTGAAAACAATTCAAGAATTTCATAAACCTGTTCAGGCTCGTAATGGCATCCCTCCTGCCTAACATTTCCTCCCCAGGTCCACTGAGGCTCATTAATTGGAGAAATATATTTAACGGGAACTCCGATATCAATAAAATGCTTTGTTATTGTAAGAAAATAATCAACGAATTGTTCGTAGTTTTCCTTCGAAATATTCGTTACATGCTGGTCACTGAAGCTGCCACTTGCTTCCTTGCTGATTGTCATAGAATAATGAGGAGAGTTAGCAAAAAGTATAACGGTATCAATACAACCCTTTGAAAGACATTCCTCCATAAATAACCGAGCATTTTTATCTCTTGAAAAATCATATTCAAATTTTCCGCTTTTATCATTGTATACATAAAAGCTTTCCGTGTTTCTCCATGGATTTGAAACTCTGTTATGCTCGGGATTTACTCCACCGCCAACATTGTAGCGGTAAATATTTAGCCCTAAACCGCTTTTGCCGTAGAGTTTTTCTGCCATATCTTTTCTGACAGCTTCATCCGAGACATACTGACTCCACCAGCATGCGGAGGCTCCCCAACCGTTGAATATGTATTTTTCGGTTTCTCTGTTTACTGTTATTATCATTTTTCCGTTATTAATTTTCATAGCCGCCTCCGTATTTATCCTTTGCTTACATAATATCAAATAGAAAATTTTTTTCAAGTAAAAAACACTCATTGATTATTCAATGAGTGTTTTTTTTAAAATTAATTTTACTTTCTGTATCGTTTAAAATCTTCTTAATATTACTTTTGTGCTTAAAAATAACAATAAGAGCAAATATTATAGCAATAATTGTGAGTGCGGGACTTTTATAAAAAACAGCAATCAGAATTGGATAAACAAAAGCTATCGTTACAGAACCTAATGATACCATTTTTGATACTGCAACCGTTATGCAAAATATTACAAATAAAATAAGACATATGCGCCAATCTATGAGTAAAACCATTCCTGCACAGGTTGCTACTCCCTTACCACCTTTAAATTTAAAGTATAAGGGATAAATGTGACCCAAAACACAGAAAAAGCCGGCAAGTGATTTAATAAAAATTTGCTCTTCTGAATTAAACTCAGTTCCGAGGATAAGAAATGCAATGCCGATAGCAAGAGCAACTTTAGCAATATCGCCTATAATTGTTAAAGCCGCAAGACCTTTCCCGTAGGTTCTGAGCATATTTGTTGAGCCTGCATTGCCCGAACCGCTGTCTCTAATGTCCTCTTTTTGAAAAAGTCTGCTAAGAATAATTGAAAAGTTTATACTACCGAGAAGGTATGAAATCAAAGCTATTGCAACAAGCTTAATTATCGTTTGGGGAAATATCATTTTTTGCCCTCTCCCCTTTCTCGAATAATAAATTTGATAGGAGTTCCCTCAAGACCGAATACCTCGCGTATTTGATTCTCGAGGTATCTTTGATAAGAAAAATGGAATAATTCACTATTATTAACAAAGAAAACAAACTGCGGCGGTCTTACAGAAGCCTGAGTCATATAGTATATTTTGAGCCTTTTGCCTTTATCAGTAGGCGGCTGTACACGTGCGGTTGCAGAAGCAAGAATATCGTTTAGCTTACCGGTTGAAATTCTCATTGAATTCTGCTCGTCAACAAATTTGATAAGCTTGAACAGTCTGTCAATTCGCTGACCTGTTTTTGCCGATATAAAAATTATCGGTGCATATGACATAAAGCTGAAATCATTCATCAGCTTTTTACGGTATTCATCCATGGTTTTGCCGTCTTTTTCAACTGCATCCCACTTATTTACAGCAATAATGCATGCCTTTCCCATATCGTGAGCAATTCCGGCAACCTTTGAATCCTGCTCGGTAAAGCCTTCAACTGCATCAATCATTATCACGCATACATTTGCGCGTTCAACAGCCATTCTTGCTCTGATAACGGAGTATTTTTCAATTGAATCATTAACCTTGCTCTTTCTTCTGAGACCTGCTGTGTCAATAAACAAAAATTTTCCTGTTTCGTTTTCAAAATAAGTATCAGTAGCGTCACGGGTCGTTCCTGCTATTGAAGAAACAATTGTTCTTTCTTCACCGCATATTTTGTTAATTAATGAAGATTTACCTGCGTTTGGCTTTCCGATAACGGCAACACTGACAATATCCTCGTCAATTTCTTCCTCTTCCGCTTCCGGAAAATATTTAACAACCTCATCAAGCAAATCTCCTGTTCCGAGACCGTGAATTGAAGAAACTGCGATAGGCTCACCTATTCCGAGATTGTAAAATTCATAAAATTCGAGACTCGGTGCACCGATTGTGTCGCATTTATTTACGCAAAGAATAACTGGTTTACCGCTTTTTTGAAGCATTGAAGCAACCTCGTGATCTGCCGCAACCACACCGCATTTTAAATCCGTTACAAAAATAATTACATTTGCTGTTTCAATTGCAATCTGTGCCTGCCTTCTCATTTGACTGAGAATAATATCATCACTGTACGGCTCAATTCCGCCGGTATCTACAAGCAGGAATTTTTTGTTAAGCCATTCGCATTCACCGTAAATCCTGTCTCTTGTAACTCCGGGAGTATCGTCAACTATTGACATACGAGTGCCTATTAACTTGTTAAATAAAGTTGATTTGCCGACATTAGGTCTGCCGACTATTGCAACAACTGGACTTGACATGTTTTTTACCTCTCAGATTAATAAGCGCTTCCAAAAAAGCTTCACCGTTATTTTCGCAGAAAATAACATTAGTATTTAATTCATTTGCAATTCTTTCGGGAGTATAATCATCTAAGAAAAGATCCTCTTCTTTTCTTAGCATTGAAATCGGAAGAAGAAGAGCCTCTCCTAAATCTTTGTTTTTCAGTTGGTTAACTATATCAAAACCGGTAACAAGACCCGAAACGGTAATTGTATTACCGAAGAAATCGTTTCTTATCGGAAAAACATTTGCAGTAATTTCGTATTTATTCTCTGCTTTTTTGCAAAGAGTGCTGATTAATTCAAATGCGGCTTCTCCGCATGCCACCGAAACAATTTGATTGTGCTTTGGTACAGAATAAGTGTTTGCTTCTAAAGCATAATTAAATTCACTTTCGAACAGAGCGCACATTCCTACACCGTTTTCAAGCTGAGAAAAATCCTCATAGTATTCGGCGAGAGGAATTTTGGTTTCGCTTTTTAAATAGAATTCATCAGCGGCATATGCGAAATGCGTTCCGTTTTTCCTATAAAATTCATCTGCAAAGCCTTCAATAATATTGATAACTTCTTTTGATGATTCTTTATTATATGGAATAAGCTTTGCAAGACCCTCGCGAAATTTAGTTACTCCGAGCGGAACTGCGGCAACCATCTGAACCGCAGGATACATGGCAGAAAGGTCATTTAGAGTTCTTTTTAGCTCATCTCCGTCGTTTATTCCGCTACAAAGAACAAGCTGTGCGTTAATTTTAATTCCTGCATCTGCAAGCTCTTTTATTACTTTAAGGGAGCTTCCTGCATTGGGATTTCCCATCATTTTAACTCTTAATTCGGGATTGGTGGTGTGAACGGAAATGTTTATGGGGCTTATATGCATTTCCTTAATTCTGTCAACATCTCGTTGTGTAAGATTAGTAAGAGTAATATAATTACCGAAAAGAAAGGATAAACGAGAGTCATCGTCTTTAAAATAAAGTGATTCTCGCAAGCCTTTTGGTAACTGGTCAATAAAGCAGAAAATACACTTGTTCTTGCAATGCTGCTGCTTACTCATTAGATAATCGCTGAAAACCAGTCCGATATCTTCATATTCTTTTTTTGTAATTGAAATGATCTTGTATGCTGAATTGCGTTTTAAAACAATTTTTAGGTGCTTTTCACTCATATAGAATTGATAATCAAGTACATCTTCAATAGTGTGAGAATTTACAGAAACAAGAAAATCTCCGGGTAATATTCCTTTTTTTGACGCTATTGAATCAGCGCTGACCTCATAAATTTCTACCATAAAGCACCACCTTAAAAGAAAACGGCGGACAATGCGTCCGCCGAATACTTTAATTTTTAGTCAGACGAAATTAGTCTTCCTTTTTGATTACTTCTTTGCCGTTGTAATAGCCGCAGCTTGCACATACCTTATGAGGTACGGTGTATTCTGAGCAATTCGGACATTTAACAAGAGTGGGAGCGTTGAGCTTCCAAACGCTTGAACGCCTTTTATTCTTTCTTGTTTTTGAAGTTCTTCTTGCCGGTACTGCCATTTTTGTTGCCTCCTTTAATCATGAAACAATTATTCTTCATCAAGCAATTGCAGTAATGCTTCCATTCTCGGATCAACATC
>CAMFBH010000015.1 GCA_945948515.1 uncultured Clostridia bacterium
AGCAGATACGGCATATACCGTACTTACGAAGATAAGCATGAGGTCTACCGCAGATTTTGCATCTGTTATATGCTCTTGTTGAGTATTTTGCAGGTCTTTGCTGCTTTACTTTCATAGATGTTTTAGCCACGATAATCCCTCCTTATCTTGCAAACGGAGCGCCCATAAGAGTAAGTAACTCACGAGCCTCTTCGTCTGTATTTGCGGTTGTTACGATACAGATGTCCATACCGCGAACCTTATCAATTTTATCATATTCGATTTCAGGGAAGATCAACTGCTCTTTAACGCCCATAGCATAGTTTCCTCTGCCGTCGAAAGAGTTGGGGTTGATTCCTCTGAAGTCACGAACTCTGGGAAGAGCGAGATTTAAGAATCTGTCAAGGAATTCATACATTCTGTCTCCTCTGAGAGTTACTTTAACACCGATTGGCATGCCCTCACGGAGTTTAAAGTTTGCAACTGATTTCTTTGCCTTACAAACAACGGGCTTCTGACCTGTTATCTGCATTAAATCGGTTGTGATTGCATCAACAACCTTTGAATTGTCACGAGCTTCGCCGCAGCCAACATTGATAACGATTTTGTCAATCTTCGGGATTTGCATAACAGACTTGTATTCAAATTTCTTCATCAATGCAGGAGCAACTTCGCTCTTGTAGGTTTCTTTTAACCTTGCAGCCATTTGTTATGTCCTCCCTTTCTTAAAATTCGTTACCGCACTTTTTACAAATGCGAACTGCGTTTTTGCCGTCCTTCTTGTGTCCAACGCGTGTAGCTTCGTTACACTTGGGGCAAACAAGCTGAACCTTTGAAGCGTAAAGTGCTGATTCTGCTTCAATAAGACCGCCGGCCTCGCCCATCTTTCTGGGTTTAACATGCTTTGTTACGATGTTAACCTTCTTAACGATAACCTTTTTCTCTTTAGCGCTTACTGCAACAACTTCGCCTCTAACGCCCTTTGATTTTCCGCTGAGAACCAAAACGGTATCTCCTGTTTTTACATGCAATGTATTCATATTCGGCACCTCCTATTAAAGTACTTCGGGAGCGAGCGAAAGAATCTTCATGTAATCCTTTTCACGAAGTTCCCTTGCAACCGGTCCAAAAATACGAGTGCCTCGAGGAGTTTTATCCTCTCTGATAATTACGGCAGCATTTTCATCAAAACGAATGTACTGTCCGTCGTCACGACGTACACCTTTAGTTGTACGAACGACAACTGCTTTAACAACTTCGCCCTTCTTAACAACGCCGTTCGGTGCAGCCTTTTTAACAGATGCAACGATAACATCGCCAATGTTGGCATATCTTCTTCTTGTTCCGCCGAGAACACGGATGCACATAATTTCTTTAGCGCCGGTGTTGTCAGCAACTTTAAGACGACTTTCCTGTTGTATCACAGCATTTTCCTCCTTCGTACTGCAAAATAACACTTTGCATTATTTGCAGTTATTATTTTATTACTAATTTTAAAAGCCAATAATTCGCAATGATTACTTAGCCTTTTCGATAATTTCAACCACACGCCATCTTTTATCCTTGCTCATGGGACGGGTTTCCATAATGAGAACCTTATCGCCCACACCGCATTCGTTGTTTTCGTCGTGTGCTTTGTACTTAACTGTACGGTTAACGATTTTCTTGTAAAGCGGATGCTGTACCTTATCTCTGATTGTTACAACAACCGTTTTATCCATTTTATCACTTGAAACAAGACCAACTCTTGTTTTTCTGAGGTTTCTTTCTTCCATTGAATGTTACCTCCCTTTCTTTAAGAATTGCTGCCGTCAAGCTCGATTGCTCTTTCAACTGTTTTGATACGAGCAATATCTTTTTTAACGGCTTTAATTCTCATAGGGTTGTCGAGCTGGTTGATAGCCTGCTGAAAATGAAGATTAAAGAGCTCTTCTTTAAGTTCTGCAAGCTTCTTTGCGCGCTGTTCTGCGCTGAGAGCTTTAATTTCTGCTGCTTTCATTACTGCTCGCCTCCCTCTTCTTTAACTACAAACTTGCATTTGATAGGAAGCTTGTTTGCTGCAAGACGGAATGCCTCACGAGCAGTTGCTTCATCAACGCCTGCAAGCTCAAACATAACTCTGCCGGGCTTTACTACTGCTACCCAGTAGTCAACGCCGCCCTTACCTGAACCCATTCGGGTTTCAGCAGGTTTAGCTGTGATCGGCTTATCCGGGAAAATCTTAATCCAAACTTTACCGCCACGCTTTGTGTATCTTGTCATTGCGATACGGGCAGCCTCAATCTGTGCTGAGGTAATCCATGCAGGCTCAAGAGCCTGAAGACCGTACTGACCGTAAGTTACTTTATTGCCTCTTTGAGCAGTACCTGTTAAACGGCCTCTGTGCTGTTTACGGTACTTAACACGCTTAGGTAAAAGCATTAACGATTTCCTCCTTCCCTGCGGCTTCTTCTTTTGCTGTTGCGTGATTCACGAAGAACCTCGCCCTGATATATCCATGTTTTAACACCGATACGACCGTAGGTTGTTTTAGCCTCTGCAAAGCCGTAATCAATATCTGCACGAATTGTTTGAAGCGGGATAGTTCCCTCTTTATAGGTTTCCGAACGAGCGATTTCAGCGCCGCCGATACGACCGGATACCATTACTTTAATTCCGCGAGCGCCGAGACGCATTGTGTTGCGGATAGCGCCCTTAACTGCACGGCGGAAGGATACACGCCTTTCAAGCTGCTGTGCAATGCTCTGAGCAACGAGAGTTGCGTTGAGGTCGGGCTGCTTGATTTCAATGATGTTTAAGAATACTTCGTTAACATCTTTGTTGAGCTTCTTAGCACAAATTGCCTTGAGCTTTTCGATTTCTGCGCCCTGCTTACCGATAACCATACCGGGCTTTGCGCAATGAACATTGATGCGAACGCGCTTAGCGTCACGCTCAATCTCTACTTTAGGAACACCTGCGCCGTAAAGGGTTTCAAGGAGATACTTACGAAGATTGTAATCTTCAACAAGAGTATCGCCGAAAGCATCCTTTCTTGCATACCAGCGAGAGTCCCAGTTTTTAATAACACCGATTCTTAAACCGGTAGGATTACATTTCTGTCCCATACTTAACTTTTCCTCCTCGCTTAGTCTTCCATTTCCTTGAGTACAAGGGTGATGTGTGATGTTCTTTTGTTGATTCTGTATGCTCTGCCCTGAGCTCTGGGCTGAATTCTCTTAAGAATCGGGCCGGGTGCTACATGACATTCGCTTACATATAATCTGCTTACATCCATATTGTAGTTATTCTCTGCATTTGCCATTGCTGATTTGAGAAGCTTGATAAGCGGCTCTGTTGCAGCTTTGGGTGTGTACTTGAGAATTGCCATTGCCTTATCCGCAGGTTGATTTCTGATTAAATCAAGAACGATCTGAACCTTTCTCGGAGAAATACGAACATAAGTAGCTTTTGCTTTTGCTTCCATTATTACTTCTCCTTTCGATTACTTAGATGTTTTTGAGCCTGCGTGGCCTCTGAATGTTCTTGTCGGTGCGAATTCACCGAGCTTGTGTCCAACCATGTCCTCTGTTACATAAACCGGAACATGCTTTCTTCCGTCGTGAACAGCAAATGTGTGTCCTACGAAATCGGGGAAGATTGTTGAACTGCGTGACCATGTTTTAATAACTTGCTTGTCTCCTGATGCGTTGAGAGCCTCAACTTTTTTCATAAGGCTTTCTTCAACATAGGCACCCTTTTTGGTACTTCTACTCATTTAATCTTCTCCTTTCCGATTATTTGCCGTTGCGGCGTCTTACGATAAGCTTATCTGACTTTTTCTTCTTATCACGAGTCTTATAGCCAAGAGCAGGCTTGCCCCAAGGTGTGCAGGGACCGGGACGACCGATCGGAGATTTACCTTCACCACCGCCGTGTGGATGGTCATTCGGGTTCATAACAGAACCGCGAACTGTGGGACGCCAGCCCATATTGCGCTTACGGCCGGCTTTACCGATTTTAACATTGGCATGGTCTGCATTGCCTACCTGACCGATTGTTGCCATACACTCTTTAGGAACATTACGAAGCTCGCCTGAGGGGAGTCTGAGAAGTGCATATGCACCCTCGAGAGCCATAAGCTGAGCGCTGTTTCCTGCCGAACGAGCAAGCTGAGCACCGTTTCCGGGATAAAGCTCAACATTGTGAACAACCGTACCAACGGGGATATTCTCAAGCGGAAGCGCATTTCCGGGAACGATATCTGCATTGGGTCCGGAAACAACCTTGCTGCCGATTGTGAGACCTGCCGGAGCAGTGATATAGCTCTTTGTTCCGTCTTCATACTGAATAAGAGCGATATGAGCGCTGCGGTTGGGGTCGTATTCAATAGTTTTTACTTCTGCGAAAACATCGAACTTGTTTCTCTTGAAATCAATTACACGATATTTTCTTCTGTTTCCGCCGCCGCGGTGGCGAACGGTAATTCTTCCGTAAGAGTTACGGCCGGATTTCTTGCTAAGCGGTTGAAGCAAGCTCTTCTCGGGCGAAACCTTTGATAAAGAAGAATAATCAATAACCGACATATTACGCCTTGAAGGTGTGGTCGGCTTATAATTCTTTATTGCCATTTATTTCAACTCCTTCAGATAACTTTGCGAAGAGATGGCACTCTTCATACCTCATCATCTGCTGTATTTTATTTAGCTGTGATCGCTATACTATATTATATATAGCGCCGATTACATCATATCGTTGAAGAATTCGATTTCCTTTGAATCCTCGGTGAGTGTAACAACTGCCTTCTTCCAAGAAGGAGTGTAGCCTGTGTTAGCACCCTGACGACGCATTTGGCCGCGAACATTGAGTGTGTTTACCTTAGCAACCTTAACGCCCGGGAAAACTTCCTCAACAGCCTTTGCGATTTCAATCTTGTTTGCATCCTTAGCAACCTTGAAGGTGTACTTTTTCATCATGATGCCTGTCATTGATTCCTCAGTGATAACGGGCTTAAGAATGATGTCGTGAGCTGTTCTCATTATGCGTAAACCTCCTCGATCTTCTTAGCAGCATCTTTAAGAACAATCAAAGTGTTGCAGTTGAGTATATCGTATGTGCAGATTGTACCAACTGTGCAAACCTTAACGCCTTCGATGTTGCGTGCACTCTTGTAGAGCTTTTCGTCATTCTCGGGAAGCACGATGAGTGACTTTTTGCCAGCCTTGAGCTTTCCGAGCATTTCTGCTACTGTCTTTGTTTTGATTGCATCAAGCTCAACCTTGTTGAGAACAAGCATTTCGTCTGCTGCAACCTTTGAAGAAAGTGCAGACTTAATTGCAAGCTGCTTAACTTTCTTGTTAATGCCAACTTTATATTTTCTGGGCTTCGGGCCGAGAGCGATACCGCCGTGAGTCCACTGCGGAGATCTTGTTGAACCCTGACGGGCACGGCCTGTTCCTTTTTGTCTCCAAGGCTTTGCACCGCCGCCGCTTACTTCGCTGCGGGTGAGAGTTGACTGTGTGCCCTGGCGCTGATTAGCAAGATAGCTAACAACTGCTAAATGCATTGCTGATTCGTTAGGCTCGATAGCGAAAACGGAATCTGCAAGTTCTAATTTTGAAGTTTTTCTGCCTTCCTGGTTATAAACCTGAACCTGTGCCATTTTTATCTCTCCTTCCCTTAAGCTTTCTTAACTGCGTCTGCGATAACAACTATTCCGCCCTTAGGACCGGGAACAGCGCCCTTGATTGCGATAAGATTGTTTTCAACATCAACCTTAACAACATCAAGGTTCTGGATTGTTACTCTTTCGTGACCGAGTCTGCCGGGCATCTTCTTGCCTTTGAATACGCGGCTCGGTGATGAGCAAGCGCCGAGTGAACCCTGACGGCGGGCGTTAGGACCTGTACCGTGTGATTCTCTGTGTCTGTGGAAGTTCCAGCGCTTGATTGTACCTGAAGTACCTTTACCCTTACTTGTTCCGACTACATCTACCTTGTCGCCTGCGGCGAATACATCTGCTTTGAGAATATCGCCTACATTGATTTCGCTGATGTCATCGAGTCTGAACTCTTTGAGAGTTTTCTTGGGAGCAACATCTGCCTTGTCAAAGTGACCTTTCATAGGCTTGTTAACTCTGTTTACCTTGACATCGCCGAATCCGACCTGTACTGCTTCGTAGCCATCGTTTTCGATTGTCTTTTTCTGTGTTACAACACAGGGGCCTGCTTCAATAACGGTTACGGGAACAACATTACCGTTTTCAGCAAAAATCTGAGTCATTCCGATTTTTTTGCCGATGAGACCTTTTTTCATAAATATTTCCTCCTTTGGTTATTGGTTGGCTCTTTAGGTGCCAACATGACCTTTCTCAGCAGAATCAGAGCTTGATTTCAATCTCTACTCCTGCCGGGAGCTCAAGACTTGTCAGAGCTTCAACGGTTTTGTTTGAAGGTCTGAGAATGTCGATGAGTCTTTTGTGTGTTCTCTGTTCGAACTGCTCGCGGCTGTATTTATACTTGTGAACAGCGCGAAGGATTGTTACAACCTCTTTCTCTGTGGGAAGCGGAATGGGACCGCTTACCTGTGCGCCGGTTCTCTTTGCTGTTTCAACAATTTTCTCGGCTGCCTGATCTACGAGATTGTGATCGTATCCCTTTAAGCGAATTCTGATTTTTACTTTGCTTGCTGCCATTTGATTTTCCTCCTGAAAATTTGGGCCAGCTATCGTTTAACACGCACCCCGGTGTTTCAACCCCTCCGATTTAAAAACCGAATGACAAAATCATTCGGGCAATCGGCTTTCCTTTTGCAAATGTTCGCAAGTCATTTGCAGGTGCACGCTGTACGATATTAATCGCCCGGTTTGAAATCGGACATACTCCGCCGAAATTACCGCCCGGGTTAAAGGCGCAACCTCCGGCATCAACGCATATCTTGTTGTGCGTTTTAAAGTGTATTATATATAATAATATAAATACGCCCAACGCACGCTTGTTTATTATATTATATAGAAGCTGCTGTGTCAAGAAAAATTTTTAAAAAATATTAAATTTTTTTAATTTTTTGTTTTTTGTTAAAAGTTACAAAAAAACAAGCACAATTTCTCTGTTTTGCACAAACGCAAAATATTCTTTGATTTTGTATGAATATTTGCTCACACCACAATATATTGATTTTTCAAAAATATAGATATAAAAATCAAAAAAGAACACCCGGCAGAGTGTTCTTTTTATTTTTTATGCACTTCTTAATTTTAATTTAAGCTTATCGGCTATCATTGCTATAAATTCGGAGTTTGTAGGCTTTCCTCTCTGACTTTGAATGGTGTATCCGAAATAGGAGGAAAGAACATCAACATCTCCCCTGTCCCACGCAACTTCAATTGCATGGCGGATAGCTCTTTCAACACGGCTTGCAGTTGTATTATACATTTTGGCAACCGTGGGATAAAGAACCTTGGTTACGCTTGCAAGCATTTCGCTGTCGTTTACGCTTAAGGCTATTGCTGTTCTTAAATACTGATATCCTTTAATATGAGCAGGAACACCGATTTGCCGCATTATATCCGAAATAACAACCTCTATATCCTCAGAATGTGCACTGCTCTTTCTGCTTTTCTTTTCATACTGCCATGAAGAAATACGCTTTATTCTTGATGCCACGGCATCAGGCTCAACAGGTTTAAGAAAATAGTAATCGGCGCCGGCTTTAATAAGCTGCTCCTCGAATTCCGGATTGTCCACACCCGAAATCAAAACGATAAGCGGCTTCTCGGCAAGGGACTGATTGATATGCTCCATTACTCCGATAGCATCTGTATGCGCCATGAACACATCCATCAAAACAACATCGAAATGCTGAGAATCAATCAGAGCGTTTACACGAGCACCATCCTTCTTTGTCAGCACAACATCAAATCCGTCACTTTTGAGAATGCTCGAACATTCTCTGCCGAAAGAAGCGGAATCATCTGCAATTAAAATCTTTAAATTCTTATCCATAAAAGAAACCTCCTTGATATTTCTTCCATATATTAGCATAAGAGAACAAAGTTTGCAAGAGTTTTTCACTATTTTAAGTGATATTTTTTCACTCATTATATTTATTTGACAGAATTCGACTCTTTAAGCATATTATCGGCAAATATTGCGTATCCTTTTGTCGGATTGTTTATTATTACATGCGTCAGAGCCCCGACAAGCCTCGAATTTTGAATTATCGGGCTTCCGCTCATACCCTGAACTATTCCTCCCGTTATTGACAAAAGCCGTTTATCCGTAACCTTTACAACCATATTTTTTTGCTCACCGTTGTCTTTATAATTTATTTTAACTATTTCTATTGAAAAAACCTGGGGACCCTTGTCGTCTATGGTTGTTATTATTTGTGCAAAGCCTTTTTGCACCTCCTGAACAGAGGCGACCTCATACATGAGAGGAGAAACTAAATTTGCAGTATATTTTCCGTAAACCCCGTTGTTTCTGTTTTCAGAAAGAGTGCCTATTGCCTCATCGGTAAAGGTGCAGCAAAGCGAACCCGTCCTTCCGCTGGATGCTTTTTCTATTTTTGTTACATCTGCTTTAACAGCTTCTCCTCTGAGCATGGGCATTATTTCGTTTGTATCAACATCGTTCACCGGATGACCGAGGGCTGCAAACGAACTGTTTTGAGTATTGAAAAAAGTTATTGTTCCTATGCCCGCCGTTGAATCTCTAACCCACATTCCTGCTTTGTATTCGCCCTGTCTTTCGGAATAAACAGGTGTTAAGGTTGTTGTTTTGTACCTACCGTTTCTTTTGTATCTAATTTCATATTCTTTTCCGTTATTGTCGTTGAGTATTTCTTCTACCTCCGATGCCGAATACACATTTTGTGAATTGATTGAAATTATTACATCTCCGATTTCAAGGCCGCACTCCTCGGCAGGATTTACTTTTTTATCTCCCGCTTCTATTGCCTGTGTACCAACAACAATAACTCCGTTTGTATATAGCTTTATTCCGAAGCATTCTCCGCTCACTGCAACAGTTTGTCTGCTTTTCTCGCTGATATTCACTTCCTTTACGGGAATAATACCAAATAGTTTAATTTCACTTTTTTCGTTGTTTACTGCAACTGATGAAGAATAATCTACGCTCTGTTCCCTGCGATTTGATTTAACCTTGTATAAAGATGCAAGTGAAAAATCACTGTTTGCATAGCTTGTATAATTCTCGGGCAAAGCATAATTTCCGAATGCGATTAAGCAAAATACTGCTAAAACCAACGAAGCAACAATTGCATCAAATATTCTTATTGCTTTTTTCATTTTTATCACCGAAATTATTATTGCCGCTATCAATCAATATAAAACAAAACAAAAAAAGGAGACGAACAAAATGTTCGTCTCCTAAAAAATCAAATAAATATTCGATTAGATTGAAATCTCGTGAGCAATATTGTAAAGCTCCATATCAATGGACTTTTTCATATTGAGAGCTTCAAAAATATCATAATCAACGATTTCTTCCTTTTGAGCGGCAACAACACGGTTTCCGATGTCCTGCATAAGAAGCTTAACTGCATAATTGCCCATTCTTGATGCAAGAACTCTGTCTCTTGCTGTGGGAGAACCGCCGCGCTGAACATGCCCGAGAATGCAGGATCTTGACTCTACGCCTGTTTTTGCCTGAATCTTCTTTGCGAGTTCTTCAACATCAACGCCTACGCCCTCAGCTACAATAATAAGGAAGTGGAGTTTTCCTGTAAGCTGAGTGCGGCGCATTCTTTCAATAACATGCTTTTCAATATCAAAATCAATTTCGGGAACAAGAATTGCTGTTGCACCGCAGGCAATACCCGCATTAAGCGCAAGGAATCCTGCTCTTCTTCCCATAACCTCAACAACCGTGCAACGGTCGTGGCTTTCTGTGGTATCTCTGATACGGTCAACCATCTGCATAATTGTGTTAAGGCAGGTATCGTAGCCGATTGTATTATCACAGCAAGCAATATCGTTATCTATTGTACCGGGAATACCAACGCACGGAATTCCGCGCTCGCTTAAATCACGCGCACCTCTGAACGAGCCGTCACCGCCGATAACAACAACACCGTCTATTCCGTTTTCTTTACATGTTCGTATTGCCTTGCGCATACCTTCCTCTGTTGCAAATTCAACAGAACGAGCGCTGTAAAGCATTGTTCCGCCTCTGTGAATAATATCTGAAACAGAGCGAAGGTTCATTTCGATAAAATCGCCGTTAATAAGGCCGTTATATCCTCTGATAACGCCGAGAACACGAATACCGTTTTCGCATGCAGTACGAACAACAGCTCTGACTGCAGCGTTCATTCCGGGAGAATCTCCTCCGCTTGTAAGAACAGCAATAGTTTTCATATCATATTCCTCCAAAATGTAAATAAAACTGATTTATATTTTGTAATTTAATTACCGCATTAACCCTAATTGTACTAATTATGGCATAAATTGTCAAGTATCTACTCATAAAAAACGACATTTTCATTGCCCATAATTCTTTCTAACTCAGTAAGCATTGTTTTATTCACTTCTACCCTAAAACCTTTTTCAAGAGTATATTCTTTACTTTCAATATAATACATATACAGCGGATATGTTCCTTCATCAAATATTGAAAGAACCCTTTTTGCTTTTTCTATACAAGGGTCATTTTCATTTTTAAATCTTAAAAACAGCCCTTTCTTTTTCTTTGCGGAGGTTTTCTTTTCAACTGCAACCGTTATTTCGTTCGGAGCACCGCAAATACTTTCGGCAATAATTTTAGGGTCCTTTTCCTCTTCGGTTGAAACCTTTCCCGTAACCGTCATTACACTTCCCTGAATCACGAAGGATGAAAACTCATTGAGTATTTTCGGGAAAACAATTATTTCTATGCTGCCGAGAGTATCCTCAAGAGTTACAAATGCCATTGTTGAACCGTTTCTTGTTTGCTTAAGCGTTACTCTTGACGCTATTCCGAAAACGGTTATTTTTTTATCGGGAAGAAATGCTTCCGGACTTTCAAGCAATTCTATTGTTTTCACAAAGCCTTGAGTAAATTCGGAATACTTTTCGAGAGGATGACCTGAAAGATAAAGCCCTGTCATTTCCTTTTCCATTTTCAGAAGCTCCTGCTTCGGAAACTCCTCAACCTTCGGAAGCTCAAAGCGAAATCCGAAATCATCATCTGCACCGAGGTCAAAAAAGCCCACCTGTCCGTAGGCAGAACGCTTTTTGTACTCTTCAAGATTTGAAACTATCGAGGGAAGAGCCTGAAGCATCTGCCTTCGTGAAGCACCGAGCCCGTCGAGACTGCCGCATCTGATTAAGCTTTCAACTGCCCGCTTATTAAAATGATTACCGTACATTCTAAAGCAGAAATCGAAAATATCGGTAAAATCTCCGTTCTTCCGCTCATTAATAATATCGTTAATAAACTCGCTTCCGAGATTTTTTATTCCCAAAAGTCCGTAGCTTATTACATTTTTATTTGCAGTAAATCCGTTCAAGCTTTTGTTAATATCGGGAGGAGAAAGCTTAAGACCGAGCTTTTTACTTTCGGCAATATATTTTGCAACCTTATTTGAGCTGTCAAGCACGGAGGTAAGAAGCGCCGCCATAAACTCAGCGGGATAATAAACCTTAAGATACGCCGTTCTGTATGCAACAAGGGCATAGCACGCCGCATGGGATTTATTGAATGCGTATTTTGCGAATTCAGCCATATCATCAAATATTTCATTTGCCGCTTCAAGGCTGACTCCTCTTTTTAGAGCACCGTCGCATTCTCCGTCAACACCGTAAATAAAGGACTGTCTTTCCTTTTCCATTACATCCTTTTTCTTTTTACTCATTGCACGGCGAACAATATCCGCACGCCCGTAGCTGTATCCTGCAAGCTCACGGAAAATCTGCATAACCTGCTCCTGATACACCATACAGCCGTAGGTGTTTTCAAGAATCGGTTTAAGCAGAGGGGTTTTGTATTTTATGCGTTCGGGGTGCTTTGAATTTTCAATAAAGGTATCAATCTGCTTTGCCGGTCCCGGTCTGTAAAGCGAGGTTGCGGCGATTAAATCCTCAAGAGAGGTTGGCTTAAGATTTATAAGCATTTGCTTCATTCCGGGTGATTCAAACTGAAAAATACCCTCGGTTTGCCCTTTTGAAAAAAGCTTATAAACATTAGGGTCGTCAATCGGAATTTTGTTAATATCTATCCCTGCGGCTTTTGAAGCATAGTCAATAACCGTAAGAGTTCTGAGACCGAGAAAATCCATTTTCAAAAGTCCGAGCTCTTCAAGGGTTGTCATAATATACTGCGTTACGGGAACGCCGTCGTTTGTTGCAAGCGGAACATATGATGCAACGGGGTCGTGAGTTATTACAACGCCTGCCGCGTGGGTTGAGGTGTTTCTCGGCATTCCCTCAACCTTTCTTGCATTGTTAATCAGCTCATTAACACGCTCATCGCTTTCCATCAGAGCACGAAGCTCACTGCTTTTTTTTACAGCATCGTCTATTGTAATATGAAAATCATTCGGAACAAGCTTTGCAACTGCATCAACAGAAGCATATGGCATACCCATAACACGACCAACATCTCTTATTGCGGCCCGGGTAGCAAGCGTTCCGAAGGTTACTATCTGTGCAACATGGTCTGCACCGTATTTTTCGCTGACATATTCAATTACCTCGCCTCGCCGCTCATAGCAGAAGTCAATATCGAAATCGGGCATACTGACTCTTTCGGGATTAAGAAATCTTTCAAAAAGAAGATTATATTTCATTGGGTCAATATCGGTTATTCCAACGCAGTACGCCGCGATTGAGCCTGCGCCCGAGCCTCTTCCGGGGCCGACGGGTATTCCCTTTTTCTTTGCAAACGCAACGAAATCACGAACTATCAAATAATAGTCCGTATATCCCATTTGATTTATTGTTTTAAGCTCATACTCGAGCCTGTCCATATAATTTTGCGGAGGATTTTCTCCGTAGCGTTTTTTCATTCCCCTAACACAGAGCATTTCAAAATACTCAAAATGATCCATATTATCCGGGGTTTCAAAATACGGAAGCTTTGTGTTGCCGAATTCAAAATCGAAATTACAAATATCGGCAATCCTCTCGGTATTGTCAACCGCCTCGGGAATATCTGAAAACAGCTCTTTCATTTCATTTTCATTCTTGAGATAGAACTCGTTAGAATGGAATTCAAGACCTGTATCTTCGCCTAAAATGTGATTAGTTTGAATACAAATTAAAACCTGCTGAATTTTTGAATCCTCCTGCTCAACATAGTGAACATCATTTGTTGCAGCGAGAGGAATTCCTGTTTCTCTGCTAAGCCTTTTTAATCCTTCCTTAACAATTTTCTGTTCGGGCAGACCGTGGTCCTGAACCTCAAGATAATAGTTTCCCTCACCGAAGGTATCAAGATACCACAGAGCGGTTCTTTTTGCTTTATCATAATCTTTTTCAAGAAGAGCCTGCGGGATTTCTCCGGCAAGGCATGCAGAAAGGCACACAAGCCCCTCAGAATACTTTTCAAGAAGTTCACGGTCAACTCTCGGCTTGAAGTAAAATCCCTCGGTAAACGAAAGGGAAACCATTTTTATGAGATTCTTGTAGCCATCTTCATTTTTACACAGCAAAATCAGGTGATTGTAATCCTTATCAAGCACCTTTTCCTTGTCAAACCTTGTTCTGGGAGCAACATAAACCTCACAGCCGATAATCGGTTTTATCCCCTGTTTTTTGCACTCCTTATAGAAATCAACCGCACCGTACATATTGCCATGGTCGGTTATTGCAAGGCATTTCATTGAGTTTTTCTTTGCCTGAGAAACAAGCTGCTCAATTCGGCAAGCGCCGTCAAGCAAGCTGTATTCAGTGTGAACATGAAGATGAGTAAACATTTTTCTTCTTTCCGAACATTTAGTACTTCATTTTAAATATTTCTTCTATCGGCTTTCTGTAACACGCTCTGCATTTCGGTATTTTTTTGTCACCTTTTGCACAGCCCGAGAAAGTTCTTTGCTTATAAACTACACTTTCCTGATACTTTGAAACAAGCTTAACAATTTCACTCTCCATACTGTTATTTTTCAAGGCTTCAACACCTATGAGCGAAATTTTTACATTATCGAACGGAGTGATGTTGTTTAAATTAATGCAAACAAATTCCTTGCCTTCATCCAAATCAAAATCAGCTTTTTCGCCATTTATCTCAACGCTAACGCTATCCGATTTAACAATATCTTTAAAGCTGATTATGTAATTTCTCTTTTCGGGAATAACGGATAAATCACCCTGAGCACAATTAATAATAAACTCTGTGCAATCTCCGTTCTCTTTGATTTCAAACATTGTTTGGGCGAAAGCACCCTTTTCAAAATCAAGGCTTTCCCCATCATCCTCATAAAGAGTGAATTTACCGTTTCCTCTGTACGCAAGGATTTCCATTTCAACAGGATTTTCAGAGCAGTTTGTTCTGCAATTAACATCAAGAGGAATAATTGAGCCTTCCTTTGCAAGAACGGGAATGCTCTCAATTCCGCGAAACATTTCAACGACCTGATTACCCTCGTAAATTCTGTTGTTGAAAATATCTGTATATCTTCCTTCGGGAAGCCAAACTTCAACAGAAGAAAGATTTGTTTTTCTGCTTGCGGGCTTTGTTATAGGAGCCGCAATAAGCTCGCTTCCGAACAAATACTCATTCTTGTATTTATAGGCATTTTCATTGTTAGGATACTCATAGTACATAGGCTCAATCAACGCCCTGTGCTCTTTGTATGTTCTGTAATTCATTGAGTAAATATACGGAATTAATCTGTGTCTTAGGCGCAAAAGCTCCTTGGCAAGAATCTGAGCATCAAATCTGAAATTCCAAGGCTCCTTGCCCATAAACTCATTATTGGTTGAATGAAGTCGATTTATCGGGCTGAAAACTCCGAACTGAAGCCAGCGAACATAAAGCTCATCGTCCTTCTTTCCTAAATAATGACCGCCGATATCGTGACTCCACCAAGTATAGCCTATATTTGAAGCCGTAGCAGTTGAGTATGGCTGAAAATCAAGACAATTCCAGCAAACCTTTGTATCTCCCGAAAAGCCGAGAGGATATCGCTGACTTCCGGGCTCTGCGAAGCGGGAAAGAATTAAGCCTCTTTTACCGTTTCTTGCGCTATCGAGATAATGATAATGATTTAAAGCCCAAAGCGGATCAAGACCGGGAAGCTTTGATTTCTTTCCCTGCTGCCAATCTATCCACCAAAAATCAACTCCGTCATTCTCATAGGGATGATGAAGAATTTCAAAATACGCCTGCATATATTCGGGGCTTGTACAATCGAATTCTATACACTTTTTACTCTTAGCATCAGCACCTACCGCCTTTGCAAAATCAGAATACATATCCTCGTAAAAATGCACTCCTTCGGCAGGATGAAGATTAACGGTAACCTTAAAATTCTTACCCTTAAGCCATTTCAAAAATTCCTTATAGTTTGGAAAAAGCTCGGTATTCCAGCTATATCCCGTCCAACCAGTGCCGATATAAGGATTTTTGTTTTGAACGGAAGAATCAAGCTGATTCGAAAAGCGGCTTTTAACATCGGTCCAATGCCAATCCATATCTATTGTTGCAACACTAATCGGTATTTCTTCATTCAAAAAGCGCTGCATTAATGCAATATACTCCTCTTGTGTATATGCTTTATATCTGCTCCACCAGTTTCCGAGGCAAAATCTCGGAACAAGCGGAACTCCTCCGGTTAAGGTTATAAAATCCGAAACTGCCTTTCTGTAATTCCTGCCGTAAGCGAAAATATAATAATCCTTTTCTTTGCTTTTTCTCGGAGAAACCGTTCCGTTTCTATTTAATAAAAGCGAATTGCTGTCGTCAAAAATCGCGCCTCCGTTTTTTGAAACAACGCCCTCACCGAGCGGAATTGCACCAAAGGTTCCGTCCAATGTTCTATAAGTTCCTTTAAGGTTTCCTTTTGAAAAATTTGTTATTTTATTTCCGTTAACTATTGCATAACGAACCGAACCGTTTTTTGCATTAACGCAAAGCTCACAGCCGTTGGTTTTAACAATAATATTCCCGCTTTTCTTTTCACTTGAAAACCTTACATCTTCAAGCTGCCTGCACCAAACCTTCTGAGTCGGCAAATCAACAAATTCTCCGTTTTGGGAAAATTCAACTCTAAAAAGATTTTCAGTCAGAACACCGATTCTTACATTTCCCGAAAGAACGGTGCATTTATCGCTCTGCTTTGAAGGAAGATTTAATGAGAATTCTTTTTTAAAATCCATAACTTACTTCTTTATACCCTCGGCTGTTTCAACAATTCTTTTCAGCCTGTGATTTATTCCGCTTTTTGAAAGAGGCGGATTTGACATTTTACTGAGTTCACTCAGCGAAGCATCGGGATTATCAAGACGAAGCTGTGCAACCGCCTTTAAATCATCGTTAAGATACGACAAACCCTTTGTGCTTTTAATTTTTTCTATTGCCTGAATTTGAATTGAAACAGCCTTTACCATTCTTTCAATATTTGCCGTTTCGCAATTTGCCTGCCTGTTTGCTTTATTACGAAAATCTTTAACGATTTTCTCATTCATTAAATCAAACATAGCGCCCGAAGCGCCGATTATATACAGGAAATCCTCAATGGTTTCGCTTTCCTTGAAATAAATTATATTATAGCCGTTGCGCTTTGCGGATTTCGGATGAAGCTCGCTTTCGTTAAGCATTGTAAACAGGTCTCTTGAAAGATTAAAATACGCAACGGTAAACTCAAGATGATAATCCTTTTTCGGGCTTGAAACGGTTCCGCACACCAAAAATGCGCCTGCAAAGAAAGCGCCGAAGCATTCCTCACAGGAAAAATTCGAGTAATTCACCTTAAGATTTGTTGCTTTAAGCTCGTGTCCGAAATAAAGCAGAACCTTTCGACAATCCTTTTTTTCAACACTGACTGTTATAATTTTTCCGCTCGGAGAGCTCTTTATTTGTGTTTCAACATTGCAAAGCTCTTTGATTGAAGCGGAATACGCCTCGGCAACCTGCCGGTTTTCGGTTTGCATTGAAATCTTATTTTCACTGAAGCTTTTACCGAAAATGAGCATTCCGTAAAGGAATGCTCTTTTGCAACAGTTTTTCTCATATTCAATTTTCACCAGTTCATTTTTAACCTGTGATGAAAATGTCATATCCTACCTGCCTGTAATTATGTTCTTTCTATATCTCTGTGATGAACGCTTACATTGTCCCAGCGTTTTTCAAAATGCGCCTTGAGCTTTTCGGCAAATGCAACGCTTCTGTGTTTTCCTCCGGTACAGCCTATGGCAAACACAATTTGGCTTTTGCCCTCTTTTATGTAGAGCGGATTTAAAAAATCAACCATATCTATAAGCCTTGCAAGCAAATCCTTAGACTCGTCAAAAGCAAAAACATAGTCGTAGACTTCCTTATCAAGCCCGGTTTTATTTCTGAGCTCCTCAACCCAATAAGGATTGGGCAAGCACCTAACATCTATAACAAAATCCGCATTAGTCGGAATTCCGTACTTAAATCCGAAGGACAGGCAATGGATATTCATAATGCCTTTATCCGAACCGAGAACAATCTCGGTAAGGCGGCTTCTAAGCTGAGATGTTACAATATCGGTTGTATCAATAATATGGTTGGCATTTGAGCGCATTGTTCCGAGAAGCTCCTTCTCGGCTCTGATGGCTTTTTCGAGATCTCCACTGAACTCTTCCGACAACGGATGCTTTCTTCTTGTTAAGCGGTAACGCTTAATCGCCTCTCTTGTTCTGATATCAAGATAGATTATTTTAACGGTATAATCATGTTTTTTTAATATCGCCGTTTTCTCAAGAAGAACATCGAAATTTCTTGTTGCACGGATATCAACAACAACTGCGGACTTCGGATATTCGTCAGAAGTGCAAAGAACATTGATAAAATCTTCAATCAAAACAAGCGGAAGATTATCTATGCAATAATAGCCGAAATCCTCCAAAAAGCCCATTGCCGATGATTTACCCGCTCCCGACACTCCTGTTAAAATCACTAACTCTTTTTTCTCTTTTTTCTCTTTTTTCATCTTGTTACACGAATCTCCATTTCAAGTTCAACGCCTTTTTGGCTTTTTACTGTTTTTTTAATGCAGTCGCAAAGCTCTAAAACATCTTTACAGCTCGCATCGCCTGCGTTAATAACAAATCCTGCGTGCTTAGTGCTGACCTGTGCACCGCCCACGCGCTTTCCTTTGAGATTACATTCTTCAATAAGAGCTCCTGCAAAATATCCTTCGGGGCGCTTAAATGTTGAGCCTGCGCTCGGATATTCAAGAGGCTGCTTTTCCTTTCTTTTTGAAAGAAGCTCCTCCATTTTGCTCTTAATTTCCTGCCGGCTTTTATCCTTGGCAAGCTTTAAATATAAACCCGTTATGATACAGCCGTTTGAATAATATGCGCTGTGTCGGTAGGAGAGGTTCATATCTTCTCCTTCAAGAAATCCCTTCTCTCCGTTTTTATCAATATGACTGCATTTAACTAAAACATCCTTCATTTCGCCGCCGTATGCACCGGCGTTCATAAAGGCCGCTCCGCCGCAGTTTCCGGGTATGCCGTATGCAAATTCAAGGCCCGATAAGCCGTTTTCAAGTGCAAATCTGCAAAGCTTCATAAGGCTTGCACCAGCCTCGGCATACACAGTGCAATCGTCAACGAGCTCAATTTTGCTCATTTTTTTGCCGATAATCATTATCAATGCTTCAATATCTTCATCGCAAAAAAGCATATTGGATCCGTTTCCCATTATTATGAGCCGAACTCCGTTTTCGTTTGCGCATTTCACAATTTCGGCAATCTGATTTTCGTTTTCGGGAAAAACAACAAGTCTTGCTTTACCGCCGATTTTAAAAGAGGTGTGATTCTTCATCGGCGCGTTTTCCGCATATTCGCAATTTATTCTTTTTGCAAGAGCAATTAATTTTTCCAAAATATCACCGTTTGTTAATTATTTTACTTTTCCGAGGATTGCGGCACCGATAACACCCGCATCGTTGCCAAGCTCGGCTTTAAGTATTTCTGTTTGAATTTTACTGTGTATTGAATAACGCTCTGCCTGGATATATCTGCGAAGCGGCTCCATAAGAGTTTCACCCTCATTGCAAATTCCTCCGCCTACACAGATTGCTTCCGGCTGAAGTGCGTTAACTATATTGATAAGACCGCAGGCAACATAATTGATATATTTATCAACTACTTCTCTTCCTGCTATATCGCCTTTTCTCATTGCATCAAAAGCAGTTCTGCCGCTTACCTTGCCCTCTTCCTCGGCAAGCTTGTGCATAACGCTTTTCGGATATTTTTCCATTGCGGCCTTTGTTTGTCTGATTAAAGCGGTTGCCGAAGCATAGGCCTCCCAACAGCCTTTTCTGCCGCAGGTGCATTTTTCTCCGTTTACCATAATTACCATATGGCCGCATTCACCGCCGGCATTGTTAACACCGTTAACTATTTTTCCGTCAACAATAATACCCGAGCCAACACCTGTTCCGAGTGTTACGGCAACGAAATCCTTTGCGCCGTTTCCGCAACCGGCATAAGCCTCGCCGAGTGCCGCACAGTTAGCATCATTTTCAATAAAAGCAGGCCTTCCGAGCCTTTCCTCAAGCATCTGCTTTGCAGGAACCATATCAAATGCAAGGTTATTTGCATATTCGATAACACCATCTGAATTAATTGTTCCGGGTGAGCCCATACCAACATATTCAATATCATTCATTGTTAAGCCGGCATCTTCAACAGCCTTTCTGCAAACCGTTGCAATATCATCGAAGATGTCTTCCGCCGGACGGGGTGCAGCCGTATCTGCTTTTGATTTTGAAATTATTTCATAGTCATCATTAACAACAGCTCCAACGATATTTGTTCCGCCGAGATCTATTCCGATTCTGTATTTTCTTAATTCTAAGCTCATAATTTTCTCCTTTGTTTTCTGCACTTATATTTATGAGTTTTCCCATATTTCGAGCTCTTTGTCGTTAGGCTCAATATCTTCCATACCCAGAGAATGCATTAATTCTTTAGCGGCATTATATCCCATCTTTTTCTGACGGTTATTCATTGCCGCCGTTTCAATAATTATTGCAAGGTTTCTGCCGGGCTTTACGGGAACGGTTACAATCGGAACCTTAACATCAAGAATGTGCGTATATTCATTATCAAGACCGAGTCTGTCGTAGGCTTTTGTTGAATCCCACTGCTCAAGCCTTATAACCATATTGATTTTCTCGCTGTTCTTAACAGCACCCATACCGAAAATTCTTCTGGCATTAATTATTCCTATGCCTCTCAGCTCAATAAAATGGCGGATGTTATTCGGCGAGGCTCCCACAAGTGTGTTTTCACCTGTTTTTCTTATTTCAACTGCATCATCGGCAATAAGTCGGTGACCTCTCTTGATAAGCTCAACGGCCGCCTCCGATTTACCCGCACCCGATTCGCCTATAATCAGCACGCCTTCGCCGTAAACCTCAACAAGAACTCCGTGCCTTGTGATTCGCGGCGCAAGCTCGCTGTTGAGATATGATATAAGCGTTGCAAGAAACGGTGATGTTTCCTCTTTGGTTCTTAAAAGCGGAACCTCATATTTTCTGCAAGCCTCAACAAAATAATCATCAACCCATAGTCCTCTTGTTACAACTGCCGCAGCGGGCTTAAGACTGAGCCAATATCCCAGCGCTTTGTTTCGGTCCTCACAGCTCATATTTTGAAGGAACGATATTTCGGTCCAACCTAAAATTTGAATTCTCAGCGGATCAAAAAAATCAACATATCCTGTTAAAACTATACCGGGTCTGTTTATTTCATTTGTTGTTATGAGAATATCCTTGGTATCTTTAGGAGTATATATAATCTCCAAACCGTGCGACTGAATTATTTTATCAAGCGTAACGGAATAGCTTGCAGGCATAATTCTCCCTCCTAAATTCAGTTAATGATATTATATAATAAGTATAGCACAATAATCAATAGATTTGTTTATTTTTTGTTTATTTAATTTCAATTTTTTGGGAATTTACAAATCGAACAGTCTGTGCTATATTAATTGTAACAAACACACAGGAGATAAACCATGAGCGACAAACTGAAGGTTGCAATAGGAACCGACGCTTTTCCCCCAACAATAGACGGTATTTCAAAAGTTGCCGAAAACTATGCAAAATATATAAATAAAAATCACGGAGAAGCTGTTATCATAACTCCCAACTGTCCCAATGCCGAGGACTGGAAATACGACTATGAGATTTACAGATATAAAAGCTTCAGCTTCAGCAAAAAAGATGAATATATGGTTGGCTGGCCTTTCAAAGAACAATTCAGGCTTGATTTGAGAGCTAAAAACTTTGATATTCTTCACTCTCACTGCCCGCTCGCTTCCTCGTATTTTTTCAGGCTTGTATGTGAGGAGCAAAATGTTCCGACGGTTGCCACCTACCACACCAAATATGAATATGATATTGAAACAAGAGTTCCGACTAAACCTTTTCAGGACTTTGCAAAGCGATTTATAACAAACAATCTCAATGCTGCCGACGAGGTTTGGGTTACGAGTGCAGGAACAGAGGAATCCCTTCGCCGTATAGGCTATAAGGGCGATTTCATTGTTATGCCAAACGGTGTTGATTTATCTAAGGGAAAAAGCTCCGAAGCCGCAATAGGAAATTTACGAGCAAAATACAAACTTAGGAGCGATGTTCCTACTCTTCTTTATGTGGGAAGAATGATGTGGTACAAAAATATCAAAATCATAATTGATGCCGCCGCAATTCTCAAAAGTCAGGGAAGAGATTTTCAGATTCTTATGCTCGGAATAGGTCCCGAGGAAAGTCAAATCCGAAGATATATCCGCCAAAAAGGGCTTACTCGCAGTTTTATTTTCACCGGAAAAATCCTTGACCGTGAACAGCTAAAAGCATTTTACTCAGCATCTGATTTACTTTTATTCCCCAGCACATTTGACACGAACGGTCTTGTTGTGCGCGAGGCAGCGGCTTGCTCACTTCCTGCCGTTTTGACAAGAAACAGCTGTGCGGCAGAGGGCGTTTCGGATTTCAAAACCGGATTTCTTGCTTCCGAAAATGCCCACGATTTTGCACTGCGTGTTGGACTTGTTATGGATAACAAGGAGCTCATTTCAAAAGTAGGTGCAAATGCGGCTAATGAAATCTATATATCGTGGGAAGATTCTGTTGCAAATGCTTACAATAGATACCAAACTGTAATAGAAAATTACAATAAAAAACTTAAAAATCGCTAAAATCAGCCGTTTTTCATGGCTGTAAAGTAAAAACGCTTGCATTCTTCAATATATTGTGTTATAATTTTTAAAAATTCTTTTTAGACTTCTGCTTTTGTGCAGCTGCAAGGAGGAAAAATTATGAAGTGCCCGTTTTGCGGATTCGGTGAAAGCAAGGTTATAGACTCCCGTCCGACTGATGAAAACGAACGCATTCGCAGAAGGCGTGAGTGTATCAACTGCTCAAAGCGCTTTACAACATACGAAGTTATTGAAGATGTTCCGATTATTGTAATAAAGAAGGATAAAAGCCGCGAGGTTTTTGATAGAAATAAAATTCTTAAAGGAATGCTTCGTGCATGCGGCAAGCGTCCCGTTACCGTTGCTGAGCTTGAAAATGCAATCAACGAGATTGAAGCTTCACTTCAAAGCGCTCTCGACAGAGAAGTTACAAGCGTCAGAATCGGCGAGCTAATTATGGACAAGCTCAAGGAAATAGACGAAGTTGCATATGTTAGATTTGCAAGCGTTTATAAAGAATTTGACAGTGCGGAGTCGTTCAGAGAAGAGCTCTCCAAGCTTTAATCAAAGCAATATTAATCGGTGTCTGCTTTTAGGCAGACACTTTTTTGTTTTTTTATTTGACTTACGGCAAAAAAGAATATAATATATATGAAGTATTTTATCGGAGAAATTTCTAATGCAAAATAAAAATTACAACAAAACTGTTAACGCCTGCTTTATGGCCTATATCGTTCAGGGTGTTATCAACTGCTTTCTGCCCCTTCTTTTCGTAACTTTTCAAAAGGAATTTAACATATCACTCGAGCAGATTGCATTTATAACAACTTTGAATTTCGGAATTCAATTTTTTATTGACCTTGTTACATCTGCACTTGCGGACAAGATAGGTTACAGGATTTCAATGATTGCGGCAAACGCAGCCGCCGCACTCGGTCTTGCAGGACTATCATTTATTCCGGATTTATTTAAAAACCACTATTCAGGAATTTTAATTTGCGTTATTATTCAGGCAATCGGCGGCGGTCTTATCGAGGTTATTGTGAGCCCGCTTGTTGAAGCATGCACAACCAAGGACAATGAAGCAAAGATGAGCCTACTTCATTCCTTTTATTGCTGGGGAGCGGCAGGAGTTGTTCTTTTCAGCACAATATTTTTCTCAATTTTCAAAACGGAAAGCTGGCGTTATATCGCTCTTATTTGGGCGCTCCTTCCGGCGGCAACGGCAATTGTTTTTACCCGTGTACCCATTGCAAAGCTTGTGAAAAAAGGCGAAAAAAAGCTATCCTTCAAGCAGGTTGCTTCAAAAAAAATCTTTTATGTTCTTCTGCTTTTAATGATTTGCTCGGGCGCAACCGAAATTGCAATAGCTCAGTGGGCTTCGGCATTTGCCGAAACAGGGCTTGGTATCTCAAAGGCCGCAGGAGATGTTGCAGGACCCATGGCTTTTGCAATTTTAATGGGGCTATGCAGAATGGGATACTCAAAGCTCAACAGTAAAATACCGCTTAAAACGGCAATGACCGTTTGCAGCCTGCTGTGCGTTATGGGTTATCTTATAATTTCCCTCTCTCCTGTTCCCGCAGTCAGCCTTGCAGGCTGTTGTTTATGCGGAGGCGCAGTCGGAATTCTATGGCCGGGCACAATCAGTATTGCAGCTAAAGAAATCAAAGGCGCGGGAACATCAATGTTCGGCTTTCTTGCCCTCGGCGGAGATATCGGCTGTACAATAGGACCGACACTCGTTGGCTTAGTTTCAAACAGCACGGGAGGAAGACTCCAAAACGGAATACTAAGTGCAATTATTTTCCCGGCAACCATGCTGATTGTTATGATTATTTTTTCAATAGTAAAAAGAGAAAAGAACACCGAAGAATAGTCTTCGGTGTTCTTTTTTGCTATGTATTTTATTTTTTAAGGAACTTAATTAATTCAAGCGCCTTGTCCATATCGCCGTCAACCTTAAGTTTGCCTGTTGTGAAAGCAACTACCGGATCGAGCTTGCCGTTGATAAGCTTTAAGAGATTTGTTCCGTTCATAGTGAGAATTGCGTTACGGTCGTAATACTCATAAGGCTCAACATGAAGCTGACCGTCTTTGATTTCAACATAGAAAATGCCCTCAACCTTGCCCTCAATATTAAACTGATAAGCAAGAACTCCGGGTACAGATGAAACATCCACATCTTTAAATCTTTCGCGTACAGCTTCTACGAGAGATTCGTATGTCATTGCAGCCATTTATGTAGCCTCCTTTTAATTTTTTATTATTATATCACAATGATATTTCTATTTCAACTATTATTTCACGACTATTTTTGGTCATTTTCAACAAATTATTTGTCTTTAGGCTTCGTAACAAGCGCAACAATAAGTCCGGAGATGATGGCAACGGTCACTCCACCCGCGCATGCGGTTAATCCTCCGGTTAAAACTCCGATAAATCCATCCTCTTTTATTGCCTCTCTAACACCTCTTGCAAGAGCGTTTCCAAAGCCGGTTAGCGGAACAGTTGCACCTGCGCCTGCAAAATCAACAAGCGGCTGATAAATTCCGAGTGCACCGAGAATTACTCCGATTACAACAAACGAAACGAGAATTCTTGCAGGAGTCATTTTTGTTAAATCAATCAAAAGCTGACCGATAACACATATTAATCCGCCCACAATAAATGCCTTTAAAAACATCATAAAAAATCACCCGTTAGCATTATTTGCAGTAACGGGTGATTTATTCCTTTATCCTTGGTCGATAGGATTCTTGTTATCTTTTTTGGATTCTCTGCCGTATTTTTCTTCAAATCCGGGATTAATGTAATCCTCAATAACCTTTCCGTCTCTGATTCTGATAACACGCTCGCTTTCTTCCGCAATTTCATTATCATGAGTAATAATAATAACGGTTCTACCTTCATTTTTCAAATCATGAAGAATGTTCATAACATCTCGCGTTGAGCGTGTATCAAGGTTACCTGTGGGCTCATCGGCAAGAATAACGGGAGGTCTTGCCGCAATAGCTCTTGCAACGGCAACACGCTGCTGCTGACCGCCGGACATTTCAGCAGGAAGATGATTTATTCTTTCACCGAGTCCCACTCTTTCAAGTGCGTCTATTGAAATCTTGCGGCGCTCTTCCTTTTTCATTCCTCTGTAAACAAGAGGAAGCTCAACATTTTCAAGAGCGGTAAGAGAAGTGATAAGGTTGAATCCCTGGAAAATAAATCCAATCTGTTCATTTCTTATTACGCTCATTTGATCGTCCGTTAAATCATCAACAAGCTTTCCGTTAATATAGTATTCTCCCTCGGTAGGTGTATCAAGAAGTCCGAGCATATTCATCAAAGTGGATTTACCCGAACCCGACTGACCGATAATAGCAACAAATTCGCCTTCGTCAATAGTAATCGAAACACCGTCAAGTGCATTTACCTGATTTTCACCGGGGTTGTAAATTTTATAAACATTTCTTACATCAATTAAATGCATAACTACATTCCCTTTACAAATAGTATATGTAAATATTACAATTATTAATCATAAAAGTCAAGTCAAAATTATTGAATAATAATGAATTTTTATTTAACAATATTATCAAAGGAGTGATTTTATGTCAATATCTAAAGATGAATACAGTAAAATGGCCGACAAAGCCTCTCCGCCGTCGCCTGTTTTTAAGAACTGCATTAAAGCCTTTTTGTTCGGAGGAGCAATTTGCTGCTTCGGTCAGCTTCTCAACACAATCTTTGAGCGTGCGGGACTTAATGAAAAGGAAGTTCTTCTTGCAACTCCTTCGATTCTAATTATTATAACCGCCATTTTAACCGGCTTGGGCGTTTTTGATAACATAGCAAGACACGCCGGCGCAGGAACAATTGTTCCGATAACAGGATTTGCAAATTCTGTTGTTTCCCCTGCGCTTGAATTTCAGCACGAGGGATTTGTTTTGGGAACTGCCGCTCAGATGTTCACAATCGCAGGCCCGGTTATTGTTTACGGCTGTGCCGCCTCTTTCATTTACGGATTAATAATTTATATTTTTAAGTTGTATTAGTACAAATACTGCAAGCAAATTAACAAACCGTCTAAACTTAGGCGGTTTTTAATTTATATTGATTTTGGACCTTTCAATCACTATAATGTAATTAAAACCATTATAAAAGGACTGAAAAAATGGAAGAATTCAGATGGGCATACATAGGAAGCGGAAATATTGCAAATTCAACCGCCTCCGACATTACAAAAGGAAACCACCGCATTGTTTCTGTTTTCAGCAGAAACACAGAAAAAGCGAATGCTTTTGCAAAAAAATACGGTGCGGCGGCATTTAATGATTTTGACTCCTGCGTTAACAGAGAAGATGTTGACGGCGTTTATATTGCAACACCGCACACCTCTCACATTGATTATGCAATTCGTGCCCTTAAATTAAAAAAGCCCGTTCTTTGTGAAAAGCCCGTTGGTGTATCTCTTGAAGAGGTTAACGCTATAATTAAAACGGCCGAAAATGAAAATGTTTACTTCTGCGAGGCTATGTGGACTTGGTTTTCAGATGTTGCGCTGACTGTTAAAAAATGGGTAAAATGCGGAGAAGTCGGTGAAATTAAAGAAGTTGTTATCAACTACGCCTTTCCCGGAATTCTTATGCCGAAAACCTCCCGTGTACTCACTCCCGAAACTGCCGGCGGTGCACTTCTTGATATAGGTATTTACCCCATCACCTACTGCTACAACCTTTTCGGTTATCCAAACAGGATTAGCTGTGCGGGAAAAATAAAAAACGGTATAGATATAAGCGAAACTGTTATTCTTGAGTACAACAATTTTAAATGCACTCTTAACATGTCGCTTTGCAGCCTAAAAGAGAACTGCTTAATTAAAGGCACTAAAGGAACAATCAGCCTCCCTGTTTTCTTCCACATGGCATCAAAGGCAATTTTGAAAAGCCGGCACGGCAAAGAGGTTTTCAAAGGAAAAACAGACTATCTTACCGAATTCACAAGAGCCGCCGAGGAAATAAGGCAGGGAAAAACCGAGTCAGGCTATATTCCGTTTGAGGCAACTAAGGCGTGTATGCAGATAATGGACGAATGCCGAAAACAAATGAATCTTGTTTATCCGTTTGAAAAATAAAAGAAGCACCCTACGGTGCTTCTTTTTCGTTTGCTTTATGATAATAATTCTTTAAGAATTTTTGTTACCTCAGATGCCGGAGCCTTGCCCCTGAGAGCTCTCATTGACTGGCCTATGAGGTAATTGAACGAAGCCTCCTTGCCCGATTTATACTCATTAACGGCTTTTTCGTTTGCCTTGAGTACCTCTTCAACAGCAGACTTTATTGCCGAGGTATCGTTCATCATTCCCATATTATTTTTCTCAACATATTCTGCCGGGTTAACATCTTCTTCAAAAACTGCTTTGAATACTTTCTTTGCCGAATCGCGGCTTATTTTTCCGCCGTTGAGCAAATTGATGATTTCACCCAAGGAATCAGCTCTGAAAGTCATATTTTCAGGCTGGGTCTGAGTATCGTTGAGCATTTTTGAAACCTCGCCTAAAATCCAGTTTGCACTGTCCTTAGGATTATTTGTAATCTCAACTGTTTTTTCAAAAAGATTTACAAGAGGAATAGAAGCGCAAATCAAGCCCGTATCATATTCCGAAAGCCCGAAATCATTCATATAACGCGCTTTCTTTGCTTCGGGAAGTTCGGGAAGATTTTTGCGAATACTTTCTATATACTCATCGCTGAGTGAAAGCGGAGGTAAATCAGGCTCGGGGAAGTATTTATAATCCTGAGCATCCTCCTTGCTTCTCATTGCATAGGAATAGCCCTTTGTATCATCCCAGCGGCGTGTTTCCTGCTTAACCTCTTTACCGTCCTCAATAAGGTCTATCTGCCTTGCGGACTCGGACTCAATCGCATGATGAATAGCTTTAAATGAATTTATGTTTTTCATTTCGGTTCTTGTTCCGTACTCCTTGGAGCCAACCGGCATTACCGAAACATTAACATCTGCACGAAGCGAGCCCTCCTGCATTTTACAGTCGGAAACGCCTGCAAAGCGAAGTATATCGCGAAGCTTTTCAACATACTCAACCGCCTCGTCAGCTGATGAAATATCGGGCTCGGAAACGATTTCAAGAAGCGGAACGCCGCATCTGTTATAGTCAACGAGAGTGCAATCGGAGTAAGCATCGTGAATAAGCTTTCCTGCATCCTCTTCCATATGAATTTCTTTTATCCTTACCTTTTTCATTCCGCCCTTTGAAGAATGGATTTCAACATATCCGTTCTGACAAATCGGAAGATAAAGCTGAGAAACCTGATAAGCCTTCGGAAGGTCGGGATAGAAGTAATTCTTTCTGTCGAATTTATTATTCTGAGTAATTGTGCAGTTTGTTGAAAGACCTGTTCTGACTGCGTACTCAACAACCTTTTCATTAACAACCGGAAGTGTTCCCGGCATACCCGAACAGATTTCGCAAACATGCGTATTGGGCTCTCCTCCGAACTCGGTTGTACAGGAGCAAAAGATTTTTGTTTTGGTTGAAAGCTCTGTATGAACCTCAAGTCCGCAAACTATTTCATATTCTGCCATTGCGACTCCTCCTTACACCGTTTCGGGCATTTTTTCATGATAATCTGTTGCGCTTTGGAAAGCATTGCCTGCTTCAAGAATTGTTTTTTCATTGAACGGCTTACCTATTAACTGCATTCCGATAGGCATATTGCTGCTGTCAAATCCGCACGGAAGTGCCAAAGACGGCAAACCTGCAATGTTAATCATAACGGTGTAAATATCACCGAGATACATTTGAAGCGGATCGGAAAGTCCTTCTCCCATTTTAAGTGCCGTTGTCGGCGCAACAGGACCGAGAAGAAAATCATACTTTTCAAAGGCTTCGCTGAAAGCTTTGGAAATAAGCCCCTTAACCTTGAGTGCTTTATTATAATAAGCATCATAATAGCCGCTTGAAAGAACGAAGTTTCCGAGCATTATGCGCTTTTTAACCTCCATTCCGAAGCCTTCGGAACGGGATTTAATATAAACATCGCGGAGCATTTCGGCATTAGGTGAAGAATATCCGTACTTAATTCCGTCAAATCTTGAAAGGTTTGAGCATGCCTCGGCACAGGCGATAATATAGTAGGTTGGAATTGCATATTTAACAATCGGCATTGCAAACTCCTCAACCTCGGCTCCGAGCTCTTTAAGAACCTTTGCCGCGTTCATAACGGATTTTGCAACCTCTTCGTTTATTCCCTCTCCGAAATAGTCACTCGGAATTCCGACTTTTTTGCCCTTAAGGCTTTTTGATGAAATTATATCGGAAATATCAAAGGGAGTTGTGTCCATAGAAGTACCGTCTTTTTCATCCTTTCCGCATATTACGGAGAAGATTGCGGCAACATCGGCTGTATCCTTAGCGATAGGACCTATTTGGTCAAGGGATGAAGCGTAGGCGATAAGTCCGTATCTTGAAACAGCTCCGTATGTTGGCTTAAGTCCTGTTACGCCGCAGAAAGAACAGGGCTGACGGATTGAACCGCCCGTATCAGAACCAAGAGCGGCAACGCTTTCTCTTGCCGCAACAGAAGCTGCTGCACCGCCCGAGGAACCGCCGGGAACCTTTGTTACATCCCACGGATTCTTTGTTTCGCCGTAAGCGCTTGTTTCTGTTGTTGAGCCCATTGCGAACTCATCCATATTAACCTTTCCGAGCGGAACAAGGTTATTTTTATGAAGCTTTTCGATAACCGTTGCGTTATACGGAGGTTTAAAATTATAAAGAATTTTTGAAGCACAGGTGGTTAACTCACCTTTTGTGCATATATTATCCTTAATTGCAATCGGAACACCTGCAAGCAAGCCTACATCCTCATTGCTGTCTATCTTCTTTTGAACTGTTTTTGCATTTTCAACAGCACTTTCAAGATTAAAGGAGGTATAGCAATTATACTTTAAATCCTTTGCCTCTTTAGCGGCGGCAACTGCTTCAACCGCTTCAACTGCGCTGATTTCTTTTGCTTTTATTTTTTGAGCAAGCTCAAGAGCTTTCATATTTAAAATATCCGACATATTAACTCTCCTTACTCAACTGTTTTCGGCACAACAAAGCAGGTGTCCTGCTTATGCGGTGCGTTTGCAAGAATATCCTCATTAGGAGCAGAGGGCTTAACCTCGTCCTTACGGAAAACATTTGTTATTGGGAAGGAATGGCTCATTGCTTCAACGCCGTCGGTATTGAGTTCGTTTAGCATATCAATGTAAGTAAGAATATCCTGAATTTCGCTTCCTACCTTTTTTTCCTCATCTTCATTCAATTCTATTCTCGCAAGACTTTCAAGGTATTTAATCAAATCTCCGTCGATTTTCATAAATGGGCACCCCCGTAATTAATTAGTTTTTTCAACAGGTCTGCGAAGCTTAATATGAGTTTCGCGAAGCTGTTGCTCGCTCACATAGTTCGGAGCGCCGAGAAGTACATCCTGTGCATTTGAATTCATCGGGAATGCAATAACCTCTCTGATGTTTTCCTCATCCTTAAGAAGCATAATCATTCTGTCAACTCCGGGAGCCATGCCTGCGTGAGGCGGAGCGCCGTAGTGGAAAGCATTGAACAGAGCGCCGAATTTCTTTTCAACATCTTCTGCGGTATAGCCTGCCATTTCAAAGGCTTTAATCATTACATCGGGACGGTGGTTTCTAACTGCGCCTGAAGAAAGCTCAACGCCGTTGCAAACGATATCATACTGATAAGCCTTGATTTCAAGCGGATCCTGATTAAGAAGCGCATCCATTTCGCCCTGAGGCATTGAAAACGGATTGTGTGTAAAAGCAAGCTTGCCCTCTTCATCCTTTTCATACATCGGGAAATCTGTTATAAAGCAAAGCTCATAGCGTGATTTATCAATAATATCCATTCTCTCGCCGAGAGCTGTTCTGATTTGACCTGCATAAATATCAACAAGCTTTTTTGCATCCGATATAAAGAAGAGGGTGTCGTCGCTCTTTAAAGAAAGCATTTCGGTAAGTTCTGCCTTCTTTTCATCGGAAAGGAATTTTGCAATCGGGCCTTTAAAGCTTCCGTCTTCAAGAACGGTTATATATCCGAGACCCTTCATTCCGATTGAAAGCGCATATTCAAGGAGCTTTTCAAAGAATGATTTGCTCATTTTTGCACAGCCCGGGGCAACAATACCGCGAACGATTTTTTTCTGGAACGGCTTAAAATCAACATCCGCAAAATATTCGGATAAATCGCAGATAACAAGCGGGTTTCTTAAATCCGGCTTATCGGTTCCGTACTTGAGCATTGCCTCTTCATACGGAATTCTTTTAAACGGAGCAGGACTTACCTCTTTATCAGAAAACTTCTTAAAGGTGCTGTAAAGAACATCCTCTGCAACCTCAAAAACATCCTCCTGAGTTGCAAATGCCATTTCAAAGTCGAGTTGATAAAACTCTCCGGGAGAGCGGTCCGCTCTTGCATCCTCATCTCTGAAGCATGGAGCAATCTGGAAATACTTATCAAATCCCGAAACCATAAGTAACTGCTTAAACTGCTGAGGTGCCTGCGGAAGAGCATAAAACTTGCCTTCGTGCTTACGGGAAGGAATAATATAGTCTCTTGCGCCCTCGGGAGAAGAGCAGGTTAAAATAGGAGTATTGATTTCGGTGAAGCCGAGAGAATTCATTTTCTCACGAAGGAATGAAACAACCTGACTTCTGAAAATAATGTTATCGTGAACCTTTTTATTTCTTAAATCAAGGAAACGGTACTGAAGCCTTACATCCTCTCTTGTTTCTGTTGACTCGCTGATTTCAAACGGAAGAGTTCTCATGCATTCGCCGAGAATTTTCACTTCATCAACCTTAACCTCAAGCTCGCCTGTTGCAAGCTTTTTGTTGATTGTTTCCTCGTCTCTTTTAACTACCTCACCGCTGACGGTAATTACACATTCTTTTCTGATGTTTTCGAGCAGAGAATCATTATTTATAACAACCTGCGTAATTCCGTATTCATCACGAAGGTCAATAAACGCAACGCCGCCGTGGTCACGGATAGTATCTACCCAGCCTGCAAGGCTGACACGCTGGCCGAGATTTTCAAATGTTAACTCGTTGCAGTTGTGTGTTCTGTAAGTCATAATAAGCTTCCTTTCGGTATATTGCTCGCTGCAGAAAATTATACCAAATCTATTTTGCAGCATATATCGGTTATTATAACATAAATTTTCCATTGTGTATATAATAATTTATATTTTTATTTATAATATATAAAAAATAAAAGAAAAAAGCGAAACGGTTTTGTCCGTTTCGCTTAAATGATATGTTTTATTCCTCGTCTTCGCAGTCCTCACACTCAACTTCAAGCTCAAGTGTTTCGCCGCATTCGGGGCACTCAATTGTTTTTTCGGAAAGAACTGTTTCTTCGTCAAGAATAATTTCTGCACCGCAGGAGGGGCACTCAATCTCGTACTCATCCTCATCGCCGCAATCGCAGCAATCACAGTCGCATTCATCCTCGTAAACAAACTCTTCAAGGTCTGCAAGATCCTCGTCGATAGTGTCAACCTGCTCACCTACGAGCTCAACAGCTTCTGTCATATCTTCAATATCTTCTGCGAGGTTATCAAGAACATCAATTACTGCCTTAATGATTTTTGTTTCTTTCTTATCTGCGTTGAGCTCCATTCCCTCAACAAGACCTTTGAGAAATCCTATGCTTTCAATAGTTGTCATTTTGAAAACTCCTTAATTATTAAAATTATGCGCGCTCCATATATTCACATGTGCGTGTGTCAACTCTTATCATATCGCCTTCGTTGATGAAAAGCGGAACACGGATTTCCGCACCTGTTTCAACTGTTGCGGGCTTAAGAGTGTTTGTTGCAGTATTTCCCTTAAAGCCGGGATCGGTTTTTGTTACTTCAAGAGTAACGAATGTGGGAGGCTCAACACCGAAAACCTTACCCTTGTATGAAAGGATACGGCAAATATCGTTTTCCTTAACGAATTTAAAGTTATCGCTGAGATCTGCCTCTGAAACGGGAACCATATCAAATGTTTCCTGGTCCATGAAATAATAGAGACCTTCGTCGTTATAGGAATAAACCATTTCCTTTCTCTCAATATATGCCGTGGGGAATTTAGCGGTGGGGTTGTAGCTCTTTTCAACAACCGAACCGGTAATTACATTCTTAGTTTTAGTTCTTACGAAAGCGGCGCCTTTTCCGGGCTTAACATGCTGGAATTCAACAACCTGAAGAACATTTCCGTCCTCTTCAAAGGTTACGCCGTTTCTGAAATCGCCTGCACTGATCATAGATATACCTCCGTATGTTACTTTTTACTTCTTTGATATTTTATAATATTTCACACAATAAATCAATACCCATTTTATAACTGTCTTTTCCAAAGCCGCAAATCTGCTTTTTGCAAACATCGGTAATAACCGAAACCCTGCGAAAATCTTCTCTTTTGTGAATATCGCTCATATGAACTTCAACAAATGGAGTGTAGTCTGCAACGCTTTCGATAGCATCGCGTATTGCATAGCTGTAATGAGTATAGGCTCCTGCATTGATAACAACGCCGTCATACTCATTCATTGAGGCGTGAATTTTATCAATTATTGCGCCCTCGTGATTTGACTGAAAAAAATCACATTCAAGCCCTTTTTGATTTGCATATTCTTTGAGCTCACTATTGATATCTTCAAGGGTTTCGCTTCCGTAAACGCCTTTTTTTCTTATACCCGTCATATTCAAATTAGGGCCGTTTAAAACCAATATTTTCATAATTTCACCAACTGTCGGATTATTATACTATATTCTATCCGCATTGTCAAAGAAAAAGCAGAATTTCAAAAGAAATTCTGCTTTTAGATGTATTATTTATACTTTCTTTTACGAGCTGCCTCGCTCTTCTTTTTACGAGCAACTGAAGGCTTTTCGTAATGCTCTCTTTTGCGCACTTCCTGAATTATACCGTCACGAGAAGTCTGACGCTTAAATCTTCTTAAAGCGCTGTCAAGAGATTCGTTATCTTTAACTGTTACCTGGCTCATTACTTTCCCTCCCTCCGACTGTTTGTCAGGGGTATTTTTCGAATATCTAAATATCCACCGAAAGAGATTATAAACAATTTGTTCACAAAAGTCAAGGATTTTAGGCAATTATTGTCAAATCCGGTGATTTTATGATAATTTCGGTAAATATTTCGAAAAAACAATAATTATTTTTCTTCCTTCTTTTTGCTGAAAAGCAGCTTATCCACGGGGAAATAAAGGAAGAACTGAAGCGCTGAGCAAACTGCTGTTGCTATATTTCTTGAAAGCGCATCATTCCAACCCCACTTTGTTGTGAACAAGGTGTTGAGTGTGGGAGAAAGCCATGCTGAGAAGCAAATAAGAGCGATAGTGAAAACTATGTAAATAGGAAGAGTTACTGCAACATTTGCGCTTGAATTAAAGGTTTTTTCCTTATTAACAAAGAAAGCAACAATCTGAGCAGCAATATTTGCAACATTGAATGCAATGAAATATCCGAGACCGCCCGAAACGATTGCTCCTGCGGCATCCTTGGTTACGGGATAATCAAATACAAACCAATGAAAAGCTGTTCCGTAAAGCTCTTTAATTTGAGGAATAAGCGGAATAAGGTTTACAAGAGCAAACTGAACGATGCAGGCAAGAAGTGAAACAACAATAAATTTAACAAACTGCCATACCGTTACAAGCCAAGAGCCCTTTTCCTCAGCCATATTATCAATATCTTTTAATTTTTTAGCCATAATCTTCTCCTTATTTGTAACAAAATTTAATCGGTGAAATAATTATATCAGCATTTATATTCAAATGCAAGAAAATTATTAAATCACATTAAAAGCGGAATGCAAGCTCCTACTGCGAGAGAAACAATAGCCTTAATTGCAACAACCGCAAGAGCAATAATTCCGGCGATTAATGCAATTACCAAAAGCACGGCGAGAATTAAAATTGCAAGAACAAGAGGGCCTTTTTTGCTTTTTTTAACTGTGTCCTTCTTTTCCTCGGGCTTTTCTTCGGGCGCAGGATTTTCATCATCGTAGATAGGATAAATTTTAAGTGTTGCCTCTGCATCACACGGTCCCGGGTTATAAAGCAACGGCTCAACAAGACTCCTAACGCTTTCTGCGCCTTTAAGGAATTTTCCTATTTTCAGTCCGATTGTGTTAAGAAAAGAATCAACAATATTTAAAAATCCGCAGGTTATTCTGTATTCCGCAGTATCGGGTGTATATGGAGAATCTCCGCAATAAAGATTTTGAACAAGCTCAAGAATGAAGTCAACAACCTTACGGCTGCCGATTTTTTCAACCTCCTGCTTTGTTACTCCGCTTTCTTTTTTACAAAGCTTCCAAACCTTTTTAATCGTAAGCTTATTAAGGAATTTTGCAATCGGCTTGATTAACCAACCGACTTTTTTAACCTTTTCTCCCGGTATGGAAAAAGCGTCGGTCATTTCTGCGAGTCTGTCTATATCATTAGCAGCCGCATCCAATACCTCGGCAATCATTCCGAAGAAAAATGTTTTCATATATTCATCGAAGGGCTTACCGTTTGTATCAAGTCCGGGAACATCTTTAATAAGAATTGTATCGGTAATAATCTGAGCATTTTTCGGGTCAAAGGTTACATTTCTCATTGTGGGAGGACAGCCTATCATTGCGCCGCAGGCAATATCATAAAACTTATTACCCTTTTTTGTTGTAATAACCGAAATATCGTGAACATGAGTGTGACCTGTCAGCATACAATGCAAGCCCGCATCTGCAAATATTTCACGGGTTGTTTCATGGTTTCTCTGCATATCGCCTTTTCCGATTATTGCATAAAACGGAGACGGCGAAATCATGGGATGATGAGTCATTGCAATAACATACTGATCGTTTTCCTGAGCATCCTTTAACTGAGCAAGAATCCACTCCATACAGTCATCGCTGAAGCCCGAGCCGCGCTGACCTTCGGGCTTTGAGTTTGTATCATCATTTAGCGCAAACAATCTGTAACCGGGAGCAAGCTGAACAACATAGCTCATTGATTCCCTGTGATATGAAATAGCCTCGTTAGGACCGAATTCATAATACATATCCCAAAGCATATCACGGGTTGCGGTGGGTACTCTGATTTCATTATCACCGTCGTAACCGGCTGTATATCCGCTTTCTCTGAAATCGTGAGTTGCAGTGATAACATAAACTCTTTTACCTCTTTTTTTGAGGTCGCGGAGCATTTCAATAAATTCCTTGTGAGAATCAAGCTCGCCGTCCTTAGTTGTATCTCCGGCAAGAACAACAATATCGGTTGAAGTATCCTGACAAAGAATATCAAAGCCTGCCTTGATTACCAAATCGGAGTCTTTAATAATTTTCTGACTCTTTGATTCGGCTTTTTCGTATGCCTTGCCCTCTGTTCCGCATTTGCGCGAATAGTAATGAACATCAGTTATGAACTGAATTTTAAGCGGATCGTTTCCGCTTCCGTAAATTCTGCCTGACATTTATCCTCTCTCCTCTGTTTTTTCTATTGCTATAATGCAATCTCCGAAGTCCTTATCGAGCGTTATCTCAATACAGCCCTCGGTTCTTTCACTGAAATCCGCTTCATTACCGTTAACCTTAACGCTATACTCATATCTATCCGAAAGGCAAACAATAACTGTATATTTTTCGTTGTTTCCGAAATACTTAACCTTTATTTCGGCAGAGTCCTCCGTTACATTCTGATAATCGGTCCAAGCATCGAGTCCGGTTGTTACCGTTCCCGGCTTATAGTAGGCGTTAGCCCAAATGCAAACGGGAGCTGAAAGACCGCCGAAGTTATGGAACCAGCCTCCCCTTTGCGTTGCAATATTGAAGCATTCATATGTGTTATAGCTGAAATCGGTTTCCTTTTTCCATATTTCAAGAGCACGGTTTGCGATTTCAAATGCAAAATCAGCCTCGCCCAAATCCAGCATTGTTTTCCATATGAACCACTGGTGACTAAGCCACACATTTCCGTTCCAATAGCCGTTATCCATAAAGTATCCTGCGCTTTGGTCAACTGCGGAAACACCGGAAGCCGACCACATTTCATTTGGATTTTTAATATGAGAAAGCACGCGGTCAAGTCTTTCGGGAATAACTGCTCCTGCAATAATAGGATATATTCCGTCCATGCCCTTATTGAGATTTTCTCCGTCCTGAGTTTCAAGAAAGCCGCAGAAATTATTGTTATCATCATAAACGGTATATGAATAATAGCCCGATTTTTCATCCCATGCAACCGTATTTAAAGCATTTGTAAAGCCTTCAATATCGCTGTTGTAAATTTCAACATCCTCATTTTTTCCGAGGGCGGATGCAAACATTTTAAGTATTTTTGCGGCTCTGATAACATGCGATGTGGAAATACAGGGACAGCAGTATTTCTGCATTTTTCTGTTCATCATTGCAACCTGAGCCGGGTAATCATCCATTCCCGATGATGAATAAAAGTAATCGTAGGTTGTTGTTAATCCGTTATTAAATTTCTTCGTTGTTGAACCGTGAGTTTTGCCAGCAAGAAAATCATAATACAGCTTTGCTCTGCTGTAATAGCTTAAAATCTGTTCTTTGTTTTCGCTCCTCTTTGCAAGCTCAAGATACTGACAGAACTGAACGGGAACGGGAGAGCCGTGATGCAAAAATGCATAATCTCTGTTGCTTTCATCCGAAAGATACATATTGAGCACATATTCGCAAAGCTCTTTTGAAAATTCAAGAAGTCCGAGTGCAATAAATCCCGAATCCCAAGTATATAAGCAATCCCAGCGCTTTCCGGGACAATGGTGAATAACATTTTCGCCGTGCTTATAAATAGGATAAACAACATTTGTGAGAAGCGTTGCGCGCATTATATCAGTTGAAAGCGCATACTTCTCTCCTGCTTTATTGTAGCTTGCATGAGGACATGAATTTTTTGCCTTATTGTAAATTCTCTCATATTCTTCAATGCTTAACGGTTCAAACTTTCCTTTTGAAAGAACGGCATATTCAATATGAGTTGAGTTCGGTTCAATGAAAATTGAATGGATAAGAGTGTTTTGGAAAAAGCCTTCATCACTCTTCTTATTCATAAAGCTTCCGGAGAATGTTTCAGCAAGCTCATCGTATGTAGGATCACCGTTTGAAAGTCTGTTAATTAACGCATCCTCAAGGCATCCGCTGTCAAGAGTTCTTTCACGGGTTTTTGGATTATGGGTTAAAATACAAAAGGTTTCTCCTATTTCGGAAAACTTAAGACTTACTCTTTTTCCGTTTCCGATATTCTCACTTGAGATTTCGGGAATATAATCATATTTAACCTTTTCGGCAGTAAGCCTTGAAGCATCTTCGCTTTCAATTACCGCCGCAAAATCAAGCTCAATGCCCGCAGTTCCCAAAGAAACAAGCTCCGCCTTGAAATCACTTTTATAATCTATCGGAAAATATGCAAAGCAAAGGTTATCGGAGTGTTTGAAAACAATTTTCTCTCCGTTGAGTTCAAATTCGGCATCGCCGTCGGTTACTGTTCGGTATCTGAGCGCAAGAACAGGAGATGAAAAACTAAAATCACTGCTCAAATCAAGTGAAATTCTATCGTTTTTTTCACATCCGAAGGGTTTCAGATTTAAGAAATGAACATGGGCGTTATCAATTCTGTCGCCGACTCCCCTGCCGCCGAAAAACTCATTGTCGCAAAAACAGCCTTTTTCGAGTCCGTCGGGATTTTGCTCATCCCACGGTCTTTTAACCGCATAGGAAAAATCAATATAATCATTCGCGCTCACGAGAACGCATTTTTCAGGTTTGCTGACTTTACAATAATACGCTTTAGGATATTCAAGCGCACCGAAAATATTGAGGAGAAGACTTTGCGAAAGCTCTGTGTTGTTAAAATATTCGCATCTTAAAAGATATGCTTCATCATTAATTTTTGAATATGAAACATCCGCATACACCTTATCCTTCCACATCATTTCATAGCGGTAGGAATAGAAGGAATAATCCTCCTTGCACAGCCAAAGATGATAATTTGAGGGAATTGTTACATTCGGAACAGGAGTGTTTGAATTCCAAAGAGTTGGATGAACTGAAAAATCAAATCTTGCTCCGCTTTCAGGGAATTTATCAATAATTCTTGTTATTCCCATATACTTTTTTGAATAAGGTCCCCAAAGAGGCATTTTTATTACATTCTGTGCCATATGTCCTCCAAAGATGTTAAATAAATCAATGTTATTATCGTTTATTTATTCCTTGATGTCAATAGAAAAGTTGACAAATTTCTATAATTAAAGTAAAATATTATTTATAAAAATAGGCGCATTTTTGAGCCTTCAGCGTGAGGATTGTATATGGATCAGGATATTCAAAAAATCTTAAAGCTTGTATTAAAAAAATGGAAGCTTCTTGTTTTGTTTGCTGTTGTCGGAGCATTAATTGCTTTCGGATACACTTCAAAATTTGTTACCCCAACATACACATCGAGCATAAAATTCCTTGCTTATGTTGATGATGAAGAAAAGGAACAAGGAAATGCAAACGCCCAAACGGCTTCAAACACAAGTAAAATGAATTATGCCATGAAAATGGTTACCACCTATCTTGAGGTTATTGATACAAACAAGTTTTATAATCAGTTAACCGAAAATCTTAATGAAGAGCTCGGAACATCATATTCCGTTGACACAGTGCGTTATTCCATTACGGGAGAGCCGGTAAATGACACTGCAATGTTTATTTTAACCGTTACCACAACTGATGCAACTCTCTCCTACAACATTGCCCACCAGCTTGAAGAAGATGTTCCCCCGTTAATTTTTGAAGCAAGCAACAGTCTTGTCAGCGTTTCCGTTCAAGATCCTCCTGTTCTTGCTTCCTCAGCAGTAAGCCTCGGATATCCCAAAAAAATGGTTATCGGAGCCGCAGCAGGGTTTGCGCTTGCAGCAGTTTATGTCATTCTTCGCGATTTCCTTGATGTTCGAATTAAAAGCACGGAGGAACTTGTTAAAAGATACAATATTCCCGTTCTCGGAACCATTCCGGATTACTCTAAAAGTGTTTCCGGTAAAAAGGAGGGTTAAGCTTGGCTAAGAATAAAAAACACGAGAATACTTCTTCAAGGCAAATTATAGATAAAATCAGGCTTGATCCCGGCCTCAAATTCAGAATTGAGGAATCGTATAAAAGTATTCGAACAAACATTATGTTTTCGATTATGAAGAAGGGCTGTAAAAAGATTGTTATTACCTCTCCTCTTCCGAATGAAGGTAAAACAACAACCGTAATTAATCTTGCAAACTCCTTTGCAAGTGCTGACCAGCGTGTTCTTCTTATAGACGGAGATTTGAGAAAGCCTAAAATTCACCACTATTTTTCAATTCCGAATGCTCCGGGACTGACAAATTATCTCGGTGCGACCGTTTCGAGCAATGAAAGGGTTTCACTAAACAGTATTATACATAAAACAGAAAACAGAAATCTCTCTGTAATATGCTCCGGTTCAATTCCGCCAAACCCGGCGGAGATTCTCGGCAGCGAGCAGATGGAGGATTTTCTTTCGGATATAAGTGCTGATTACGATTACATAATTATTGATACTCCTCCGATAAACATTGTATCGGACGCATTGCCTGTTATAAGCAGCAGCGACGGTGTTGTTATTGTTCTGCGCTCAAAAGCATCAACACATCCCGAGCTTGAAAAAGCTCTTGCTGCCCTTGAATTCATTGATGCAAAGGTTCTCGGTTTCATTGTTAATTTTACAGAAAGCAAAGTTTCCAAAACCTCATACAGAAAATACTCCAAAGGCTCATACGGCTACGGTGGCGGCGGGTACGGAGAATACTCCGGAGGATACGAATACGGATACGGAGTTAATATAAGCGGAGATAAATAAAATGACAAATAATATTGTTGAAATTCACAGCCACATTCTGCCCGGAATAGACGACGGTGCAAAGGATGTTGAAACAAGTCTTAAAATGATTGAAAGGCTGAAAAATCAGGGCTGTGACACAATTGTTCTCACACCCCATTATTATTCCGATTCAATTTCTCTTGATGATTTTTTAACGCGCCGTGATATTGCTTTTCAAAAGCTTGCAGAGGCTTTGCCTGAGGGAAGTCCGAGGTTAATTCCTGCGGCTGAGGTTTATATAAGTAAATATCTTTTTACAAACGAAAATCTCTCCCGCCTATGTATCGGAAGCTCAAACTATGTTCTTATTGAGCACCCTTTTTCCTCCACCTTCTCCGAAGCTTCTTATGACAGGCTTATGAATCTTTACTGCGAATATAAAATACGACCTATTCTTGCTCACATAGAACGGTATAGGGCGCTTATGGAGGATGAAAGCAGACTTGATGCATTTATTGAAATGGGTTGTCTTGCTCAGGTAAACATAAGTTCATTTGCCGATTCTCCTCGTTCCGTTCGCAAAAAGCTTTTCAAATATCTCGAAAGCGGAAGAATTCATTTGGTAGGCTCCGACTGTCACAACATAGACAGCAGACCGCCATCCTTTGAAGAGGGCTTTGCCGAAATCAGAAAAAAGAGCGGTGAAGAAGCAATTAAAATTCTACAAAGTAACGCACGGCTGTTAGTAAAATAACACATAAAAAAATCCCGTACTTAGT
>CAMFBH010000016.1 GCA_945948515.1 uncultured Clostridia bacterium
TGAAAGACGAACCATTGTTTCGTAAATAGCCGCATCGCCGTGAGGATTAAGCTGCATAGTTCTACCTACGATATTTGCGCTTTTCACCCTTTGACCTTTCAAAAGATTCATTAGGTACATTGTGTAAAGTAATTTACGGTGAGAGGGCTTAAATCCGTCTATTTCGGGAATTGCACGAGAGAGGATAACAGACATCGCATAGGGCATAAAATTGCTTTTGAGTGTTTGTGTTATCTTTTCTTCAACAACAGTCCCGGAGCCTTCAATATGCACTTTATCATTCATAGGAGATGTAGTTGTTTCTTCACTTTTTTTACGCCTTGCCAATTTATCCTTCCTCCTTATGAAACATCTGCGGCATCAATATACATATAGCCATAGTCGGCAATATATTCTTTTCTGCCTTCAAGATTATCTCCGAGAAGCAAATCAAAAATTCGAGAGGTTTCCTCGGCTTCATCGGGAGTGATTTTAATAATTCTTCGTGTTTCGGGATTCATTGTAGTAAGACTCATCATATCAGGGTCGTTTTCACCGAGTCCTTTTGAACGCTGAACGGTATATTTATTATCGCCGATTTCTTCTTTAATCTTATCCATTTCGGCTTCATTATACGCATAATACACCTCATCCTTACAATGTACCTCGTAAAGCGGAGATTCTGCAATATAAACCTTGCCCTTCTCAATTAGCTGGGGCATCAGGCGATAAATCATTGTGAGGATAAGTGTTCTGATTTGGAATCCGTCATAATCGGCATCGGTACAAATCATAATTTTGCTCCAGCGAAGATTGTCCATATCAAAAACAGACAAATCCTTTGCTGCCTTTGATTTAACCTCAACACCGCAACCGAGAACCTTAATCAAATCAGTTATAATATCATTCTTGAATATTTTATCATACTCACTTTTAAGGCAATTTAAAATTTTACCTCTTACGGGAATAACAGCTTGAAAATCCGAATTTCTTGCAAGCTTTACAGAGCCGAGAGCAGAATCACCCTCAACAATAAAAATCTCTCTTTTGGTAACATCCTTGCTTCTGCAATCAATAAACTTTTGAACACGGTTAGTCATGTCCATTTTACTTTGGAGTGTTGTTTTAAGAGTTTTTCTCGTGTTTTCAGCCTTTACACGGGAACGCATATTAATAAGAACCTGATCGGCAATTTTGTCCGCATCAAGCTTATTTTCAATAAAATATACTTCAAGCTGCTTTCTGAAGAAATCAGTCATAGCCTCCTGAATAAATTTATTTGTTATTGCTTTTTTAGTCTGATTTTCATATGAGGTTTGTGTTGAAAAAGATGAAACAACAAATATTAAGCAATCCTCAACATCCTGAACATTAATCTGACCGTCAGTTTTATTATACTTATTATTCTGCTTAAGATAAGCATTAATCTGATTAACAAATGCGCTTCTGAATGCTTTTTCAGGCGCGCCTCCGTGCTCAAGAAAGCTTGAGTTGTGATAGTACTCCTTAAGCTGAGTTTTTAAGCTAAAGCATACTGCCGCCTTTATTTTGAGCTTATAATCGTCAAGGTCCTCTCTGTCTCTTCCCTTTCTCTCACACTCCCAATACTGAGGAGTTGTAAGCGCATTATCACCGGAAAGCTCTTTAACATAATCCATAATGCCGTTATTGTAGCAATACTCAAATGTTTCAAACTTGCTAGCAGTAACCTGATTCTTAAGAATAAACTTTACGCCGTCATTAACAATTGCCTGGCGCTTCATGGTTTCCTGAAAATATTCAATCGGAACATCAATCTCTGTAAAAACATCTAAATCGGGCTTCCATCTGATTCTTGTTCCCGTATCGCGTTTTGAATAAGGCTCTTTATTTAATCCGCCTATATTCTCTCCTTTTTCAAAATGGAGTGTATAGCAATAACCGTCACGATGAATTTCAGCATCCATATATTCAGAAGCATACTGAGTTGCACAAAGGCCGAGACCGTTCAAGCCAAGGGAAAACTCGTAGTTTTGACCGCTGTTGGTATCGTACTTTCCTCCTGCGTACATTTCGCAGAAAAGAAGTTTCCAGTTCTCTTCGCCTTCGTTTTTATTATAATCCACAGGAATACCGCTACCGAAATCCTGCACTTCAACTGAACCGTCGAGAAAGCGAGTAACGGCAATCTTATTTCCTCTGCCTTCTCTCGCCTCGTCGATTGAGTTAGACATAATCTCAAATATTGAATGCTCACAGCCCTCAAGACCGTCCGAACCGAAAATAACTGCCGGTCTTTTACGAACTCTGTCTGCGCCTTTGAGCGATTTTATGCTTTCATTTCCATAAGCTTTCTTCGGCAAAGAAAACCCTCCGTTCTGAAAATTAACTAACGAATATTATACACAACATATTGTATTTTTGTCAAGTTTAACCTATTTTTATACACAAAAAACCGAAGAACTGCAAAACAGTTCTTCGGTAATATATTATTGTTCAAGCTCGGTATTACTGATTTGTGTATTCTCCAAATTAATAACATCTGCATCGTTGTCGCTAACAGGCTGTGAAGTTTCTTCATTAGCTTCACTTGAAGAGTTTTCTTTTGCATTATTCTCGAGCTCTTCATCAAGAATACCGTTTTCCATAAGCTGTTTAAACTGCTCACCGGAAAGCTTTTCCATTTTGAGAAGATACTCGGCAACAAGCTTGAGCTTATCCATATGCTCATTAAGAATCTTCTCTGTTCTTTCATACGCATTCTTAATGATTCGGTTAACCTCGTCATCAATCTTAGCGGCAGTTTCTTCGGAATAATTTTTAACATGACCGTAATCTTTGCCGATAAACACTTCTTCGTTATCTCCGCCGAAGGTTATCGGACCGAGAACATCACTCATACCATACTTGGTAACCATTTCACGGGCAGTTTGTGAAGCACGCTGAATATCGTTAGAGGCACCTGTTGAAATATCTCCGAGAGTGAGTGCTTCGGAAACACGACCGCCTAGAAGAACAACAAGCTCATCAAGCATTTCTCCCCTGCTGTTGTAGCTCTTATCAGCCTCGGGAAGGTGCATTGTGTAGCCGCCCGCCATTCCGCGAGGAATAATGCTTATCTCGTGAACAGGATCCTGAGAATCCAGATAATAAGTTGCAACAGCATGACCTGCTTCATGATAAGCAGTAAGCTTATTTTCCTTATCGGAAATTTTTCTTGATTTCTTTTCGCTTCCCATAACAACCTTAAGCATTGCTTCTTCAATTTCCTTCATTGTTATGGCTTTTTTATTGCGCCTTGCGGAAAGCAATGCAGCTTCGTTGAGAAGATTTTCAAGGTCGGCACCTGTAAATCCGATTGTTCCCTTTGCTATATCGTGAAGTGAAACATCAGCGGCAAGAGGTTTATTCTTGCTGTGAACCTTAAGAATATCCTCTCTGCCCTTTGTATCAGGTCTTCCGACAGTCACCTGACGGTCAAACCTACCGGGTCTGAGAAGCGCAGGGTCAAGAATATCAGGTCTGTTTGTTGCGGCAATAATGATAACACCTTCGTTTGCACCGAAGCCGTCCATTTCAACAAGAAGCTGATTAAGAGTCTGCTCTCTTTCATCATGACCGCCGCCCATTCCGGCACCTCTGTGCCTTCCGACAGCATCAATCTCATCAATGAAAATAATTGCCGGTGACTTCTTTTTAGCCTGGTCAAACAAGTCTCTTACTCTTGATGCGCCGACACCGACATACATTTCAACAAAATCGGAGCCCGAAATTGAGAAGAACGGTGCACCCGCCTCACCCGCAACAGCACGAGCAAGCAAGGTTTTACCTGTTCCGGGAGGACCTACAAGAAGCACGCCCTTGGGAATTCTTGCACCGAGTTCATTATATTTCTGAGGATTCTTTAAGAAATCAACAAGCTCAGAGAGATCTTCTTTTTCCTCATCACAACCTGCAACATCGGCAAAGGTTGTTTTTCTTTTTTCATCATCAAGAATTTTAGTTTTTGCTTTGCCGAATCCGAGCGTTCTGTTTGTATCTGCATTAATAGCTCCGCTCATTTTTCTTATCATGAAGAATGAGAAAACACCGATTGCAAGAACGAGAATGAGCGTGGGTAACAGACTTACCCACATAGAACCGCTTGAGCCCTTTTTGTAATCATAAACAATTGGCTTTTTCGGATTATTCTTATTGTATTCATTAACGCTTTCGGAAATATCATCAATAAAGATTGAAACATTCGGCACGGAATATGAATACTGCTTACTGTCGTCCTTCCAAAGCTTATAAGTCATGCTTCCGCTGCTTAAGTCAAGCTTAAACTCAGAAACCTGATTGCTTTGGAAATAAGAAACAACCTCCGAATACTTCATTTCCTTATCATTCTGTTGAGAGGCTAGCGTGAAAACGGCTATAAACAGAATAACAGGAATCAGTAAATAAGGAATCCATGCTTTCCAATTTTTTGCAAATTCATTCATTAAATTTATTCCTCCGAATTATTCGCCGTAAATTTCGGGCTTAAGTATTCCGATATAAGGCAAATTTCTGTATTTTTGCGCATAGTCAAGACCGTAGCCGACAATAAATCTATCGGGAATAACGGTTCCTGTGTAATCTGCTTTTAGTGAAGTTACTCTTCTGTCGGGTTTATCAAGACAGGTTACAACCTTAATGGAATTAGGATTGCGCTGAGACAACAGCTTTGTGAGATGAGTAAGAGTTCTTCCGGTATCAAGAATATCCTCGGCAATCAAAACATCATAGCCTTCAATAGAGGTATCCAAATCCTTAACTATTTTAACTACACCGCTGGAATTCACTCCGTTTCCGTAGCTTGAAACAGACATAAAATCAATTTCACAGGGTATGGTTATATATCTTATAAGATCGCTCATAAATACGCAGCTGCCTTTAAGAATACCAATAATCAAAAGATTCTTTCCGAGATAATCTCTGCTTATCTGTTCACCGAGCCTTTTGCAAATATTTTTTAATTCTTCCTCATTAACGAGAATTTCTTCAATATCCTTATGCAAACTAATTCTCCTTTATCTTAAAGAGAGCAACTCTCTTTGTTATATCCGAAACAGCCGCTCTTTCACTTATTGAGCCGCAAACAAAAACAACGCCGCATTCGTCGCGCACAACCGGGATTTTGCTTCGTACAGAAGCCGGAATCTTCAACTCATTAAAAAGCTTTTTTAGGCTTTTAGTGCAGTTTCTTTCGTTAATGCGAATATAATCACCGGATTTACGCGCTCCAACGCATACTTTACCGACAATTTTATCATAATCCAAATAAAAATCAATTTCTTTTTTATATTTATTCTTATTTTTAACAAATTGGTCATATTCAATAACTTTCTGTTCAATACAAAAGTTATTCATAATTCCATCATTTTGCTCAACTTGAGACAAAATATTGAAATATGTTCCGTCACAAAAAGCAAAGGCGCCGTTTGAAAGCTGAACTCTTCCCATTGAATTAATTATTGTAAACATCTGCTCAATATGAAGCTCATTACAGCTTAACTCTCGTTCGCTAAGCATAATACTCAACGAATTTTTCAAAACTGCGGGATGTGCTTGCTCAAGCAATTTTGAACTATATCCGTATTCACTCTTTGAATCACAAATCAATTCCTCAGACTTATTTTGGATAAATTCATATGATTCGGTATTAGATTTAATAAATCTCAAAAAAACTGATTCGAATGAAGATGAAAATTCTTTGAATTTTGGAACAATTTCATTTCTGATATAATTTCTTGAATAGGAGTTATCAAAATTAGTTTCATCTATTCTGTATTCAATTTCGTTTTCTCTGCAATAGCTTCTTATCTCCTGCGAGGTGCATTCAATCAATGGGCGGATAATCTTATTACGCACATAAGGAATTCCGCATGCACCGTGAGTAGAGGTTCCTCTTGAAAGCCTAAATAAAACAGTTTCGATGTTATCAGTGAGATTATGAGCCGTTGCAATTTTATTGCATTCAATGGACTCAAAAAACTCATATCTTTTAATTCTTGAAATTTCTTCAATTCCTATCGAATATTCATTAGAAAGCTCACGAGCATTAATATGCTTAACAAAACACTCTATTCCGTCCTTTTCACACACACTTTTAACAAAATCACAATCGGACACAGAGCTGTTTTCTCTGATACCATGCTCAACATGAGCAACCTTCAATGTTAAATCATATTCATTTTTTATCTTCTTAAAAAAATCATAAAGCGCCATTGAATCGGCTCCGCCGGAGAGCGCAATCAAAACGGTATCTCCCCTGCTGAGCATATTACAGCGCTTTACGGTTTCTAATGCTTTATTAATCATATCTGACATTATCTATTGATTTAAACCTCGTAAACTCCTTGTCGAAAACAAGCTCAATGGTTCCTGTTGCACCATGTCTGTTTTTTGCAACAATCAATTCGGTATGAGTTTCATCAACCTCTTCCTGTTTTTCCTCTGAAAGCTCGGAACGGTAATAATCCTCTCTGTACAAAAACATAACAATGTCTGCATCCTGCTCTATTGAACCGGAATCTCTCAAATCTGCAAGCTGAGGTCTATGTGATTTACCGCGTCCTTCAGTTCCTCTGGAAAGCTGAGCACAGCAAACAACGGGAATATTCAAATCCTTAGCAAGCATTTTCAGGCTTCTTGTAATTTCGGAAACCTCCTGCACTCTATTGTCGATATTTCTTGCGGATTTCATAAGTCCGAGATAGTCTATGATAATAACATCAACATTTTTGAGCCTTCTTATTCTCGATTTAATTTCCGGAACGGTTATTGACGAAGTGTCATCAAGATAAAGCTCAACATCATTAAACATTCCTGCAGCATTACCGAGGCGCACCCACTCATCCTTAGTAAGCTCACCTGTTCTGAATTTTTGGCTTGAAACGCCTGCCTGCGAAGCAAGAAGTCTTTCAGCAAGCTGTTCCTTTGTCATCTCAAGACTGAAAAATACACATTTTTTTCTCGACGCCATAGAAACATTGTGCGCGAGGTTAAGCGCAAAGCTTGTTTTACCCATTGCAGGTCGTGCACCGATTAATATAAAGTCGCTTTTATTTAGTCCCGTTATGTATTTATCGAGCATTCCAAAGCCGGTTGAAATACCCTTATACTGCTCTTTATCCTCGCTGACAAGCTTATTAAGCTTATCATAAACACCGTTAACAATTACCTCACTGATTTTGGTAGGTCCGTTTGTTTCCTTTCCCTGACGAATATCGTATAGCTTCTGCTCAACATCATCAAGAATTTTTGAAGCTTCAGCACTGCCCTCAGTTGCATTATCAATCGCTTCGCGTGATATCTCAATAAGAACTCTTAAATAATATTGCTCGCGAACAATTTTTGCATAGCTGACAACATTTGCGGTTGAAGGAACAATCTGTGCAAGCTGCATTAAATACTGCTTGCCGCCAGCCATATCATAAACGCCGTCCTTAACAAGAATATCGGCAAGAAGAACAGGGTCAATTGTACCCTGCCCTCCGCTGAACATTGAAACCATTGCGCTGAAAATTGCTCTGTGCTGAGGAAGATAAAAGCAATCCGCTTTAATATACATCAACACTTCCTCCATGCACTTCGGCTCCATTAATACGGAGCCGAGCACGGACTGTTCAGCTTCAAGATTATAAGGCAAATTAATGCCGTTTGCATTTATTGCAATATTATCTGCCATACTCTCACCCGTTTACAACAATTACTCTTCGCTAACCGAAACCTTAACCACTGCGTTAATTCCCTGATAAATCTTTATTTCGGCATTGAATGTGCCGAAGGTTTTAATTTCGCTGTCAAGGCTGATTTTTCTCTTATCAACCTTAATTCCGAAAGCCTTTTCAATTTCAGCGCTGATATCCTTGGCGGTTATACTTCCGAAAAGCTTTCCGTTAGCGCCTGCTTTCGCTTTAAGCTGAATACTTTTACCGTTAAGCTCATCGGCCGCCTTCTGTGCAGCCTTAATTTCCTCTGCCTTATGAAATTTCTTTGCATTTTCTTTACTGTTAAACTCATTCATTGAAGCAGCATTTGCCTCAATTGCAAGTCCCTTCGGAAAAAGATAATTTCTTGCGTAGCCGTCGGAAGCATTAACAAGCTCTCCCTTTTTTCCGAGACTTTTAACATCCTCTTTTAAAATAACCTTCAAAACCTACACCTCCATAATTATCGGCAAAACCATGGGATTGCGCTTTGTGTTGTCTCTTACAAATCTTGAAACATCATTTCTGATTTTTTCTTTAATGGGAATCCAGTTATATGTGTTTGTGCCGTAATTTTCCGTAATAATATTATCTGCTATTTTTTGGGCTCTGCGAACAAGCATATCATTTTCACTGTCAAAAACAAAGCCTCTGGTAATAATACTCGGACCTGAAACAATGGTACCCGTGCCCTTTTCAACCGTTGCAATAACAACAAGAATTCCGTCGGCTGAAAGATGCTTTCTTTCATTAAGAGTTATACTTCCGATATCTCCTACGCCCAAGCCGTCAATATATGTTTCACCGGCAGGAACATCGGGAAGAGAGCGGATACCCTTTTTACTGACTTCAATTCTATTACCAATGTCGCCGATAAAAATATTCTTTTTATCTATACCCATTGCCTCGCCGAGCAAAGCATGCTTATGAAGATGCTTATACTCACCGTGAACAGGAATGAAAAACTGCGGCTTAGTTAAGCCAATCATAAGCTTAAGCTCCTCCTGGCAGGCATGGCCGCTTACATGAACCTCATACATTTTTTCATAAATAACTTCGGTTCCGTGACGAAGAAGCTCATTAACAACTCTGCCCACGGTTTTTTCATTTCCGGGAATAGGAGTTGCGGAAATAATAACATAATCGTTTGGACCGATACTAACCTTGCGGTGATCATTCATTGCAATTTTGGTCAGCGCGGACATTGGTTCTCCCTGACTGCCCGTTGTTATGATAACCAGCTTTTCATCGGGATAATTTTTAATTAAATCTATGGGTATTAAAACATTTTTATCAAAATGTAGATATCCGAGCTCAGTTCCGATTGAAACAAGATTTTCAAGGCTTCTGCCCACAACGGCAACCTTTCTTCCCGTGCTCTGCGCAACATCTATAATCTGCTGAACTCTGTGAATATTTGATGCGAATGTTGCAACTATAATCCTTTTCTTCTTTGCTTTAGTAAACAGAGTTGCAAAGCTTTCACCAACCTTACGCTCAGACATTGTATAGCCGGGTCGTTCGGCATTTGTTGAATCGGAAAGAAGTGCAAGAACACCTTTTTGACCGTATTCGGAAAATCTTGCAAGGTCTATCATATCTCCGTCTATCGGAGTGGTATCAATTTTAAAGTCGCCTGTTTGAATAATAACACCCGCCGGACTTGAAATAGCAAGACCGACAGCATCGGGTATTGAATGATTTACATGAATCATCTCAACCCTAAAAACGCCGAGACTGATAGTGTCACGCGGTTTTATTTCAATAACCTTTGAATTTGCAAGAAGCTTATGCTCTGAAAGCTTTGATTTGATTAATCCTGCGGTGAGCTTTGTTGCATAAATCGGAACATTGATTTTTCTAAGCAAATATGCAAGACCGCCTATGTGGTCTTCGTGACCATGGGTAATAACAATTCCTCTGATGCGGTTTTTATTCTTTTCAATATACTCAAATTCGGGTATAACAATATCTACTCCCGGTAGGTCGGCAGTCGGAAATGACATTCCGCAGTCAACAATGAACATATCATTCATACATTCATAAACCGTCATATTTTTTCCGACTTCATTAAGACCGCCGAGAAATGCAATTTTAACTGAATGAGAAGCATTGCTCCTTCCGGAATTCGCAAATCTTGAACGGCTGCTCTTTTCGGAAGACTGAATTGTTTGTGCTGCTCTCTTTTGAGAAGTCTTTATAGGCTGTTTTGATTTTTGATTTAAAGAACCCTGCTTTTTATTAGACTGTTCTTTTTCAGGCCCGTGTGAATTTTTATCTTGATTTTGATTTGTCTTTTTAAATGTACTGCGTCGTTTATAAAAGCTTTTAGAACTACTGACGCTTTTCTGTTTTTCGGGCATTAATAAAAATACTCCTCCTGTCTTTTTTATTTATTATAACAATTATTTCAGTTGCTAATATATTAAATTAATTTAATTATATTGTCAAGTTAAGTTATAATTAAAGAAGCGTACATATTGATTATTCATCAGAAAGATGGTAAAATATACAAAAAATATTGAGGCGACAAATGAAAAAAGTTGAAATTTATACCGACGGCGCATGCAGCGGAAACCCCGGACATGGCGGCTGGGGCGCAATTTTAGTTTATAACGGCAAGGAAAAAGAAATAAGCGGATACTCAGAAAATACAACAAATAACCGAATGGAGCTAACAGGAGTTATCCAAGCTCTTAAAACACTTAAAGAACCGTGTGAAGTAAATCTGACAACGGATTCAAAATATGTTTGTGATTCGGTTAACAAGGGCTGGGTATATTCCTGGAAAAATAACAACTGGAAAAAAAGTGATAAAAAGCCTGCACTTAATGTTGATTTGTGGGAAGAGCTTCTCAATTTACTCGCCATGCACAAAGTAAATTTCATTTGGGTCAAGGGGCACAACAGTCATCCTTACAACGAGCGGTGCGATTCTCTTGCAACCGGAGAAATAGCAAAAAACAAATAGATAAAAATGACCTTTTCAAGTTTTGAAAAGGTCATTTTTTTAAGAATTATTATTTTTCCCTCTTCTTTCAATAAGTGCATCAAGAATTTCTGCGTGTCGCTTATTGCTGAGCTCATAATTGCGCATTGGAATTACAGATAAAATCAAACCAATTGCCGGCGGAATCGCGCAAAGGAAAAACATAGCACTTGCATATTCGGGATAATCCTGCTTAAAAGAGCCACCTGCCGCGAGCACAGCATTTACAGCTTGAACATTCTTATCGGAGAATCCTACAATAAAAAAGACTGCACTTTGAATAAGTGAAGAAATTCCGGAACCAAGCTTCGTACTGAATGACTGACCTGAAAAAAATATTCCGTCAGGTCTGATTCCGTTTGTGTACTCTTCATAATCTACCGCATCAGCAATCATTACAGATTGCAAAACATTAAGAGCGCCCATTCCGGCACCTGCTGCCGCAAATATAAGAAAACAAACAGCAATCCAAAACGGCTCCATAAGTTTGGTAGGCGCAAGCTTATAAACTACAAAAATCAAAGCAAACGATACAGCTCCGATGATCGTTGTGACATTGTATATTGACTTTTTCTCAAACTTTTTTATGAATATCGGTGTTACTGCCATTGAAATAAACTGCGCACCAAAAATAGCACCGCCGAGGATTATAAGATACAGCATATAATTTCCGTAAAAATCGCCGTAATAATATGAAACAAGGGTCATTGCCACAAGTGTAAGTAGCTGTATTGGAGCTCTGAGAACGCTTGAAATCAATATCCTTCGGTACGGCTTATTTGACCACATAACCTTAAAATTCTCAGCAAATGTATGAGTTTCCGACGACTGCGGAACCTTCTCCTTAACGAAAATTCCGGTAAGCTGGAAAAGAGCAGAGCCTATTATGGTTAACACAACGGATACAATAATAAAACCATATTGAATACCGCGCTCTTCACCGAAATCGGCAGATAATTTTGTTCCTACCGATGTGGAAACGCTTGTTATGGTTAGCATAACAACTCCGCCGCCGATACCTGCCGCGATTCTTGCAAGTGAAAGAAGCTTGGAACGATCATTTTCATCCTCTGTCATAAGAGAGGTTACTCCCCAGAGAGGTATATCGCCAACAGTATATGACATTCCCCAAAGTATGTATCCAATAGCAGCCCAAATAATTATTCCTGCGTTTTGGGCACTGCTGTTTTCAGGTCTGTAAATCCCGTTTGCAAAGCACAAACAGGAAATTAAGCATATTACTGCCGGACAGAACAACAGATATGGCTTGCACTTTCCCCACTTTGAACGGGTTTTATCTATGATACTACCCATCATAGGATCGTTAATCGCATCCCAAACCTTTGCAATTGCAAAAATCACTCCGGATGCAACAGCAGGAATAAAAATTACGCTTTGGTAATAATATGTTAAACCTGTTCCGATAATGTTATAAAGCATATTCTGCCCAAGCATGCCGAGAAGGTACATATTACGCTCAAGCGGAGTATAAGTATTTTTAAGCGTTGCCATATATTTTCCCTCTCTCTAAAATAAAATTACGGCTGTGTTGCTTCTGAACTTTGTGCTGCTTGACTCTCTGTGCTTTCCTGCTTCTCACTCTTCTGCTTATTTGATTCGTCCTCAATGCTTGCAAGAGACTTATTGAACTCTTCAAGATTAAAATTGGGATCATTATAATCCTGAGCAACAAGTCCTGTTGATTTAACATAGGAAACAGTATAATCAAATCCAAGTGACTGTAAAAGAGGGGTTATATTATAGTTGAGTAAATCGCTGTTAGCGTTTTCATCCTGAACAATCAATTTTGTATCCTGCGGAATGTACTCAATCTTTTGCTGAAGCTCATAAACATCCTTAACTTGAACCCCTTCATAGAAAAGATACATTCCCTGAACGGTAATTGTGTTCTTAAATCTGTTTACATTTTCCGCTGTATCCGATGAGGTTGTGTTGTTTTGCTTAACTTTAGAAGAATCAAGTTTAATAACATCAAACTTAATTAACACAGCAGCTGCTGCAATTACAACCAAAACTACAACAATAACAGCAATGGGGAACTTATTTTTCTTTTCTTTCTTTTCTTTTTTAAATCTATGGCGCTCAATAGTGGGAGCAGATTCCTCAGACTCATGAGTTAAATCCATAACAGTCATTGCATTTCCGAAATATGATTCATCTGTTTCTTTATGAACAACAAGAGGGCTGTCTAAATTATCATTATTAAAATTTGCAGACATATTATTCTCCTAAATAACATAATTTTATATTTTAATAATATCACATAAATTCTGTTTTTACAATAGTTTTAATTATTTCTTGAAGTTTATGAATTTTTTTGATATACTTAAATTAAATATTATCACAATAAGGAGGCAATGCATTGAAAATTCTTGCTTTTGATATAGGAGGAACCAATATTAAGTACGCATTGGTTTCCGGCAAATTCAAGCTCAGTGACAAACACGAAATCCCCACCGAGGCTGAACTCGGCGGTCAGCACATTATTAATAAGATTAAAAGCATTATAAGCGAATACAAGGATATTGACCGCATTGCTATAAGCACAGCAGGACAGGTAGATTCCGAAAACGGTATTGTTGTTTATTCAACTGATAATATTCCATATTACACGGGTATGATGGTTAAAAGAATTATTGAAAACGAGTTCTCTATTCCAACTTATGTTGAGAATGATGTTAATGCCGCCGCAATGGGAGAAGCTGTTTTCGGCGCGGCAAAAAATGATTCAGACTTTTTAAGCCTCACATTCGGAACAGGCGTAGGAGGAGCAATTTATATAAACAATAATCTTTATAAAGGTTCTGTTTCATCAGCCGGAGAATTCGGACATATGATTACTCACGCGGGCGGTAAACAGTGCACTTGCGGAGGAGAGGGCTGTTATGAATGCTATGCCTCTACAAAAGCGCTCATTGATTCAGTTAAGCGTTCAACCGGTCTTGAAATGAACGGAAGAGAGATTTTTGCGGAAAACAACTTTAACAAGCCTGAAATAAGAAGCGAAATTGATAAATGGATTGATGAAATAATTGCCGGGCTTATAAATATTATTTACATTTTCAATCCTCCGAAAATTGTTCTCGGAGGCGGAATCATGAATGAATCATATATCATTGATTTAATAGACAGAAAAATATACAACAAGCTGATGGATAACTATAAAAATGTTAATATAGTTCAATCCAAGCTCGGAAACGATGCAGGAATGCTTGGAGTTGCTTATCTTTCAAGTAAAATATAAACTAAAAAAGCCGATTAAGAAGCAAATTCTTAATCGGCTTTTTTATACTTACTTAAAATACATATAATACTGGCATTTTATCATTCCGTTATAAAGCTTTCTGCGTTTATCAGCCTTTCGTCCGAAGCACTTTTCAAATTCCTCGTCGGGAGATATTATACCATAGCTCCATCCTCTTTGAGAAACAAATTTCTCTCCCATAACTCTATAAATCTTTTCCGCTTCTCTTAAATCCAACATTCTTTCTCCGTAAGGCGGATTAGTGATTAGAGTTCCCTTTTCGGTGGTCGGTTCAAAATCTTTAATATCAGCAATTTTCAATCTCAAAAATGAAGAAACATTAATTCTTTTTGCATTAATTTTTGTTAATTCAACCGCGTGGCTGTCAATATCCGAACCAAAAGCAATAAAATCAGTATCTTTCTTAATAAGATCATTTGCTCTTTCGCGCTCGGATATCCAAATGCTTTCAGGAATATATCCCCATCTGTCAACATCAAAATTTCTGATTATTCCCGGAGCAATATTATTGGCAAGCATAGCGCCCTCAATTAAAATAGTTCCGCTTCCGCAGAAGGGATCGTAGAGAGTATGATAGCTCTTTAATCTTGAAAGACTGCACATAGCAGCCGCAAGAGTTTCTCTGATGGGAGCATCATTTGATTCGGGGCGATAGCTTCTTTTATGAAGTCCGGGTCCGCTTGTGTCAAGCATTATCAGAACTTCATCCTTCATTATTGAAAACTTAATTTTATGAACCGGACCCGTTTCTTCAAACCAAGATATTTTATAATCTTTTTTTAAGCTCTCAACAGCCGCCTTTTTTATTATTTTTTGGCAATCAGGAATACTGTGAAGCTGTGAGTTAATTGAATAACCGGTAACAGGAAAGGTATCTCGGCTTGAAATAAAATCCGCAAAAGGAAGCCTTTTCACCGATTCAAAAAGCTCTTCAAAGGTTATTGCATTAAACCTTCCGAGAAGAATAAGAATTCTTTCTGCAAATCGTGAAGAAATATTAGCTCTTACAAGCAATGTTTTATCTCCGCTGAAAACCACTCGTCCGTTTTCGGCATTAACATTTTCAGCTCCTATTTGACGAAGCTCATCGGCTACTAGTCCTTCAAGACCGAGAAGACATGTTGCAACCAAATTCATTTTCATATATTAAATCTCCGTTTCGGCATGTCTTGTTACATGGCATCCTACATTAACTGCAACAGGTAAACCTGCAATATGGGTAGGAAATGTTTCGATATTAACAGCAAGTGCGGTTGTTTCACCGCCAAAGCCCTGCGGACCAATATTGGTTTCATTAATTCGCTTGAGCATTTCCGCTTCCATTTCGGCATATTTTTTGTTACTGTTTCTGATGCTCACATTTCTGCAAAGTGCTTTTTTAGACAAAATCGCGCTGTACTCAAAATCTCCTCCGATTCCAACTCCGACGACTACGGGCGGGCAGGGATTTGAACCGGCAGTTTTAATCACATCAACAACATAATCAATAATATCTTCTTCAGTAGCGGAGGGAGTAAACATTTTGATTTTACTCATATTCTCACTTCCAAAGCCTTTAGGTGCAACCGTAAGTTTAATTCTATCACCGTGAACAATTCTTGTATGAATAATTGCCGGAGTATTGTTTTCGGTATTCTTTCTATCATAAAACGGATCTCCGACTACCGATTTCCTCAAAAGTCCTTTTGTATAACCGTCTGCAACGCCGCTGTTAACTGCATCTTCAAAGCATTTTCCGCAAATGTGAACATCTTGTCCGATTTCTGCAAAAACAACAGCCATTCCTGTATCCTGGCAGATTGGAATATCCAACTCCTCAGCTGCGTTTATATTTGCAGTTAAATCATTGAGCACATTTTTTGCAGTTTCATTCTTTTCAGACTTTTCTGCACATGCAATGCAACTGCACAAATCATTCGGTAAAACCTTGTTTGCCTGAATACAAAGCTCAAAAACCGATTTTTCAATTAAATCTGAAGAAATTTCTCTCATAGCTATAATCCTCTTTTAATAAAAAAAGCCGAAAATATCGCCGTGACTTAAAGATATTATTACTCTTAAAAGCCACGGCGAAAATCGGCTGAATTACCTTTTTCTTTTGGTTGTTCCTATTTTTATATTGTTGGAACGGTTTAAATCCTGAATTTTTTCATCGCTTCTTTTCATAAAAGTAGCCATCATATCTTCAAAGGATTTTGGAGTATTATCGGTTTCACCGAAACCGCCGTTGAAGGTTTTCGGTTTAGGTCTTTTCTGCTTTGGCTTTTCATCATTTTCCGAAGCCTGCTTTGAAGAAAGAGCAATTTTGCTTTTGCCTTCAACAGAAAGAACTTTAACCTTCAGCTTATCTCCAACATTTACAAATTCATTAATATCCTTAACATAGCCGTTGGTCAGCTCTGAAATATGTATCATTCCGGAATTTCCTTCGGGCAAGGATACAAACACACCGTACGATGCAATCTTTGTTACAATTCCTTCATAGATTTGACCGACCTCTATTTTTGACATTCCCGAGAATTACCCCCATTAAAAGTTTAAAATTAGAATTACTTACAGGAAGACACATCGTAAAAAACAATTTCATTGCTTTTTACATAACCTTTTTCACGGGCTTTTTTTTCGATATAAGCATCCTGGTTATCAGATTTAAGCTGAGCTTCAAGCTGTTTATTAACATTTATCTGCTCAGAAAGCTGCATTTCATAATCTGCCTTTTGCTTTTCAAGACGGCTTAGATTTGCACTTTGTGAAATGAGAATACCTGCTGAAAAAAGAGAAACTACAACTATCGGAATTACAAAAAAATACTTTTTGAAAAGAAACTTGCTCTGCGAGGTTACTGATTTTGATTTTTTAACATTCTTATTTTTCAACTTTACCTGCAGTCCTTTTAAATTTAATTTTTAGGAATAACTTCCTTTTAGATTCATTTTTATTATATAATATACTATATACATTGTGCAAGTAATTTTTAAAAATTTTTTTAAACTTTTGTAACTTTTTTAGTAAAAAAGCAAAAAAACAGTGAATTTTTGATGAAAAATAGGTTTCAAGCCGCTTAGTAAGTATGCCAATTGAATAAAAATATAACAAAAATGAAATAAACTCAGCAATAAAAGATGCCGTTCTGTAAATTCCGTTGTTATAAGAAGTGAAGAAACAGAAATTAACCAGACCGCAAATTGACCATGCCAAAATATCAAATATCAAAGTTGCCACTCTGCTCTTAATTATGTAAATTAAAAATCTGAAACAATCAAAAACAACAGCGCAGATAACTCCGCAAATAAAAAACGGAACAAGTAAATCAAGCATTAAAAATCCTTCCGAAAACACCTTTTTTTAATAGTTTTTCTTCACTGTAAATAAAAGCAATTATCCGCCCTTTAATACTTAATTCAGAAGTTTCAAGGCTTAAATTCTCTATATGAAGATTTTCGCCTTTTATTGACAGTTCACCCCAATCGGTAGAAGCAATAATTTCACTTTCATTGAACGAATCAACATCGGTTACACCGCTGATTGTAATTCTCTCACGATTTATACATGTTAACTCATGTTCTCTTTTTTCAATATCCTGCGTTTTCATAAAAAGCACCTCCAAGAAATTTTATGCATTTCCCGGAGGCTTAATTACAAATTATAGTGTTTTATACATTGAAGATGCGTCCTGAGCAGTAACATGTTCCAGAATTTCAACGACCTGAAATTTTTTTTGCGAATTGCCCATGGAAACGGTTATAATATCATCCACCTTAACATCATATGATGCTCTGGCGATTTTTCCGTTAACCTCTACCCTGCCGGCATCACAAGCCTCATTTGCAACAGTACGCCTTTTAATAATTCTTGAAACTTTTAAAAATTTATCTAATCTCATAAATTCAAAAAAGGCATCATAAAGATGCCTTTAAAATACTTATTTTACTGCGTCTTTAAGAGCTTTACCTGCTTTGAAAGAAGGAGCTTTTGATGCAGGGATTTCAATCTTCTCTTTTGTGCGGGGATTAAGACCTGTGCGAGCTGCACGCTCTTTAACATCGAAAGTACCGAAGCCAACAAGTGCAACCTTATCGCCGTCAGCAAGGGCAGCTGTGATTGAATCAAAAACTGCTGATACTGCTGCTTCTGCATCCTTCTTTGAGATTTCTGCTTTTGTAGCAACTGCTGCTACGAGATCTGCTTTGTTCATTTTTAAATTCCTCCGTTTAAAAATTAATTAGAAAGTATTTCTTTTGCTTTGTCCCAAAATTTATCAAGTTCGGAAATTGACATTGATTTCATATCAGCACCGGATTCTCTTGCCATTTCTTCAACAAGCTTAAACCGACTGATAAATTTATCAGTTGCAAAAGTGAGCGCTTCTTCGCTGTCGCACTTTATAAAACGGCTGATATTAACAGCCGAAAACAGCAAATCGCCAAACTCTTCTTCAATTTCTTTCTTGTTTGATTTGGCTAAAGCAATTTTCAACTCGTTAATCTCTTCGGTCAACTTTTCAAACGCACCGTCTGCACTGCTCCAATCAAATCCAACCTTAGAGGCTTTGGATTGAATCTTCTGCGCACGCATTAATGCCGGGAGTTCTCTCGGAACGCTGAGCATTGATTCAGTTTGATTTTTCTGACCTTTTGTTTTCAATTTAATTGCATCCCAATTTAAAAGCGCTTCATCAGAATTCTCAGCTGATAAATCACCGAAAACATGGGGATGACGGATAATTAATTTTTTACATATTCCGTCTGCAACATCATTGAAATTAAAGCTACCTTTTTCTGCTTCCATCTGACTGTGAAGCGCAACCTGAAGAAGAATATCCCCAAGCTCTTCACAGAGAAGATTATCATCTTGCTTATTAATTGCTTCGATAACTTCATAGGTTTCTTCAATAAAATTCTTTTTTATTGAAGAATGGGTTTGTTCACGGTCCCAGGGGCAACCGTCAGGCTGTCTCAGAAGAGAAACGATTTCAATTAAATCATTAATATCGTAGCATTCTTTTCTTTCAAACTTTACTGACATTTTGCCTCCTGCATTTGATTAACTTGTTATCTTAGATAATACTATATTTTTTCCCTAAAATCAAGTGTTTAAGCCGTTTTTTAGCTGTAAAACCCCCTTCAAAAGATTACAAATTGAATACAAATCAAACAATAATAGACAAAAGCCTTAAAACAGACTATAAAAAAACGGAACATCAAAATTTGATGTTCCGTTAAAAAATAGCAATATTTTATTATTCATCAGATGAAATTATTTCAATTTCGTCATCGGAAACAACCTCTACAACCTCATTTGAAGTTTTTGAAGAATTGATTTCATCATTGATAACAGATAATTTGAATTTAAGTGCCTTGATGCTTTCTACTGCTCTTTCAATTTCATCATCATCAACGCTTTCGCCGTCAATAACACTGTATTGAAGCTTGCCGAGATTTTCATAGGCGGTGCTGAGCTTGCTTTTTACATCAAGAGCTTCTATTTTCTTTTTAGAAAGCTCAAGCTTCTCAAGACTTTTTTTGCTGACGGTTTCCGCAACCTTTCTCGTTTTGAGAAGCATTTCGTCAAAGTCTTCAAACTTAGCATTGTTAAATGCATTATCAAGACCGGAAAACATATTTTCAAATTTATTTTTGCTCATATTGAACTCCTTCTGTTAATGAGACAGTAACTTATTTTCTGAAAAGTAAAATATATTTCAATAATTATATTATATTACAATTTGTAAAAAAGGCAATACAATTTGAATTTTTTCATACTAATATATTGTTATAGAAATCCAATATACTTTTCTTTCTATCCAAAATTTCACTGAAACGATCTATATATTCATAAGGATATTTAAAATTATAAACTCGTTCAATATGCGTGCTGTTTGGATCCCGAAGCTTTGTAACTGCTCCGGCACCAATGGCAAAAACAGAATGAGTTTCATCCATCATATAAACATTATAACGGCAATCGAGATTATTTTTGCACCAGCCGACATTTTCAAGATTTCCTGCCGTTTTGCTTTGTCTATACATATAATATGGCTGATAATCACAGCTTTTTAGCTTTTCATTGGAATAATCAACCATTTGATTAACTATTTCACTCTGAGCAAAGCTGAATTCATCGGCACTTTTAGCAAGCCGTGAAGCAGTTTTTAACGATAGAGTGTGAACTGTTACATTTTCGCATGAAAGCTCAACTGCGGAATCTACACTGTTTCTAAAGCTCTCAAAGCTTTCACCCGGCAATCCGGCTATCAAATCAGTGTTTATGTTATCAAACCCACATTTTCTTGCAATTTCAAAAGCATCAAGCGTCATTTTTACGGTATGCCGTCTTCCGATGTTATTAAGAATTTCATCATTAAATGTTTGGGCATTTATGCTTATTCTTGAAACACCTAATGCTTTTAGGGCTTCGAGCTTTTCTTTTGTAACCGTATCGGGTCTGCCCGCTTCAACAGTAAATTCGCTTACCGTTGAAAAATCAAAGCTGCTTTGAACCGCACAGATAATTCTATTGAGCTGCTGTGCACTTAATGTTGTTGGAGTTCCGCCTCCGAAATAAACTGTTTCAAGCCGCAATCCAAGCTCATTAGATATTCTTGCAGTTTTTTCTATCTCCTTAACTAGCAAATCGACATATGGCTCAATTAGCTTTTTCGCCTGCTCAACACTGTGAGACACAAAAGAACAATATGAGCACCTTGAGGGGCAGAAAGGTATTGAGATATACAGAGAAAAAGAATTATTCCGTGAAAGCGCTATTATTCTGTTTTCTCTATTCATAACTGACAATGCAAGCTCTGTTTTCTTATTTGAAACCAAGAGCTTGTCCGTAAAATACTTCTTTGCCTCTTCAATTGAACTGTCATTAACAATTCTGTGCATTAGCTTTGCAGGACGAACACCTGTTAAAACTCCCCATTGAGGATAATAATTCAAAACTCCGCTCAAAATCCTATATATCAAAGCAGACATTTCAAGTGCGTTATCGCCATTTGGGGTTATCGGCGCACTGCCGTGCTGAGTTTTGTCAAAAAATTTTAAACTTACATTGGCGTTATTTTTCTCGATTTTAGTTTCAAGAACTATATTTTCACTCTCAATTGTTTTTTGGACAACCTTAATCTTTTCGAACGGAAAAAACACTCTGCAAAGACTTTCGGCATCGTGTGAAAAAGGGTTATTATTTAAAATTATTAGCATAGTTTTACATATTCATATACTGATTGTGTTTTCTTTCGTATTCAAGAGTTGAAAAGCTCTCATGCCCCGGATACACCTTAAAATCGCCATTTAATTCACTAAGCCTTCTAAGGCTTTGAATCAACTGAGAATAGCTTCCTCCGGGAAAATCAGTTCTGCCACAGGAATTATGAAACAGAGTGTCTCCGCTGAAAAGGCAGTCCTCGGCAATATAGCAAACACCTCCGAGGGTATGACCGGGTGTTGAAATAACATTAATCTCAATATTCCCTAGCATTATTTCGCTGCCGTCTTTGACAAAAATATCCGCCTCTGTACACGAAACGCTTTCTCCGGTATAAGCGCTCAAATTTTCCCTAGAAGACAAGAGCATTTTGGAATCCTCACTGCTGATAACAACCTTTGCTCCGTATCTTTTACGAGTTTGCTCAACACCTGCAATATGGTCAAAATGGCCGTGAGTGAGCAAAATGTATTCAAGCTCTGTATCACCGATAAGGTTTAAAATCTTATCGCTGAATTCCGGACAATCGACAAGTGCTGATTTGTTTGTGCTTTCGTCAACAATAAGATAACAGTTATTTCCAAGACTTCCGCAAACAGTATGCAAAACCTTCATTATTTCAGCTCCTTGCTGTCAAGAATAATTGTTACCGGACCGTCATTCAAAAGATTAACCGCCATATCCGCGCCGAATACTCCAGTTTTAACATCTGATATTCCGTTAACGGAAAGCTGATTACTAAAGTATTCATATAGCGGATTTGCTTCATCCGGCGGAGCGGCATTAAGAAAATTAGGTCTTCTGCCGTGCGTACAGTCCGCACCTAGAGTAAACTGCGAAACAACAAGAATTTGACCGTTAATATCTAGACAACTCAAATTCATTTTTTCATTATCATCTTCAAAGATTCGAAGATTTGCAATTTTTGCGGCAAGCTTATCCGCATCAGCCTTTGTGTCACCACGCATTACACCGAGAAGTACAAGAAAGCCCTGTGATATCTCTGAATATAGCTTTGACTCAATCGTCACGCTTGCATTTTTTACTCTTTGAACTACTGCAATCATTACTGCACGCTTCTTTCTATATGATAAACCCCCTGAACCTTATTAATCATTTTAACAAGGTTTTCAAGATGTTCTTTACTGTTGACGGTGAGAGTCATTGTTGTTACACAGTTACCGTCGTTAATCGGACGAGCATTAAGACTGTGAATTTTAACATGAGCGCTTGCAAGTGTGCTCGTTATATCAAGAACAAATCCGTCTCTGTCTATTGCATAGATATTAAGAGTTGACTGAACTTCAACTTTAACATTTGAATCCCAATGAGCGCTCAGCCATCTTTCAGGCTCCTGGCAGTTGTTCAAATCAGACGGAACATTTTTGCAATCTCTTTTATGAATAGAAAGACCATGACCCCTTGTTATAAATCCGATTATGTCATCACCGGGAATGGGATTACAGCATTTTGCCATCTTAATCAAGCAATCGTCAATTCCGTCAACAACGACACCGCCCGTGTTTTTAGATGAAGGTTTATTAATTACAAGATAATTGCTTGCATCTTCAGATTTTAACGGCTCTTTTGGTTTCCAATTTCTGTTATACTCATCTTTAATACCGGGAATGAGCCTGTTGATAAGAATACCGCCGTATCCGATTGCGGCATAGAACTCATCTACTGATGCAAAATGCTGCCTCTCGGCAATTTTTTCAAGAAAAGCATTGTAATCGTCTGCGTTAAGCCTGATAAAGTTGCGCTTGAATTCCTGCTCAACCTGCTGTTTACCGCTTGAAATATTTTCCTCACGCCGTTCCTTTTTAAACCATGAGCGTATTTTATTTCGCGCTTCACCTGTTCTAACTATTGAAAGCCAATCACGGCTGGGTCCCTTGCCCTCCTGATTAGAAGTAAGAACCTCAACAATTTGACCTGTTTTCAGCTTATAATCAAGCGGAACTATTCTTCCGTCAACCTTTGCACCGGTCATTTTGTTTCCAACTGCCGAATGAATTGCATAGGCAAAATCAATAACGGTTGCACCGTTGGGAAGAGATTTAACATCACCCTTTGGAGTAAATACATAAATCTCTTCAACCGAAAGGTCGCCTTTTATAGTTCTAACCATATCCTCGGCGGTATCTGATTCCTCTCCGGTTTCAAGAACTCTTCTAATCCATTCGAGGCGCTCATTCATTTTAGCTTTCTTGTCCTTAGTACTTCCGGACAGCTTATATTTCCAATGAGCCGCGATACCGTATTCAGCAGTTTGATGCATTTCTACGGTTCTGATTTGGATTTCAAAAGGCACACCGTTTTTCAAAACCGTTGTATGAAGCGACTGATACATATTCGGCTTTGGTGTTGAGATATAATCCTTAAATCTTCCCGGAAGCGGAGTGAACATATCGTGTACAACACCGAGCGCGTTATAGCAATCAATCATTGAATCAACAATAATTCTGACCGCGTAAATATCATAAATTTCCTCAAAAGCCTTTCCTTTGATATACACCTTTCTGAAAATTCCGTGAACCGATTTTACACGCGAAGATATAATAACCGTTTTCATTACACCTTCAAGCTTTTCTCTAATCTGATTTTCAATTTCAGAAAGAAATTTTTTACCCTCTTCCTCTTTAAGCTGAAGAGAATTCTCTATTTCTTTATACGCTATCGGATCAAGATAATATATTGACAGATCCTCAAGCTCCTCTTTTACAGCTCTGATACCTAAACGGTGAGCAATTGGGGCATAAATCTCCAATGTTTCAAGGCTTTTTTCTCTTTGCTTATATTCAGGCCAAAACATGGCAGTTCTCATGTTATGAAGGCGGTCTGCAAGCTTAATGATTATTACACGAACATCTTCATTCATTGCAATAAACATTTTTCTTATATTCTCAGCCTGAACCTCTTCCCTTGTTGTTAGCGGAATTTGACCGAGCTTTGTTACGCCGTCAACAAGAAGCGCAACATCCTCGCCGAAATTCTCGGATATAAACTTAATATCATACTCCGTATCCTCAACAACATCGTGAAGAAGCGCACCGATAATACATTCGTTATCCATTCCGAGCTGAAAAAGAATTTTTGCAACTGCAACGGGATGCATAATATACGGCTCACCGGAACGGCGAAACTGACCGTTATGTGCATTGCGAGCCAATTCATAAGCTTTTTTAATTTTTTCATTATCGTACTGACCGTTCTCTTCAACAGCTTTTATAAATTCTGAAAATCCGTCATTATAATCACTCATTGCAAAGCCTCCTTTTCAAATTATTTACTGTTTCGGAATTCATTAAATCAACCTTACCGCTGACATCAAGCAGCTTAATTCTTCCGTTCTTTCTTTCAACTAATCCGCAGTCTTCAAAAGCATTAACGCAATTAACTGCACATCCGTATGTAATCTCTTGCTGAAAGCGAAAATATATATCATCCTCAGAAAAAGTTACATTAGAATTCAACTTTAAAAATCTGTATATCTTTGCACAAATATCCCTTGTAGGCATAATATCCGTTTTAGGTGCATTCCCTTCGCAAAAGAGTTCAAAATCGCCTTTTTCCGAGAAATACTTATCATCATCCGATTTATTTAAACGAATATCAATAGCTTGAACAGAAAGATAATTTTTTCCGTTATATAAATTTTTTGAAATCCTAACGGCAACATCAATCTTATCTCCCGGAAAATAAGGAAAATCAGAAGCCTTTGTTCTGAACATAACAACCTTAAATCTGCGCTGCTGCTTTTCTATTTCAATCCTAATATGCTTATTATCACCGATTGGCACAACATCAGTCAATGTAAAATTAAATAAGCCAAACTGAGCCTTTTGGTTTGATGCGCCGTAAGGCTCAAGGCATTCCAAATTTTCGGCAAGCTCAAGATTTAAATAATGAGCGCTGAGTTTACAATCTAAATCAAGGCATTGAATCGGCATAACCTGATATTTAAGTCTTGCAAATTCATTGATTTTCTCTGAAAACAATTCAATATTTTCATTTTTAAGAGAAAATCCTCCCGCTAAAGGATGACCTCCGAAACGAATCAACAAATCAGAGCAGTAGCTAAGAGAATCAAAAATATTAAATCCCTCAATACCCCTGCAAGAACCGTTTGCTGTTCCGTTACTGTCAACACTTATAACTATCGCGGGCTTTGAAAATTCTTCAACAAGATGAGAAGCAACAATTCCGATTACGCCTTTGTGATAATTATCTCCCCAAACAACAATAACGCGTTTGCTGACATCGGCATAGCCGCTTTTAATTTTTTCATGAATATCATCTAAAATATTATCTTCAAGCTCTCGCCTGTGTGTATTATCTCCGTTTAACTGATCCGCAAGTAAAAGAGCATTATCATAATCGTCACAAACCAACAGCTTAACCGCACGGTCAGGACTGTCAACTCTTCCTGCTGCATTAATTCTCGGAACTATCTGAAACGCAACATCCCCTGAAGAATATTCCTTTTCACTTCCTGCCGACACGCGTCGAAACGCTTCTATTCCAAGTCTCGGAGATTCGTTTAAAACCTTTAATCCTTTTTTTACAAGGCACCTGTTTTCGCCTAAAAGCGGAACAATATCCCCTATTGTTCCTATTGCAACAAGGTCTGAAAAATCTTCAAGTATATCTCCCGAATCACCGTCATAAACGGCGCAGGCAAGCTTAAATGCAACTCCTACTCCTGCAAAATCACAGAATGTAAGATTATTCTCTTTCCTGTAAGGATTGATTACCGCCTCGGCTCTCGGGAGTGTATCTGACAGCCTATGGTGGTCGGTAACAACAAGCTTCATTCCAAGAGAGTAAATGTATTCGGATTCTTCAACGGCATTTATACCCGTATCAACAGTAACTATAAGCTTTGTACCGTTTGAAGCGATTTTATCAATAGCTTCAATATGAAGTCCGTAGCCTTCTCTTTCCCTGTGCGGAATATAGTAATCCACATCAGCGCCAAGGCTTTCAAGAAATAAATAAAGAAGTGATGTTGCCGTTACACCATCCGCATCATAATCGCCGTAAACACAGATTTTATCGCCGTTTTCAACTGCGCTGATAACGGCATTTTTTGCCTTATCCATTTCATAAAAATCAAAAGGCGAAGAAAGCCGTACCCCGTCTGAAAGAAATTCAGACACGGCCAGCTCATCGGTTATTCCCCTTGCCGCTAAAAGATAAGCAATAAGAGGATCCATATTATACTTTTCCGACAGGTCGGAAACGAAATCCTTGTCAACATTCGGAATAATCCATTTTTTATGTGCCATTATGTGTTTTTATCCACCACATGAAATTTTTTCAAATTACCGCTTTTTTCAGCTCTTTTACGAAGCTCATATTCGATATCCTCGGGAGTGATGCCCTGATTTGCCATCATAACAAGAGTGTGATAAATCAAATCCGTTATTTCATAAACGGTTTCTTCCTTATCATTATTCTTTGCGGCGATAACCATTTCGGTGCATTCCTCACCGACTTTTTTGAGAATTTTATCCAAACCCTTATCAAAAAGATAACAGGTATAAGAACCTTCCTCGCGGTTTTCTCTTCTGTCTAAAACAGTTTGATATTCATTCTTAATCCAATCCATTATTTTTCCTCTTTGATTTTATTAAAAAAGCAACTGTGCGAGCCTGTGTGACAAGCGGCTCCTGTCTGCTCAACAGTGATTAAAAGAGTATCGTCATCACAATCGCCGTAGATTGCAACAACCTTCTGCAAATGTCCCGATGTTGCTCCTTTATTCCAAAGCTCCTGCCTTGAACGACTCCAAAACCAAGTGTATCCCGTTTCAAGAGTAAGCTTTAACGATTCCTTATTCATATATGCAAGCATCAAAACTTCATTTGTATTCTTTTCCTGTATAATTGCAGGAATAAGCTCTGACTTTAAAAAGTATTTATCTAAATCAATCATTACACACCTCAACAGCCTCTTTTAAATCCAAGGTTTTGCTGTATATACTTTTACCGCAAATCGCGCCGTAAAGATTATTGCTTTTGAGCTCAATAATATCATCAATACAATTAATTCCGCCCGAAGCAATAATATTGCATGAAACAGCGTCATTAAGGCGTTTAAGATGTTCAACATTCGGACCTGCCAAAGTTCCGTCTTTAGAAATATCGGTATAAATAATTGTATTTACGCCGAAATCCTCCATCTTCTTTGCAAGCTCAATAAAATGAACCGAGCTGCTTTGAGTCCACCCCTCCGCAGCAGCAAATTCATTTTTTGCATCAATTCCAACTGCAATTCCCTGATTATATTCTTTAACTGCTTCTTTAACGAGACTCGGATTATTCAGGGCTACTGAACCTAAAATTACTCTTGTTATTCCGTTTGACAGATAGAATTCAATATCCTGCATTGTTCTTATTCCGCCGCCGAGTTCAACCTTTAAGGATGTGTTTTTAACAACATTTATAAAGGTTTCAAAATTAACAGGTTTCTTTGCAAGAGAGCCGTCAAGATCAACCATATGTATCCATTCGGCACCGCTTTCTTCAAAGCTTTTTGCGGTTTTTAAGCAATCATCGGCAACCTGATGCGCAGTTGAAAAATCACCTTTATAAAGCCTAACCGGTTTACCGTCTATAATATCTACCGCGGGAAGAATAATCATTTAAAGAACTCCTTTTGTTGAAAGAACGCCGTTGTTGTTTTCCTTAACGGCTGTTTTCATTGCATGTGCAACTGCTTTGAATATTGCCTCTATCTGATGATGAGAATTACTTCCGTACGGCACATTTATGTGAAGAGTTATGCCTGCATTAACGGCAAAAGCTCTGAAGAATTCCTCAGTACAGCAGGTTTCGTAATCGCCGCACCTTTCTTCATTGAATATAGCATCAAACACAAGAAAAGGTCTGTTTGATATATCAAGTGAGCAAAAAGCGAGCGCCTCATCCATGGGTATATAAAACGAGCCATAGCGTTCAATTCCGCTCTTGTCTCCGAGTGCTTCGGCAAAAGCCTGACCGAGAGCAATACCCGTATCCTCAACGGTGTGATGCGTATCTACTTCCAAGTCTCCCTTAACAGAAAGATTTAACCCAAATCCTCCGTGAATTGCAAACGCAGTCATCATATGGTCGAAAAATCCGATTCCTGTTGAAGCATCAACTTCTCCTCCGTCAAGCGAGAGGGAAAGCTTAATTTGAGTTTCTTTTGTGTTTCGTTCAATTTTTGCACTTCTCATAAAAGAGCCTCCGTTTATTCAAATCTTACCTTAATTGAATTTGCATGAGCAGTAAGACCTTCTGTATCGGCAAGAAGAACAATATCGTCCTTTGCCTTTGCCAATTCATCCTCGGTATAATAAATGAATGAGGATTTTTTAATAAAGCTGTCAACTGAAAGAGGGCTGAAAAATCTTGCAGTTGAGCTGGTCGGAAGAACATGGTTTGGTCCTGCATAATAATCGCCGAGAGGCTCGGGGGAATAATTTCCGAGGAAAACAGAGCCTGCATTATCAATTTTTCCAATATACTGGAGCGGATTTTCAACACACATTTCAAGATGCTCGGGAGCAAGAACATTTGCAAATTCAATAGCCTGCTCCATATTCTCACAAACTATAATTTCGCCGTAATTTGTTAAGCTCTGCTCAATAATTTCCTGACGCTCAAGAAATTTTATTTGCTTTTCAATTTCCTTTGTTGTTGCTCTTGCAACTGTTTCCGATGTTGTTAAAAGAATTGCGGATGCCATAATGTCGTGCTCAGCCTGGCTCATTAAGTCTGCCGCAAGGAATTCTGGAACAGCAGTTTTATCTGCAACAATTAATATTTCCGAGGGCCCCGCAACCATATCTATATCAACAACGCCATAGAGCATTTTCTTTGCTGTTGCAACAAAAATATTTCCGGGTCCGACAATTTTATCAACCTTTGGAATTTTTTCGGTGCCGTAAGCAAGAGCCGCTACCGCCTGTGCCCCTCCTACGAGAAACACCTTATCAACTCCGGCAACAGCCGCGGCAGCCATAATATTGGGATTCGGCTTTCCGTCTTTTCCCGGAGGAGTTACCATAATTATTTCCTTAACACCTGCAATTTTGGCAGGAATAGCATTCATTAAAACAGAGCTCGGATATGCCGCAGTTCCGCCCGGAACATAAATGCCGACACGGTTGAGTCCTCTAACTCTCTGTCCCATTATTATTCCGTTTTCCTGTGTTGTGAGCCAAGACTGCTGAGCCTGTCTTTTATGGAAATCAAAAATATTTTTGTGAGCATTGAACAGAGCTTCTCTGAATTCGGGTTCAACCTCGTTTAGATACTCATCGAGTTCCTGCTTTGTTACCTCAATATTTCTCGGAGCGTGACCGTCAAAGCGGATTGTGTATTCCCTAACTGCTTCATCTCCGACTTCCTTAACATTTTTAATTATATCCGAAACGGCGTTTTGAATTTTTACATCAATCTCTCCGCTTCTCTTTTTTAATTCTTCAATCAAGGCATATTCAGCCTTGCCGTTTGCTTTGGTAATTTTCATATTCACACCTCTGAAGCAATTTGCAATTCATTTAAAAACAATTCAATTTCTTCTTTTCTTAGCTTCATTGAAGCCATATTAACTATAACTCTTGCCGAAATCGGGAAAATCTTTTCAACAACCTCAAGTCCATTTTCCTTAAGTGTTGAGCCTGTTTCAACAATATCTACGATACCGTCCGCAAGACCGAGCAAGGGTGCAAGCTCAACACTGCCTTCTATTTTAATTATTGCAACATCCATTCCCTTGCTTTTAAAATATTCATTTGCAACCTTCGGATATTTTGTTGCAACTGTTTTTCTCTTATATCCCTCAAAGAAATTTGTTCCCTTTGGGCAGGCAAGAGCGAATGCACACTTGCCGATTCCAAGGTCAATAACCTCATAAAATGATGAACCGTGCTCAACTATTGTATCTTTTCCGACAATTCCGATATCACATACACCGTGTTCAACATATGTTATTACATCGGGAGCTTTAGCAAGAACCGCTTCATACTGATCAACAGGTAAAATTAATCTTCTGCCTTTATTTTCAAGTTCTTTTGTATCAAGACCCATTGTTTGAAAAAGCCTTACAGAGCTCTTTTCAAGCCGACCCTTTGTTAAAGCAATTCTCAAAGGTCTTGAAGCATTTATGACCTCGTTTATGGCTCCGCACAACGAAGTTACATCAATTCCGAAGCCGATAGCGGGAGCATCTTCTCCGAATACTCCCAGAAGATTATCGTACCTTCCGCCTGAAAGCACCGTTGCGCCCGAACCTCTTACATATCCTTTAAAAACGATTCCGGTGTAGTAATTGCTTCTGTTTACAATACCAAGGTCTATAGAAATATATTCTTCAAGTCCGACTTCGCAAAGTTTTTCATAAACTCGCTTTAAATAATCGAGAGCCTCATTTGAAGCCTTGCTACTGTACAGATTTCTTGCGTTTGTGAGCACCTCAATGCCTCCGAAAAGACGAGGAAGCGCCTTAATAGTTACTGATTCGCTACTTTTTCCGATGCGCTCAAGCAAATCATTAAGAACTGCATAATTTTTAGATTCGGTTAGCTTGCAGATATCAGCCTTATCGCTTTTGGAAATCTCCATTTTTTGCAATATTGCATTGAAAAATCCTGCGTGACCGATCTCTATCTTAAATCCTTTGAGATCGCATCTCTTAAGAGCTTCAACAGCCATTGTTAATATTTCAATGTCTGCCTCAATTGATGAATCGCCGATAAACTCCACACCGCTTTGAGAAACCTCGTTTGCTCTTCCTGCGAGAGATTTATTTCTCACAAAAACATTTTGTGTATAATAAAGCCTTACAGGATATGCGGATTTATCAAGCCTTGTTGCAACCATTCGTGCAATTGGCATTGTATTATCGGGACGAAGAACAGTTGACCTTCCGTTTACATCTGAAAGCTTATAAATATCCTCATCGTCCATACCGAGAATATCGCTCTCAAAAACATCTTTATATTCGATTGTCGGAGTTATTACCTTTCGATAACTGTTCTCCTTGTATAAATCGGAAAGTATTTTTTCAACCCTGCTTCTGTCGTCGCATTCCTCAAACAGAAAATCTCTGCTTCCCTCAGGTGTTTCTTTTGAAAATCTTTTCATAATCGAGTCCTTTTTGCTTTAGTTCGCTAATGCGTTACTATGCTAACATATAAAAGTATTCGTGTCAACAGCTAATTTATTAAAATAAAGAAATTTGATTGCTTTCGGGCATATTTCCGAGAGCACCGGCTTCCTTTAATGAATCAACAACGGATTTTCCTATTTTTGCTCTTGCCATAAGGTCATCGCAGGAAATAAACTCTCCATTTCCGTCATTTACAGCTTTTGCAATGCTTTCAGCCGCATTTTCACCTACGCCGTCGATGGCATTAAAAGGAAGCCGTATTTTTCCATCCTCAATTCGGTAAACCCTTTCATCGGATTTATAAATATCAACCGGAAGAAATTCAAAGCCTCGTGCAAGCATTTCAACAACAATCTGCAAAACACCGTAGGTATCCTTTTCCTTGGCGCTCGCATCATTACCCTTAAGCTTAATTTCATTCATTCTTGCTTTAACGGCAGCTTTTCCCTTAACTGCCGCAACGGCATCAAGGTCTCCGCCGCGAACTGTGAAAAATGCACTGTAATATTCAAGCGGATAATAAATCTTATACCAGCCGAGTCTTAAAGCCGCAATAACATATGCGGCGGCATGTGCCTTCGGGAACATATATTTAATTTTCAAGCATGAATCTATGTACCACTGCTCTACTCCGCATTCCTTCATAGCATCAATATGCTCTTGGGTTAACAGTTTAGGTGCCTTACCCTTTCTTGTTATCTCCATAATTTGGAAGCACATTTTATTTGTGAGCGGCGGCTCTTTTCCCGTATTCTTTTTATATGCCTGTGCTTTATGCATAAGATAGGTCATAATACCGTCTCGGCATCCTATAACCTCTGATATTGTGCAGGTTCCTGCTTTAATAAGCTCCTGAGCATTATCAAGCCAAACATCCGTGCCGTGGGAAAGGCCGGAAATCTGAAGCAAATCCGAAAAAGTTTTCGGCTGTGCTTCAAGAAGCATTCCTATAACAAAGGGAGTTCCCATTTCAGGTATGGACAAAGTTCCGGTTGGACAGTCTATATCCTCAGGAGAAACGCCGATTGGCTCTGTTGATGTTATCATCTGATACAGCTTAGGATCACATAAATCTACCTGCATAACGGGAATTCCCGTTGCATCCTCCAAGAATTTATACAAGGTGGGAACATCGTGACCGAGCTCATCAAGCTTAAGCAATGTATCATGAAGAGCGTTTTTGAAATCGAAATGAGTTGTAAGCGTTCCCTTAGAGGCATCATCTGAGGGATACTGAATAGGAGTGAAATCCTCAACCTCATATTCACTCGGAACAACTACCATTCCGCCGGGATGCTGACCGGTAGTTCTTTTAATTCCGGTACAGCCAACTGTAAGCCTGTCCTCCTCGGCCCTGCTAACCTTCATTCCGTGTTCTTCAAGATAATTTTTAACATAACCATAGGCGGTTTTATCTGCAACGGTTGATGTTGTACCCGCTTTAAATACATGTGTTTTACCGAAAAGCTCTTCGGTAAATCTATGACTTTGCGACTGAAAATCGCCCGAGAAGTTAAGGTCGATATCGGGCTCCTTGTCTCCGTCAAATCCGAGGAAGGTTTCAAACGGAATTTCATGACCGTCTCTAATCATATCAGCTCCACATTTTTCGCACTTCTTAGGCGGAAGGTCAAAGCCTGAGCCAACCGAGCCATCCATAATAAACTCGCTGTGCTTACAATCGGGGCAAACATAGTGCGGAGCAAGAGGATTAACCTCTGAAATTCCTGCCATATGAGCAACAAACGACGAGCCAACCGAACCACGGGAACCAACAAGATAGCCGTGCTCCTCGGAGTTTTTAACAAGCCTTTTTGCAATTACATATAAAACGGCATAGCCGTGCTTTATGATAGAATCAAGCTCCTTTTGAAGCCTTGTTGCAACATATTCGGGAACAGGGTCTCCGTACATTTTCTTAGCTCTTGACCAGCAAATATCTGTTAATTCCTCCTCCGCTCCGTCAATATGCGGTTGAAATGTTCCGGGCGGAATAGGAACGATATCATCATCTATCATATCTGCAATTTTATTTGTATTAGTTATTACAACCTCTTTTGCTCTTTCACCTAAATACGAGAAATCGCTGAGCATTTCCTCGGTTGTTTTAAGATATAGAGGCGCTTGGTTATCAGCATCATCAAAGCCTTTACTGCTCATAATTATTGCTCTGAATTTTGAATCATGTTCGTTTAGGAAATGAACATCGCCCGTTGCAACAGTAAGCTTTCCGAGCTTATCACCAACAGCAATTATGCGCCTGTTGATTTCATTTAAATCCTCTTCGGAATTAATATGTTCGAATTGCTCACGGTTTGAACGAATCATAAATTCATTGTTTCCGTTAGGCTGTATTTCAAGATAATCATAGAAAGAAGCGATTTCCTCAATTCTTTCTTCGCTCTCATTGTTAACAATTGCCTGATAAAGCTCTCCCTGCTCACAGGCAGAGCCGATAATTAAACCGTTTCTTGATTCCCTAAGCTTGGATTTCGGAATAAGCGGACGGTTTTTAAAATACTTAATATTCGAGGCGGAAATATGCTTATACAGCACCTTTCTTCCCTCAAGAGTTTTGATTAAAAGAATAATATGATTTCGCTTAAATTCTTTAAGCTTCATATTCATGAAATCAGGGTAAAGCTCATCATCAACAAGATAGCCTTCCATTCCGCAGATAACCTTAATTCCTGAGCTTTTGCCTGCCGCACAGGCTTCGGGAAGAGCCTGAACAACACCATGGTCGGTAATTGCAATTGCTCTGTGACCCCAATCAGCCGCTTTTTTTACAATATCCTTCGGAGCGCTTATTCCGTCCATCGTTGAAATAGATGTATGGCAATGAAGCTCAACTCTTTTTTCTTGAGCATCATCGTGTTTTTCATGCTTTTGCACCTTTTCAATGCTGTTGGGAATGAGAACATACTCATTAGAAAATTTATCATACTGATAAGCACCGTTAACAATTACGGTTTTTGCTTCGCCGAGAACCTTAATAACACGCTCAATTTTACTGTTTGAATCAAACATTTTGCATGTTATTGAAGTTGTGTAATCGGTAATGTCAAAGGTGAAAATGGTACTGTCTCCGCGCCTTGTTTTTCTTTCCTCACTTTTGAGAACATCTCCCCAAACTGTTATTATTCCGTCATCGGGACTTACATCAATCATATTCTTGGGAAGCTCGCGGATATTTCTTCCGTACAATACCCTTCTGGTGTCGGCATAAAGCGGAAGGGCTCCGAGCATTGTATGAACGGTATTTTGTTCTTTTTCTTCTTTTTTCTTTTGTTCAATTTTTTGCTTTTCCTCGGCGGCTTCCTTTACCGCCTTTTCAATATCAAATTCCTGTGTCTCAACAAACGAAACAGAATAGCTTTCATCAAACAGAGCATTAATACAGTTTGAAATATCTGTATCAACTTTTTGTGCAAGTAAAACATCTTTTCCGCCGAGCTTTAAGCTGATAACAATTGTTCCGTTTTGAACCTCACAATCAGCATCATCAAGAAATCCGTTTACAGCGGACTTACCTCTTTTGATTTGACGAACGATTGACGGAAGATATTCGGGAGAAAATGTTAAACTGTGATACTTAACACTAAGCTTCACTGACGCTAAATTCAAAGCCTTTTCGAGCTGATGCTTAGCAGAATCAACACAGGAAAAGTCTATAAACTCACTTGAGACCAAATCTATTTCAAGCGTTCTTCCCTCTCTTGAAACAGTAAAGCGTACAATTTGGGCGGAGGAAAAAGCAACTGTTAAATTTTCATCTATGTAGCTGCCGAAGCAATCCGAAAACAAATTTGCCATTATAATTTATCTATCTCTTTCATTAATTCATCAAGTAATTCTTCTTCTTTAACTTTTCTGAGGATTTCTCCCTTTTTAAATATAAGTCCGCAGCCGTCACCGCCTGCAATACCTATATCGGCTTCCTTTGCCTCTCCGGGACCGTTAACAATACAGCCCATAACTGCAACCTTAATCGGCTTTTTGCAATCCTTAAGTCGCTCCTCAACCTTTGAAGCAAGACCGACAAGATCAATCCTTGTTCTTCCGCAGGTAGGACAGGATATCAAATACGGAGAATCATTTTTCATATTCAAAGCCTTTAGAATATCAAACGCCGCATAAACCTCTTTAACAGGGTCATCGGTAAGGCTGACACGAATTGTATCGCCAATTCCGCGGGCAAGAAGAGAGCCTATTCCTATTGAGCTTTTAATAATTCCCATTCTCTCGGTTCCCGCTTCGGTAACACCGAGATGAAGCGGATAATTGCAGCTTTCAGCAGCAAGCTCATAGGCTTCAATCATTGTTTTAACATTTGAAGATTTTATAGAAATAACAATATTATCAAAATCAAATTTTTCAAGCAACGAAGCGTGGTACATTGCCGATTCAACCATCGCTTCGGGAGTAGGAGAGCCGTATTTTTCAAGAATGCTTTTTTCGAGTGAGCCGCTGTTGACACCGATTCTTATCGGAATCTCATTTTGATTGCATATATCTGCAACGGCCTTCACTCTATCCTCGGAGCCGATATTTCCGGGATTTATTCTAATTTTGTCTATTCCTCTTTCGGCAGCTCCAATGGCTAGTCTGTAATCAAAATGAATATCTGCAACAAGCGGAGTATCAACTGCATTTTTAATCGGTTCAATCAGCGACAAAGCCGCCTCGTCCGGAACAGCAAAGCGTATAACATCACAGCCTGCCGCCGCAAGCCTTTTTGCCTGTTCAACAGAACCCTGAATATCTGTTGACGGAATATTGAGCATGCTCTGAACAAGAATATCGGAATCACCGCCGATAGCTTTATTTCCGAGCTTAATCTTTTTTGAAATTCTTTTTGAATACATAAAATCACCTAAACAATTTTGTTATATCGCTAAAAGTTATAACAGCCATTAATCCTAAAAGTAAAACCAAGCCGACAGAGTTAATTATCCATTCGTATTTTTCGGGAAGCTTTTTCTTAAATATTCCTTCAAACACAAGCAGGAACAATCTCCAGCCGTCAAGCGCAGGAATCGGGAAAAGGTTGAAAAGTCCAACATTTACCGTGATGAGTGCCATAATTCTCAATACAGAACGCATTGAAATCTTTACAGCCTCGGAAACGATTGAAACAGCGCCGACAGGTCCGCTCAAATCATTGAGCCCATACTGACCGCTGAATATATCGTGAACGGAAAGGAACACCATTCGTGTATATGAAATAAATTCCGTTACGGCGGATTTTAATACCCGTGCAGGTGTTTTCTCCTTGCCGTATAGCCAAAAATCCATCCTGACATATTTTTTTCCTTCGTATTTCTCGGTATCAAATTTAACACCTTTAAGAAAAACCTCTTTGCCGTTTCTTATAACTGTTATATCCAGCTTATCATCAAAGCTTCTTGAAAGACCCGTAGTAACATCGGTAGAGGTAAACACGCGCATACCGTCTATTGAAGTAATTACATCACCTTTTTGAAGACCGTATGAGGAACTAACTGAATTTTCATCAAACTTTGCAACCTGTGTTGTTCCCACAAGGCTCTGTGATGAAACAATTATCAAAACAATTAAAAAGCCTAAAATCAAATTCATAATTGCTCCGGCGGCAATAACAAAAATCCTTTGAAGAACACTTTTATTTGAAAGCGCATTCTCACTATCGGACTCCTCGTCCTCACCTACCATTGAGCAGTAACCGCCGATTAAAAACCAGCGAAGCGAATACTTTGTTTTTTTGCCTTGTATTGAAAATACCTTCGGACCCATTCCGATAGAGAATTCCTCAACATCAACCTTCATAAGTCTTGCGGCAAAAAAATGACCCGCTTCATGAATTATTATAATCACTTCAAAAAAAGCAACTGCAATTAAAATAGGATACACAGATTGCCAAATAGAATTCAAACTCACTTAACCGCCTCAGTTACAAATTCTCTTGCTTTTCTGTCTGCTTCAAGAACATCGTCAAGAGTAAAATCATTTTTATTATCGGCATTTTTCATTGCCTCATCATTAAGATATGCAATATCCGTAAATTTAATTTTACCATTCAGGAAAAGGCGAACGCTTTCTTCGTTTGCACCGTTTGCCGCGGCAGGATGAAGTCCGCCGAGAGTAATTGCTCTTTTGCACACATCTATACATTTGAAGGTTTCATAATCGGGCTCATAGAAGGAAAGGTTTCCGTAATCGGCAAGGCTTAGCTCCTTAACAGGGCTTTCCAGCCTTTCGGGATAGGTTAACGCATACTGAATGGGAATTCTCATATCGGGAACACCAAGCTGAGCGATAACTGAATTATCTTTATAAACTATTGCAGAGTGAACCACGCTTTCGCGATGCACAACAATTTCAATGTCGTCACATGGCAAATCAAAAAGCCATTTTGCCTCAATAAATTCAAGCCCCTTATTCATCATTGAAGCAGAATCTATGGTGATTTTTGCTCCCATATCCCAATTAGGATGCTTCAAAGCATCTGCGGCAGTAACATTTTCAAGCTCCGAAAGCTTTTTTCCAAAGAATGGACCGCCCGAAGCGGTAAGAATTATTTTTTTAACAGCCGACTTTCTCGGAGAGCCCTGCATTGCCTGAAAAATTGCAGAATGCTCACTGTCAACAGGTATAATTGATACACCGTTTTCCTTTGCACAGTTTGTTACAAGATGACCTCCTGCAACGAGCGTTTCCTTGTTTGCAAGGGCTATTGTCTTTTTCGCTTTAATAGCTTCAAGAGTGGGTAAAAGTCCTACCATTCCTACAACAGAATTAAGAACAGTGTCCGCATTTGAATATGTTGCACACTCAATAAGTCCGTTCATGCCGGAAACAACCTTAGTGTTTGTGTCCGAAATTTTTAACTTTAAATCCTTTGCGGAATTTTCATTCATCAGGCAAACAAGCTCTGGTTTGAATTCCCTTACCTGCTGTTCCATTAAATCAACATTTGAGTTCGCACTTAGGCATTTTACGAAGTAGCCGTGCATTCTTGCAACATCAAGGGTTTGCGTTCCTATTGAGCCTGTTGAACCAAGTAAAGATATATTTTTCATAATTATCACCTAAAATATTAACTGAAAAATGCAAGCGTTAAAGCATAGGTTGCGCTGAGAGTGAATAGAGATGAATCAAATCTGTCCATAACACCGCCGTGGCCGGGGAAAATTTTACCGAAATCTTTTACAGAAAAATTTCTTTTAAGAACAGAAGCTGTTAAATCGCCCATCATTCCGAGAATTGAAATCGGAAGAGCAAAGCACATTAATACAATTATTGAGTCCTTGGAGATGGGCGCGTTTGCAAATTTATTATAGAGAAGAATTGCAACAAAATTAAGAATTAAACTAAATACAACTCCGCCTACCGCACCCTCAACTGTTTTCTTTGGACTGATATTGGGCGACATTTTATGCTTACCGAATGCCATGCCGGCAAGCTGTGCTCCGCTATCGGTAGCAAGAGCGCAAATAAGTGCGAAGAATATTAAATAAATTCCAAACTGAGAGCGGTAACCCTGCAAATCTCTTAAACGAACAAGAATTGAAAATACATACGGTACAAATATGCTTGCAACAATACTAACTGCAACATCCTCAAACTTTGTGTGGCTGTAGCCTTTAAGCATTGCAAGGAAAAAAGCAAGGCATATAACAATTATGTAAACAGTTTGTGGAACGGCTCCGATAACGCTCTGCCATTTTTCTGTGGAGACAACAGGTTCAAGGCATGATGGATTTGAAAAGAAAGGTATAATTGCGGAAGCTACTGTGCCCGTAATTATTATAAATTTGTTTGAAACCTTAGCACATCTCATTATTTCATTTGAAGCAACAGCACTCAGAAAAGCAACAACAATAACAAGTGCAGGTGTATAAATCTGCCAAACCACCAATGCAAGAACCGCAAGCAAAACGGCAGCAGTAATAACTCTTGTTTTCATATTCTATCCTCCGAAACGCCTGTTTCTGTTTTCAAATTCGGTAAGAGCTTTGTATAAATCTTCTCTTTTAAAATCAGGCCATAAAACATCACTGTAATAAAATTCACTGTAAGCAGCTTGCCACAGAAGGAAATTTGATAATCTTTCCTCGCCGCTCGGTCGAATTATTAAATCGGCATCCGGCGCTTCGCTGGTATAAATCCTGCTTGAGATACTGGCCTCGGTCAATTCATCAATGCTTTTTCCGTTTTTAACATCTTCACAAATTTCTTTAACAGCATGAAGTATCTCCTGCCTGCCGCCGTAATTAATTGCAAGGAAAATTGTAGTTCCCGTGTGAGAAGCAGTTTTTTCTTCAGCCTCGTTCATTAAGTCAAGGAGTTCTTGGGAAATGCCGTCTTTTTCGCCTATGAACTTTATTTTCATATTTTCGCTTTCTTCAAAATTAGCCTTGGCATCAAGAAGATAGCTTTTAAAAAGCGACATTAAAGTGTCAACCTCGCTTTTGGGTCTGCGCCAGTTTTCGGTTGAAAAAGCATAAAAGGTTACATACGGAATACCGATTTCACCGCAGGCGTGAGAAATATCTCTGAAAACCTCTGCACCCGCTTTATGACCTGCCGTTCTGACAAGACCGCGTTTTTTCGCCCATCTGCCGTTACCGTCCATAATAATTCCGAGATGATTGGGAAGAACATCAAATTTAACATTTGACGAATCTTTCTTCTTTGAAAAAATAGCCATTGCTCACAGCTCCTTTCTTATATAAAAGCTGAAAATCTCATTGATTACATCCGAGTAAATACTCCCCGAAAAACAGTTATAGGGGGCAACCGAAAAACACTCAATTTTTCTGCACTGCCCCCGAAAATATTAAATTACATTGAAAGAATTTCGGTTTCTTTTTTACTTGTAATATCGGAAGCTTGTTTAATAAACTTATCTGTGATATCCTGAAGCTTCTTTTCTCCGTTTTTAAGATCGTCTTCCGTTATTTCATTATCCTTCTTAAGCTTTTTCAGAGCATCCATTGAATCTCTGCGAACATTTCTAACAGCAACCTTAGCCTCTTCACCGCGTTTTGAAATATCCTTAACGAGCTCCTTACGGCGTTCCTCAGTAAGCTGAGGAAATACAAGTCTGAGCATTTTTCCGTCGTTTGTTGGATTAATTCCTATGTCGGAAGCATTAATAGCCTTTTCGATTTCTTTAAGCGAAGAAGCATCCCAAGGCTGAATTGCAAGCACGCGGGCTTCAGGAACAGAAACCTGTGCCATTTGAACAATCGGAGTGGGAGTTCCGTAATAATCAACAAGAATGCGGTCAAGAACTGCCGGATTTGCCCTTCCTGCTCTGATAGCAGAAAAATCTCTTTCCATAGAAATAATGCACTTTTCCATTTTTTCGTTAGCTTTTGCGAATACCTGTTCCATAAATTATACCTCTCTTAATTATGTTTAGTTTGAAACGAGCGTTCCGATTGATTCGCCTTTAACGGCTTTTGCGATATTATCGGGATTATCAAGATTAAATACAAGGATTGATACATCATTATCCTTGCAAAGACTGAATGCAGTTGAATCCATAACCTTTAAATCTTTAACAAGAACCTCTGAAAAAGTTACATTATCATATTTAACTGCATCAGCAAACTTATTCGGGTCTTTATCATATACACCGTCAACATTTGTTGCTTTCAAAAGAATATCTGCTCCGATTTCAACAGCTCTTAATGCTGCGGCTGTATCCGTAGAGAAAAACGGTGAACCTGTTCCGCATCCGAAAATAACAATTCTGCCCTTTTCAAAATGACGGATTGCTTTATTGCGGATATACGGTTCTGCGATTTGGCGCATTTCAATAGCGGTTTGAACTCTGACAACAGCACCGAGCTGTTCGAGAGCATCACAAAGTGCAAGGCTGTTCATTGCAGTAGCAAGCATTCCGATATGATCTGCACGCGTTCTGTCCATTCCCTCACTTGTT